>NZ_JBKJRB010000042.1:0-55537 GCF_046594945.1 Gemmatimonas sp. | reverse complement strand
CACGCGTGGTGTCACCAGCGGCGCGCGGAGCGCCGGGAGCGCCCGGGGCGCCAGCGGCCCCTGCACCAGCACCGCGAGCACCACCAGCCGCACCGGGAGCACCCGGAGCACCACCGGCAGCTCCAGGGGGCCCACCGCGGCCGCCCATGCCCCCCATGAACTGCGTCGCGAGCTGCGCCGAGAGGTTCGACGTGGCCGGAAGCACCCACAGGTTGCCATCGAAGTCGGCCAGCGTGGTGCCGGCGCGGATGGGCGGGTAGTAGTCGGGCAGCTTCTCTGCGGCCACGGGCTCGAAGGACATGCGGAATCCACCGCCACCGCCCGCGTTGCCGGCGGCACGCTCGGTGGCCGCCTTGGCCAGCGTCTGCAGCGAATCCACCAGCTTGGTCTTGTCGTCGTCGGTGATACGCTTCCAGTCGAACGGCAGCTTGTCCGACGCCACATGCGATCCATCGGGACGGTAGTAGTCGACATGGAAGTCGAGCACACGCATCACGGCCACCGTACCGTCGTTCAACAGCGCCCAGTCATCGGCCTGTGGCAGCGGGTTGATCTTGATGGTGATCTTGGTGCTGCCGTCTTCGCCACGCGTCATCTGCGTTTCGTTCTTGGGCACCTTCACAAACGTGACCGTGTCTGCCTTGCGCGTATCGAAATCGACGCGAACGATGGGCACCGAATCGGGCTGGCTCTGGGGATTAAAGCCGCGACCGCCTGGACCACCGAACGGCTGACCGCCGCCCTGGCCGCCACCACGAGTATTGAACGCGGGATCGTCACCAGCAGGACGCGTGGCTTGTGCGCCGGGCCGACCCTGCTGCTGGTTGTTACCGCCCTGCCCGCCCGGCTGACCGCCACGACCACCACCACCGCGATCGTTACCGCTGCCGAACATCATCGCCATACCACCGCCACCAGGACCTCCGCCGGCGTTGCCCTGCCGGTAATACAAGCGACCCTTCTGGTCGAAGGCGTGCGACCCGAGGTTCATGTTGGACAGCGTATTCACGTCGTTCGTACGCGGCGACGCCATCACGCGCACTGTCTTGCCGTCCTTGTTGAGCACCACCAGTGACAGTGTGGCCGGATCGACCACGATCGATGAGTCGCCGAGGTACGGCAACAATCCGATGGGACGCTGGCCATATGGCATCAGCGCGCCGGGCGCGGTGTCGGCCACCACGACCACGTTCTGCAACGTGGGGTCGAAGCGCAGCAGCTGACGCCGCTGCACGTCGTTGATGAAGATCGACCCGTCGGGCAGCGCGCGCAGCATGTTCGCGCCATTGATCGGGCGCGTAGCCTTGGCCAGCGGCGCGGTGACGTCACGGACAGGGACCGTCGCGGTGGACGGCGTCTCCGGCGAAACCTGGGAGGACGCGGTCGATGCGGTGGCGGCCAGGATCGACACGCCAACCATCGTCCACGCCGCCGACTTCGTACGCGACTTGCTCGTACTGATGCTCATGCGAGTAGTGCTCGGTAGTCGAGAGAAATTTCGATGCATCGGTTCAGACATGATCAGTTGCCTCCTCGGCCGCCGCCGCCACCAAAACCACCACCCATGCCGCCGCCGAACTGGTTACCACCAGCGGTACCCGAGCGCACACCTTGCAACGTGCGCTTGTCGAGGAAACTGGCGAGTGACGTGGGAAGCACGCGGTACTGCGCGGGCGACAGCATGCTCTTGATGCCCGGCACGATCAGGATGAGCATGTCGACGGTCTGCTCGCGAGCGTCCTTGTAGCGGCCGTACGCAGCATCGTGATTGTACTTATCGGGCAGCTCGGACAGGAACTTGGTCACCGGATTCCAAATGCTGTCGGAGCGGAGCACAAAATAGCGGTTGAGCGTGGCCAGACTGTCGGCCTGCTTGCGTGTGAGCTTGAGCGTATCGGCCTGCTGGAGCAGCTGCTGCATCGGATTGATGATGCCGGAGGTCGCCGTACCACGAAGCTGCTGCAACGTCGGCTTGTTGCCGGCGCGCGAACGGCCACGATCGAGCTGCTGCAGCAGCTGTTGCTGTTCGCGCGTGGGACCGACGTCGACGCTCATCGACATCGTGATGGACATCGGCGTAGAGCGCAGCGTGGTTTGCGCCGGACGCGTGGAACCGAAGCGCTCGTTTACTTCATACTTGAAGCTGTTCGAGGCGGCATCGAAACCGCGCACGTACAGCAGCTGACCGCTTGGAGCCGGAGTCGCGCCCCAGCCCTTCAGGCCAGATTCGCCGTTCAGCAAGCGATCGAGACCGTTCAGCGGATTGGCAATCTGCAGGCGCAAGGTGGTGCGTTGCGGCAATCCGATCTTGAGCGAGTTGAACGAGATATTCAAGTTGCCGCTCAGGCTCCACGGTCCGGTGCAAGAATTGCGCGCCGCGAGCTGACCCAACTGACTACGCAGACAGGACACCGCCTCCTGCGTACCCGTCGCCAGCAGGTTCTCAAGACCGGCCTTGAGCGCCGGGTCGGAAACGGTGGCTGGATCGTAGACGAAGGCGCGATCGTTGCCGTAGCTGTCGCCGTTCACGTCCTGATTGATCGTGGGCGTGTAGTTGATGCCCGAGCGGAATCCACCATTCCAGGAAATACGCACGGCATCCCAGGCGTTGTAGCTGAACGAATACTGAATCTGGTGGCGCGAGAAGAAGGCGCCTCTCGACCATTCGGTACCGGTTGGCGAACCGACCGTGCTGTTGAAGCCAAGAAACTGTTCACGCACATCGGCCAACACGTAGGCCAAGCTCCAGCTGTAGTGCGAGTTGAACACGGCCGGACGCAGGCTCACGTTGATCTGCTTGCTTTCCGCCTCGAGCGTGGAGGTCTGTCCGGTCACGCGACCGAAGGCGTCGACCACACGCGCATTGCGCCACGCCACCGCACCCGTGGTCGGCACGATCGCCAGCGGCGACACGTATACGGGACGATTGAGTTCGTTGGCCAGCGTGAACTGCTGGACATCGGGGAAGTTGAGATCGACACCGCCCTGCTGTCGCTGATTGCGCGAGTACGTGCCGTCCACCGAAAGCATGAAGCGATTCTTGAGCACCGCACCCGCCCACTGCAGGTTGCCGCGAATGGAGCGCTGCGCGAGATAGTCGGGCACGAACAGAGTGATGTTGGGCGAGCTGTTCGCGAACACGGTGCCGCTGGTGCCGTCGGCGCAGGTACGTGGAATATTGGCTTCGTCCACCGCGTACGCCGTCCAGTTCGGAATCGGTGTGGCGCTGCCAAGACAGGTGAGCTGCTGCAGCGCCGAGGGGAGGCCGGTGTTGTCGATCGCGTTGGAGATGAGCTGCGTGCCCGGCGTATTCTGGAACACGCCAACACCACCGCGAATCACAGCACGCGGCGCGCGGATCATGCCAGGGAGTAGGGCCATTTGGTCGGCCTGCCCCACGGTCCACGAGAAGCCCACGCGTGGGCTCACGTAGAGCCTGTTGGGCACCTCCCCATTGTCCAAGCCGAACGCCGCCAGCACGGCCGGGTTCGACTGCGGCCCCTGCGAGAAGTGATTGCCATCAACGCGTACGCCAAACTGCACCTGCACATCATTGGTGGGGCGCCAGGCGTCGCCAAGCGACATCGCGCCGACGATCTGACTGCCGGTGCGCGTGCGCGGTGACAACGTGCGGGTGAACGACGCCGGCGTGTTGGCCTGCAAGTCGGCCAACGAGTTGTAGCTGAACGAACCGTACTGATTGAACGTGACGTTCTGCGAGAACTCATCGCGACGGAGCTCACTGGTGAGCTTCACGCGGTGACGGTTGTCGTTGGAGAACCACGACATCGTGTTGTTCGCCGCCAGCGACGAGTTGCTCGATGCCGTGTTCAGGCTGGGCGAGCCACCGAACAGCAGACTGCTCACGGCCGCCGACCCATCGACCAACTGCGAATTGACACGAACCGTGCCGGCCGGAAGTATCGCGAACGGATCGGATTCGTTACGGCTCATGCTGTAGCCGAGCGTGCTTTCGGTGAAGATGCCCTTGACGCCAAGCAAGCCGCTGTGACGCGCCTGCAGGGCCCCGCCGTAGCTGTCGCGCGTACCGTCCCGGGTGGGCGTGAACAGGCTCGCCGAACCGCCACCGAAACCGCCGAAACCACCGCCACCACCGCCACCACCGCCACCACCGCCACCACCTACCGGCGCCGTGCCCGAATAGTTGCCCGACAGCGTGATCGCGAACGTGTTGCCGCGATTCGAATTGGGCTGCACGTAGTCGAAGCTATTGAGCAGCGTGGCACGATTCACGATACGCTGCGGCGAGTACCCGCCCACCGTGATCGGCACGTTGCTGGTCCCGAGAATGCTGAGCAGGCGCGCCACCGAGTCGGCCGCCACACCGGCCGTTTCGAAGCCCAGCGAGCTTTCGCTCAGGAGCGTCTGCAGATCCTGCAAGCGACGATCGTACTGGAACGACGAGTTGAAGAAGGCACGATCGGCCTTGATCGGTCCCGACGCCGAGCCGCCCAGCGAGATGTTCGTGTACTGCTGACCCGTGGCGAGACCGGTCTGGTCGAGCCACTGCATCTGGGGCGTAATCAGGTTGCCGCTGAGACTGCGCCGGATAAAGTTCGAGCCTGAGCGCGTCCGCACCTGCAGCTGCCCACCGGAGAAGCCACCGCGCGACACGTCGTACGGCGACGTGGACAGCGACGTCATCACATTCGCATCACGCGGCACTGCGGCATCGCCGAAGTTGAGCCCGTTGAGCTGCGTGTTGTTCTGGTCGCCGCCCAGGCCGAACACCGAGAATGCGTCGGCGGCACCGTCGGCACCAAGCAGCAACTGCACGCCGGGAATCGCCGACGCCATCGCGGCGAGGTCACCCAATTGATCGGCATTCAAAAATCCGGCGGTGGCATCGTCAACCGACTTTTCGGACCCCGACACATCAGACACGGTATCGGTACGCGACGCGCCAGCCCGCTCCGTGACCTGCACGGCATCAAGCGTGATCGTCGCCGGCGCCATGCGCGCGTCGGCAATCAGAATTTCCTGGTCCGCTGTCCGCTTCACCTGATAGCGACGCGGGCCCAGGCCGACGGCCGAAAAGGTGACCCAATAGTCGCCTTCCCCACCGGGGAAGGAAATCGTATAGCGGCCGTTCTTGTCGGTGCGTGACGAGCGACTGACGTTGCCGCTCAGCGTCGTCGCCGTGACGAGCACATTGGGAATCGCCTGTGCATCCGTGCCGATGACACGGCCACGGATGATGTCGACGGCCTGCGCGGCCAATGGCAGACTGCACACGAGGAGCAATCCGATGGCGCCGAGGAGCCGTCTGAGAAAGAGAGAGGTATGGGTCACGACTAGATAGACGGGGAAACGGCACCCGCGTTAAGCGCGGATTTTGACGTCTTTTCAGAGGGAAATGCGACGCCGGATGGCTTGAGCCAATTACACGGAGCGCCGTGATTTCGTTGACGCCTTCGGCGAGTCTTCACGACCCCGATGAACAACACATCGCGGTCACCATCAGTGCCGATTCGCCCTTGGGGACACGACCGTGGCGCTTTGTCCCTGATCGCGCGAGGTCCGTCCCGACGCCGGTCGCGGTCCCGCCAATGCCCCGCTGATGCCCCGCTGATGCCCCGCTGACGACTCCGCTTCATATCTTTCAGCATGGAGATTCTTCGCGATCCGCTCTGGAACAACATCCGTCTCGATCCGCTCGCACTGGCGCTGCTGGAAACGCCGGTCGTGCAGCGACTGCGCTACGTGCGCCAACTCGGCCTCGCCTTCCTGGTGTATCCGGGAGCGACGCATTCCCGCTTCGAGCATGCATTGGGGGCCTGGCACCTTGCCGGCGTCGCGTTGCGTCTCCTTGAAGAGCGTGGTGCGCTCGAGGGCATTGATGCCCGCTCACAGCAGATCGTGCGCGCGGCGGCGCTGCTGCATGACGTGGGGCACTACCCGTTCTCGCACGCGCTCGAGGAAATCGGCGTCACCCATCACGAGCAGGTCGCGCATCCGCTGATCACGTCGGGACCCGTCGCCCTCGTGCTTCGCCAGGCGCTTGGGCCGTCCGCTCCCGACGACGTGTTCGCGCTGATCACCGGTCGCAGCACCGACGCATTGCAGGGGCTGATCTCGGGCTCACTCGATCTCGACAAAATCGAGTATCTCAAGCGCGATGCGACCATGTGCGGGGTGCCGTATGGCGAAATCGATGTCGATCGCCTGCTGAACTCTCTCGTGCTCGTGCAGACCCCCGATCGCACCTCGCGTACGGTCGGCGTGCATGAGAAAGGGTTGTCGGCGCTCGAATCATTGCTGTTCGCGAAATACCAGATGTATCGCAACGTGTACTGGCATCATGCCGTGCGCAGCGCGACGGCGATGTACAAGCGATTGGTCGCCGTCGCACTCGACTCGGGACATGTGGCCTCCGATCGGGTCGCACACTTCACCGACGAAGGCCTGCTGGTACATCTCGATGTGCCCACGTTGCCCACCGAGGCGCGCGTGATGTTGGACGGCCTCCGCTACCGACGGCTGCACAAGCGCGCCTACGAGTGTCCGGCGGCCACGCTCGGCGACGACGTGGGCGAGTGGATCGCCAGCGACTTCCATCTCACGCGACGCGTCGAGGATGCGTTCGCGCGTGAGCTGGCGTTGCCGGCCGGCGCCGTGCTGCTCGACTTTCCGGCCAAAACGCAGATGCTGGGGCTCGACATTCCGATGCAGCGTCGCGACGGTCGGGTGGAGCAGCTGACAGCGGCCGGATGGGAAGGCGCGATCAACCTGCCCCGACTGAGCGACGAACTCTATCGCAGCGCCCGTCGTTTGCGCGTGTTCACGATTGACCGGGCCCCCGTTCCGGAACAGCGGGTGCTGGCCGTGCTGCGCGAAGACGCGGATGTCGTGCGGGCGCGACTCGACGCGGGCACGTCGCTGCTCGCGTGAGCGGTTCGGAAGCGCTTACGGCCGGGTACCGCTCGCACAACGGGGTGATCCGGCCTTCGCGGCCTCCAGCAGCTCCACCGCTTCGGTGGTGATGGCCACGCCGCGGTTGGCGGCGTAGAAGGTGCGAATGCCGGCGTGTAGCGAATCGCTGCTGACCGTACTGCGCACGCCATGCGCCCAATCGCGGATGTCGCGTGGCAACTCCACAATGCACCCCACGTCGTTGCCCTTGTCATCGAGGAGCACGAAGGTCGGCGTGGCCGTGCGGCCGTCGAGTGAGCGATGCGAATCCTGCACCGCCCGGCCGTTCAGCGGCAGTACGATGCGGAGATCGAGCCCCGGTACCAGTTCCGACAATTTGGCGAGATACGGGACGTTGTTCATGGAGTCGCCGCAGGCATCAATGGCGACCACCAACAAATGCCAGGTACCACCCACGGCCTTGGCGCGAGCCACCAGCGCGTCGTTTACCCGCGCACCATCGGCGATGCTGATCCAGCCCTCACGTCGCGCCTTGGCGGCCGCCAGGAAGTCCGGGAAGCTCTGACCGCTGGCGAACAGCGCCAACAAGGTGCTGTCCTGCCCGATCACGCAGTCCGGCGTACTGGCGACCGCTGCCTTCATCGCCGCCCGCGCGGGCGTGGCAGCGAAGGCCACCAAGGCCGCCGAGAGGCCGGCGACGAGGCCGGCGCGAAGACGCATATGGGACATCAGGGTCGGTCCGGTGAGCGGGGCTTCGTTCGCCCGTGCGCGTCGGCCAGCTTGCGGCCGATGCCACGGTAAAAGGCTGCATCGAGCGGCTTCTCGTCGGACTCAAGCGACAGCGCGCACCGCTCGATCGCGTAGAGGAGATTGCCGAGGTAGAGCTCGGCAATCTCCCCGACCGACTCCTCAGGCATGCGAAACGGCAGCCTGCTCGCCCGTCGTGCCTGTGCTGCCGGTGCCATGCACCTGGAGGACCTGGACGACGACGGCCGTGATGTTATCGAGTCCACCGCGGCGATTCGCCTCGGTGATCATCGCGTCGACCATGCGGCCCGGAGACTGGCGCGACTCGAGAATCTTCTTGAGCTGCGGATCCTCGACCATGCCGGTCAAGCCGTCAGAGGCGACCAGATACAGATCGCCATTCTGGATTTCGCCGTTGAGCACGTCGGCTTCGACGGCGGCGTTGGCGCCCACGCAACGGGTAATCACGTTGCTGTAGGGGTGGTAACGCGCTTGCTCGGGGGTGAGGAAGCCGGCGTCGACCTGCTCCTGAACATAGGAGTGGTCCTTGGTGAGCTGGCGAAGGGCGCCATCCCGCAGGAGGTAGATGCGTGAATCACCGATGTGGCCGATGATCCAACGTCCCTGCCCGATCATGATGCAGGAGGCGGTCGTGCCCATGCCCTGCTTGTCGGCTTCCTGGATCGTGCGCTCATAGATCGCCCGATTAGCGGCCTTGAGCGCTTCAGCCATACGAGAGAGCGGCGGGTTGCCGGTCAGGTCGCGGACGTCAGTGAGGTCGCGCGCAACGATCTGCACGGCCATCTCACTGGCCACTTCGCCTGCGGCGTGACCGCCCATGCCATCCGCAACGATAAAGAGCCCTCGCTCCTGATCGGCGTCCGCATAAAGGCTGTCTTCGTTGCCTGCCCGAATGCGCCCGACATCTGTGCCGGCGGCGACGGATAGCTGCACGTGGATAGGAAGGGGTCTGACCGAGAATGACGAATGGGACGTGAAGCGGAGAAGCGAAGCTACCCGAGAGTTGCGTCGGTTGGCAAGCGCGACGCCGAGCTCGCCGACAGATCGGCGTCCGCGTCGGGGGGTTCGCCCGCGGCCGACGCCGCCCGGCTTTCCCCCGATCCGGCGCGTTCAGGCTCGCCGACCTGCAGGCGGAAAAGCCGATCGTACAGCCCCTGGCGGGCTCGCAGCTCCCGATGGCCGCCCCGTTCGACGACCTCGCCGTGGTGCAGTACGAGGATCTCGTTGGCATCGACGATCGTGCTGAGACGATGGGCAATGGCGATCGTGGTCCGGCCGCGCATGAGCTCCGACACGCCCCGCTGGATCTCGGCCTCGATATGCGAGTCGACGGCGCTGGTGGCTTCGTCGAGGATCAACAACGCGGGATCGGCGGCCACGGCACGCGCGAACGCCAGCAGCTGTCGCTCGCCCACGCTGACGCCCCCCCCACGTTCTGACAGTTCGTGGTGCCAGCCGCCGGGCAATCGCTCGATGACCCGGTCGGCGCCGACCCGCGCCGCGGCGGCAGCGAGGGTCTCGTCATCGACGGCGGCATCGAGGCGCAGATTGCCGGCCACGTCGCCCGCAAAGAGAAAAATGTCCTGCTGCACGTATCCGATGACCGAGCGGAGCACGTCCACAGGCAGGTCGCGGATGTCGACGCCGTTCACCAGAATGCGGCCACGCTGCGGTTCATAAAAGCGAAGCAGCAGGTTCACGATGGTCGTCTTGCCGGCGCCCGTGTGGCCCACCAGCGCGATTTCCTGACCCGGCGCGACTTGGAAGCTCACACCCTTGAGCACCCAGCGGACGCCGCCGGGCGGGTCCCCGGACGCCGCCCGGTCGAGCTTATCAGCGGCCCGTTGAAAGGCCGGGGCGTGATCCTCGGACACTCCTTGCTCCCGATCGTACGCAAACCAGACGTCCTCGAACACAACGGTCACGCCAGTCGACCGAAGGGCACGGACGCGGGCATCCCGATCGGACGTGGCGACAGCGCCGGCGGCGACCGGCGTGTCGAGCAGGCCGAAGATACGTTCCGACGCGGCCATGGCCGCCTGCAGAATGTTGTACTTCTCCGAAAGATCCTGTAGCGGCTGGAAGAAGCGTCGCACGAGTTGCAGAAAGGCGGCCACCGTCCCCACCGTGATGGCGTCGCTGCCCACCCGGAAGCCGGCAGTGACCAGCAGGCTGGCCAACGCGAAGGTGGTGAGGAACTCGATCACCGGGAAATACAGTGCGTAGACCGTGATCGACTTCAGATGGGCGTCGAGGTGCGACTGGTTAAGCGTGTCGAATCGACCGACCTCGTGCGCCTCCCGACCGAACAGCTGCACGATGCGCATGCCACCGATCCGCTCCCCGATGAAGGCGTTCAGGCGCGCCAGGCGTGTGCGGATGTCGCGGTACGCGGTCCGCACCGAATTCTGAAACAGCCGCGAGGCGATCAGCACCAAGGGAATGACCACGAAGGCGGCCATCGCCAGCTGCCAGTCCACGGAGAGCATCACCACGCCGATCGCGAGCAGCGTGAACAGGTCGCCCACCCCGGCCACGACGCCGGAGGTAAAGAGCTCGTTGAGCGCCTCGACGTCGCTGGTCACGCGTGTAACCAAGCGGCCCACCGGATTGCGATCGAAGTACGCCACCGGGAGGCGCTGCAGCCGTTCGAACAGCTCGCGTCGGAGGTCGCGCATTACGCGCTGCCCCAACAGCGACGTAAACAGGGTCTCACCGAAAGCCGCACCGAATTGCGCCACGAGCAGTGCGGCGTACATGAGTGCGACCTGAACCACGAGTCCGGTGTCGCGAGCCGGGAGGGCGCGGTCAATGACCCAGCGGGTGAGCAGCGGTCCGGCGAGCTGCATTCCGGACTGGACAACGATGCACGCCAAGGCCACGACGACCAGCGCGCGATACGGGCGCACGTACGCCAGTAGTCGCCGCATCAGGCGCGCATCGTAGGCTTTGCCGAGGGCGTCGCCGTCGGTGGATCTCGTCGTGTTCGTTGAAGCCGCCATGAGATGCGGAATCTAGCGGGCCGCTCAGATAGTTTTCACTACATGAAGGATCGCATTCGTATCCGTGGCGCCCGTCAGCACAACCTCAAGGGCTTCGACCTCGACATCCCACGCCGGGCCATTACGGTCGTGACCGGAGTGTCGGGTTCGGGCAAATCGTCGCTCGCCTTCGACACGATTTACGCCGAGGGCCAGCGGCGCTACGTGGAATCGCTATCGGCCTACGCGCGGCAATTTCTGGAGCGGATGGAGAAACCGGCGGTCGATTCGATCGAGGGGCTTTCCCCTGCCGTCGCGATCGAGCAGAGGAATTCCACGCGGACGTCGCGGTCCACCGTGGGCACCGCCACCGAGATCTACGACTACCTGCGCTTGCTCTGGGCACGTGTGGGGCGGACGTTCTGTCGCGTGTGCGGCCGCGAGCTGCGTCCTGACACCGTGCAGTCGGTGACCGATGCGGTAATGTCGCTCCCCGAGGGTACGCGCTTCATGGTGGCCTGTCCGTTGATCCGCTCCAACGAAGTCACGCACGCCGTCATCGCGGAAAACCTGCGGGCTCGCGGACTCGTGCGCGTCGCACTCGGAGAGCGCATTGTGCATCTCGACGATGTCGACGCGGAAGGCATCGACCTTGCGGCGGCCGGCGACGTCCAGATCGTGATCGACCGACTGCGGGTGGAGGCATCGGCCCGCGGTCGCATTGCCGACGCCGTGCAGACGTCGTTCACTGAAGGCGACGGGGATACGGTGCTGCTCTTCCCAGATCCGGTGCTGCCTCCCGAGTCACTACGGGCGAGCACGGGCAACAAACCGGTGTCGCGCTTGGCCTTCACGGAGCGGTTCGAGTGTCCCAACGACGGCACCCGCGCGCCGACGCCATCGCCACAGCTGTTCTCGTTCAACAATCCGCGCGGCGCCTGCCCCACCTGCAACGGATTCGGCGCCACGCTCGACTACGACGAGGCGTTGATCGTCCCGAACCACGATCGCTCGGTGCGTGACGGCGCGATCGATCCGTGGACGGCACCACGCTACGAAAAGCAGCGGCGCACCGTTGTAGAGTTCGCGCGGTCGCTCGGCGTGTCACCGGATGCCGCGTGGAAGACGCTGCCCGCGAAGACGCGTGAACAGCTGCTGCGCTCGAAGTCACGTACGTACACCGGCATGTTCCCGTTTCTCGAAGCGCTCGAAGAGAAGCGTTACAAGCAGTACATCCGCATATTTCTTCGCAAGTATCAGAGTGCGCGCGCCTGTCGCGACTGCGGCGGCGCCAAGTTGCAGCCCGATGCCATGGCGGTGCGCATTCAGGATCGTACGATTGCCGACGTCACGCAGATGCCGGTGCGCGATCTGCGCACGTGGCTGGATACGCTCGCACTCTCGCCAAGCGAAACGCACATCGCCGAGGCGGTCCTTCGCGAGGCGCGCAGCCGAACGCGCTTTCTGGCCGATGTCGGACTGACGTATCTCACGCTCGATCGCGCCACGCGCACGCTGTCGGGAGGAGAAGCGCAGCGTATCACGCTATCGAATGCGCTGGGCGCGGCGTTGGTGGATGCCACGTATGTGTTGGACGAACCCAGCATCGGGTTGCACCCGCGTGACCTCGACAAGCTGCTGGCGCTCCTGGTACGCCTGCGCGATCACGGCAACACGGTGATCATGGTGGAACACGATCTCGAGGCGATGCGGATCGCCGACTACATGGTGGAGCTGGGCCCGCACGCTGGTGAACGTGGTGGCGAGGTGGTGTTCGCCGGACCGATCGCCGACATCGCGAACAGTCCGCTCACCGGCCAGTACCTCACGGGGGCACGCACCATTCCGTTGCCGACCAAGCGACGGGCGGTCGGGCCGCGCTGGCTCGACCTGAAGGGGGCCAGCGCGAACAATGTGAACATGGTGGACGTGCGATTTCCAATCGGTGCCATGACCGTGGTAACCGGCGTGTCAGGGTCCGGGAAGAGCACGCTGGTGCACGACATTCTGTTCCACGCTGTCGAGGCACGGCTACACGGCGAGCATTCGGCCAAGGAACATCTGGGAGAAACCGTGGGCACGTTCACGTCGCTCTCGGGCGAAGAGTTTCTCGACGACGTGGTGCTCGTGGATCAGAGCCCGATCGGCAAGTCGCCGCGCTCGAACCCGGTGACTTATGTGAAAGCCTACGACGAAGTGCGAAAGCTGTTCGCCGAGATGCCACTGTCGAAGACGCGTGGCTATGGGCCGGGACACTTCTCGTTCAATGTCGCCGGCGGTCGCTGCGATCAGTGCGAAGGCGCGGGGGCGATCGAAGTTGAGATGGTCTTCATGGCCGACGTGTTCGTACCCTGTGACGCCTGCGGCGGGAAGCGCTTCAAGCCGGACGTGCTGGAGGTGCGGGTGCGCGGTCGCAATATCGCCGACGTTCTCGAGCTCACGGTAGACGAAGCCATCAAGTTTTTCCCGCGCGAAGACAAGCTGGCCCAGGCACTCTGGCACGTGCAGCAGGTCGGGTTGGGATACCTGCGCTTGGGGCAGCCGGCGACCACGTTATCCGGCGGCGAGGCGCAGCGCTTGAAGATTGCCCGCGAACTGGCGTTGACGGCCCGCGGCGGTGCCCGGAAGCTGTACGTGCTCGATGAGCCGACCACCGGCCTGCACCTCGAGGATATCCGGAAACTCGCGCAGGTGTTCGAGCGGCTACTGGACCAGGGTCACACTTTGCTGCTGATCGAACACAACCTGGAGGTGATCAAGCTCGCCGACTGGATCGTGGATATGGGCCCTGACGGCGGCGACGGCGGCGGCCACCTGGTCGCGATGGGCCGGCCGGAGGAGATCGTGAAGCAGGCGGCGTCGCACACCGGGCGATGGCTCAAGACGGTGCTGCCCGCTTGACTCAGTCGGGTGGGATGACGATACTATTGGGCTCTTGCATCGCCGTTCGCGGTTGTGTGAGACGGCGGCGACGGCCGTCGATATTCCCGGGTAGCTCAGCCAGGTAGAGCAGGTGACTGTTAATCACCCTGTCGGGGGTTCGAGTCCCTCCCCGGGAGCTGAATTCGAGTAGTGAAACGAGAAAGGCTACCGCCCACAGCGGTGGCCTTTTTTGTGTTAAAAGCGATTGGTTTAATGTGGTTTCCTTCACGTTGGCCCGAAAGTGACGCGCCGTGTGAGGGCGAGTGCCCAGACAGGAATGTTCTGTGACGCCGGCTACCGTGACGTTGTCTATGTCGCATCAGATCAGGGGGTTGCCCGCAATCGGCGGCTGACCCCTGATGAGACATCGCCCTTCGTCCTCCGTGCCGTCATGACCCTTCGCGCAATGCTCCGCCAACGGCTGCCACGCCATCGGCTGGGCTTCACCATGATCGAGGTCCTGCTGGTGGTGGGAGTGGCCGCCATCATGTTCGCGATGGTTGTCCCCCGCATGACGACGCTCACAACCTCGTCCTCGTTGCGCGCCGCCCGCCAGCAGCTATCGGCGGCCTTTGCCGCGGCCCGCGCCGCCGCTCTGCAAAAGGGCAAGACCTCCACGCTCACGATTAGCGGCTCCTCGGCCCGCGTCACCGTGCTCAGCGGACTCAATGGCACCGTGGTGAGTGTCTTCGGGCCGATCAAGCTCGATACCGAGTTCGGCGTCACGCTGACGGCGCTCTCCAGCTCCCCCGTCACGCTCAACTTCGATGCGCGCGGCCAGCTCACGCCAACACCCGCGGCAGCGCTCGTCTACAAGTACAAGCTCAGCATCGCGTCCGCTTCGGACACGCTGTGCATCAGTCCGGCCGGCATCATCATGCCCAAGGGGTGTCAGCTATGAAGCAGCAATCCATGAATAACCGCACCGACGCCGCCAACGGGCTGCGCCGACGTGATGGTATCTCACTCGTCGAGATTCTAGTCGCCGTGGTCATGCTGACCGTCGCCGTGGGCGGCCTGCTCGGCAGCTCGGCGGCGGTGGCCAACCAGATGGGCGGCGGCGTGCGACAGACCGTCGCGGCCGGTGTCGCCCAAGCACGTCTCGACTCGCTCACCAGCCTCTCCTGCGCCCAGCTCGCGGCCGGCGCCGCGACCGGAAACAGCACCACGCGCGGCGTGAGGGAATCGTGGACGGTTACCGACGGCCGCAACATCAAGACGATCGCCGTGCTGATCAACATTCCCCGCCGCACCAAGACGCTCGTTTACTCGATGGTGATTCCATGCCGCGATTGACCCCCGTGCGCCGCCGAGGCTTCACCATTATCGAGATGCTCGTCACGATGACCATTCTCTCGGTGATCGGCATTATCGTGTCACGCCTCATGCTGGGGCAACAGCGCTTCTACCAGCGTACGAACGAGCAGATGGGCATGCGTCGCGAGCTCCGATCGGCGATGAGTCTGGTGCCGGCCGACCTGCGCTCGATCTCCTCATCGGGCGGCGACCTCACCAACTTCGATGCGTCATCACTCACGTTCCGCGCGGTGCTCGGCGCGTCGATCGCGTGCGCCCGTCCAAGCAACACGACGCTCGACCTGCCGCCGCTGAACATGGCGCGCAATACGGTCACCAGTTGGTACGCGACGCCGCAGGCCGGCGACACGGTGTGGGCCTTCAACGACAGCTTGTCGCGCGGTGCGGAAGACGACGTGTGGGTGCCGCTGCGCATCACCGGCGTGTCGCAAAGCGTAGGTCTCTGCCCGCTCTCGCCGTTCACCGATGCGGTCCTCGATCTCGCGAAACCGCGTTTCCGCGTCACGCTGTCGTCGAGCCTTCCCGATTCGATCAAGGTGGGCTCGGCGTTGCGCTTCACACGCAGTGCGCGCTATCAGCTCACGGCCCAGAGCAGCGGACGCTACTACCTCACGCGATCCGAATACCTGGGAGGCGCCTGGCAGGGGAACACGCCGGTGAGCGGTCCGTATGAGGCGCCGAGCGGCCCGAACGGAGGCATCCGCTTCACGTATTTCGACAGTCTCGGTCTCGCCGTCACCAACCCCGCGCTGGGACGCAACGTGGCCCGTATTGATATGATCCTGCGCGCCAAAGGAGCAAACAGTTCCGGTGGCGTGGGCAGCAGTAGCACCCGCAACACTGATTCACTCGCCTTTCGCATCGCCCTGAGGAACCGTCAATGACCAATTCTGCAAGTTCGCACGAGGAGCAGGCGACCGAGACGATGCGCCCATCGCGGGCCCGTCGCGGGACGGCGTTGCTGATTACGCTGGTGGTGGTAGTGGTGCTGGCCATTCTCTCGACCGGGGCCGTGTTGGGCGCGATGCAGGACTTTCGTGCCGGACGCAACACGCTGGTCGAGCAGCGCGCCTTTGCGGTGGCCGAGTTCGGGTTGAATCAGGAGATCTCCCGGTGGGATCGCGCGCGGAATCTGCCGGCGCCGAAGGGCATGGCCATCGGCGCGATCGATTCGACCAATGTGTTCGTGGCGCAGGGCGATACCGCCCGCGTGCGGGTGCAGCGATTGACGGAGACCACCTTCTGGGTCGTCTCGGTGGGGCGTGCCAACATCGGCAACGGGGCCCTGGAGTCGCAGCGCCAGACGCACATGGTGGTGCGTATCGCCTATCCCACGATCAATCCGGGTGGCGCGATTGTGACCGCAGGCAACATCAGCGTAAAGGGTTCGGCGCAGATCACCGGCATGAACACCAACCCGGCGGGCTGGACGCAGTGCGCCAACATTGCGGGACGCGACACGTTTGCCATCAACTACGCGACGGGAAAGACGGCCACGATTCAGAAGCCCGAGATGGTCATCGGCGGCATCAATCAGAGCGCTGCGGCGGCCGACTCGAATACATACGTCCGCTACGGCACGGAGAGCTGGAACACGCTCGTGGCCAACGCCGACATCACGCTCCCGGCCGGCAATCTTGGACCTGAGCCGGTCGGCACAGCAACGACATGCGACATCTCGAGCACGTCGAACTGGGGTGAGCCGCTCCGCAGCGGCACCGGCTACGTGGGCGGCTGCACGGACTACTTCCCGATCATCTACGTAAGTGGATCGCTTCAGCTCACCAAGGGTCGCGGTCAGGGAATTCTGCTGGTAAATGGCGACATTCGACTGGCCGGCAATTTCCAGTGGTTCGGACTCATCATTGCCCGTGATGACATCACCAAGGGCAACGGGACGTTCGACATGTGGGGGAGCATCATGTCGCGAAATGCCGACGTAACCGACGACAACTCGATCGTAGGTAACTCGTCGTTCAACTGGTCGAAATGTGCCGTCGAGTCCGCCCTGCGCGGCTCGGCGATTTTGACGCGAACGAAGGAACGCAGCTGGGTGCAGTTGTATTGAGGTGATTGCAGGGCCCTCAGGAGGGGGAGCAGAACGCGACGGGCGGTCGCCGAGAGGTGGCCGCCCGTCGCGCCTGTCAGCGATATTTCCTCATGGCCAATGACATCCCCGCCAGCATCCGCATCATTCGCGGGGCAAACCGCACCCTCGGTCGTGTCGCGCCGTCGCTCGCGTCACGACTCAGCCGCCGGATTTTCTCAACGCCGCGCAAGTTCACGCCGCGGGAGTGGGAGCTGTCATTCGAAGCGATGGCCACACGCCAGCGGTTGGCGAGCGGCCTGTCCGTGCTCTGCGCGGGAGACGGCCCACTGGTGGCCCTCATACACGGCTGGGAAGGACGAGCGACGCAATTTGCCACCCTTGCCCCTGCCCTACTCGCTCGCGGCTTCAGTGTGGTTGCCATCGATGCGCCGGGGCACGGCCATTCGCGTGGGAAGCAATCCGATCCCTACCGCTTCGCCGAAGCGTTGATCGAAACCAGCACACAAGTTGGTCCGCTCTACGCGGCGGTTGGGCACTCCATGGGTGGCGGGAGTATCGCGCTGGCCCTGTCGTCGGGACTTCCCCTCGGGCGTGCGGCCCTCATTGCCAGCCCATCGTCGTTGCACGACGTGTTGCACCGATTCTCGGCCGCGATGCACCTGCCGCCCAAGGCGGCCGATCATTTCGTCCGCGACGCGCGACGTCGTATCGAAGCGCGCGGCTATCGTACCGACGACCTCGAGGGCGCGCTGCGCTCGGTGCAGGTCCCGGCGCTGGTGGTCCATGCGCTCGACGACCAAGAAGTGCCCTTTGCCGATGCGGAGCGGATCGCGGGCTTCTGGCCGGGCGCCGTACTGCTGCCGGTGGAGGACGTCGGCCATCGACGGATCTTGCGCGACCCGGTCACGATTACGGCCATCGCCGATTTTCTCTCGGCCGGTCACGAGACAGGGCGCTAGCGAAAGCTGACGACCTGTACCTCGTCACCCACGCGTATTACACCCACGTCCCGATGCGTGGTGTTCATGCCGAAGATCACGCCGCCATCCGCGCGTCGGTACTGCGCGAACGTGCGCAGTGGCTCGTGTCCACGTTCGGCGGAGTCAGGATCGACGGTGGTCAGCACGCACCGTGTGCACGCCGAGCCCACGCTGAATGCCACGCGGCCGATCCGGATATCGCGCCACGTGTCCTCATCGTGCGCGGACGAACTGGTCACCAGCACGTTCGCGCGAAACCGCCGCGGGTCCATCACCTCGGCGTGGCCGCTATCCAGCAGGCGAGCATTGAGCGCGTCGATGCTCGCCATGCCGAGTAGCAGAAGAGGGGCGCCGTCGGACATCGCGACATAGCGCGATCGTGGATCGATTGAGCCGGCGAAGCGCGAGGCAAGCGGTCGGCGGTCCGCGTCGGCGAGGCGCAGAAGACGGCAGGCGCGTCCGACAGCGGCGGTACACCATGCTGCGGCGATATCACCCGCGTCGTGCGCGACCACCGCATCGTCCCATACGCGTACGAGGTGCGTCGGCGCGGCACGATCGACTGCCTCGATCGGCACATCCAGTGGTGAGCGTCCGGGGGCCGTAAGCCGAATACCGCCGTTCCGATCATCCGACAGGAACGACGGGCGAAGCAACACGAGGCGGTGCGTTTCGCGCGCGGTGATCATCTCGCCGTGCGCATCGGCGAGCACCCATCGACGGTCGCCCACGGCACCGCGCTCGTCGAGCGTAATCTCCGATACGCCAATGCCGGCCGCGGACTTGAGCGGATGCACGTACAAGGCGGCGACGCACGCGGTACCTGTTGCGGCCACGGTCATGGTCTTGATCAATTCGTACTCGGTGGTGGCGACGATCGACGGCGGGCGTTCCAGTACAGATACACCGGCACCCCGAGCGCGATCAGCCCTGCTCCGCGTGCGGCATTGCCCGGGTTCGAGATAATCGACCCAATCACGACGTAGATGGCCGCCGCCATGAAGATCAGCGTCGTAAACGGATGGCCCGGTGTCTTCACCATCGACGGCGCATCGCTCTGCGATACACGTTGCACATCGCGCCGTCGCAGCACGAACAACGTGGCGGCCGTGGAGCCAAAAAATATCCAGTCGGCGAACACGACGTAATCGAGTAACTGGCCGTAGGTACCCGTGAGCAGCAGCACGAGCGCGACAGCACCTTGCGCCACCAGTGCCACCACCGGCGTTCGCGTTCTTGGATGCAGTGCGGCCATGCTCTGGAAGAACAACCCATCGGCGGCCATGGCCTGATACACGCGCGCGGACATGAGAATCACCATGCCGAGAAAGCCGACGGTGGACGCCACGATGCCGCAGGTGATCAGCGTCCGACCGGCGGGGCCCAAAAACACGAACATCGTGTCGGCGGCTGGCGCGCTGCTGGCGGCGAGTCCCTCCACACCGAGGGCGCGCAGGTAGGCGAGGTTTACCAGTAGATAGGTCGCCGCCACGAGCAGCACACCGAATATGAGCGCCCGCGGCAGCGTGCGGGCAGGATCACGTAACTCTTCGGCTACCGCGTTGGTCTGTTGCCATCCGCCGAACGAGAAGAGCACGGGCACCAACGCCGCGCCCATGGCGACGACCGTGGCCGCCATTCCCTGCGGCGGGACCAGTGGTGCCGCGGCAACCGCCGGCACGGGCAACGCGTTCGCCGGCGACATGACGAGGGCCGCCACCACCAGAATCGTGATGGCTGAAAGCTTGAGCACCGTCAGCACGTTGCCAGTGGTCGCACCGATGTTGACACCAAGCACGTTCAGCAGCGTCAGGATCACAATGAGCGCGACGGCAAGGGCCCGCGCGCTCTCTGGCGCCCATCCGAGCAGGGTGGCGAGATAACTGGCGCCGGTCATGGCCACGGCGGCGATGGCCCCGGTTGCCATGATCAGGAACAGCGCCCAGCCGTAGAGGAAGGCGGGCAACGTGCCGAATGCCTCGCGCAGATACACGTAGGTGCCCCCCGCCTGCGGACGCCGGGCGCCCAGCTCGGCGTATACGAAGCCACCGATGATCGCCACGACGGCACCGATACTCCAGGCAGCGAGGGTAAGCGGCGCGGTCCCGACCCGCTGTGCGACCACCGATGGGGACAGGAAGATGCCCGAGCCGATGATGCCGCCAACGACCAACATGGTGCCGGAGAAGAGGCCGAGGCGGGCCGCGTAACCGACCGGCTGAGGCGCATGGATATCCATGGCGCCAAAGTGGCCTGTGTACATTTCCAGCGCTACCTGTGACCTCTCTTCGACTTTCCGAACCATGACTCTGCGGTATCGCGTCGGTTCCCTCTCGGCAGCCTGTCTGCTGGCACTCGGGACTTCCGTTGGCCTTGCTTCCGGACAAAAGGCGCCGACGATTCCCTACGAGAAGTTCACACTCCCTAACGGTCTCGAGGTGATCCTGCACGTGGATCGTTCGGTACCGATCGTTGCCGTGGAGAACTTCTACAAGGTCGGCTCGGGCGACGAGAAGCGTGGCCGCACTGGCTTCGCGCACCTGTTCGAACACGTGATGTTCATGGGGTCGCAGAGCGTCCCCGTGGGGAAGTTCGACCAATGGCTCGAAGCGGCCGGCGCCAACAATAACGGCTCCACCAACTTCGACCGTACCAACTACTACGAAACCGGCCCCTCGAACGCCCTGCCGCTCATGCTCTGGCTCGACGCCGATCGCATGGGTTGGCTGCTGCCAACGATGGACAAGGAAAAGCTCGACCTGCAGCGCGACGTGGTGAAGAACGAGCGCCGGCAGAGCTACGACAACGTCCCGTACGGTCGCGCCTACGAGACGATTCTGCCGGTACTGTTCCCGTCGAATCACCCCTATTCGTGGCCGGTGATCGGGTCGCTGGCTGACCTGAGCGCGGCGTCGGTACCCGACGTGAGCGACTTCTTCCGTCAGTACTACGCGCCGAACAACGCCACCATCACCATTGCCGGCGACTTCAATGCCGACTCGGCGAAGATGTGGGTGCGCAAGTACTTCGGCAACATCCCGCGCAACGCCGAGATCGCACGTCCCACCGTGCCCGCGGTGGCGCTTACGAAAGACACCGTGCTCCTGATGGAAGACCGCGTGCAGCTACCGCGCACGTACTACGTGTGGCACAGCGTAGCGACCTTCAGCCCCGACGACGCGGCACTCGATGCGCTCACGGACATCATTGCCGGCGGCAAGAGTTCGCGTCTGTATCGCACGCTCGTGTACGAGAAGCAGATCGCCCAGGATGTGAGCATGGGCAACAGCTCGAGCAAGCTCGATGGCATGCTCATGCTCACCGCGACGGCCAAACCGGGCGTCCATCCGCGCCAGCTGAACGCCGAGATCGCCAAGGTGATCGCCGATGTGGCCGACCGTGGCGTGACCGAACGCGAGTTGACGCGCGTGAAAAACGGAATGCGCGCCAGCACGATTGATCGCCTGTCGAGTGTACTCGGCAAGGCCACACAACTGAGTTACTACAATTATTTCACGGGCACGCCCGACTACATGGCGAAGGATCTCGAACGGTACGAATCGCTCACACTCGCCGACATTCAGCGGGTGGCGAAGCGGTACCTGGCAGGCCAGCCCAAGATCGTGCTGACCGTTGTGCCGGAAGGCAAGACGGACCTCGCGTTGACCGCAGGAGACATCCGCTGATGCGCCACACACTAATGGTACTCGCGTCGCTGGCCTCCGCGCCAACGCTCCTTCGTGCGCAAGCCGCGGGGGCGCAACCGGCGTCCAACACGCCGCCTGCGCTGACCGCGCCGAAGCCCCTTATACTGCCCAAGATCACCGAGCGCGTGCTGCCCAACGGGCTCAAGCTCGTGATCGTGGAGCAGCACGAACTTCCGCTCGTGGACGCGTCGCTGGTGATTCGAACTGGCGCGGAAGCAGATCCCGCGGGGAAGGCTGGACTGGCGACGATTACAGCTAACCTGCTCGATGAAGGCGCCGGCACTCGTGATGCGCTCGGTCTCGCTGAGCAGATCGGATTCTTGGCGATCGGCCTGCGCACGGGCGCCGGATTCGAGCAGAGTACGATCGCGACGCACTCCACGAAGGCTACGCTTGATGGCGCCATGGGGCTGATGGCCGACGTTGTGCTCCGGCCTACGTTCGCCGAGAAGGAGTTCCTGCGTCTCAAAAGTGAGCGCACCACCGGACTGCTGCAGGAGCAGGATCGTGGACCCGCGATGGCCGACCGCGCGTTTGCGGCGCTGGTATACGGCGAAGCGCATCCGTACGGCCGGAGCCCCATCGGCACGAAAGAAAGCACGGCGAGCCTCACGCGCACCGACGTGCTGGCATTCTGGAACACATGGTATCGCCCCAATAATGCAACGCTGGTGATCGTCGGAGATCTCTCGGTGGCCGACGCGGAAGCACTAGCCCGCCGCGCCTTCGGTGCGTGGACGCGGGGGGCCTTGCCGGCGCTCGCCGCCAAGCCCGCGCCGGCGAGCGCCGGCGGCAAGGCCACCACGATCTACATCGTGGACAAGCCCAACGCCGCGCAGTCCAGCTTCCGTCTGGGGGGACTCGGTGTGGCGCGCAGCACACCGGATTACTACCCGCTCATGGTTGTGAATACGGCGCTGGGCGGGTCGTTCACCTCGCGTCTCAACAACACACTGCGCGAGAAGAAGGGCTACACCTACGGTGCCGGCTCAAGCTTTACCATGCGGAAAGACGCTGGTCCGTTCCGCGCCAATGCCGAAGTGGTTTCGGCCAAGTCGGACTCGGCGCTCATCGAGTTCGTGCGCGAGCTGAAGGCGATTCGTGAGCCTTTGCCCGCCGATGAATTGGCCAAGGCGAAGCGCTATCTGCAGCTCGGATACGCCGAGAACTTCGAGTCCACCGGCGACATCGCGGCGCAGCTGTCGCAGCTGATTCCCTACGGCCTCCCGCTCACCACACTCGGCGCGTTCAACGCCGGCATCGGCGCGGTCACCGTGCAATCCGCGCAGCGCGCGGCCAACAAGTATCTCGATCCGTCGAAGCTCACGATTGTAATTGCTGGCGACCGCGCCACAATCGAACCCGCGCTCAAGGCCACCGGCATCGCGCCGGTTGAAGTGCGCGACTCACGTGGCCGTCCGGTAATCACTCCATGATACACCGTCTCATGACCTCCACGCTCTTGGCCGCGAGTGTACTCGCGGCCGGTGCCTGCCATCGTGCGCCACCACGCGCCATGCCGGCGCCGAATGCGGCGAACATGCTCGTGACCACGGCCTGGTTGGCCGCGCACCAGAACGATCGCGATCTCGTCGTGCTGCATGTAGGCAGCAGGGCGCAGTACGATAGCGGGCATATCGCCGGCAGCCGGCACACAGCGCTCGACGAAGTCTCCCTCCCCATGGTACCGGGCGGGTTGAGCTTGCAGATGGCCGGCGTGGAGCAGCTTACCGCGTGGGCCGTGCGCAACGGGATCGGTAACCGTACGCGCGTGATCGTGGTACCGCACGATGGGGCGCTGCAATCGGCCACGCGCGTGTTCATCACGCTGGCATATCTCGGAGCGATGGAGAGGATTTCGCTATTGAACGGCAGTTACCAGGCGTGGAAGAGCGAGTCGCGCGCGGTGAGCAAAAGTGCGCCGACGGCGGCTCCGGTGGTGATATTCACGCCGAAGCTGCGCCTGGACATCATCGCCACCATCGCCCAGGTGGAGGCGGCCACGACGGACAGCACACGACACATTGTGGATGCGCGACTGACGCGTTTCTACAATGGCGATGGCGGCGGCTATCCGCGCCCTGGACACATTCCGACGGCGGTGAATGTCCCGCTATCGAGCGTGAGTAGCAACGGGTACCTCAAACCGATCAGCGAACTCAAGACGTTGTTCGCCGACGCCGGGGTGGACCAGAGTAGACCCGTCATCACGTACTGTCACATCGGGCAGCAGGCAACGCTGCTGTGGTTTGTCGCGACGATGCTGGGGCACGACGCGCGCATGTTCGACGGCTCGTTCCAGGAGTGGAGCGGCACGGCGCGCCTGCCCGTGGTCGGTCCGCCGTCCAAGTAGATCATGCGCCTGATGGATGTGCGGTGAGCTTCGCGCGGGTGAATTTGCCGGCGCTGGTGGCGCTGTGGGCGCGCCAGGTGGATGATCTGGCGCGCGAGATCGACCGGATTGATCCCGACGGAGCTGACATGCGGGAGCGCGTGGCCGTGCGGCACGAGATCGCCCAGCGGTTACGCATCCGACCGGCGAGCGCGGAAACACGGGACTTGCTACATGAATTCGATGATGCGTTCCGCGCGGTGACCGCCGAATCGCTGACGTGCGCGTACGGAGATGATCGCGCGGCCGCGGAAGGATGGACGAGGCAGCGTGAGTGGTATTTCTGGCGACGGGTGAGCGCACGCCGCATACGACAAGACGCCCCGCGATCAGTTGGAGAGCACCATCCGCACGAACTCGGCGAACCGTGCATCGGTTCGCAGGCGCCGTAGCTGGGGATCGACTCGCAGGAAGACCATCGAGTGCGAGCGCTGCTGCCTCGCTTTCTCCAGCCACGAGAACGCGTCGGATGGGCGTCCGAGAGCCGCGTACACTTTGGCCACTTCGAAGGACGGCACATACGTACCTGACGCCTCCCGCGACAGCAGAATGTTCACGCATCGCTCAGCCTCGTCACGCTGGCCCGCAGTAGCCAGCGTGTAGGCTAGGGTTGCAACGCTGAGACTACTGCTGTCGGCCAGGGTCACTAGGCGCCGGTGGACTGCGACCGCTTGTGGGAGCGAATCCATCTCGATCAGCGTTTGACCCGCCCACTGTAGGGCGATCTGATACTCGGGGCTGAGGACCAGCGTCTGCTGAAGTCGGTCGAGCGCGCGGCCATACTCGCCGGCATAGTAGAGGGCCCACCCGTGCGCCGCCTTGGCTATCAGGGACAATGGATCGAGCTGTTCCGCCCGACGCATCTGCAGCACGGCTTCGGAGTACCGCCCGCTGGCCACCAGCAGATTACCGTACCATTGGTGCCCGGTGACATACTTGTCGTCGAGTTCGATCGCGCGCTTGAACTCCTGCTCACCACGAGCGAAGTCCCAGCGAAAGTAGAACGCGGCGTACGCCAGTGTGGCGTGCGGGGCCGCCAGCGTCGGGTTCAGGGCGACCGCCCGTCGTGCCGCGGCTTCCGCCTTTGGAAAGGCCTCCGTCGGCCGGAGATAGTCATAGAACCCGAGCACGGCATACGCATCCGCCATTCCGGAGAAAGTCGGGGCGTACGTGGAATCTGCCTGAGCGGCTTGCTCGAAGAATTGCAATGCCGTCTTCATGCCCTCTTCGGTCCGCGCCCCCCATGCCATGCGACCTTTCAAATACCACTCGTACGCGTCGCCGGCCGGCCTCCTGGCGGTCGCGCCGTTTTCACCACTGACAAGCCGCATCTGCAGCGTGCGCGCCACCTCGTGGGCAATCTGCTGTTGAATCAGAAACGCGTCGCCGGCCGCCCGATCGTACTGCTGCGACCAAATCCGAATTCCGTCGGCCACGTTGACGAGCGTGGCCGTCACGCGCAACTGATCCCCCGAGCGTCGAAGGCTTCCCTCGACCACCTGGGACACGCCAAGCTTTCGACCGATCGTACGGACATCGTCGGTATTGCGCTTGAGCGCAAACACGGACGTGCTCGATGCGACATCGAGCCCGTCAACATGCGACAGCGTGGAGATGAGTTCCTCCGTAATGCCGTCCGCGAAATACTCCTGATCGCGCGTGTCGCTCCGGTCGGCGAACGGGAGCACGGCGATGGATGGACGCACCGTTGCCATCTCGGCACTGGCGACCGGGCGAATGACCATCCTCCACACAGTGGCCGCGCTCATTGCAACGACCATCGCGACGAGCGCCAATCGTCTCCAGCGCCCTGCCTTTCGGCCTGAGCCGGTGGTCGCCGACGGTACCGAAGGCTCGGTGCCGCCGGCACTCCGCACCGACGCCAACCCCAGCCCCGTGATGGCCGTCTCGAACGCCGACGCCGACTGATAGCGTGCTCCCGCCTGACGGGCCAGCGCCATCGTGACCACCGCGTCGAGTTCCGGCGTCACCTCGGGACGTGCGCTCCGCGCTGTCACCGGCAGCGGCTGTCGAAGCGGACCGGTCATCGCAGCCGCCACCCCATTCGCATACGGGCGCTGGCCGGTAAGCATTTCATACAGCATCACGCCAACCGACCAGAGATCGGTCCGATGGTCCAGCGGACTCCCCAATGCCTGCTCGGGGCTCATGTAGGCTAGGGTCCCGATCGGGCCGGCCGCCGTACCGGTGAGCGTCACGTCGGCCAGCTTGGCAATGCCAAAGTCGAGCAACTTGACCACGCCATCCGCCGTGAAAAGCACGTTTGACGGCTTGATATCGCGATGAATAATCCCGCGGGCGTGGGCTTTGGCAAGCGCGCGCAGGACGTACACCGTGATCGAGAGTGCCAGTTCGATCGGCAGCGGACCGCGCGCGATGCGCTGCTGCACGGTGTCCCCGTCGTACAGTGGCATAACGAGGTACAGCAGCCCGTCGTCGGTCTCCCCGATCTCATGCACGGTACAGATGTTCGGATGCTCCAACGCGGCGACCGTGCGCGCTTCTTGGCGGAAACGCTCGGCCGCCACCGCATCGGCACCAAACTGCGCCTGCAGGAACTTGAGCGCCACGGTACGTTCGAGGCCGATATCGTAGGCTTCGTGCACCACACCCATGCCGCCACCTCCAACTCGCCCTCGCACCTCGTACCGTCCAATGGTGCGCCCCTCGAGCACCGGCCCACCGGCGCGCCAATCGGCGACGATCGGTGCCAAGCCGGCCGCCAGTCGATCGAAGAGCCCCGACCGTTCATGTGCATCCAGCAGCGAATGAATTTCTTCCGCGAGCGACTGATCACCGTCGCACGCCATCGCAACGAACGACGCGCGCGCCTCTGGATCTCGATTCAAGGCGGCGGAAAAGATCGCCTCAATGCGACGCCAACGCTCGGGCGAATCGGGCAAACTCATGCGGTGATTCTATGTTGCATGCGGATGCACCGCTACTCGGTGCGGGGTCCCGCTGTGGCCTCTACCTCAAGTCCGCTGGCCTCAGCGCAGTGGTCCCCGCGAACTCGGTACACAGTGCTCGCGCGATAGCGTGCAGGTGCGCTGACCGATTTTCCACGACCCCTGCTGCGCCGGAGCCGACGTCGCTTCGTCAGTATGGAATCTTCCTCCCGTAGCGTCAGCGTCGCGGGAGCGTGGCCGGAACGACATTGTCGGCCGTTTGTATGGAGTGATCGCCGCGCAGGCCGTAGCTTTGATGCATGAACGAACCCCTCGGGTCACTCCGCACCGCGCTCGCCGACCGCTATCGCATGGAACGTGAGCTCGGCGCCGGCGGTATGGCCACGGTGCATCTGGCGCACGATCTCAAACATGGTCGCGACGTGGCCATCAAGGTCCTGCACCCGGATCTTGGCGCGGCGCTCGGCGGCGAGCGCTTCCTGAGTGAGATCCGGACCACGGCGCGGTTGCAGCATCCGCACATTCTCCCGTTGCTCGACAGTGGCGAAGCGGGCGGACAACTGTACTACGTGATGCCGCTGGTCACTGGGGAAACCTTGCGCGCGCGGCTGGAGCGAGAAAAGCAGTTACCGGTCGATGATGCGCTGCTGATCGCGCGGGAGGTGGCCGATGCGCTGGCGTACGCGCACGGGTTGGGAATCATCCACCGCGACATCAAGCCCGAAAACATCCTGCTGCAGAACGGGCACGCGGTGGTCGCCGATTTCGGTATCGCGCTCGCCGTGCAAAGCGCCGGCGGACAGCGTATGACACAGACCGGACTCTCGCTCGGCACCCCGCAGTACATGAGTCCAGAGCAGGCCATGGGAGAGCGCACCATAGACGCGCGCAGCGACATCTATGCGCTAGGTGCGGTGACGTACGAGATGCTCGTCGGTGAGCCGCCGTTCACCGGACCGAGTGTTCAGGCGATCGTAGCCCGCGTGATGAACGAGGAACCGCGCGGACTGACCAAGCAGCGGAAGGCCATTGCGCCGCACGTAGAAAACGCGGTGCTGCGGGCGCTGGAAAAGTTGCCGGCCGATCGCTTCGGTACGGCAACCGAATTTGCCGCGGCGTTGGCTGAGAGCTCCACCGGCGCCACGCGCAGTAGCCGTGCCATGCCCGTGTCGCGGCGTACTCCTCGTGGGAGCCTGATCGCGAGCGGTATTGCCGCAGCCGCCATGGTCGCCGCGCTCTGGGGCTGGTTCCGCAAGATACCAACGGCAAGCGTGGTGCGTTACGCCATCACACTCGACTCCGTGCCGGCCGCGCGCGACTGGGCTGGCGAGGTGGCTATCTCGCCGGATGGCTCGTTGATCGTGCACAGCGGCGGCGAAGGCAGTACGCTCCTCGGACGTCGGCGCAATGCGTTGCAGTTCTCGCCGATACCCGGCACGGAGGGAGCGGCTGGGCCATTCTTTTCGCCCGACGGTGCGAGCATCGGGTATTTCTCAGCAGGACGGCTGCAGGCCACCCCCACGGCCGGCGGTCCGCCCATCGTACTCGACGACTCCGTGACCAGTCCTGAAGCGATGTCATGGGGCAGTGATGGCTACATCTATCGGTTCATCAGGCATACCGGACTGTTTGCGTTGGCCCGAATGGAAGCGCGACCCGACGCTCCGCTCGAGCGCGTCACGACGGTGGATACCGCCGCCGGCGAGACCTCGCATCTCTTGCCTGAGTTGTTGCCGGACAAGAAGTCGTTGCTCTTTCAGGTTGCGTTCCGCGACGGCCGGCGTGCCATCGCGGTCGCGGATGTGAAGACCGGACGCCATCGCATCCTGATGCCCGGCGTGCGGGTCCGGTACGTGTCCAACGGCCATCTCCTGTACACAACGCCGGACGGCAAACTCTGGGTCGTCCCCTTCAACGTGAGCGCCCTCACCCTCTCGGGCACCGCGAGTCCGGTTGCCGACCGAATTCCCTCCACCATGGTGGGGCCGGTGGATTTTGCGGTTTCCAACGACGGCACACTCGTGTACGCCGTTGGTGATGCCAGTACCCAACGCGAACTGGTCTGGGTGTCGCGTACCGGCGTTCGCACACCCTTCGATTCCACTTGGCGAGGCGAATTTGCCAGTCCAGCACTGTCGCCGGATGGAAGGCGACTCGCCGTGGCCATTCGCCGTGGCACCGACGCGGATATCTGGGTGAAGGGAGCTACCTCAGGCGCTCCAATCCGCCTCTCGCAGCAGAACAAAAGCAACGATGCGCCCGCCTGGACCCCCGACGGCCGCTTCATAACGTACATCTCCGGGTCGTCAGGAACGGCCGCCGTGGGGGATGTATGGCGCCAGCCCGCTGACGGCAGTGCCTTGGGCACGCTGCTCTTGCACGCCGATCGTCCGATCTCCGAACAGTTCTGGTCTCACGCGGACAATTGGCTGGTGGTGCGCACCACCACCCCGTCTCTAGGCTCTGGGGATATTCTCGCCGCGCAACCACTCAGGGGCGGTGCAACACAACCGGTCATCGCGACGCCAAACCTGGAGTACTCGCCCACTCTCTCACCGGATGGTCGATGGATGGCGTACGTATCGAATATGTCGGGCCGGCTGGAGGTATACGTGGTCCCCTTTCCGAATCCGCAGCAGGCGCGCTGGCCCATTTCGAGTGCCGGTGGTAGCGCGCCGCGCTGGTCGCCTCGCGGTGACGAACTGTTTTATCTCGATTTGCAGTCGCGCATGGTTGCGGTTCAGGTGACCACGGCGCCCAGCTTCGCCTTGCAGGGGACTCGCACGCTCTTCAACGCCTCAGATTTCGTGCAGATCTCCGTGTCGCGTCGCAATTATGATGTCACGCCAGACGGCCAGCGGTTTCTGATGGTACAGCGCGCCAACGGCGCCACGAACGGTCACGTTGTCGTGGTGGAGAACTGGCTCACCGAGTTGACCGCAAGGAAGGCGCCGTGAATTCCCCGCGGACTGCACCGATTTCGGACTTTCCAACCACGGTAGCATGACCGACGCGCTTCGCGACACACTCCAGCAATCCCTCGGCACCGCCTATCGCATCGACCGCGAGCTCGGTGGCGGTGGCATGTCACGGGTGTTCGTCGCGCATGACATGGCCCTCGATCGTGACGTGGTCGTGAAGGTGCTCTCGGATGAGCACACCGGTGGCCTCAGCAGTGACCGCTTCCGTCGCGAAATCCAGGTCATTGCCCGCTTGCAGCATCCGCACATCGTATCGATTCTCTCGGCCGGTGGTGCGGACGGCGCGCTGTACTACGTGATGCCATACGTGCGCGGCGAGACGTTGCGCGCCCGCTTGTCGCGCGAAGGGTCGTTGACGGTGCCGGATACGGTGAAGCTGCTGCGGGAACTGCTCGATGCCCTCGCGTTTGCGCACGATCACGGGGTGGTGCATCGCGATATCAAGCCGGAGAACGTGCTGCTCGAGGCCGGCCATGTGGTCGTCGCAGATTTCGGCATCGCGAAAGCGCTGCGGGAGTCGGGAAACATGACCTCGGTGGGCATTGCCATTGGGACGCCGGCGTATATGGCGCCGGAACAGGCAACCGCCGACCCGACGGTTGATCACCGCGCGGATCTCTACGCTGTGGGCGTGTTGGCGTACGAGCTGCTGGTCGGCACACCACCGTTCGTCGGCAGCACGCAGCAAGTGATCACCGCGCACATCACGAAGCCCGCGCCATCGGTGCAGCTGCGGCGCGACGATGTCCCCGACGCGTTGGCGCAGCTCATCGCCCGGGCACTGACCAAGGAGCCCTCGGCGAGACCACAGAGCGCGCGCGAGATGTTGACCGCGCTCGACACCGTCCTCACGCCGTCGGGTACCCGCACGGCGGCAGCAACAGCTGTGGCCGGCGCCGGACTCGCGACGGGGCGACGACGCTGGCCGTTGGTAGCGGCGCTCGCCGGCGTTGTCATCGTGGCGGGCGCGGTGTTCGCGCTGCGAGGACGATCCGCGGCGCCGCGTGTCGCGGCCGGGGCGGAGCTGATTGCCGTAACGCCACTTGGCGCAGTCTCGGACACGTCGCTCACACGACTGGGGCAGGACCTGGTGGTGACGCTCAGCGCCAACATCGACGGCGTGGGCTCTGTGCGCTCCATCGACGCCGCCACGCTGCTCATGAAGTCGCGCCACAGCGCGTCGCCGATGCCACTGGCCGACGCGCAGTCGCTGGCCCGCGAACTCGGCGCGGGCAGCGTGATGACGGGGACGCTGATCCGCGAGAACAATCAGGTGCGCGCGTCGGTCGTGCTGTATCGCGTTGGCACCGACTCCGTGTTGGCCAAGGCGTCGGTGCTCGCACCGTCCAACAACATTGCAGCGCTGACCGACTCGCTCACATGGGCGGTATTACGCCAAGTGTGGCGCCGCGGCACGCCACCATCACCGGTGCTCGCCGGGCTCACCACGGCGTCATTCGATGCACTCCGCGCCTTCCTCGATGGCGAACGGAAGTTCCAACGGCTCAATGTCGATGGGGCGCTACTGGAGTATCGTCGCGCCTTCGAGCTGGATTCGAATTTTGTGCAGGCGTACCTGCGATTCGACTACGTCAATGAGTGGAACCTCCGTGGCGCGGATGCGCTGGTACATCAGCGCCTGCTGGCGCTCAAGTCGCGATTGCCTGAGCGCGAGCGACTGTGGGTGGAAACACGCGAACACCGCCTGCCCGTCCCGCAGGCTGTGGCCGAGTGGAAGGCCCTCGCGCAACAGTATTCGGACTATCCACCGTTCCTGATGGAGGCGGCCGATCCGATTATCCACTTCGGTCCGGTGTACGGCATCCCGATAAGCGAGGCGCGTCCGCTGCTGGACCGGCTCGATCAGTTGGTGCCCGATCACGCCGACACCAAGATGCATCAGGCCGTCGAACGGTTGAGTGGTGGAACGCCACTGCAGGCCGCCGACGCCATGGCCAAGGCGGGGGCCATGAGCACCGGCGCCTGGGGAGAGTTGCTCAGCCTATCGGCCGACATGATGCGTGCTCGAGAGATCGGGTCGCCGATGCCCACGGCTGATCGCGCGGTGGACTTGGCGCGCCTGTCCTCGAAGGAAGCGGCAAGTGAACCGGCGTGGCTTCTGATCACCGGCTATTCCACGTTCAAGCCCGTCGCACCAGAACGGCAGCTCGAGATGCTGTCGCGCGCGCGTGAGGCCGGATTTCTATCCGGAGATATCGAGAAGGCCACCAACGTTGCCGAAAGCGACTTTCGAATTGCTCGCGGTGACTGGGCAGGCGCGCTCACCGCGGCGCGTCGGATGGAAGCGTCGACGCTGCCCGCCGCCCTGCGGCTCTCGGCAGCGCGCGTGGCGACGCTCGGCGCCTGGCTGGAGGCTATCGAGCCGGCGGTGGCGGACACCGTGGTGCGAAGGGCAATGGCAGGGGGATTGGCCGGCACGGACACGCGAAGTCGCGTGGAGTTGCGCTTTCTCGACGGTCTCGTGGGAACGATATTCGGCGATGAGCCGCGCGTACGCAGCGCGATCCGCCTGTTGTTCGCGGACAGTGCCCTTTTGAGTCAGCATACTGGGCGAACACTCTCGGGACTCTGGCTGGCGCGCATTGCCCCGGACGTTGCGGCAGACAGCCTGCGCGCTGTGACCGAAGATGTCATGCAGCGTGGCGCGTACATCATGGCGGCCGAGGCAGTCGGCCGGTTCGTCATAACGCGGGCGCTCAGGAAGCGTGGTGACGCCGCCGCGGTGGAGCGTTACCTGATGTGGACGGACGGTGGCATGAACACGCCGGCAGAGTGGACTACCTTGCGCACCGTGCTGCCGATCGTGCAGTTCGAGCGTGGCTCCGCGTTCGATGCCGCAGGTAATCGCGAGGCCGCCATTATACAATACCGGCGGTTCGTGGAGCTCTACGATCAGCCACCGCCGGCGCACCGCGCCATGGTAGAGGAGGCAAAGGAGCGGCTGGCGGTGTTGGAGAAGTCCGATGCGCCACGAACACAGGCCGTGCCTAAGCGGCGAACTCGTTAACGGCGAGCTCGCTTAGAGGCCGCCGGGTTGGAAGCGGTCACGCGCTCGCGTAACTTTGGGCGTCCGAGTGGCCCTGGAACCAACGAGTGGGGCTGCCGATCCCTTTTACGGAGTGCACGTGACCGCTGCTGCCGACAGCACGATCGCTGCCGCGACCACGCCACTGATCGGTGTGGTCATGGGTAGCGCGAGCGATTTCGACACGCTCGCCCCGGCCTGCGAGATTCTCGCCGAGCTCGGGATCCCCTACGAAGCGCGCGTGGTGTCGGCGCATCGCACCCCCGACTGGTTGTTCGAGTACGCCGAAACGGCGTTTCCGCGCGGGCTGCGGGCCATCATCGCCGGTGCCGGTGGTGCGGCCCACCTGCCTGGCATGCTGGCTGCCAAGACACTCGTCCCCGTGCTCGGCGTACCTGTGGTCGCCACGCCGCTCAACGGCATGGACGCGCTGCTCAGCATCGTACAGATGCCCGCCGGCGTGCCGGTTGCCACCTTCGCCATCGGCAAGCCGGGCGCCGCGAATGCCGCCCTGTTCGCGGCCCAGCTGCTCGCCGCCAGCGACACATCGTTGCGCGAGAAGCTGGCCGCCCGTCGCACGACCAAGGCCAGCGAAGCACTCTCCCGACCGCTGGCCGCACCGAACGCCATTGTTCCGAATACGATTGCGCCGACTGACTTCATTCCGTCTGCCACGTGACGCCGATTCTTCCGGGAGCCACCATCGGATTTCTCGGTGGGGGACAGTTGGGGCGCATGACCGCCTTCGCGGCGCGGTCCATGGGCTACGACATTCAGGTGCTCGATCCCGATGCCACCTGCGCGTCGCGCGCGGTGGCGTCGCGCACGATAACCGCGCCGTTCGACGACATCGCCGCCGCGGTTGAACTCGCGAAAGGATGCGACGTGGTCACGCTGGAAATCGAGCAGATCCACCCGGACGTGCTCGATGCGGTCGCGGCGCACACCGAGCTCCGGCCGGGACGTGCGCCGGTGTACATCATTCAGGACCGCATCCGGCAGAAACAGTGGCTTTTGGCGCAGGGGTTTCCGCTCGGGGCGTTCGTAGCGGCCACGTCTGCCGCCAGCGTAGAAGCGGCGGTCCGCGCTCACGGTGCGTGCATCGCGAAGTCCACCCACGGGGGCTACGACGGACGCGGTCAGGTGCGTTTGCGCGAGCCGGAGCAAGCGGCCGATGCGTGGGACGCGCTCGGCAGCCGCACTTGTCTCGTCGAAAAGCTGGTGTCGATCGACTACGAGATCTCGGTGCTGGTGGCGCGTCGTCCCGGTGGCGAGATGGCCGTGTATCCACCGTCGCGCAATCATCACACGAGCGGCATTCTCACCTGGGCCGTGATCCCCGCCATGATCAGCGACGCCATGACCGCGAAGGCACAGGCCCTCGCGGCATCGATCGCCGAGCGTATCGGCATCGTGGGACTGCTGGCTGTCGAATGCTTCGTGACCACCGATGGCGAGCTGCTGGTAAACGAACTCGCGCCGCGTCCGCACAACACGTATCACCACAGTGAACGCGGACTTGTCACCAGCCAGTTCGAGCAGTTGGTGCGCGCCGTGTGCGATCTGCCGCTGGGTAGCACCGACGTGCACGCGCCGTCGGCGATCGTGAATCTGCTTGGTGAGGTCTGGCTGCAACACGATCCCCCGCACACGACCCATGCACTCGAAGTGCCGGGAACGCGCTTGCATTTGTACGGCAAGGCCGGTGCGCGTGGCGGCCGCAAGATGGGACACCTCTCAGCCGTGGGCGAGAGTGCGCAGCAGGCGCTCGGGCGGGTGCTCGAGAGCTACCGGCGTCTCTCGCCGGAAACGATCGCGAGCTTCGATGTGCACGAGCCCGTACTCGCTCGTTCCACTAACTGACCACACGAATGTTTCCACGCGACTTCTACGAAATTCTACACATCATCGGCATCGCCATGTTGTTCCTGACCATCGGCGGCGTCGCCACGCATGCCGCCAACGGCGGCAACAAAGCGACCAGTACCACGCGCCCGGTGATCGGTTCCATTCATGGCCTCGGTTCGCTGCTGATCCTCGTGGGCGGATTTGGCATGCTGGCACGACTCGGCTTCATGCATGGCGGCAACTTCCCTGGCTGGCTGTGGGTCAAGATCATCGTATGGGTGATCCTCAGTGCCATCGTGCTCATGCCATATCGTCGCCCAGGGCTCGCCAAACCGTTCCTGCTCCTGCTGCCGTTGCTCGCTGGCGTCGCTGTATACATGGCACTCTACAAGCCATTCTGATTCGCCCCGACGTCGTGTTTCCTTCGTTGACCAGGCGCGTGCATCCGTGAACATTCTCGTGCTCAACGTGGGTTCGGCGACGCTCAAGTTTCAGGTCGTGGTAACCGACGCCGAACGCATTGCCGAGGACCGCGACGAGCGGCTCATCCGTGGACAGATCGAGCGGATTGGTGGAGAATCCATCATCACTCTCCGCGGCTCCGATGGCGTGTCACGCACGCGCACGGCACCGCTGCGCGATCTGCGAGCGGCGGTGGACTGGCTGGTGGAGTTCGTGACCTCGCCCGAGAGCGGCACCGGTCTCAACTCACGCGGCGAGTTGCATGCGGTAGGACATCGCGTGGTGCATGGCGGCGAGCAGTTCCGAAGCAGCATGGCGATCGACGACATCGTGCTCCGCGGCATCGAAGACAACGTCGAACTCGCGCCGTTGCACAATCCGCACAACCTGCGGGGGATCGAAGCGGCGCGGGCGGCGCTCGGCACCGGCGTGCCGCAGGTGGCGGTGTTCGACACCGCGTTCCATCACACGCTGCCGGAGCACGCGTATCTGTACGCGATTCCGTATCCGTTGTACCGCCGACACAAAGTGCGTCGCTACGGCTTTCATGGTACGTCGCATCGCTCTATCGCGTACCGTTGGCGCATGCTGACCGGTCTCGACCGCGCCGACGTGCGCATCGTGACGCTGCATCTCGGCAACGGCTGCTCGGCATGCGCGATCAAGGGCGGTGAGTCAATCGACACCAGCATGGGCTTCACGCCGCTCGAAGGACTCGTGATGGGTACGCGGTCAGGCGACATCGACGCCGCGCTGCTGGACTATATCGGGGCAAAGGAAGGTTTGACGTTGCCCCAAGTCGAGGCACTCTTGAACAACCAGTCGGGACTGCTCGGCATTTCCGGACTCACGAACGACATGCGCGATCTGCTGGCGGAGGCGGATGAACATCAGGATCGTCGCGCCAAACTAGCCATCGACATCTTCTGCTACCGTACGCGCAAATACGTAGGTTCCTATCTCGCCGCACTCGGTGGCGCCGACGCGATCGTCTTCGCCGGCGGTATCGGCGAAAATTCAGCCGAGATTCGCCGGCGGATTTGCGAGGATCTGCAGTGGGCTGGCCTGTCCGTGGACTCGAGCGTCAACGCGTCGCTCGTCGGCGGCAAAGAAGGCCGCTTCTCAACCGACAGCTCGACGCTGGCCGCCTGGGTGGTGCCCACGGATGAGGAGCTGCTGATTGCCCGCGATACGTTCCGCGTGATCGCTGGAGTGGAGCCGACTTGAGCGCTTCCCATCCACGTGGGGTTGCAGATTTCGTCGAACCAGACGATACTCACGTGTGCGCGGCGGTTTCCCCGATTTGACGGGCCGCGCACTCAGTGCCGGTGGCACTGACTATCCGTCTAAGTCGAGGTCCTAACGGCCTGCGACGAGAAATCGGCGCGGGCTGTTAGTCGTTTCACGTCAGTCATTCGTGGCTGATGGTCTGCCTATATCGAACAGAAAAACTGAAGGTGAAGTGCCATCGGCGTCCGCCGGTGACTCTTCCGTGGTGATTTGCCGCCGATTGCCGCCACGTAAAATAATGAGCTAAACTGCGATAGCGCCCGGCGGCCATCTATCCGCCCGGGCGCGTTCGTGTTGTTGGGCGGCACTCACCCTTCTTGGAGAGTGCCACGATGTCAGATTTTGCCACTGCTGCAGCTCGTCCCCTCGCCGTCGACACCCTCGCCCTGCACGTGGGGCAGGAGAAGCCGGACGGTGCCACCGGCGCTCGCGCCGTACCGATCTACCAGACGAGCTCCTTCGTGTTCGACAGTCCCGAGCACGCCGCCGATCTGTTCGGCCTGCGCGCCTTCGGCAACATCTACACTCGCATCAACAACCCGACCACCGACGTGTTCGAGCAGCGCATTGCCGCGCTCGAGGGGGGCGTTGCGGCGGTGGCCGTGGCCAGCGGACAGGCTGCACTCACGCTCGCGCTGTTGAACTTGGCCGAGGCCGGCGACAACATCGTGGCGTCGCGGTCGCTATACGGCGGCACCGTGAGTCTGCTCTCGCACACCCTGCCCCGTCTCGGTATCCGCACGCGCTTCGTGGATATCCACGATCACAAGGCTGTTGCCGCCGCTATCGATGAAAACACGAAGGCCGTGTACGTGGAGACCGTCGGAAACCCGGCGCTCGACGTGCCGGACCTCACCGCCCTGGCCACGTTGGTGCACGCCTTCAACGTGCCCCTGGTGGTGGACAACACCTTCGCGCCTATCATCACGCGCCCGATCGACCACGGGGCCGATATCGTGCTGCACAGCGCGACCAAGTGGATCGGCGGCCACGGCACGTCAATCGGTGGTGTGATCATCGACAGCGGACGCTTCGACTGGGGAGCCACCGCGCGCTTCCAGAAGTTCTTCAACGACCCGGAGCCCGCGTATCACGGTCTCCGGTTCTCGGACGCGTTCGGCAACGTGAACGGCGTGAATATCGCGTTCGCGGTACGCTTGCGTGTGCTGCTGCTCCGCGACATCGGCGCCGCACTGTCGCCGTTCAACGCGTTTCTGTTCCTGCAGGGACTCGAAACGTTGCCGTTGCGGATCCGTCAGCACAGCGCCAATGCGCTCAAGGTCGCGCAGTTCCTGCAGTCGCACCCGTCGGTGTCGTGGGTGCGCTACCCCGGCCTCGCCTCGCATCCGACACACCGCCAGGCCGTCGCGCATCTCAAGGGCGGTTTCGGCGGTGTGCTCACCTTTGGTGTGCACGGCGGCGAAGCGGCGGCACGACGCTTCATCGTGGAAGCGAAACTCTTCTCATTGCTCGCCAACGTGGGTGACGCCAAGAGCTTGGTGATTCATCCGTGGACAACCACCCATGAGCAACTCGGCGAGACCGAACGGCGCGCGGCCGGCGTCACGCCCGACCTCGTGCGCCTGTCCATCGGCCTCGAAGATGCCGACGATTTGATTGCCGATCTCGATCGTGCGCTGGCCGCCGCGGTCGCTACCGACTCCGGTCGTACCCCCGCCGCCGGCACGCCGCAAAGCGAACACGCAGCATGAGCACCCTGCCCTCGAGTCTTCGGGTCGGACGTGCATCGGTGCGCGTTCCGCGGTCGTCCATTCCCGCCCGCGCCGCGAACGGTGTCGCCAACAGCGGCTCCACCGCAACGTGGCCGGTTCGCGACGAAACGATCACCTTCCACGACGTCGTGCTGGAGCGCGGCGACCGTCTCGAGCGCGTCGATGTGCGCTACCGACTCGAGGGCACGCTCAACGCGGCGCGCGACAACGTGGTGCTCGTTGTTCATGCGCTCACGGGCACGACGCACGCCAGCGAGTGGTGGCATGGCGTCGTCGGCGCCAATGCGGCGATCGACCCCACGCGGCATGCCGTCCTCTGCGCCAACCTGCTCGGCGGTTGCGACGGCACGACGGGACCGAGCGACGACACCCCCGACGCGCTCCCGCCATTCAGCACCCGCGATCAGGCGGCGCTGCTGGCGAGACTGCTCGATGCGCTTGGCGTTGGCGCGCCATTACTGGTGTGTGGCGGATCGCTGGGCGGCATGGTGACGCTCGAGTTCGCGGCGAGCTTCCCCGCGCGCGTGCGGTCGGCGGTGGTGCTGGCAGCTCCCGCCGCGCAAACCGCCCAGGGTATCGCCTGGAATGCGATCATGCGGCGCGCAATCGCGCTCGGCGGCGTGCGCGAAGGACTGGCGTTGGCGCGCATGGTCGGCATGCTCAGCTACCGCACGCCCGAAAGCCTCGAGCGTCGCTTCGGACGGGCGCGCAGCGAGCATGACACATTTCAGATACGCGACTGGCTCGATGTGCACGGAGACAAGCTGGTTGCGCGCTTCGATGCCACGAGCTACGGCGCGCTCATCGATGCGATGGACGAGCATGATGTCGGACGCGATCGCGGCGGACTGTCAGCCGCGCTCGCGGTCGTCGGAGACCGACTGATCGGCGTCGGCATTCCCGGTGACTTGCTGTATCCCGCCGAAAGTGTGCGCGAATGGACAACGGCGGCGAAAGCTACGTTTGTGGAGCTACCGTCGGTGCATGGCCACGATGCTTTCTTGTTGGAAATAGACCGCGTGTCGGCGGTGATCGAACAGGCGATCAACGAGTCGGAGTTGCGCGCCGCGTCGGTGGCGCCGATCGCCGTCATTACCGCGAAGCCGGGCGTGAGGTCGGTCGCACCGCGCGTGCGGCCACTGCGCATCGCACTCGCCGGTTGCGGACACGTGGGCGGCAGTCTGCTCGAACTATTCGGTGAGCGCGAACTGCAGTGTGGAGCACAGGGAATTGGCGAACAGCAGCCTGGCGATGCGCAACCGATTCGCGTGGACCGCGTGTTGGTGCGTGACGCCGCGCGTGCGCGCCCCGCTCTCGCGCAGGCGATCGCGCGTGGCATCGCGGCACCTGACGCTTGTATCACCGACCCGACGCTGCTGCTGAGTGATGACATCGACGTGCTGGTGGAAGCGATCGGGGGCACGACCACGGCGCGCACCCTGGTGGAAACGGCGCTGCGACGTGGTATCCGCGTGGTGACCGCGAATAAGGCCTTACTTGGTGAGCGCGGCTCGGCGCTGGCGGCACTCGCGCGAATCACCGACACGCGGCTCGATTTTGAAGGTGCGGTGTGCGGTGCAATCCCGATCGTCCGCTGCATACGCAGCGGCGCGGCGGGCGTTGGCATCACGAAGGTGAGCGGTATTCTGAACGGCACGAGTAACTACGTGCTCGAGAAGGTGGCCGAAGGCGCCTCGCTGGCTGAGGCCGTCGCCACCGCACAGCGGCTGGGCTACGCGGAGGCGGATCCTACGCGCGATCTCTCTGGGCAGGACGCCGAAGACAAGCTGCGCATTCTGGCGTGGATGTGTTTCGGCGTGGATCCGGCCACGCTCAAGGTGACGCGCCGAGGGATCGATGCGGAGACGGCGGCGTGGGCCACCCGTGTGGCCATCGAAGGCGATCGTGTCAAACTCATCGCCAGTTGCACGAAAGAACGCGATGAGTTCGTGGCGCGTATTCTCCCCACGCGCGTCACGAGCGACGACCCGTGGGCCCGGGTCTCGGGTCCCCTCAATCGCATCGTGGTGGAGAGTGAAACCGCGGGGTCGCTCGTATTTCAGGGACCGGGTGCAGGCGGACGTGCCACGGCAGGCGCGGTGCTGGCGGATATCGTGGCGCGCTAGGCAGACTCTGAACCAGTCGTGCATTTTCCTGCTCCCCGGAATATTGGCGCGACTGAGTCGCCCTTGGGCGCCCGAGCCCGGAGTACGTGATACGTGAGCACGGATCGGCCGGCCTCGAGCCTTCTCTCACCACCGCTCACGGATCGGCCGCCCATCTCACGTTGCTCCCGCACTTGCTTCACGGCCTAGCGACGGCGCTCCACCGCTCATGGCGTACCCAAGGGCGACGACGCGGAACAGTGGAAGACGATGTCCAACCATCCGTCGGCGAATCGGGCACCGTACAACCAGGTGGGCCCCGGAAGCAATCCACCTTGTGACTGAAGCCCACCTGATCAGCACGTCCGTCGCTCTTGTCATATCGCGCCGCTGAGAGCGCGAGACGGACTCGGGAGGGACCGTGCGATGCCCGAGCGCAGGTTGGAGGCGCCGACTTCGTTTGAGCAGTACCGCGTCATGCCCTCCCACTCGTGCACGAAGAAACCCGAGGGAAACGGCTGCACGAGACGGCTCGAGATTCGCGGCGCCATTCTTCGTCGTGGCAGGATCTCGGCGCCGCGCGTTCGATCGGTCAAGCGAACCTCGCAATACGTTCGTTGGGCGGGGATGAGGCGCAATGATTGCACATTTCGGACGACATGCGTAGTGGCGAACCGAGTAGGAACATCAGGGCGTGCTGGGAAGAGATTGCTTTGCCGGCACTAGGTCGGTCGATTGAAATGGCGTTGGATGAGCTTGGCGACGTGTGTCGCATCTGTAAAGCACCGATACACTTGGGAGGAGCAATGAATCGACTTCGAGCATTTTCATGGTTGTCCTTCGTGCTGGTCGGGGGCCTGCCGTCCGTGGTCGCGGCGCAGGCGATACCGCTGGAGGTACCTCGCGTAGTCGTCGGCGATACACTCCGCTTCGTCATCCCCTCGTCGGCACGTCTCGTCTCCCTTGGCGTAGGGCCGCGAGGGCGAGCGGTGGGCACGTTGCGCGGGTGGCTTCAAGATTCACAGCGGACGGATCAGCCGGTGCCAGTCGTACTGCGGTTGGACTCGATCACGCCGTCGGCGCTCGAATGTCCGATGCCAGTGGCCCGACGTGCGCCAGAAACCATCTTGCGCATGCCCGTCGCCTCGGGTGATTCCACCGGCGCGCCCTTGGGCGTTGTGAAGCCGAGTGGCTGCACAAATCCGCTGGATCGCCGACCGTGAGCGGCTCGTACAGCAACGAAGTCATCTAACGTAAGGCGCTAGAGAGCGGACGAGCAATGGTGGAAGGTCGGCCGTGTGAGTTCTCTCTCCGCTCCGGCCCGTGACGTACAGTGTCGGTACGCCCGCTGCGAACGTCGCGCCCATGCTAGGCTTCGCAGCGAGTTCGAGGCCAACCCCATTACGCCACCACGTCATACTTGGAGCACCGATGGAGATGTTCTCGTCTGATTGCCGCCGCACGCCATATCGTCGGCGCGCCCTGCTCGGTCTCCTCGTCGCGACGGTGGGTTGCAATGGGGATTGTGTCCAAATCCCGTGTCCCCTCTCGATCGCGATTGACGCGGTGGTGACGAGTGCGACCGGGAGTCCGCTCACCGGGCTGTTCGTCGAGGTGGGAACGCCCACCGTTCGTATCCCGTGCGATCCCAACGCAGGTCGCTGCGTCGTCAACGGGAATGCGGGAAGCTATACGCTGCGCTTCGGCGCTCCGGGGTATCAGACGCTGCAACGCGGTGTGGCCGTGACGGCCGTGCGGGCGGGCGGCGACTGCGCATGTGACGCGGTCACGACGCAGCGGCTGCAACTGACGCTGGTGCCGCTCTAATCGCGGACGGGGGTGCCCACCATGCCCGTCGCGCGGTGAACAGCTTCCCGAAGGTCAACTTGCCGTGCGAGGGGTGGCAGCCCGAGCGCGACTTCGACCGGGAGACTCTGGGAGTGCCAGCTGCACTCCGCTCGCTACCGAAGCGGTGTTGTTGACAGCGCCTGTTGGAATGCGCGCTGCGCGCGCAATTCTATGAGCGCGCGGCAGCAAAAGGCAAAGCGTTATAAAGCTCGGCGAACGACGCGCACCTGCCACAAACCGCTTTCCCGGTTCGTCCAGCGACTTGGCGATGGCGCGCCAGCGGACACAGTGGCGTCGTCCTCAATGCGCGCCGTCGCCGCATCGTCGCGCACGCACTCGTTCCCGCTCGACTTTCGAGACAGTTCCTAACGCACCGAGACGAACCCGCGCTCTTTCACCAGCACCGTGTCGAATGTTGCCACCGACTCGCAGTCGGCCGCGCGCGCGTGCTCCCGGATGAGATAGTCGGCGAAGTCGCCCCTCCCCGCCGCGTACGCGTCAAGGGCGCGTGAGAGCTGATCGACCGCTCGAAAGCGCAGATGTCGCGCGCGAAAGAGTTGTCGCAGGAGCGCCGCAACTGCTGTCCGTGTTACGCGGTAGCTGCCACGCAACACCCACACCGTTTCGCAGACCACGATGTCCGAGACGAACAGCGACTCATCGGCGGCGATGACGCGATCGATCAGCGCGGCCGCCAAGGCCGTCTGTGCGGCGTCGTCTTTGACCAAATAGCGCACAAGGACGTTGGTGTCGAGCGCGATCACAAACCAACCGCGCCGCCTGCGATCGCCTCGTCCATCTGTTCAATGGTGACGTGTCGTCCGCCACTGCTGATACTTTCCCGCAGTGATGCCAAGTCCACCGTGTCCGCTTCGACCGTAATGGTGGAGTCCTCGTGAATGACAAACCGAACCCGGTCGCCTGCGTAGACTGCAAGCGCCTCCCGCACGGCTTTCGGTATGGTAATTTGCCCCTTGCTTGTGATTTTGCTGTTCATCCTTACCTCACAGATGTATCCTTACCAAGGGTAAGGAAGTTATCGCATGGTGTCAAGCAGTTGATGCAAGGGACAGTTTCACCGCGGCCGGGATCGCCGCCGCCCGTTGCCGCACCGGTCGAAACGCATCCCACGCATGGCCCACCAACAACCCGGCCAACAGGAAACACGCGGCCACTACCAATTCGAACATGATGTAGTTCACCACGGCCACGATGGCGCCCGTGCCGACGGCCCATCGCGCGGCTGAAAACGCCGAGGCGTTCGTTATCACTGCCCTATATGCATTTGCTCGATGCCCCGAGCACGCCCCCGGCGAACCCCCGCACGGAGTGCCCGACGCAGCGTGGTGGCGCGGCCGACGGACATCGGCTAGCACTGCTCACTCAACTCTCCACTCGTCCGTCTCATTTTCCTTGACAGGTTCCGCAACCGAGACGCACCTCATGTGGTGAACCAAGTGCGTTACGCTGATATCGTTGTGTGGACTGTCGGCTTGTGGTCCGACGGGGCCGTGCGACGGTGCTCTTTTTCCCGACGTCCCTGTTGTGCGGATCGCCGCTACTAACTCGGCGGGAAGATCACTCAGTGGCAAAGGTGCGATCGAATATCCAGATGGAACGATCTCTGCAGCGGTGCCGCTGAAAGACCTCCAGCTCTTGGATCGATCTGAGCTGAAGGGACGTGCTGAGATGACCGTGCTCGTCACGTCGGAAGGCTACCGTAGTCGTCGTGTTCGACTGGCACAATCGTGTGAGTTTGCTCCCGCTCTTGTGACGGTTGTACTTGCGCGGCTGTAGAACCGATTTCGCACGAGGGGAATGGATGGCGGCGGCTTCGCATCACATGCTTCGCTCGTAGCCGTGCTCGATCTCGATGCCACCGATGATCCGGCACACGGCGCGCAGGAAGCGCGCTGCTTTCACTGGTGTTTCAGGGATCGGGTGCCGGTGAACGCGCGACGGCGGGCGCGGTCTTGGCGGATATCGTGTCTCGCTAGCGCCCTTCTCTCGATCAGATCAACGACTTCGCTCCCCCACCGTCACATCAAAAGCGGCCGTCTCCACCGCGCCGTTGCGTCGTACCTGCACGAATACGCGGTAGGCGCCCATGCTGGGAAACGCGAAGGGAAACGACAACCTGCTTTTCTGCGTGGCGTGCATCGCGTGCGCACTACTCGCTGCCATCGCCGGTGATCCCGCTTCGGCGGTCGCCATCGCGCGGGCGATCTGCGCACTGTCGAGCAGTGCCGTGTCGCCGCGCTCGCGCCGCATCAGCTGCGCCTGCGCGGTCATACTCACGGTGCCCATGGGATGCAGATGCATGAACACGCCGGCGTCGCGACGTATCACCATCGCGTGTCCACCCATCCCCATGTACGGCGCCAACGTCGATGGTGAACCGTCGGCGTTCGTGACGGTCGCGATCAGTCGAAGATCACGTCCGACGTCCGCTCGCGCATCGGCCGTGAGCACCATCTGCCCGCCGCTCGCCAATGGGTACGCCGCGCCGAGCGAGACCGGTGCCACGACGCTCCAAGCGTCGTCGGTGTCGAGAGTCGGCACGACGGCCGAGCTGACCGCGGCGGGCACGGAGCCATCCTCACCAGGCACCACGGGCGCCACAGGAATGTCGACCGTGTCCACCAGCGTGCGCTGCGCGCCGTTCTGAAATAGCAGGTCACCGAATAGGTAGTATCTCCCCGCGGGTACCGCCGGCACACGCGTCACGAACGTGTCGGCATGCACGCGCAGCGGATGCAGGTGCGCGAGCGTACTCGAGCTCTCCGCGCCGTCGGCACGGATCAGGAACAGATGCATCAACTTGCCGTGATCAGGCATCAGTGGCGCGAAACGATTCGTCAGCCACAGGGAATCCGTGATCGCCATGGTGAGTACGCGCTCGGCGTCCACCAATCGGACCGCGGCCTGCATAGCAATCGGTTTCAGTAAACGACGCTGGTAGGCGCGTTCCTCTACGTCCCACCACTTCGATCCACCGAACAACGCTAAGGCCAGTAGTGCCGCCCCAGATGCCGTCGCAATACGTGCGCCGCGCACGCGAGCCGGGGTCGGCGATTGGCCGGGCGCCACCGGTCCTTCGCGCACCGCAGCGCCAATAATCGTGAGCAGTCCCGCTACCAGTAGCGTACCGAGCGCCACGAGCGCCGCGCCCATACCGCGCGCCATCCCGAATGTTCGGGTCGCGCTCGTTTGCATCGGCACCACCACCGTACCACCGCCCGACGGTCCGTTCACCGTGACGTAAACCGAGTAGACACTGGCAGTCATGATCCACAGGTCGTGCGCCCACACTCCAGGGTCGCCCGGAACCAGCGCGGCATCTTCGGCTGGCGGCGCGCCCTTGGTGCCCACGTTCCACTGTGCGGCACGTACCGTGACCCGGGTTGCTGTTCCGCTCAGCACGCGCACCGTGATCGGCACCTGCGCCGGCACGACGCCGGGGGGATTGATCAACACCCGCACCGGATAGCCCCCCGCCTGCCCTTCGAACACCACTTGGCTAGTCCCGATGTGCGCCGACAGCAGCACGCAGGCCAGCACGGCACCGCCAAGTACCGTAAGGCGCGTACCGATTCGCGACAGTAGCGCACCGATTCGCGGCATCCGAGCGGCGATCACCGACGCACCGAGCGCAGCCAGTTGCCCCAGGCCAGCCCGGTGCGCGCCGAGAATACGGCCAGCACCGCGGCAATACCGAAGGCGCGCACCGTCTGCGCCGCTGGCTCTTCCGCAAACTGGCGCATGGAGCGCAGCCAGTCGGGCGGCATCATGTACGGAATGTTGTCCGTGTTGAAGAACCAGTTGCGCGACGCGTCGCTCACCAGAAAGTTGGCGAACGGCCATTGCGTTGCCGCATGGACGGCAAGAAACAGCACACCGAGCATCGCAGCCTGCAACCAGGCATTGCGCTGCCGAATACGCGGCATGAGCAGATCGAGACAGATCGCGGGCATCAGCAGCAGCAACGGGAAGTCCAGTGACACCATGTGCGTGACCGCCGTACGGATCGGTCCGAGCTTGGGCGATCCTTCGAACAGCGGCAGCACCCACACCTGCACGCCCATCACCAGCGTGTACACGAGCGCGGTGGCGGTGGCACCATAGCGGAGGCGCGTGCTTCTGGCCGCCGCGACCAACGCAAATGGGAACACGAGCGAGGACACCAGATAGAAGCTGCCAAGGTGCATCGTTTCACGATCATGATATTCCGTCGTGAAGATCGACAGCATGGCGAGCACCAAGCCGCCGACGTAGGCCACGAGGTACGGCGCCACGCCCGCACTCCCGGCGTCGGCAGCGGCCGACGTTTCAGCGCGATCGGCTTCACGCCCCTGCTCCGCCACCGCCATGACCAGCGCGCCACCAAGAATCGTGATGAAACCGAGCGCCAGCAACGCATGCGGCGGACTGATGATCTTGACATCGAGGCCGTACGCCGCATGCCACCAGTCATCGAACGGCGCGGAAGTCAGCATGGCGACCGCCCCCCAGATGCACAGCCATCCGCCCAGCGGACCATTGAACAGGCGCCACACGGTTACGCCGTCGGTAGGCGTGGCCTTTGAGAAAAATGATCGGCGTAACACCTCGAACCCGCAGGCCAGTCCGGCCACCGCGCCGCCGGTATAGATCGCCAGGTGCGCCGGCGTCCAAAACGTGTCACGGCCAATCGTCATGTGCCATGAGATGTCCCAGATCAAACCCACGATGACACTGGTCGCCGCGAACACCACCGCCGCCAACTGCCATGGCAGCTGCCATGGCATCGCGGACGCCGTCGCGTGCGAGGTGATCTTCACGTGATCGTCCGTCGAGATAAGGAGAGAAGCCGAATCCATGTTCGTATCCATTATCGAGGGGAGCGAACACCGCGCGCTTGCAGCAACTCGCGCACGGAATCACGCGGCAGTGGGTTCACCCGGCCGGCTCGAGTGGAGACCGGTGTGGCCATCAGCAAGGCGTCGTACAAAGCTTCTTCCGTCGCTTCCGTTACCGCTTGAAACAGCGCCGACATGGCATCGTTCCCGATCTCATCGTTCGTCGACAGTGCCGCATCGGGCGAACGGCGCACGCGCGGCGACGTGGAGAAGCTAATCACGTAGTCTCCGGAGCCGTTCGAGGCGCTCGATCCCGTGCGGGCGAGTCCCATGACCGCACGGGCGCTCAGGCGCTCGAGGTTGCGCGACAGAATCGGCGCATCAGTGGCGATCACGATCATGCACGAGCCGTCGCCTCGCTCGGCGCCCAGGTCGCCGGGCGAACCGCCCGCCGCGCGCTCCACGTCGCGCTGAAAGGCGTAACGCCCCAACAGCTGTCCGATCGGCACGCCGGCCATCTGCAGCACCCCGCCGTAATTACCCTGCGCGATCACGCCCACGGTGTATCCGCCAAGCGACGCCGGCAGTTTCCGCGACGACGTCCCGATGCCGCCCTTCCAGCCAAACATCACGGTGCCGTGTCCCGCCCCCACACTACCTTCGATCACCGGTCCCGTGTCGGCGGTGGCCAGCGCGCGGTTCACGGCAGCGGCGATGCCCGGCCGCGAGCGGGTCGCGTTCAACTGCCCATCATTGGTTTCGCCCACCACCGGGTTGATCGACCGCACGTTCGCGTTCTCCGGCTTCGCCAGCATGTACTGGGCGAGCGCGTCGCCTGCCTGCCAGATGCACAGTGTACAGGTAAGCAGCACCGGCGTTTCGAGTTCGCCGAGTTCTCGGAGCTGCGTTACGCCCAGCAGCTTGCCGAAGCCGTTGCCCACGTGAAGCGCGGCCGGTACGCGATCGCGATACAGGTCGCCCCCGTGTGGGATGATCGCGGTAACCCCGGTACGGACCGAGTCGCCGAGCGTGACCGTTTCGTGCCCCACACGCACGCCGGGCACATCGGTGATGGCGTTGTTCGCGCCCGGTGTGAAGATACCCGGGGCCAACCCCATGGCGCGGGCCCGTAGCGGTGGCAGCGCCTGCGCGCCGACGGGTACGGTCACGGCCAGCGTGGCTAGACCAAGCGTCATGCAACGACCGCGCATACGAGCGTACAAACCAGAAGGCTGTTTCATCGGAGTCATGGAGGCGGACTGACGGGGACGACCGTGATCCCTGCATATTGCGCGCATGTCGCTTCGCCCGCTCTACGGACATGCCGCCCTGCGGCATCGGCTCACGACGGCGGCCGCCGATGACCGGCTGCCAGCCAGCATCATGCTGCAAGGCCGCCGCGGTGTCGGCAAGCAGCGCCTCGGTCTTTGGCTTGGACAGTTCCTGCTTTGTGAGCGGGCGCTGCCGGAGCGACTACACGAGCCGTGCGGCAATTGCCAGCACTGCCGATATTCCGTGCGGGGCATGCACCCCGACTTGCACTGGTTCTTTCCGCGCCCCCGCCTGAAGGATGGCGACGCGTCTGCCGAGGACGTGAAAGCCGACTACGGCGAGGCCATCGCGGAACGCATGGAGGCCGAGGGCCTCTGGCCGCCGTCGCTGGGCACCGAGGGCCTGTACGTGTCCACCGTTCGCGCGCTGGTGCATCAGGCGTCGCTGAGGCCGGCGATGGCGCGACGGGCCGTGTTTGTGGTGGGCGACGCTGAACGGATGGTTTCGCAGGAGGGCGCCGAGCAGGCCGCCAATGCGTTCCTCAAGCTCCTCGAGGAGCCACCGCCGGGCACGACGATCATTTTGACCACCAGCGAACCTGGCAACCTCCTGCCTACCATCACGTCGCGTGTGGTCGCCATTCGCGTCCCGACACTCGGCCGCGCCGACATCGATGCATTCCTCGATGACGCGGTGCTAGCGCGCAAACTCGCCCGCGTGCCGCGCGACGAAGCCGTGGCGCGGATGAACGGCGCGCCGGGTGAGCTGTTCGCTGGCGAATCGATGGCGGCGGCGTTCACCGCGGCCAAGCGCATTCTCGACGCCGCACTGCAGCCGTCGACGCCGGACGGTGTCGCTGAACGGATCAAGGCCGCCGCCCGTCAAGGTGTTGCCGGGGCACGCGGTTCTTTTACCGATACTCTTGAGGCGTTGACGCATCTGTTGCACGCGCGCGCCAAGCAGATGGTCGATGTCGGACGTGATGCAGACGCACGACGCACGGCATCGGCGGTGGTGTTGGTTGAATTCGCGAAGGCCAAAGCGCAGGGTAATGTGAGCCCGCAACTGCTTGGCGCTTCGCTCCTCTCCTCCCTTCATCGGACACTCCGCCCGTGACGCCAGACAAGCCGGACGTGCCCGCGCGCGAGTTTTCGCACCTGGATGCGGCAGGAAATTTCACCATGGTGGATGTCGCCGAGAAGCCGATTACGGTGCGTTCGGCGCTGGCCAGTGGCTCGATTCGAATGGAGGTGGAGACACTTAAAGCCATACGGGACAACACATTAAAGAAAGGCGATGTGATTCCAGTTGCACGACTGGCTGGAATCCAAGCCGCGAAGCGTACTGCCGAGCTCATCCCGTTGTGCCACCCGCTCCCTTTGTCGGGAATCGATATCCGGGTTAACGTTGATGAGTCCCTACCTGGTCTTAGGGTTGAAGGATTCGTCAGAACCACCGCTCAGACTGGGGTGGAGATGGAAGCGTTGACTGCAGTCTCCGTGTCGTTGTTGACGATTTACGACATGGCGAAGGCAATCGACCGGACGATGGTGATCTCCGACATCGTGCTGCGCGAAAAGCGCGGCGGCACGAAGGGGGATTTCACCAGAGGTCCGTGAGTATCCTGCTGATCGAGAGGTGTCATGACCGATTCGACCGATAAAGTACCGAGCCGCGACGCCGTGGCTCGCAGACGACGGATGCATCGTCGTCATGCAAAGCGTCGTTTGACGAACGTGTTCGTCGCGGCCGCTGTCGTGTTTACGCTCGCCGTAATGGTGACCCCCGAGGCCTCCACGCGAGCGGTGGTGCCGGCGACGCCCAGCCCGGGAATGACGCCGACCGTGGCGGCAGCGTCTAACGCCGCGAGTCTGCCGATTCAGCCGCTCTGGCGGCCGGCCGGTGCGGTGCTCAAGCGCTCCAAGGTGGTTGCGGCCCCGACGCTCCCCTTTGGTCTCGATCCGAAGGAGCGCGAGCGTCGTGAGTCGCTCAGTCGCTGGCATCGCATCTACACATACAGCTCGAAATATCGCATCAAGCCTGAACTTTCCCGCCGTATCTATGATGCGGCCACGACGGCGGGGATCGAGCCGGAGCTTGGCTTCCGTTTAGTACGCGTGGAAAGCGTTTTTGACACGCGCGCCGTGAGTTCTGCTGGAGCGTTAGGCCTCACCCAGCTTATGCTCGGCACCGCCCGCGAGTACGAGCCCAACGTCACCCGGGAGCAGCTGCTCGATCCCGACGTCAATCTCCGGATCGGCTTCAAGTATCTGCGCGGCCTCATTCGCGATTACAAGGGCGACCTCAAACTGGCGCTCCTCGTCTACAACCGCGGTCCGGTGGCGGTGCAGCGGTCGCTCAGCATGGGCATGAGCCCGGCGAACGGTTACGAGAGCATCGTCACGAAGGGGTACCGCGGGCGGGGATATCTTGAATAGCTGCGCCGTACTTGGTGTGGTGTAAGGCGTACGGACAACAACCAGCTACGTCCTGGGCGGCGTCTTCTTGTTCGGAGACGCCGTTTTCTTTTTGACGACGGGCGACTTCTTGGCGGTGGACTTCTTGGCCGTGGACTTCTTGGCCGTGGACTTTTTCGCGCTCGACGATTTGCTGGACGTCGTCGTACTCCCGCTGCGGAGCCGCAGCGTCTGTCCGGCAATCAGGCGTGACCCCTTCATGCCGTTCAACGACTTGAGACGTGTCACGGTCGTGCCGTAACGCTTGGCGATCGCGCCAAGCGACTCACCACGTTTCACCACGTGGATGCCGCGAGAGCTCAGCGTGGAGGGCGACGAGCCCCCGTATCGCTCAAGGCCGGGATCGGGGATCTCGCGGGCGAAGTCGATGGCCAGGTCGCTCGGAATTCTCAGCGACTGGCCGGCCACCAACCGACCCTTCTTGGTCGTCTTGATGGTCGGGTTGAACCAGCGAAGCTGTTTCAGTGTCACGCCCTGCTTGTCGGCGAAGCCGGCTAGCGTAGCGCTGTTCCCACTGACGGCTGCCGTGTGATAGCCGCGTCGGTTGGCTTCCGGGATACTGTCGAGAGCGATGCGCGTGCGGTCGGCCAACCCCACCGGTACGCGCGCCCAGATGCTGGCGTCGGGCGGCGTGATGCCACGAAGCACCGCCGGATTGAGATCGCGCACCTCCGACTTCGTGGCGCCGCTGGCGGCGGCAATATGCGCGAGGCTGGTGCCGGGGGTCACCAGCACCGAATCGTAGCCATACAGCGGCAGCGAATCGATCACCAGGCCATAACGCGCCGGCATCTTGGCCACGAGCGCCGCCGCGATGATTTGCGGCACGTAGTTCTTGGTTTCGGCGCGCAGATAGTCCTGCTCAGCCAGCGCGAAGAAACGGTCTTCGCCTTCCGCACCGTCCATTTCACTCGCGAAGCGCGTGAGCCCTCGCGCCACGCGACCCGGGCCGCCATTGTACGCCGCTGCCGCCAGATAGAGCGAGCCAAACTGCTTTTGGAGGTAACCCAGGAATCGGATGGCGCCGTCGGTCGATCGGGCTGGGTCGCGGCGCTCGTCCATCCACCAGTCCACGCGCATTCCGACATCGCGGGCTGTACTACTCATGAACTGCCACATGCCCACCGCCGCGGCTCGTGAGTAGGCGTGTGGATCGTAGCCGCTTTCAATGAGCGCGAGATACGTGAGGTCTTCCGGCATCCCGCTGGCCCGAAGCTTGGCCCGAATCATCGGTTCGTAGCGCGTGCCTCTCGAGAGACGAGCGAGGAAGCGTTCCTTGGCGCTGATCGAGAAGAGCCCGACGTAGTGTTCAACCCGATCGTGCGTTTCGTACGACCGCACGTCGATGTCCCAAATCGGAGCGTCGGCCGCACGAGCGGCGTTGACACGATCAAGCACCGCGCTGTCACCAAACACAGCGACCACGGTGCTTACTACCTCATCAGGTGTGGCGCGGTCGGCCGGTCTCGTCGTCACCGAGACCGCCGCCGCAACCGGCATAGCCTTCGCGGATACGGGCGTCGGCGCGGTGACCGGGGCGACCGATCTTGCACGGCCGCACGCTGCGGTCGCGAGCAACAGCAGGACCGGGGCGGAATGAAGAGCGAGTTTCACGCGGGCAACCTGACGAGAGCCGGAACGAATGGGTGGCCGGTCGGACCCCTCGCCCTTCGTGACGTTCCTTCAGCCCGTGACCTTCAGGCGATGGACGGCAACTGTTCGAGCAGAGGCGAAGCTAACCGGTTGGCGGCATGCAGCGCGGCGCGCGCCGTCGCTACCAATTGATCGTCCTCGACGATCGCTGCTCCAACGATACGCGTCACATTGCCGGCATGCTGCGCAAAAACGGCCACCATCATCACGGTGGTATCAAACGCGCGCACGGGCTTCACGCCGATCAACTCAAACGTCAGCACGCCACCGGTGGCCTGCGTGATGGCGTGCAGCGTCGCGAGCGCCGCGAGACGGAGATCGCCGCCGGGACAGGCCGAGCCCTCTTGGCGACACACGATCCGTTGAGACTCACCGGGTCCCTCGACCTCCACGGACACGCGCGACGTCGCAATCGGCCCACGCTCAAGACGGCAACTCAACAGCCTTAGGCGTTGGGCGGTCGCGCTGATGCTCGGTGGCGACGTCGTGAGGCTGCCGGCGAGCAGCTCGGGGAGGAACATGTCTAGTGGTCGGGGCGGATGGGGGGTTGTCACAGGGGTGACGACTCACGGCAACCGCTGTCACGGCGTCCTGTGACCTACCTCGCACTTGGGACCCATCGTTTGCCGATGCCCGCTAGCCGAGGATCGGATAGGCCGAGATCAGGGCGATCGCTTGCCCCATGAGCACGTCGCCGGGATAGTGCACGCCCAACATCACGCGAGAGAATCCCACCAGCAGCGCTAGGAACAACAGTGGCATGGTCAACACAGGAATCGCACTAGCGAGGCCCACCGCCAGCGCCATGGCCGCGCAGGCGTGTCCCGACGGGAACGAGAAGCGATCGGGGATCAGCACCAGTGCCGCCGACGATTCGCCGGCCGATGGCCTCGGCCTCCCAACCGATCGCTTGATGAGCTGAACCACGAGGTGAGACAGCCCCAGCAAACACAGCGTGCGCCACGCCATCGCCAGCGACCCGCCGGGGATCACGACCTGCACGATGGCGAGACCGAGACTAGCACGCGCACCGCCAAGGTGCGTGAGCATGACCCAGAATCGACGGAGTGAGAGGGCCGCGCTGGAGGTGAGGGCAAGACGGGCGAACAAGGCGCGATCACGCGCATCGAGATCGGTCAGCCAGTGGCTCATGATCAAACAGAGTCGTCATCGCGCGTGACGGAGCGCCGACGAGACCATCACCACTATGACACGGGGACGTAACGCCTCGCACCACGACGAGCACCCGTGCGCGCCGCCGTCTCACGATCCCACGCGTCAGGCGTCCGACACCAGACCGGCTTCGAGCGCCAATCGGGTGAGTCCAGCCACACTATGAATCTCGAGCTTTCGCATCAGACTCTCGCGATGCGCTTCCACGGTGCGACGACTGATGCCCAGCTCGGCAGCGATGGCCTTGTTGGTGAGGCCTCGAGCGACGCCACCAAGCACGTCGCGCTCACGAGGGGTCAGTTGCTCGAGCTGAAGCTGCGGCGCCGACACCGGCGCCGCCTCACTGGCGGTGAGCCGCTTCACCACCGCGGGACTGAAGAACGTGCCGCCAGCATAGACGGCGTGAATAGCCGCTCGCAACTCTTCGCCAGCAGAATCCTTCAGCAGATAGCCATGCGTACCGATGCGCATGCCTTCGCGTACGTACTCGCTCTGGTCGTGCATGCTCAGCATGAGAATACGCGCCGATGGCAACGCGACGCGAATGCGAGCCGCCGCATGCAATCCCGTCTCTTCGGGCATCGTGATATCGAGCACGACGACATCCGGTTCGAACTTTTGGGCGAGCTCCACGGCGATACGTCCGTTGGCCGCTTCGGCCACGACCTCGATGCCCGGATCGGCATCGAGCACGTAGCGCAGCCCCTCCCGAACGAGCGCGTGGTCATCGGCAATGAGCACGCGAATACGAGCGCGAATGCGCGCGGACTCTTGCTCGACTTCGGTGGGTGGCTTCACGAGCTGCTCACGAAAGAGTCACGAAGGAGTCGAAGGGGGTGGTTCGTCGACGTCAACGCGCGGCGCGCTGATCCGCACCTCGGCGCCGTTGCTATGATTGGCAATCACAACCTCGCCACCGATCGCGAAGATCCGCTCGCGCATGCCGGTGAGGCCCATGCGATTCTCGGCATCGCGAATCCGACCGTTACGTCCAATTGGAAATCCTTTGCCGTCGTCGCGCACGCTCAACATGAGCCCGTTTCCATCCTCGCTCACCAGCACGTCGACCTGGGTCGCCTGCGCGTGCCGTACCACATTCGACAGCGCCTCCTGCAGCGCACGGAAGAGCGCCAGATCGGCGTCGGGATGCAGCGGCGGGAATGTTATTGGCGCATCGAATGTGGCGCGAATCCCGCTACGCTCGGTGAAATCGGTGGCCAGCGAATGCAGCGCCGGTCGCAGCCCCAGGTCATCGAGCAACGTCGGACGCAGATCGCTGGTGACCTGTCGAATGCTCGCAATGCCGGTATCCACCAGCGACAGCAGGCGATCAAGGCGTGGCGCGGTTCCGTCGGCCAACAGCGGGCGCAATGCCTCGAGCTGCATTTTCACCGCGGAGAACACCTGGGCCGTTTCATCGTGCAATTCTCGCGCGAGACGGCGGCGCTCATCCTCGTGCTGGCGCACCATGCGGGCGGAGAGCTGCTCGAGCGCCTTGGTGCGCGTGGCAAGCTGCCGGTCGAGCGCCGACTGCTCGAGCGCCGCGCCCACCTGCTGGCCGAGCGTGAGCAGGAAGTCGTCATCGAGCGCCGTGAACGGATTGCGCACATCGCCCGCCATGACCAGCGCGCCCACCAAACGCGAGCCCGTTCCGACCGGCAACGCCGCGATGAACGGCTGTCGTCCCTCGGCCGCGACGACCTGCGGTCGTCTCGAGATACGCATCCGGGTGAGCGCATCGAGCACCGCCTTGTCGGGGCGCGCGTTGTCCCACGAAGCGCAGGAGCCGGCACCGCGAACGAATCGTCCGCGGGTGGCCGGCGCGGACGCACCCGGCGCGGACGCACCTCGTGTCGCGTCGTCAAACGCC
>NZ_JBKJRB010000132.1:0-14517 GCF_046594945.1 Gemmatimonas sp. | reverse complement strand
GTCGAGCAGTTTCACCTGACGCGTGGCCGGATCGTACATGACGTTTTCCGGCTTCAGATCACGGTGCACAATCCCCACGTCGTGCGCTGCCTGCACGGCGCTGCAGATCTGCGAGAGAATCTGGGCGACGTCCTTCGACGAAAGCGGCCCCGACGTTTCCGCGTACTTATCGAGGATCGCTCCCCCGGCCCATTCGATGGCGAGGTAATAGCGCTCGCTGTCGGATTGCCCGTAGTCTAGGGTGCGTACGATGTTGGGGTGTTCTACTCGTGCGCCAAACTGCGCCTCGCGCAGGAATCGCGCGACAGCAGTCTTATCATGCTGCAGCTTCTCGCGCAGCACCTTGAGGGCGACTGTACCATGCGTAGCATGATCGGCACGAAACACGGTAGACGTACCGCCCTCGCCGACTTTTCCCCGCACCGTATAGCCGGCCAACGTCGTTCCGACTAGCGTCTCTATGGCCACGGGGCGAACGTAACGCAGACCAGCGGTACCAGCAAGAAGTTTCCGGATATAAAGTGCAATCCGTGACCAATTCGTATGATCGGCACGGCTTTAGCGGGTGATCTGCAACCACGGTGGGCACCCTGTGCCTGCACGGACGGTCCTATGCGTTTCGTGAACCCACGCACCTTGCCTCTTCAAATTCGCTCCGTGGCGCTCGCCACGTCCACGCTGGCCATGCTCGCGGCGTGCTCCGGTCGCCGACCTGCCGTCGGACCGGGCTCATCCGTTACCGCACCGGGATCTGGTGGGGCGGCCGGCGCTGGCGTTGTCCCGGGCTCACCGGCCGACATGCAGCGGTTGTATCGCACCATGGGGCTTATCGCCGGTACCGGCTCGATTCCGTTCGTGTCGTCGGTATCGTTCCTGCGATCTCCCACGCCCGACAGCACGCTCACCCTCGTTGCACTCAGTCTGCCGTCGCGCGTGCTCGGCTTCACGCGGCAGGGAGAACGTTACGCAGCGAGTTATGTGGCCCGTCTCGAGGTGCGACAGGGCACGACAGTGGTGAAGCTGATCGAGGCCACCGAGAAGGTGCTCGTGCCGACGTTCCGCGAAACGTCGCGCACCGATGAAAGCATCATCTGGCAGCAATTCCTGAAGCTGGCGCCGGGTCGCTACAGCGTGGCCCTCAGCATCAAGGATGAATCGAGCATCCGCAACGCCACGGAAGAAGTGCAACTCGAGGTACCGAGGTTGTCGCCCGACATGCTCGGCTCTCCACTTCCGGTGTACGAAGCGATTCCGCGGGCAACGGCCGATTCGCTCCCGCGCATCCTGGCCCGTCCTCGCGCCACGGTCGTGTTCGGACAGGATTCGGTGCTTCCGCTTTACCTTGACGCGGTAGGGTCGGCGGCGCCGACCCGCGCGCATGTGCGCATCATTGGTGAGGGCGACATCCGCCTGTTCGACACCGATATCGCGCTACCGGCTCGTGGCGACGGACACAGCACCACGTACGGCGTGCCGGTTGCCAAGATGGGCATCGGCATCAACACGCTGCTGGTGAGCGTTCCCGGCCGCGCCGACACCGCGCGCGCGCGCGTGCTGGTGAGCCTCGGCGACGATCTGCCGATCGCCTCGTTTGACGAGATGTTCACCTACCTGCGTTACTTCACGACGGCGGACCGCCTCAAGACGCTGCGCGATGCCACACCGGCGCAGCGCCCCGAGGCATGGGCGGCGTTTCTCAAGGCCACCGATCCGATTACCGGCACGGCCGAACATGAAGGACTGCGCGACTATTTCGGGCGGATCCGTCTGGCCAATGTCCGCTTCCGCGATGATGGTCCGGTGGGATGGCAGAGCGATCGCGGAACGGCCTTCGTCGCCCTCGGCGATCCCGACAACATCGTGGATACCGGCATGACCGATCCGAACGCACGCGTGCGTCAGCAGATCTGGGAATATCGCGAGCTCCGCGTGCAGATCGTGTTCGTCGATCAGACCGGATTCGGGCGTTGGCGCCTGTCCACGCAGGGGCGGGCTGAACTCGATAACGCGATCCGTCGACGCATGGCGTCGCGGCAGTGACCGACGTCCAACGTCCCACTGCACCGCGTCTCTTCCTAATCGATGGCTATGCCCTGATCTACCGCGCGTTCTTCGCGCTGATGACGCGTCCGTTAACCACAAGACACGGAGAAAACACGTCGGCGGCTTGGGGAATTGCGACCTTCCTCAAGCGCCTGTTGGTTACGCACCGACCGGAGTTGCTGGGCTGGGTGCACGATTCCGGCGCGACGTTCCGCGATGATTTGTATCCCGACTACAAGGCTACGCGCGAGAAACTGACGGACGAACTGCAGGCCGACTTTGATCGAGGCCTCGAGCGCATCAACCAGCTGCTCGCGGCGTACAGCATTCCCGTGCTGGCGGTGCCCGGTTTCGAGGCCGACGACGTGATCGGCACACTCGCCAGGAAAGGCGTCGAGGCCGGCTACAACGTGGTGATCGTGTCGGGCGACAAGGACTTCCAGCAGCTCGTGCGTCCTGGCGTCTGGTTGCTCAATCCCGGTCGTGGCGGTCCGGCCAGTGTGGAAGAGCAGTGGGTCGGTGTCGAGAACGCCAATGATCGGCTTGGTGTGCCGCCCGATCGTGTCATCGATTATCTCGCGCTGGTGGGTGATTCATCGGACAACGTACCTGGCGTGAAGGGCATCGGTGAGAAAGGCGCGCAAGAGCTGATCGCTCAGTTCGGCGCGCTGGAGGACATTCTCGCGCACGTGCATGAGATCACGAAGAAGCGGCCGCGCGAAGCGTTGCTGGCTCAGGAAGCGGAAGCGCGCTTGTCGAAGCAGCTCGTCACGATTCATCAGGACGTGCCGATCGCTCTCGATCCATCGACGCTGCAGATCAGCGCGCCAGATACGCAGGAACTGCGTCATCTCTATCTCGAGCTCGAATTCACGTCGTTGTTGAAAGAGCTTGGCGGCGGCGCGCCGACGGAGATCGCGGTGGCCGAGACCGGGTTGGCCGAGACCGGGTTGGCGGAGACCGGGTTGGCCGAGACCGGGTGGGCGATGACGTCCCACGGGTCCGTCACGTCGCTGTCGCACGCGAGTCGTCCGATCGCGCTACCGATGACGATGAGCTCGAGCGGCGTTCCGGTGCTGGCCGACGCGCGGTACGTCACGGTGGACACGGTGCCGGCGCTCGAGTCGTTGTTGACCCGTGTGCGCGAGGTGCCCTTCATCGCATTCGATACGGAAACGGTGCCGGATCCGGGCGCACCGGATACGATCGACGCCATGCGCGCGACGTTGGTGGGCTTGTCGATCGCGGTCGCGCCGGGCGAGGCGTACTATCTGCCCTTCTCCCATCGCCATGACGACGGCGGCGGCAATCTTGCGCTGTTGTCGGGTGACGCGGGCATCGCCGGTCGACGGTTGAACGCTGGGGTGGAGCCGCCGGTGAATTTGCCGCCGTTCGGCAGTGACGCGATGGCGCCGCTACGCGCAATGCTCGAAGACGCGAGCGTGAAGAAGCTCGCGCAGAATGCGAAGTACGATGTCCTCGTGTTGCGTGGTGCCGGCGTGCGGTTGGCTGGTCTGGAATTCGACACCATGCTGGCCAGCTATGTGCTCGATCCCGGGCGTCGTTCCCACGGACTCGACCTGCTCGCGCTCGAGTTTCTCGGTCACACGATGACGGCGTACGAGCAGTTGTGTGGGAAGGGGCGCCATCAATTGCCGTTCGATGTGGTGCCGGTGGACGCCGCGCGCGATTACTCGTGCGAAGACGTCGACGTCACGATGCGATTGCGCGCACGGCTCGAACCGATGCTTGGTAGTCACGGCATGTCGGCGCTGTTCGGTAACGTGGAGGTGCCGCTGGTCGAAGTGCTGGCCGACATGGAGTGGGACGGCATCGCCATCGACCTGCAGTGGTTCGCTTCGTTGAAAACGCGATTCAAGAGTGAACGTGAGCGTGTCGAGCGGTTGATTTATGGGGAAGCCGGTCAGGAGTTCAACATCAATTCCAATCCGCAGCTGCGCGTGATTCTGTTCGACAAGCTCGGACTGCCAGTGAAGAAGCGGACGGCCACCGGGCCGAGCACGGATGCGAGCGTGTTGCAGGAGTTGGCGGAAGAGGGTCACACGCTGCCGACGTTGCTGATGGAGTATCGCGAGATCTTCAAGCTGGAGGGCACCTACATCGATGCGTTGCCGAAACTGGTGCATCCTCGCGATCACCGGTTGCACACATCGTTCAATCAGACGGTCGCGGCGACGGGTCGGTTGTCGTCCACCGATCCGAACCTGCAGAACATTCCGAACCGGCGTGAACTCGGGCGTGAGATCCGTCGTGGCTTCGTGCCGCGTGCGGGGTGGCGATTGCTGAGCGCAGACTATTCACAGATCGAACTACGGCTGCTGGCGCATTTGTCGGGCGATCCGGCCTTCGTGTCGGCGTTCAAGGCGGGTGGTGACATTCACCGGCAGACGGCGGCGATCATTTTCGGCGTGGCGCTGGCCGATGTAACCGGCGAGATGCGGGCGCGGGCGAAGACGATCAACTTCGCCACGATCTACGGGCAGGGCGCCCACGCGCTGTCGCGTCAGCTCAAGATTCCACACGCTGAAGCCAAGGCCTTCATCGACACGTATTTCGAGCGGTTCGCCGGCGTGAAGGCGTTTCTCGAACGGTGTGTGGTCGAGGCCAAGGCGAAGGGGTATGTGGAAACGCTGTTCCATCGTCGTCGCTACATCCCCGAGCTCAAGGAGCGCAACCACAACATGCGCGCCTTTGGCGAGCGGGTGGCGGCCAACGCGCCGATTCAAGGGTCGGCGGCCGACCTGATCAAGATTGCCATGATTCGGGTGCACCGGTCGCTGGCGGCGGAGGGGCTCGCCTCGCGGATGCTGCTGCAGGTGCATGACGAATTGATCTTCGAGTTGCCGAGCGCTGAACAGGCGGCACTGTCGACACTGGTGAAACGGGAGATGGAGTCCGCGGCGGTGCTCGATGTGCCGTTGCTGGTGGAGATGGGCGTTGGCGACGACTGGGTGACTGCCAAGTCGTGACGGCGCTGTTACTTGCCTCGTTTCGCGAATGCGTCAGTGTTGCACTTTGCATGAACTCGTGGGCGCTGCGACACTCTTCCCCGTCGTCTGCCCTCGGTGAAGTTGATCTAAAGCAATATTTGGCAATGGTTTAGTCGCGCTGGCGAAGTGCGGCACCCGGGTTGCTTAACAAAAGGGTATCGCGGGGATCTGTCATCCCGCCCCCAATGCCTGAGCCCGGACCGCGTGGTCTCGGGCCGACCCCGAGGAAGCCACATGCGACCGTTCCGTTCCCGTCAGGGATTCACACTGATCGAGCTATTAATTGTGGTGGTTATTATCGGCATTCTGGCGGCGCTGGCCATTCCCAAGTTTCAGAACACCAAGGGGAAGGCCTACGCCGCGTCGCTGAAGAGCGACCTGAAAAACATCGCGTCGATGCAGGAAGACTATTTTTATTACAATGAGACGTACGCCAGCAACATGGGCGCGCTGAGCTTCAGCAGTACAAACGGCGTGACGATCAACATTGTGGAAGCCGACGGTCGCGGTTGGTCGGCCACATCTACGCACCCGGCGGCGTTCCCGCTCACCTGCGCGGTGTTCTACGGTCAGGCGGCACCGGTTGCGCCGGCCACGACGGAAGGCGTTATTCACTGCCAGTAGTGTTTCAGTAATGCGCCTCTAACGACGCACAACAGCAGCAGAAGAGTCTCTTTGGACGTTTTCGAGTATTCCATCGCGACGGACCCTGACCCAGAGCGGCGAGCCGCCCGTCTGCGCGACGTCACCTTCGCGTCCGGCGCGAGGGAGTTCAGGAAACGTCGAGTGGGGATGATGTTTGCGATGGACGGCGGGCTGTGGTTACACCGGCACGTCTGGCTGGGTCGCTCTATGGTGCATTTCGTGAGCACGGACCGCACGCGTCTCCTCCAGTACGGCGACGCGGTGGGGATACCGGCGACCCGTCTGCAGTACAAGCCGCTGCGCGATCCGCGCACCGCCGAGCGTCGCGACGCCTGGCACTGGGACTTGGGCGGTCCTGTGTATCCGCCGTTGGACGAGCGGTTGCTGAGCGACTGAGCTGGGTTCGGTGTGACTGGCGTTAAAGCCCGAACACGGATGGGGTTGGCTGTAGCAGTTCTTCGCGACCTTCGCGTCAACCCGCTGGCTGTCCGAGGGCGCCGCGCGAGCCGAAAGCACCGCGGTTCACGCGAAGGCCGCGAAGATCGCGAAGAGCAACCCCGTGCAAGTCAGCGCTCCGCCGCCAGTCGCTCCAGCGCGAAGGCGTCCTGTCGAATGGCGTCGGCTTCCGCGAGCAGTTTGGCTTGAAGACCCGGATCGCGTCGGAACGCGAAGTAGGCGCGGGCCCGATCACGGGCGCGTCGGGTGCGGTCGCCGTATTGCAGGTCGCCGCTGGCCGAGGGCACCAAGGTGAGGAAGAAGGCGAGCGCCCACCACCCGCTCGCTACGGACGCCACCAAGGCCGTTTGCATGATGTAGGCGGCCAGTACCAGGAGTGCACCGACCACCAAGGTGCGCATGGCCGGTTCGTCGAGCGCGTGGACATTTCGCAGGGCCAGTCGGCGAGCGAGCTGGATGGGGACGAAGTGCGTGAGCCGACCCCAGAGCCCGATCGGTGCCGCGATCATCGCGAGCAGCGCCTCGCGAAGCGCGAAGCGCATACCCGCTGAGGCCTGGGCGCTGATCGCGACGTCGTGTGGATCGATGCCCCGTTCGTCGAGGCGCGCACGGAACGCACGCACCCGCGCTTCGAAAGCATCGAGTCGGGCCTGCAACGCCGCGTCGTCGCGGGCGCGTAATTCGCTGTGCACGCGGTCGAGCCGCCGCAGCAGGTCGAGCACGCGTCCCAGTGCCGGCGTGCCTTCCGCCACCGACGACGTCGGCTCGAGCAAAGCACTCAGCGTTCCGCCCACCCGCTGCAAGCGCTCGGCGTCGTCGGGGGAGTCGAAATTCAACGTCACGGCGGCAAGGCGCGCGGCAACCAGTTCTGTGAGGGTGGCAACCGACACGCCGGCCTCCAGCAGTGGGTCTACCTGAATCGGTTCGCCGACCTGAATCAGCACACGCGAGCGCGGTGCTTCCTTGCGCTCGAAGAGGAGGCCGATCGGCACGATACGGACCCCGCGCACGCCATGTAGCTGATACGCCTGCATCGTCATGCGGGCCAACCCGGTGCGGAGCGGCGCGAGTTGTGGCAGGTCGTGACTTTTACCCTCGGGGAAGATCACGATCGCGCCCTGTTCGGCGAGCGCGTGCGCGACGGCTTCGAACGATGCCGCGTTCCGCTCCGCGTTCCGCTCCGCGTTCGGCTCTGTGCTGGCTGCGGCGTCGGTGGTAGTCGGTGTGCCCGCCGCGCGTTCGTCGCTGGCCCGTCGCAGCGGCACAACGCCGACGGTGTGCAGAAACTTCGCGGCGAGCGGATGAGCGAAAATCGTCGCCTTGGCGGTGAAACGCACCCGTCGAGGGACGGCGTATCCCACGACCAACGCATCCACCAGTGCGTTGGGATGATTGACCGCGAGAACTACCGGACCGACCGTCGGCACACGCTCGATCCCCTCGATGAGGATCGAGCGATAGTACCAATGCAACGCGACCCCGACGACCGGTTTGAGCAACTCGTAGAGCATCAACGGTACATCACAAAATCGGTACCGAAGTTGTCGCGCGCCGGCCGCGCATTACACCGTGCGGACATTGACGTCAGCTTCGCGCGCGGCGCGTTCGCCCTCCGTCACGTTCACCGTGGCCAAAATCGCGCCGCCGATCACAAAGAAGGCGATCACCCACAGTATGGCACCACGGCTGCTGCCCGTCTGACCGATCGCAATCGCGAACACCAGCGGACCCAGAATACCGCCGAACTTTTCGAACACGGAGTAGAAACCGAAGAACTCACCGCTCTTGTGCTTCGGTACCATGCTGGCGAACAGCGAGCGGCTGAGCGCCTGCGTGCCGCCCTGCACGAGCCCAACGAGCACGGCGAGGACGTAGAACTCGCGTTCCGTGTGAATCCCGTAGGCGTAGATGCAGATGCCTGTGTAGACCACGAGTCCGAGGAAGATCGATAGTTTCGCGCCGAGTTTTCCGGCCAGTGCGCCGAAGGCGAAGGCGAATGGAATGCCGACGAATTGCACGAGCAGGATCGCTTTGATCAGTGCGGGCCGTTCGATGCCGATCTCGGTGCCGAAGGCCGTCGCCATCTTGATGATGGTCTGAATGCCGTCGTTGTAGATCGTGAACGCCAGCATCGTGAGAAACGCCTGTTTGAAGTGACGCATTTCACGAAGCGTTTCGCCCAGGCGCGCGACGGCGACGACAAATGGGTTGGCGGTGGAGCCTTCGTCGGACTCCACGGTACGCGGCGGTTCCGGTACTGTGCGCAACACGGGAATCGAAAAGAGCAACCACCATAGACCAACCGACACGAAGGCGAGACGCGACGGAAGCGTGGCCTGATCGGCAGTGATCCCCGCTCCACTGGGCAGTCCCAGCAGTCCCGGATTGCTGATCCACGCCAGATTGATGGCCAACAATAGTCCGCCACCGATGTAGCCGATGGCATACGCCGCGGTAGACACCCGATCAATTTCGTCCGGGGTCGCGATGTGCGGCAGCAGCGCTTCGTAAAACGTCATGCTGCCGGTGGCGCCGGCAATCGACAGCACGAACAACGCGGAGGCGAAGAGCAGTTCTCCGCCGTCGATGAAGAACATGCCAGCGGTGGCGACGACGCCGATCAGCATGAACGCGAACAGGAAACGCTTCTTGGCGGCCTTGAAGTCGGCTACGGCCCCGAGAATCGGTGCCAGCAACGCGATGACGATCGCGGCCACGGTATTGGCGTAGCCCAGCGACTGGGTGGCGGCTTCAGGTGTACGATTTGCACCGGCGACCTGGATGAAATAGATCGGGAACACCGCCGTCGTGATTACGGTCTGCATGGAGGACACGGCCCAGTCGTACAGTGCCCAGGCACGCAGCTCGGGTCGATGCAGTCCGAGTGCGTTCAACAAGCCTTTCCGGGATCCCGTGCGGGTGTCAGCCATGAGCAGTCTTGGTCAGGAGTCTCGTAATGGGCGTCATCATGCGGCAGATTATAGTCCGTGCACACACCCACGCTGTCCAGTACGCTGCATGACGTATCCCGGACTTTCCATGCCTAGCCCTCTCCGTGTCACCATTCGCACCGTGCGCGTCGTTGCCGGCACGGTGGCGTTGCTCACGGCTATCGCGTGCGAGAGCCGACCGTCGGCCTCGAACCTCGATTCCGCGTCGACCTCGGGCGGCCGCGGCGGCGCGGACAGCGTCGCCACGACCGTATCCAGCAGCGGTTGGGACTCGGGTGCCGGTCCGTTCGTCGTGCTGCCCACGGTAGACGGCGGACTGATGTCGGGCTCGCTGCTTCGTCCTGACGCCACTGAGCTGACGGTTGGTGACACCGCCGGCGTCGGCGCCGCGTCGGCCGACGGACGGATCGAGCTGTTTTCCCGAAGCGGCAAGGTAGGGATGGCGCGGCTTTCCGTTGAAGGCGCGCCGCGCGTGGACGATGGGTGCACGGCGTGGCCGGTGGCGCGTCTGGCGGCCGATGCTGGCGTGACAGTGGCGCCGTGGACCGCCGCTTTTGTGATGGGACGGATTTCCGCGATCCTGCTCGACTCGATCGAGGGGCTCGCTCCGCGCGATTCGGCCCGGTTGGCCACCGATCTCACCCGCTTGGCGTCGGGGTTGGCAGACGATACCAGCAGCACGTTTCGCGGCCTGCCGTTCGTGGTGTTGCGGGCCTGGCGCACGCGCGGGCTCGACACGGCGTTCGTCGTGGCGACGTTGGCCCGCCGCGTGAACCAGGAAGACGATCCGAAGGAAGAACGTCTGGTTATGGTCGTTGATGCGATCGGCGACAATACGAAGCTGTGGACCGTGGCGTGGCACGAACGCGCGTCCGGACATGAGGAAGAGCTCGTGGTGGCCGAACCGTTGCTCGCGTTTCGGAATGTCGGGGTGCCCGATGTGCGCTTGCTGTTCGGTCGCGACGATGGCGTGGCACTGGGCGCCGCGGTGCTGTCGCGCGGGAAGCGAGGGTGGCGCGTGCTTTGGGAGAGCGCTGTCGCCGGATGCAACTGACGTTGTCAGGGACGTGGCGCGCTGAGGTCGGCAGCTCGGCCTCGCTTTTGCGCGAGAGTCGGGAATGATCTTCTCCTCACTGGTCGCGGCGACGCTGCCGTCGTTGGGCACGCAGACGGCCTGGCTGTTCTTGCTGGCGATCCCCGTAGCGTGCGCGGCGTGGACCGTGACCCACGAAGAAGTGTTCCGCGAGGCGCGCGACGTTTGCGCGCGGCGCAGCGAGCAGGCGACAACGCTGGTGGCGCGAAAATTCTTTTATCTGTTCACGTGCGAGTACTGCTTCAGTCATTACGTGGCGCTCCTCGCGCTCTGGATGACCGACTGGCGCTTTCTCGTGCCCGACTGGCGGGGCGTGATCCTCGCCTGGTTCGCGGTTGTGTGGGTTGCGAATCAGTACATGAGCATCTATGGGCGCCTTCGCGTCGGCATCAAGAGTGAACGGCTCGGTGCCGAAGTGCTTGAAGCACAGCTGGCGGACAGCGCTGATGCGCAGTGAGGGCCAAAAATGCAAGGCGTGGAATTCGGTTGGCCTGACACATAGAATCCGCGAACATGACCGAAACGATTGCTCCCGCCATCGTCGCGCGTGTCGCGACGGAACTCTCGCTGAATCCGCAACAGGTTCAGCGCACGCTCGCCCTCTTCGCCGAGGGTGCCACCCTCCCGTTCGTCGCGCGCTACCGTAAGGAAATGACAGGTGGTCTCGATGAGGTGCAGCTGCGCGATGTGCGTGAGCGCGCGGAGTATCTGAATGAACTCGAGGATCGCCGTGCCGCGGTGTTGAAGAGCATCGACGAACAGGGCAAGCTCGACGAGACGCTCAAGGCCGCCATTCGCTCGGCCGATACCAAGCAGGCGCTCGAAGATCTCTATCTTCCATTCAAGCCCAAGCGTCGCACGCGTGCCATGATTGCGCGTGAACGGGGACTGGCGCCCTTGGCGGAAGGGCTCTGGACCGGCTCGCTCGATGATGGCGCAGCGCTGTCCGCTGCAGCAGCACATGTGCTGCCAGACGTCGAGGGCAAGCCGTCGGAAGTGCCGACCGTGGAGGCTGCACTGCAGGGCGCCCGTGACATTCTGTCGGAACAGGTGGCAGAAGATGCCCTCATTCGTGGTTGGGTGCGCGAGATCACACGCGCCAAGGGTGTCGTAAAGAGCAGCGTGATGACAGGCAAGGCGAGCGACGAATCGAAGTTCAAGGATTACTTCGACTATTCAGAATCGCTGGGCACCATTCCGAGTCATCGTATGCTGGCGATCCGTCGCGGCGAGACGGAAGGCGAGTTGATGTGGCGTGTGGAAGCGCCGGTCGAAGAGATCCACGCGCGGATGGCGCGCGAAGTGATCGGCCATCGCCAAGCGTCGCAGCAGCTCACACTGGTGGCTGCCGATGCGTACAAGCGCTTGCTGTCGCCAGCAATCGAAGTGGAATTACGCGTTGAGCTCAAGACGCGCGCCGACGACGAAGCGATCACGATCTTCGGTCGCAATCTTGAACAGTTGCTACTGTCGTCGCCAGCCGGCGAGAAGCGCGTCGTCGGTCTCGACCCGGGTTTCCGCAGCGGGGTGAAAGTGGCTGTAGTCAGCGCCACGGGTGCATTGGTGCACACCGATACCTTGTATCTGCATCAAGAAGACCGCTTTGCGGGCGCGATTCGCCTGCTGCTGCAGCGGTTTACGCCGGAGCTCATCGCGATCGGCAACGGGACGGCCAGCCGAGAGACTGAGAATCTCACCAAGGCCGCGATGCGCGAACTCGATCCGCCGGCCGGCGGTGAGCGTCCTCAGGTGGTCGTGGTAAATGAAGCCGGTGCGTCGGTGTATTCGGCGTCCGATCTCGCGCGCGCCGAGTTTCCCGAACTCGATGTGTCGTTGCGTGGGGCAGTCTCGATCGCCCGTCGCCTGCAGGATCCCCTAGCCGAACTGGTCAAGATCGATCCCAAGAGCATCGGCGTCGGCCAGTACCAGCACGACGTGAATCAGTCGCGTCTCAAACAGCGTCTCGACGACATCGTGGAAAGCTGCGTGAACCGAGTGGGTGTCGAAGTGAACACGGCCTCGGCGGCGCTATTGGGCTACGTGGCGGGCATCGGTCCCGGACTCGCGCAGGCGATCGTGTCGTTGCGCGATCAGCGGGGCCGTCTCACGTCGCGTGCCGACCTCAAGGACGTCCCGCGTCTCGGCGCGAAAGCGTTTGAACAGGCGGCCGGCTTCCTGCGTGTGCGTGGTGGCGTGCATCCGCTCGATTCGAGCGCGGTCCACCCCGAGCGGTACGCCCTCGTGGAGCGCATGGCCAAGGATCTGAAGGCCGATGTGAGCTTGTTGGTTGGCAACGAGTCGTTGGTCGATTCCATCGAGCTGACGAAGTACGTGAGCGACGATGTCGGTATGCCCACGCTGCGGGACATTGTGGCGGAGCTCAGGAAGCCGGGCCGCGATCCGCGTGCCGCGTTTGAGCCGCCCGCGTTTCGGGAGGACATTCAGAAGCCGTCTGATCTGCTGCCGGGCATGGTGCTCGAGGGCGTGGTCACCAATATCGTGGCGTTTGGTGCCTTCGTGGACATCGGCGTACACCAAGATGGATTGGTGCATGTAAGCCAGCTGGCCGATCGCTACATCAAGGATCCCAATGATGCGGTGAAGGTCGGGCAGAAGGTGAAGGTGACGGTGCAGGCGATCGACCTGGCCCGTGGCCGAATTGCGCTCAGCATGCGCAGCGATGGTGGCAGCGGGTCTGGTAAGCCGCAGGGTGGCGGCGAGCGGGGCGAGGGTGGGACCCGACGCGATGTGACGTCCAACAACCGTGGTCCGGCGCGGCCGATGCCAAGTCACACGCCGGCGGCGAAGCCCTTCGTGCCGACCAAGGGTGCTGTTGCCCCCAACGGAATTCGTTTTAAGTAGCAGCCGTTCGTGTCGTGGTGGTTAGACTTCGCTGGTCATGATTCCCGTCTTGCTCGAGCAGTGCTTCCCTCCGGTTATCCGCGAACGCGGGGAAGCGTACATCGATCCCTTCGTGCTCACCCTCGAGCACGTCGACGCCGGGGCGGCCACCGGCGTCGTGCAGGGCACCCGTCCATATGGGGTGTTCCTGCGTCCGCGACCAGGGCGGCTGCATCTCGGTTGTACCTGTCCGCACGGGCAGGAGCATGGCGCCTGCAAGCATCTATGGGCACTACTGCGTGTGCTCGATGCCCAGGGCACACTCGCGCCGTTGCTTGACACCGCCGCGTCATCATCGTCCGAACCGCAGGTCACCTTCGAGCGGCATGCACTGGCGGTGATGAAGCCGCAGCCACGCGCGGACGACGTGAAGTCGGGACCGCCGCCCGAGTGGCAGACCGCGTTGCGCGATACGAGCGGCCGTCAGCGCTCGGTGTTCACCGAAACGCGTCTCACCAATCGCGCCACATCACTCCCCGCCGATCGGCGTATCGTGTATCTCGTGCATCTCACCGAGAGCGCACAGCACCGCGGCGTGCGGGTGGAGATCACGACGCAGCGCCGCGATCGCGATAGCGCGTGGGAAGTACCGAAGCATTTTCAGTACTCCATCGACGCGTGGTGCAATGCCCCCGATCCGATCGATCGTCAGATCGCCGAAATGCTTCTGGGTAGCTCCGACGCGCAGGGCATCGCCACGATGCCAACGGGTGGATTCATCGTGCGTCCACGGGCGTATCGCACCACGTTGCGCATGATCTGCGACACGGGCCGCGCACGGTTGCGCAGTAATCGCCCGTCGCTCGACTCGCGCATGATCTCATGGGATGACGGTACGCCATGGCAGGTCGCCATGCGCCTCGATCGGCCAACGCCCGACCAGTACCAGTTGGAAGGCGAGCTGCTGCGCGATGACACGGTGCGCCCGCTCAGCGAGGCGAACTGGATTCACGAGTCTGGACTCGTGCTCTTCGGCGAATCGCTGACGCGTCTCGACAGCGATCAGGTGTGGCCTCTGGTACAGAAGTTGTGGACGGCGGGCGAGTTCGAATTGGGCGATGATCCGTCGGCGTTCTTGGCGGAGTACCATGCGCTACCCAACATGCCGCGTCTTTCGTTGCCGGCCGGTGAGATGCACATCGAGAGTGATGTCGCACCGGTTCCGATGGTGCGCGTAACCAGTGGGGCGGGCTCCTGGCGCACGTCGCCCTCGTGGCTCACGCTGCGCTTCCGCTACGGTTCGGAGTTTGTGGACGCAGCGACGACGGCGTCCACCTGCTTCGACCGGAAGACGCGCACGTTGTATCGTCGTCGCGCGGCGGCCGAGCGTAACGCGATGACACGGCTGCGGGCGCTTGGCGCGCAGGAGATGTATTCGTACGCCGAAAGCCGTATGTCGCTCGTGGTACAGCCGCAC
>NZ_JBKJRB010000085.1:0-41490 GCF_046594945.1 Gemmatimonas sp. | reverse complement strand
CCCAAACCATCGTACATCCGCGTGCTGAGCTGGTTGATCCCCAGCGCCAGCGAGACGCGATCGCCACGCGCCTGAATAGTCTGCGCCATCATCACGTCTTCCGCCACGAAGCCCCGCACGGGTTCGTGACCACCGATGGCCTCGTACACACGCCGCGACAGCATAAAGCACTGACCGTTGGCCACCACGTCGCGCGGATGCGTGGCTCTCTCCATCGCTTCCGCTCCACCATACCTGGTGAGAATCAGCGTAAACACCGCCGGCTGCACCGCGCGCTCCCACACCGTGCCCATCGCCTGGTGTCCGGCCACCGACAACAGCTCCGCGCCGCGGCGTTCACGCATGCGCACCATGCGACCCACCAGATCCGGCGCGTGCCGAGTGTCGGCGTCGGTAAACAGCAGCAACGATCCCGTGGCGTGAGCCGCGCCCGACTGACAGGCCCACTGCTTCCCGAACCAGTCGGCGGGCAGCTCCGGCGCGCCCACGATCTTCACCCGGATGTCATCGCCGGCAGCGGCACGGGCTAGGTCGCCGGTCCCGTCGGTAGAATGATCATCGACCACGATGAGCTCGAGGTCGGGCCAGGTGGATGCACGGATGCTGCGAATGCAGGCCGTGATGTGAGCCGCTTCATTTCGGGCGGGGAGGACGACGCTGACGCGCGACACTGGTTCCGCCGGTATTGCCGCGAGGTCGATGTCGTCGAGCGCGGGCGTTGTGCGCAGGCGACTGGCGAGTACCAGCGGGGCGGCCACCCACGGCGCCGCGGAAAGCGCAGCCGTAGCGGCGCCCAGCAGAGAAAGCGGCGTCAAACCAGAAATATAGCTCAGCACCATCTCTGTAAACTCGCTGTTCACCTCGCCGCGCGGCAGCGCACCGCGTGTATCGAGACGAGTCGGTATGGTTCCGTTGCTCCTCCGAGTCAGGACCGATACGTTCACACATGGTCGCGGCCGCTGGTACTTTCGATCTCCCCGAGGGCGATCCTCGAGGTGCGTGTCACCCGCGCGCCCTCCGCGTGCCACCACTGCTCACCGTCGGCGCCCGCGTCGCGATGATCGCGCCGTCTGGACCGTTGCAGGGGGTCCACGAGCTGGAGCGTGCCGTCGCGACGGCCGAGTCGCTGGGATGGACGGTCCAGGTCGGCCGGCACGCGCTGCGACGCACCGGCTACTTCGCGGGAGACGACGCACAACGTGGCGACGACCTCCTCGCGGCGTTGCACGATGCTGCTATCGATGGCATTTGGTGCCTACGGGGGGGCTACGGCGCTGCCCGCCTGCTGCCACGGCTCTCAGCCGAGTTACTGCAGCGTTATCCGAAGGCGCTGATCGGCTATTCCGACATCACCGCGCTACACGCCGCTTGGCAGCACGCTGGGCTTGTGAGCTACCACGGTCCCACGGCACGCGCCCCGCTTTCTGACTTCTCGCGCGATTCTCTGGTGCGTGCCCTCCAGCACGGCACCGACAGCTGTGGCCAGGCGCCCGAGGCACGCGTGGTTCGCGGCGGGCGGGCTACCGGCCGGCTGGTCGGGGGCAATCTCGCGCTCGTGTCCTCGTTGTGCGGGACGCCGTGGGCGGTGGACTGTCGCGACGCGATCGTAGTGCTCGAAGACATCGGTGAAGCCACTTACCGCATGGATCGCATGCTCACGCAGCTGCGGCTCGCGGGTGCGTTCGAGGGGTGCGTGGGTGTGGCGTTCGGCGAGTGCACCGATTGTCCCGACACCACGGATGACGGCACCCGGACGATCGAGGCGATCGTGACCGAGCTCGCTGACGTGTTACAGGTCCCATCGCTGCAGGGTATCCCGGTCGGGCATATTTCGGATCAGTGGACCGTACCGTTCGGCGCGATTGCGACGTTGGATGCCGACGCGCGCACGTTGTCTGTCGTCACCCCTGCTGTCTCGCGATTTCACTAAACTCATCACCGAGTACGCATATGAAGACCGCACAGCAACTCATCGCCGAAGCGAAAGCGAGCATCTCGGAAGTCACGGCGCGCGAAGTACAGGACCGCCTTGCTTCTGGAGAGCCGCTCGTCCTCATCGACATCCGTGAGCAGAACGAGTGGAATCTCGGACACGCCGCACCGGCACAGTACATCGGCCGCGGCGTGCTTGAAAGCCAGATCGAATCGCGCGTACCGCGTGATGCACAGGTCGTACTGATGTGCGCCAGTGGCAATCGGTCCGCGCTGTCCGCTCGCACGCTAGTGGAGATGGGCTACCCGAATGTCGCGTCGATGGCGGGTGGATTCCGCGACTGGGTGGCCTCGGGTGGCGCGGTGGCCGACTGAGCGAGTCTGCGCGCGACCAGCTGTTGCAGCGAGCGCTGCAGCACGCCGACGTGTCGCGTCTCGCGAGACGTCTGGCGACTCGTGTCCCCGTTGATGCGTCGCCGGTCGCCGAATCACGGCTCGCGGCGGTGTCGGCCGTGTTGCGCGTGGTCGAGGGGGAGCCGGAGTTGTTGTTCATCAAGCGCGCGGAGTTGGAGCGCGATCCATGGAGCGGTCACATGGCGTTCCCCGGTGGTCGGCTTGAACCCGGTGACGCCTCACTCGAAGTCACCGCCGTGCGCGAAACGCAGGAGGAACTCGCCCTCGATCTCACGCAAGGACGTATGCTCGGGCGCCTCGATGATCTCGCGCCACGCAATCGATCGTTGCCGCCGATCATCATCCGGCCGTTCGTGGCGATCGTCGAACCGGATGTGATGTTCACGCCCAGCGAAGAAGTGGCGGCGACTTTCTGGGTGCCGCTCACGCGCTTGCGGCACGAGAGCTCGAAGGCCGAGTATGTGGTCGAAATGAACGGCAATCGCGCCTCGTTTCCGGCGTTTCGCGTGGAGCAGCACATCGTATGGGGGCTCACTGAACGCATCGTGCGCCAGCTGCTCGCACTCGTCAGTCCGTAGCTTGCCCTTCACTCGCGACGTCGCTCGCTGAACGCTTTGCCGGTGGGCTTCGTACGTCCTGCACTGGATTCACCCCGACCTTACCCCGAGGGCACGACGTTGCCGACGTGTTTCGCGCTTCACCGCGCCGCCCGTACCACGGCCACCACGGCCATGCTCATCGCTGGCACGGTCGTTGCCGGCTGCCAGCGCCCCTGGGCTACCGTCGTGGCGCCAATGTCGGGAAAGCGCGTCGAAAGCGACCGCGGTATGGTGGCCGCGTCGCACCCGGATGCCGCCGCGGCTGGCGCGGCGATTCTGGCGCAGGGCGGCAATGCCGTGGATGCGTTCGCGGCTACGGCGTTTGCGCTCTCCGTCACCGATGTGTCACAGACGGGGCTCGGCGGGGGCGGCGCCATGACCTTTTTCAACGCGAAGACCAAGACGGTCGAGCATCTCTCGTTCTATCCGCGAGCCGGTGAAGACACCGCATGGGCGCGCGCGGACAGCTCTCGCGGCCGTCGTCCGGGACGCGCCGCCGCAACGCCGGGTATGGTAGCCGGCGTGCTCGAAGCGCAGGCCAAGTGGGGGAAGCTCACGCGAGCACAAGTCTTGGCGCCGGCCATTGCGCTGGCGCGCAACGGCTTCGTGGTGTCGCCGTTGCTGGCGCGCACCATTGCGTCGTCGCGCGACAAGCTGTTGGCCGACTCGCTCGCGGCCGCGCGGTTCATGCCGCGTGGCGAGGCGCTGCGACCGGGCGATCGACTCATTCAGCCGGAACTGGGTGCAACCCTGCAGCGCATCGCGAGTGAGGGCGCCACGGTGTTTTACAACGGCGGTATCGCCGAGCGGCTGTCGGCGAAGGTGAAGGCGCAGGGAGGATTGATTACGGTGCGCGATATGAACACATACTTTGTGACGTCGATGCGCCCGCTGTGCGCCATGTGGCGTGGCTATACGCTGCTCGGCGCGCCGCCGCCGATGGGTGGTGCCTCGGTGCTCGAGATGCTGCAATTGGCAGACGCTGCTGGCGTCGCCGATGCCGGTTCGTTTACCGAGAATGGCGCGGCGGTGGCGAAGCTCGCCGACATCATGCGCATCGGTAACGCCGATGCGGGAGAGTATCGTGGCGATCCGGCGGTGCAGCGCGTTCCGGCGCATGGCGTCGTGCATCCCGATTTCGCGCGTCAGCGAGCAGGACTGGTGGGCGGTGCACTTCCCGACACTGCCGTGGCTGGTAATCCCTGGGCGTTCGACACACTTGCCTCGCCGGGCACCTGCGGCCGGTTCAATCCGTATCCGGCCTCGACGACAGCGCGTACGGGCAGTAGCGGGAGCGCGTCGCGTGACACCACTGCGGCTGACGAGGGACAGAGTTACACGTCGCATCTGGCCGTCGTTGACGGCGACGGTAGCGCCGTGTCGGCCACGACGACCGTTGGTGTGCTTTTCGGCTCGGGCGTGTACACTGACGGCTTCTTCCTGAACTCGGCCGGCAACAACTTCGATCCGAAGACACGTGGTACGAACCGCTACGCGAATTCTACGATGTCGCCGACGCTGATTCTTGACGGCGACAAGGTGCGACTCGTGGTCGGCGCTGCTGGTTCGCAGTACATCCAGCCGGCGATTACGCAGGTGACCATTCGTATGCTCGCTTTCGGTGAAGATCCCGCCGTTGCGCTGGCCGCGCCGCGCATTCACGCCAGTGATAACCTGAAGGAAGTCGAAGTGGAACCTGGCTTCGCCACGAGCGTGTATCAGGCGCTCGTCGCGCGCGGGTATGCCCCATCCAGCCGCCTGCGCGATATCAGCTTCGGCGGTGTGCACGCCGTGTTTGTACGTAAAGACGGTAAGCGGATCGGCGTGGCCGACCCGCGTCGCGACGGCACCGCCGCCGGCTGGTAACACATCGCGACGCCGGTACGCTCGAAATACCCATGCTTCACTTTTGGCCGCATCTGACTGCCGAGGACTCAGGAACGCTGCCTCAGGTGGCCCGGTGAAGTCCTTGCTCCCGCGCCATATCACCCAAGGCTGTACGATCACGTACGTCGAGCTTGTCGAAGATATTCGCCAGGTGCGTTCCCGCGGTTCGCGCGGTTATGCCAAGTCGGGTGCCGATCTCCTTGTTGCTCAGGCGTTGTGCGACCAGTCTCAGAATGTCGAACTCACGCGGCGTAAGTGTCGCCAATCGTGAGTTTTGGTGGTCGGCGGCCACTTTGCCGCCCAGCGATCGCAACACCGTGCGCGCTTCTTCCGCCGCCGGCCGTGCACCGAGGCGCTCGAGCATCTGTAGCGCCTCTCGCGCCTCGTGTTTGGCCTCGGTAAGCGCGCCCGACTGCTGCAGCGCACGGGCCAGCCGCAATCGTGTGCGCGCCGCGTCGAATGGATACGGCACCGCCTCCAGCGTGGCGACGGCCCGTTGCAGCAGCAAGATCGCATCGGCGGTCCGCTCTTCACGGAGCGCGTCGGCGCCGTCGATCACGAGTACCCACGCCGCGCCGATCGGATGCGCCAGATGCGTGGCGTCGTGCTCCAAGCGACGTCGAACTGCGCTCAACGTGGCGTCGTCTCCCACGGCCAGCGCCGCCTCGGCCAACGTGGGCAAGAGGCGGTACACCGCCCAGGCGATGTACCCCGTGCGGTCGGCGATTGCAATGGCAGTCTGCCCGAGCGCGAGCGCCTGCGCATGCTCTCCGACGGCACTGAGATATGCCGTGCGCGCGACGCACGCCGGCAGCACACCGTGCACTTCGAATGGGCGGTCGAGGTCGAGGTTGGCCGCCCCCGACACCTCCCACGCGTCGTCGATAAGCCGCTTGGCCGTTGCAAAATCACCGCGCTGCAGGTACACGCCGCTCACCCAGTAGAGCAGACGCGCCAGCAGTGTGGTCTGATCGAGCGCCCGCCCCATGGCGATGGCGCGTTCGCCATCCATGATCGCGCGATCCCATTCGCCCGTGCCAGCGCGATACTCGATCATGATCTCCATCGTGCGCAGTTCGAGCAGCGGCGAATTCAGCTCGGCGGCCAGTCGCGTCGCTTCCTTGAGGTGCGCCTCGAGGGCGCCGGTGTGTGCCGTCAACGCCGCGAGCACCGCCGCCGACCAATGCGCCGACCACGCCAGATTGCGTTCGCCACTCTGCTCGGCCAACTCGACCGCGCTTCGCGCGTGCGCCCACGCCCGGTGCGCCGGCCCGGACCACAGGTGGACCATCAGCAGCATACGATGCGCGCGTGCCAGCAACGGAACCTGGCCCAGTCGCTCGGCGATCTCCACGGCGTGCGTGATCTCAAGCTTCGCCTCTTCGGGCAGGCCGAGCGCTTGGAGGCAGTCTCCCTTGGCCAACCGGATCCGCGCCAGCAGGACTTCGGTCTGTGCGTTACCATTGCCGCTATGATTCACGCCGGCCCGTGCCAGCGCGACATCGAAGTGACGTATGGCGTCCTCGCGACGGCCCAATCCCTGTTGGGCAAGACCGAGACGCCGTTCGGCCACGGCTACTCCTAGATTGTCGCCACGCGCATCCGCCAACGCCGATGCGCGCGCGCACATCGCAATGGCCTCGTGGTACTCGCCGAGCCGACGATACAACCGCGCCAACTCGTCGAGGAGCATGGGCACATCGGCCAGATGATCCTCGTGAAGATGCTCGTCAATCCGATCGAGCGAAGCTCGGAGTGTGATCGCAGCTTCGCGGCGTGCGAGTCGACCCAGTGCCTGGCGACCGGCCTGAAGGAGCCACTTCACCGAGCGAGCCGTCTCCATCCGTGGGTCCGCTTTGCGCCAATGCGCCGCGATCGACTCGGCTTCACGGTCTGCGTGGCGGCCAGCAACAGATTCGATGGCGACCGCGATGCGTGCATGCAGGTCACGCTCACGCGCGAGCCCGAGATGCGCGACCAGAGTCTGTCGCATCATCGGATGCGCAAGGTCGTACGTGATCGTGCTTCCAACGGACTCTTCGGTCACGATCCCCTCGCCGCGCAGTTCGCCAAGGGCGAGACGAAGCGCGTCTTCGGAGAGCCCGCTCGTACTCCGCACCACGTCGTGCGCCGCAGTGGTCCCGATGACGGCGATCACGTCACTCACCACGCGGGCGTCGACGCTGAGCCTCCCTAGACGTTCCAACAATAGTTCGCGTACCGACGGAGGCAGTACGAGCTGTTCGACGTGCCAGCCCACCCACACGCCACCCTGTTGCCGCAGTTCGCCGCGGGACACAAGCTCGCGCAGCGTCTGATCGACGAAGAAGGGATTGCCGCGCGTGCTGTCCTGCAGCAACGTGGCGAACGGCTTCACCGCGTCACGCTCCACGTCAAACGCGGTTGACAACAGCGACGCGACGTCATCGCGGGAGAGGGGTATCAGCCGGACGTCGGTGGCCATGCTCACGGTGCGAAGTGAGCGCAGGGCGAGGCGTAGCTCTTCGTTGAGCGGACGGTCCGATTCGTTCCAACTCGCCACCAACAGCACGCGATCCGTACCAAGCTGCCGACTTACGAAGTGCAGCAACTCGATCGACGAACTGTCGGCCCACTGCAGATTCTCGAGACAGAGCATCAACGGCTGCCGCTCACTGAGACGGCCGAGCATCTGCAGAATGCCGGTGTGCAGTCGCAGGCGTTGCTCCGCCAGTGTCACGCCGTCGGTGAGACGCTGCTGGGCGAGGTCCGCCTCAGCCAGCAGGCGCGGGGTGAGCGCCGACAGGATGCGCTTGTCGCCACGGGTGAGTCGCGTGAGCGCGGCAGAGTCAAGCGCGGCGAACAAGGGCTCGAGCGCGTCACCGAACAGGGCGTACGGAATCGCCGTTTCCAATGGATAGGCGCGTCCAGTGACGACCTGCCACCCAGCCGCGGCGGCCAACATCGCAGCCTCCTGCACGAGGCGTGTCTTTCCGATGCCGCCGTCTCCACTCAACAACAGGAGCTGGGCGAGTCCACGACCGGCCGCGACGCGAGCGCGCTCGATGACGTCGAGCTCCGCGCGGCGGCCGGTGAAAGGCAGGGTCGATAATGTGGCCGTACCCATCAGAAGGCCTGGTTGAATCCGATGTACAGACCGCGCGAGCTGTCGCGCCCGAGTCCGTAGTCCACGCGAACGGCGGTGCGCTGCCGCGGATCGATCAGCACGCGGATGCCTCCGCCATACGTCGGGAGGAGGCGCGCTTCGCTGAGGGTGTCCCACGCCCTCCCGATTGCCCCGGCGCCTGCGAAGGCCACCAGGCCGACGCGATGGGCGATCGGCGAGCGATACTCGACCTGCGCCGCCGCCAATCGCTGGTCTCGGTAGCGTCCGCGCGAGTAGCCACGCAGAATGTCGCCGCCGCCCACCAGTGCCAGCTGGTCGAACGGCGTGCTACCGCTCACCCCGAGCAACAGCAGCTGCGTTGCCAACACATGCGTGCCCGTGAGTGTGCGGTAGTGACGGGCATCGAGACGAACGCGATCGTACTGAAAGGGCGAGCCGAGAACGTCGTCGTTGCGCGTGTAGGTCACCTGCGCAAAGGTGCCGCGTTGCGGCGCGAACAGGTTGTCGCGCGAATCGAGCAGCGCGCCTGCCGACAGTTCGACCAGACGTCCGCCGTGGCTGCCGGTCAGCGTCCGCTGGCGGAGCACGCCGATCGTGTCGGGAGTGATCGACTGATCCACGAATCGGATGCCGCCCGTGACGTACCAATGGCCGTGAAGTCGCTGCTGCACCCCCGCGATCGCCTCAACGCCCTTCGGCGTAAAGATCTCCTTGTCGCCGGCGGCTGCCGAGTCGCCGATGCCGTAATAGGGCAGGGGGAATTTCTGCCAGGCGAGCAGTGCATTCACTCGACGGCCATTCTGCCGCGTCCAATGTTCCCCTTCGATGGAGACGCGAGTCTGCGACTTGGTGCTGCGAATCGCCGTCGCGATCAGAGAGGCGGGCCTGGCATGGTCCATGGCGGGGCGTTCAATGACGGCGAGCACGGTGGCACCGAACTGGAGACCGGTTTCGGGAGCGGAACCGAGCGCGGGGAGCGGCTGAATGCGTCGCCGTCCGACAGTCGAGTCCGGCGCACCTTGGGCAGGCGCCGTGGTCGGGGCGATGATCGCGACCACAGCGACGGCGGCCATCAGTGTGCGAGACGTGGCGTAACGGCTTCGCTGGCAAGGGGTTGCGAGAATATTCCAGCGGGTCATGGGCGGCTCGGTCAGGGGGGTAAGAGTCGTGACCGGTACATGGTGCGTGCACGCCGACAGGAAAAGGATACGTCACATGACGTAGCGAGGCGACTGCGCGGATACGTCGACGCCGGTGGGCGTCGCTTCCGACTTGTAAAAAAGTTAGCCGCGCCTAATTTTCAGATATGGCTGCTGCGAATATTGATCCGACCTCTCCCCCCTCATTGGACCCGAGCGCGACCGCGCCCTCCTTGACGACGCCACCCACGGCGGAGCCCGGCTGGCGTCGCGCCCGACTGGCGCCATCGCTGGCCGAGGTACATCGCTCCGTCGAGGTGAATGGCGCGACCTGGCTGCGCAAGATGGTGGCTTTTGCCGGGCCCGGCTATCTCGTGGCGGTGGGTTACATGGACCCCGGCAATTGGGCGACAGGGCTCGCTGGCGGTTCGCGCTTCGGCTACACGTTGCTCTCGGTGATCCTGCTGTCGAACCTGATGGCGATGTTGCTGCAGGGACTCGCCTCGAAACTTGGCATCGTCACGGGGCGTGACCTGGCGCAGGCCTGTCGGGATCACTACTCCCGGCCCGTGGCCTTCGCGCTTTGGGTGCTCTGCGAAATCGCGATCGCAGCGTGTGATCTGGCCGAAGTGATCGGCACGGCGATCGCACTCAATTTGCTTTTCGATATCCCGCTTGCGTGGGGCATCGGGATCACCGCCGTTGACGTGCTCATCGTGCTGTATCTGCAGAACAAAGGGTTCCGCCTGCTTGAGGCCTTGGTAATCGGGCTGATCGCAGTGGTGGGCGGGTGCTTTCTGTTTGAACTGTTCATCACACGACCGGATATAGGCGAGGTGGCGCGCGGATTCGTTCCGACCACGCAGATCTTCACCAATCCCGAAATGCTGTATATCGCGATCGGTATCCTCGGGGCCACCGTGATGCCGCACAACCTCTATCTCCATTCGTCGATCGTGCAGACGCGGAATTACGAGGAGACGTCGGAAGGCAAGCGTGAGGCGGTGCGGTTCGCGTTTCTCGATTCCACGATCGCCCTCAGCTTCGCGCTGTTCATCAACGCGGCAATCCTGATCGTAGCAGCGGCGACGTTTCACACCAGTGGCAATACCGACGTGGCAGAGATCCAGGATGCGTACAAGCTGCTCACGCCACTGCTTGGCGTAGCCGGCGCCAGCACGATCTTCGCCCTCGCCTTGCTGGCGTCGGGACAGAACTCCACGATTACGGGCACCTTGGCGGGCCAGATCGTGATGGAAGGTTTTCTGAACCTTCGCATTCGTCCTTGGCTTCGCCGGTTGATCACGCGGGCTATCGCCATCGTGCCGGCGGCGGTCGTGGCGATACTTTACGGGGAGCGCGGGACGGCCAAGCTACTGATCTTCAGCCAGGTCATCCTGTCGCTCCAGCTCTCCTTTGCCGTGTTCCCGCTGGTGCGCTTTACCTCCGACCGCGAAAAAATGGGCGAATTCGTGAACTCGATCGGACTGCGCATCGCGGCCTACGTTGTCGCCGGCGTCATTGCCACGCTGAATCTCTGGCTGCTCGTTCAGACGGTACGCGGGTGGATCGCCTGATGTATCGTCGCATTCTCGTGCCGCTCGAGCACTCGGCGTACGACCAGGTCATCCTCGCCCACGTGCGGCAGCTGGCGGCGCTTTGCTCATCCGCCCTCGTGCTGATCCACGTGGCCGACGGCTGGGCCGCCAGGCACCAGCATTCGCTGAAACTGCGCGAATCTGAGGAAATGCGACTGGACCGAGAGTACATTGAAGCCTGCTGCGCTTCGTTGCGCGCGGACGGCTTCGAGACTGAGTCGATTCTCGCTGGTGGTGATCCCGCTGGCGAGATCGCGGCAGCGGCCGAGCGGGAGCAGTGCGATCTGATCGCGATGGCGGTGCACGGCCACAAGGGAATACAGGACGTGATTTATGGCACGACCGCCAACACCGTTCGCCACCGGACGATGGTGCCCGTTCTCATGGTCAGGGGTCCCGTTCGCGTCGCCTCTCGCTGATCTTTGAGCATGAACGCGCGTGATGCAGTTTCGCCCGACGCAGGTTCGCCTGTCGTTGCTCCTCCGGCGCTCACCGAGCCGGTGGAGGACTACCTCAAGGCTATCTACGAGCTCGAGAGCCGGTTCGGTGCGGCCGCCACCAGCGATGTCGCGAACGCGCTCGACGTGGCTCCGGCGTCTGTGACCGGCATGGTGCGTCGGCTGGCCACGCTAGGCTACCTCGATCACGTGCCGTACCGCGGCGTGCAACTGACGCCGCGCGGACGACAGGCCGCACTGCGCACGATCCGCCGTCATCGCATCCTCGAATCGTATCTCACCGGCGTGCTGGGCTATCCGTGGGATCGCGTGCACGACGAAGCGGAACGACTCGAGCATGCCGCGTCGGACGATCTCATCGAGCGCATGGCCGCCGCGCTTGGGCATCCCACCGCCGATCCGCACGGGGCGCCGATTCCCACGGTCGACGGCATCGTTGAGGAGCAACCGCATCGCACACTCGCCGAATTGCCGGTGGGCGAAACGGCGCGCATGCTGCGCGTGAGCGACAAGAATCCGTCGCTGCTGCGCTATCTCGCGGAAATCGCATTGCAGCCGGGCGCTGAAGTGACGATGGTGTCACGCGCGCCGTTCGACGGACCGCTGACGTTGCGGATCGGAAAGAACGAGCCCGTGGTGGGACCCAATCTGGCCGCTCAGGTATTGGTGGAAGCGATGCCCTCTTCTGGTTCACGCCCCGCTGATGATCCTGCCTCCGACACGGTTGTTGCCGCCTCCAAACCGAAATCACGAAAGTCGACCGCCCGTTGAACGGCGGTCGGTGAAGCGGGTGCCCGTGAAGCGGGTGCCCGTGAAGCGGGTGCTCACGCTGGCCGTATTGCTCGCGGGCGCGCTAGCGGCGCTCGGCGCTACTCCGCTCCGCGCGCAACGCGGCATCGCGATCGACGCGCGGATGGCCGAGGATCTCGGGCTCGCGGTCGGCGCTCGGGTCAGGATCTCGGCCCTGCCGGGCCAACCGGGCGACAGCGTTACGATCGCAGCGATTTACCAGCGGAAAGCCGACCCGGCTGAAGTCGCGCGCCGCGAGTATCGCGTGCGACTCCATCTCGATCAGCTCCAACAGCTTTTGGAGCTCGACGATCGCGTAGACCGCTTTGCCGTCGGCACGCGCGACGGTCAGTCGATCGACTCGGCCTTGGCGCGCATCAACCACGTGGCCTTCGGATTTCGCGCCCACAAGTCGCGCGACGTCGCGGTGCAAAGCTCGCGCACCTTTCGTGTGGTCGAGCGCTTTCACACCGCCATCGGCATCATCACCGTCGTCGCCAGCGCGGTGTTTCTGCTCTGCCTACTGTTGCTCAGCGTCGAGGAACGCAAGCGGGACATCGGCGCACTCCGCCTCATGGGACTTTCCCGCGCCACCGTGGTGCGAGCCATCGTCATCGAAGCCGCCATCGTGTCGCTCATTGGAAGCGTGATCGGCGCCGGTATCGGTTGGATCGCGTCGCTCATCGTGAACGCGCATTTTCAGGAGTTGTATCGCACGCCGCTGGTGTTCGCGCTCCTTACACCACAGATCTTTGCATTCGCAACCGGACTTTCGTTGGTGCTCGGCATCGGCTCGGGCGCCGCCGCCGGCTGGCGACTGGTGAAGACGTCGCCCCTGTCGCTCATGGGGCGCTGAACGATGCGCCTCATGATGGCTTGGGCCACGCTGCGTCGGCATTTCGCCCGCACGGCGCTGGCGGTGCTTGGTATCGCGGTCGCCGCGGCGCTACTGCTCGACATGGTGATGCTCGCGACCGGCATGAGCGAATCGTTCCGCTCGCTGTTGCTCACGCGGGGCTATCAGCTGCGCGTGTCGCCGAAGGGCACGTTGCCATTCGACAGCGAAGCCACCATCGACGGCGCGGGCGCGATCGTTCGCGCGCTGCGCGCCAATCCCGACATCAAGGCCGTCAGTCCTACGCTTGGCGCGACGCTCACCATCGATGGCAGTCGAATCCCCTCGGCGTTCACGCTTGGTCTCGAGCGCGCCGTACAGGGCGATTACACACTCGAGGCCGGCTCCGACATCACGCGCGCGGATTCCGGCACGGTGGCGTCGATGCCACGTATTGTCGTGAGTCAGACATTCCTGATGCGCGCAGGGCACGTGGTCGGCGATACCATCACGATCTCCTCGGGACTCGATGCGCAGCTGCGCACCGCCGCGCGATCGAGTCGTGTCGTGATCGGCGGCATGGGCCGCTTCATCTATGTACCCGGCGAAACACCGGTGATTGCGCTCGATCTCGCGCTGTTACGGCAGTTGCTCGGGCCGAGCTATCGCGACCGCATGTCGCTGGCGATGGCCGAGTCGCGGCGCAGCGATTCCGCGTCGGTGGAAGCGGTGCGTGCGTGGATCGCGACCACCCAGCCGCGCGTGACCGCGATTTCAACGGAAACGGCGATCCGGCAGGTCGAGGAGCGCCTGTCGTATTTTCGCCAGTTGGCGTTCGTGCTCGGGGCCATCAGCCTCGGCATCGGCTTTCTCTTGGTCGCCACGTTGGTCACGCTGTCCGTGAACGAGCGACGTGGCGAGATCGCGGTGTTGCGTGCGATCGGCACGCAGCGCATCGGCGTGCTACAACAGATCTTTCTCGAGGGGCTGCTGCTTACGAGCGCGGGCATTGTGGGTGGACTCGCGCTGGGGCTGGTCACCGCTCAGTGGCTCAACGGCATTCTGCGTGACTTTCCCGGACTGCCGTCGGCGTTCGACTTTTTCGTGTGGAGTTCGAACGCCGGATGGCGCGCGCTCGCGCTGTTGCTCACCTCAGGAACACTGGCCGGACTGCTGCCTGCCTGGCGCGCCGCCTCCATCCCCATCGCTCGCGCGTTGCGTGAGGAAGCCATTGGTTGACGTGTCTGAACATCGTACCGACACCGAACTCGGACGTGAAACGGAGATCGCGCCGGTCATCGTCTGCGAGGGGGTCGTGCGCCGCTATCCCATGGGCAGTGCGATCGTACAGGCGGTGCGTGGCATCGATCTCCGGATCGCGCGGGGAGAGTTTGCGGCCATCACCGGGCCGTCGGGCTGCGGCAAAAGCACGCTGCTGCACTTGCTCGGTGCGGTCGACGTACCGACCTCGGGTCGCGTTTTGGTGAATGGTCGCGACACCGCGTCGCTGTCCGATCGCGAGGCCACCGACTTCAGGCTGCGTCATATTGGCTTCGTGTTTCAGCGTTTCTATCTCATGCCCACGCTGTCGGCGTCGGAGAACGTCGAGCTTCCGCTGGCTGAAGCGGGCATGGACAAGCGGGCACGTAAAGCACGCGCTCGTGAACTGCTGGGCTACGTGGGGCTCGGCGACCGGCTCGATCACCGGCCCACGCAGCTGTCTGGCGGCGAGCAGCAGCGGGTTGCGATCGCGCGCGCGCTGTCGAACGAACCCGCGCTGCTACTGGCCGATGAACCGACCGGCGAACTCGACGCCGAAACCGGTGCGCGACTGCTCGAACTGTTCGGGCGATTGCATCGCGACGGTCGCACGCTGGTGTTCGTGACGCACGATGCCGTCGTGGCGCACGCCGCGCAGCGCGTGATCCGATTGCACGACGGGCGTGTCGCGTCGGATTCCGGATCGGACACCGGGAGCGGTGCGTGAGCACGTCCGCGGGTGCCATTCGGTTGGCCATGGCACAGCTGCTGGCCTGGCGATCGGTGTCGTCGCGACCGATGCGTGCCCTGTTGCTGTGCGGCGGATTCGGCGTGGGCGTGGGCGTGATGATCGTGCTGCTCGCCGTCGGTGAGGCGATGGTGCGTCAGGCCAGTCAGGAGCGACTGGTAGGCGGTGGCACGATCACCGTGCTGCCGGAGGGCATCGACATCGAAGTGCTCACGACGGGTGGCCTGGGTGGCCTCTTCTTTTCCGTGCCCAACGCGCGCTTCGTGCATCGGCAGGTCCTCAATGCACCGCGCCTCAGCGATGTGGTCAGTGTGGCGGCCCCGCAGCTTGAAGGAAAGCTGCTGTACGTCACGACCCGCGACGGCGTCGAGCATCCCGTGCGAGCCAGCGGGGAGATCCCGTCGGCCACGCGTACGCTCGGAGCTCTGCCCACGGTGTCGGCGGGGTCGTGGGACGACGACGACGGCGATCGGCGGTGGATGACGCCGACGCCGGCCGAGCTGCGTCACGATATCGACCACTTCCATCTCCCCACGCCTGGCATGGCGAATCGAAATTCGTGGGGAGAGTGGCACTACTTCAACGTGATCTCTCCCGACGCGACGCGTTGGGCGTTCATCTCGTTCATCGTGGGCGGTGATGTCACGGGCGATCAGTGGGGAGGCCAAGTGCTCGTCACGCTGCATGAGCGCGGCCGAGCACCACGTCGCTTCAGTCGCACGATCCCGAAGGAGCGAGTGCGTTTCTCCACACGCGAAGCGAATCTCACGATCGGCAACGACAGCGTGCGCGTGTTACCCGATGGTCGGTACGCGGTACGTGCCGACGTGCGCGAAGAAGGCACGGGCACGCCACTCACACTCGATCTCGTGCTCTCACCGGCACCGCGGGTGGACTTCCCCGGTGCCACGTTGGTGAGCGGTGACTTCACCTCAGGGTACGCCGTGCCGGCACTGCGCGCCGACGCGTCGGGCTCGTTGTGCGTGGCCCGCGCGTGCGAGCGCTTCGACGGCGCGCAGGCGTATCACGATCATAACTGGGGTGGGTGGCGTGGTGTCACCTGGGAATGGGGATCGGCCCGTGCCGGCGAGTACACCCTCCTGTATGGCCGGGTCACGCCGGAAGATTCCGCCGCAGGCAATGCGCCGCTGTTCGTGTACGTGACCGACGCGCAGGGTTTTCTCGCGCTGTTCCGGCCGCGGGTGATCCGCTACAATGACGCGCGCGAGGTGCGGACACCGAAGGGAATGCTCAAGGTGCCGGCCACGGCGCAGTTGTTCGACGTGCGCGGCACCGATACGCTGCGGCTCTTGGTGACCGTCGACGACGCGGTGGCGACGGACACGCGCATCGGGCTGGTGGAACGTGGGGAGAGCGACGCGGCGCGGGCGCTGCGCAGGCCGTGGTTCGTGCAGATGGCGGGCGAGGCGCGGGTCGAAGGCCGCGTCCGCGGTCACGTACTCAACGGTCGTGGACGCGGGTTCTTCGAGACCTACCGGTAATGTGTGGTATCGTGCGCTGCGCGCAGGGCGGTTCAGTGCACACGCGACGCAATGAGCTTGCGTATCTCACTCGACAGGCGCTGGTCTTTCAGCAGCACCCGCAGCCGCGAGGCATCGGCGCGGGCCTGCAGGCGCTGCTTGGCGTCCACGTTGAGCCACATGGCGTCCAGCAGCGCCTTCGCTTCGGTATCGACGTCACCGGCCGTCGATGCGTCGGCGGCGAGACGCTCCATCACGGTCGCGGCTTCGCGGTTGTACGACTGCGCGTAGAGCACATGCGCGAGTCCGAACGACGCTTCGGTGGCGAGCTTCCCTTCATCGCGGTCGATCGCCGCCGCGGTCACGAACTCGCGCCGCGCGACATCGAATTCCCCGTTGGCCAGCGCGAGGCGCGCGCGGGCAATATGTTCGGGGCTGGAGACAATTGGCTCGGTCACGACGGCCGTGCGCGGACCGGCGGGCGATGGGGTGGCGGGGAGCGTGAGCGTGGAGGCTTGCAAGACAGTCATGGCAACGAGCGCGAGCTGAAACATGGCGACGCCTCCTGAGAGTGATCGTTCGGACCGCGAGTGTTACCATGTTCGATACGGAACGAACTCTTCGCGGTGTCGGCGGCGGGACCGGAGGCCATGGGATGGGCCCAAGGGCACGTGGGCAATGCCCGTGAGCCGCCGCGTGTGGCGCTCGTGAGCGCGCGACTGCGGTTGGGTACGCAAGGGTGGAATTATCCGGCGTGGGTCGGGCCGTTCTACCCGGATGGCACCCGTCCCGTGGACTTTCTGCGCACCTTCACACGCGCTTTCGAGGCCGTGGAGATCGACTCCACGTTTTATGCGATCCCTCCGATCCGTACCGTGCGTGGCTGGGCGTCGCGTACGCCGCCGGAGTTCACGTTCACGTGCAAGCTCCCGCAGGAGATCACGCACGAGCGCCGCTTTGCGGGCGCGGCCGACGTGCTGCACGCGTTCACCGATCGCATGCGGGAGCTGGGGCCGAGGCTGGGTCCGATTCTCATTCAGTGCGGGCCCGATTTCTCACCGGCCGAGATCGATGCCTTTGCCGCTTTTCTCCCGACACTGCCTCCAGATCTCCAATTCGCTGTGGAATTCCGACAGGCGGCGTGGGTACGGAAGCGCACGTTGGCGCTGCTCGAGCGCTACGGCGTCGCGCTGGCTCTGAGTGACGGTCGATGGATGCCGCGCGACTGGCTGCTAAAGCTCTGTGAGCAGCCGACGGCGGATTTCGCGTATCTACGCTGGATGGGACCCGACCGGAGTATCGTGGACTACTCCCGACTGCAGGTGGACCGAAGTGCCGAACTCGACGCGTGGAGCCGAATGATTCCGGTGCTGCAGCGCCGCGTGCGCGAGGTGTACGGCTTCGTGAACAACCACTTCGCCGGGCACGGTCCGGCGTCGGTGCGGATGCTGCAGGAGCGGCTCGGGATACCGACGGTGGACCCACGCTCTATCGGGGACCAGCCGTCACTGTTCTGACGAGACTCCTCTCGGCGGATATACTTCACGCATGACTGTGCCGACTGCATCAGCCGACGCCGCGCTCCGGCTCGTTCGAGGCGAATCCGCCGTTCCGCACGACCTGCTGGGCGCGCATCCCATTACTCGCGACGGCGTGGACGGGGTCGTGATCCGCGCCTTCCAACCGAACGCCGCGTCCATTGCGGTGGTGCTCGGTGAACAGCGTTGGCCGATGGAGCGCGATGCGCACGGCTTATTCGCGCTCTTTCTGAGCGATCGCACGGCGCCGATCGCGTATCGGCTCGAGATCACGTTCGGCGATGGCCGCGTTGTATTGCGCGACGACCCGTACCGATTTCTCCCCACGCTCGGCGAGATGGATCTCCATCTCTTCAACGAAGGACGCCATCTGCGTTTGTGGGAGAAGCTGGGCGCGCACCTCCGCGAGATCGACGATGTGGCCGGCACGTCGTTCGCGGTGTGGGCACCGAATGCCACGCGCGTATCGGTCATTGGCGCGTTCAATGACTGGGACGGACGCGCACACCAAATGCGTCGGCTCGGGGCGAGCGGCGTATTCGAACTGTTCGTGCCCGGTATCGGTGTGAACGCGATGTACAAGTTCGAGATCCGATCGTCCACTGGTGCGCTGCGCGTGAAGACCGATCCGTACGCGTTCAAGATAGAGCAGGGCCCTGGGCGCGCATCGATCGTCCAGTCGCGCGGGACCTACGACTGGAAGGACGGCGCCTGGCTGGCGCAACGTGCGGACGCCGATCCGCTGCGCGAGCCGATGCTGGTGTACGAAGTGCACCTCAGCTCGTGGATGCGCGGCGAACACAACCGGGTGCTGACTTATCGCGAGTTGGCACCGCGCCTCGCCGAGCATGTAAAGCGCATGGGGTTCACGCATGTCGAGCTGTTGCCGGTGCTGGAGCATCCGTTCGGCGGCTCGTGGGGCTATCAGGTCGGTGGCTACTTCGCACCCACGTCGCGTCACGGGTCACCCGATGATTTCCGCGCCTTTGTGGACACGCTGCATGAGGCGGGCATCGGAGTGCTGTTGGACTGGGTGCCGGCCCATTTCCCGAAGGACGACTGGGCGCTGCGCCGCTTCGACGGCACTGCGTGCTACGAACACGAGGACCCGCGACTCGGCGATCACCCCGAGTGGGGCACGCACATCTTCAACTACGCGCGCTACGAAGTGCGCAACTTCCTGCTGGCCAACGCGCTGTACTGGATCGAGGAGTTCCACATTGACGGACTGCGCGTGGATGCCGTGGCGTCGATGTTGTATCTCGACTACGGGCGCGAGGCGGGTGAGTGGCTCCGCAACCGGTTCGGCGGTCGCGAGAATCTCGAGGCAGTGTCGTTTCTCAAGCAACTCAATCACGCCGTGCATTCACTGCATCCCGGCGTGATCACGGTGGCCGAGGAGAGCACGTCGTGGCCGAAGGTGACGCATCCGATCAGCGAGGGCGGACTCGGCTTCACGCTGAAGTGGAACATGGGGTGGATGCACGACACGCTCGACTACTTCAAAGTCGATCCCTTCTTCCGCAAAGGCGCGCACGACAAGCTCACCTTCGCGATGATGTACGAGTACAGCGAACGGTTCATGAATCCGCTGTCGCACGATGAAGTCGTGCACCTCAAAAAGTCGTTACTCGAGAAGATGCCGGGCGACGTGTGGCAGCGCTTTGCCAATCTGCGCGCCCTCATCGGCTACTCGATTACGCGACCCGGCAAGTCGTTGTTCTTCATGGGCACTGAGCTCGGGTCGCATCACGAGTGGAATCACGACGTCAGTCTCGAATGGCATTTGCTGGGCGATGCCCGGCGACAGGGACTCATGGCGTTCATGGAGTCGATCGGTGCGCTCTATCGTCAGCACTCCTGCTTCTGGCGGCGTGATCACGAGCCGTCGGGCTATGGCTGGATCGACGTGTCCGACAAGGAGCAGTCGGTATTGTCGTATGCGCGGTATGACGGATTGGCGCACGCGATGGTGGTGCTCAATCTCACGCCGGTCCCGCGCGCCGAATATCGTCTTGGCGCGCCGTCGTTGGGTACGTATCACGTCGTGCTCAACTCCGACGCGACCACATTTGGTGGCAGTGGTTACGCGGTTGCGGAGGCGGTGGAGGCGGAGCCGGTGCCGTATCACGGCTTCCCGCAGTCGGTGAGCGTGTCATTGCCGCCGCTCAGCATTCTCGTGTTGCTGCCGACCGACCGACCGGACCCGCGCGCGGCGGTGGACGTCGTCGCCAACCGTGCTGTCGGCGAGGCGTCGGCGTCGCGGTCTGGCGCGGGACAGTCGCAGTCGAAGCAGGACAAGGCATCGAAGCCGGTGAAGGCACCGAAGGCATCGAAGGCACCGAAGGCATCGAAGGCACCGAAACAGGCAAAGCAGCCAAAGGCATCCAAGCAACCGAAGGCACCCATGGAAGCGAAAGCCGCGAAGCCGTCGAAGAGACAGATGGCGGCGAAGACCGCGGTCTCCGAGCCCACCGCGACGGCGACGCTGAGGCCGATGACGAGAGTGGCGAGCAAGCTGGCGGTGAAAACGTCACCGTCATCGACGGTTCCCAAGCGCTCACCAGGCCGCCCGGCTTCCCGTACACCGCGCACCAAGACGGCGATACCGCCGTCCTCGCCTCCTGCCACCGACGCATGAGTCGTTTTAGCGCGAAGACCTTGGTGTTCGGCATGCTCACGGTGATCGCCGCCGCCGTGTGCATTCGCCTGGGGATCTGGCAGCTGGATCGGCTCTCGCAGCGGCGGGCGCAGAACGCGATCGTGCTCGCGCGCGGAACGATGCCGGTGGTCAGCGTCTCTACGCTGCAAGCGGTCGACACCACTGATTCGCACTGGCGCCGAGTGCACATTCGCGGCGTGGCCGACTACGCCGCTGAAGTCGTGCATGCCACGCGCTCGCAGGCCGGCTCTCCCGGTGTGCACCTGCTCACGCCGGTGCGGCCGCTTGACGGTGCGTGGGGCGATACCGCCGTGCTCGTCTTGCGCGGCTTTGTGTACTCACCGGATGGGCGCACGTTCGATCACGACAAAGCGCGGGAAGCGGATACGCTCGACCTCGATGCGCTGGTGATTTCGTTCCCGCCGCACAAGCCGGGCACGGTACAGATGCCGACGGCCACCCGCGCCGTTCGCGTGCTCGACCGCGACACGATCGCCGCGCTCACCGGGTATCCGCTCGCGCCTTTCGTGTTGCTCGCGCTTGGAGATACGGCGATGTACGACATCACGAAGGCCGCGCGCGTGCCGCCGCCGTCACCGTCGGAAGGTCCGCACCAGTCGTACGCCATGCAATGGTTCGGTTTCGCACTGGTGTTTCTGGTGGGCTTCGTCGCATTCACATGGGGCCCGCAGCGTGGCGCGGGCGACACGTCGCCGGACGACGACATGGGCCGGGACATGGGTGGCGTGGGGAACGCGCAGAATGAGCGGGCGGCGCGAGCACGTCGACCCTAAACGGGCTCGACTGTACGACGTCTGCCACGATTGCTGTGGTGGGCGTGCGACAACATACCCGGTGGCGTGCCGATCCGGGCCGTGCCGACAGACCACGATGTACTCTGCGAATCGTTACGCAGCGAGCACCGCTGTTACGCTGCTCGCCCCTTCGACTGTCACGCGCACCCCTTTTGCCACGCCAGTGGCCCTCGATTGTCAGAGTGCGGGCATCACAAAGCTGCTCTGATCGCTGAGCGGGCACAGCCGTTGCTACCTCCTCGCATCCGTCGGACATGCTGTCCGACCTTTGCCAGGTGGAGACATGATGCGCGTGATGCGGCGTACGCGGGACTGGACGAAGGAACGCGCCGTGATGGCGGTCGTTGGAGCCGCAATGTTGCTCGGCGCTCAGTCGGCCGCAGCGCAGTCCGGCGCGTGTCAGAGTTCCACGACCGCCGGCCGCATCGGCATCCAAATCGCGTTGAGCGCTCTCGCGACCGGTATGGAATACCAGTCGATGTCACGCGGGGCCGCGTGGCGCATGGCCGACGAGAGTGCCCCGATGGCGATCGTGGCCGATCCAAGCTCGCATTTGCACGCCCTCGGCTCGTACCATCTCGCCCGCACCGGGGTGCACGCCACGTGCGCGGATCGCGCCAGCCGAGTGAGCGCGGCGTGGAAGAGCGCCGGCGTGGCGCTCGCGATCGGTACCATGAAGGAAGTGGCCGACGGCTACTACAACGGGTTCAGCCCGATCGATCTCGGCGTCGACGCCGTTGGCGCCGGGTATGCCGTCGCCCAGGCGTATCTGCCCGTGCTCCAGAAGATCACACCATCGTTCTCGGTGTCCCCACGCGCCTTCCTCGGCTCCCGTGGCCCGCGCGGCGCCTTGGTGGACTATGCGCACCAGACTATCTGGCTCTCGGCCACCGTACACGACCTACTGCCCACCCACGCCGCGAAGGCCTGGCCGTCGCCGGTGCGCCTGTCCGTCGGACGTCGTGCCTTCGGCGGTGCCACGCCCAGCGAATACGTGGTCGGACTCGATCTCGACGCGGCGCGGTTGCCGGGCAATAACCCGACCTGGGTACACGTGAAGCGCATTCTGCACTCGGTGCGCCTGCCGGGACCGGCGCTGGTTATGCGCGACAACGGTACGAAGTCGTTCGGGCTGTACTGGTAACCGGCTCCCGAACCCGCAGCGCTACGCCGCGGCGCTATGCCGCAGCACTTCTCGTTTGCACGCACGACTGTACGACGCTGATCACGCGCTCCTGCTGCGCTTCGGTAAGCGAAGAGCCACTCGGCAAACACAATCCCTCCGCGAAGAGCGCGTCTGCAACGCCGCCGCCGAACACGCGGCATCCGGCGAATATCGGCTGCTGGTGCATCGGCTTCCACACCGGGCGCGCTTCGATCTGCTGTGCTTCGAGTGCCACGCGCACCGTTTCACAATTCGCGCCGAAACGCGCCGCGTCGATCGTGAGGGTGGTGAGCCAACGGGTGGATCGCATGCCGTCGCGACCGTAGCGAGCCTCCGGCATGAACGCGATTCCGGGCAGCGCGCCGAGTCGTGTCTGATAGCGTTCGGACACCGCTCGACGCGCAGCGACGCGTGCGTCGAGCTGCTCGAGTTGACCGCGTCCGATACCGGCCAGCACGTTGCTGAGCCGATAGTTGTAGCCTAGCTGCCGATGCTCGTAATGCGGCACCGGCTCGCGCGCCTGCGTGGCCAGCGCGCGGACCCGCTGCGCGACCTGAGCATGCGGCGTTACCAGCATGCCGCCGCCCGATGTGGTGATAATCTTGTTGCCGTTGAACGAGTAGAAGCCAACGTCGCCGAAAGTACCGGCGGCACGCCCGTCATACGTGGCGCCAAGCGCCTCGGCAGCGTCTTCGATCAGTAGAACGCCGAGCGTTTTGCAGGCGTACGCGATGGGCTCCACGTCCGCACACTGGCCGTAGAGGTGCACCAGCACCACAGCGCGTGGAAGCGCGTTGCGCCGAGCCGCGTCGTGCAACGCCTCCACGAACAACACCGGATCCATGTTCCATGATCCGAGGTCGGCATCGACGAACACCGGCGTCGCACCGACGTAGTGCAGCGGAAACACCGACGCCGCGAACGTGAGGGTGCTGACCCACACCTCGTCGCCCGCGCCGATGTCAAGGGCCGCGAGTGCGAGATGTAGCGCTGCCGTTCCTGAGCTCAGCGCGACTGCATGCGGTGCGCCGGTGTAGGCGCACAGCTCCTGCTCGAAGGCATCTACGTGTGGTCCGAGCGGCGCGATCCAGTTCGTCCGGAACGCCTCGAGCACCAGTTGCTCCTCACGCTGACCGAGATGCGGCGGTGAGAGATAGATCCGTTCATGCATGATCGTCACGATACCAGCCCGAGGGACGTTCCTTGATCGCTTTGGCCGGCACGCCGACCGCCGTGACATTAGCGGGTAGATCGCGGCTGACCACCGCGCCCGCACCCACGATACTCCATTCGCCGATCGACACGCCCTGAATCACTTTGCTGCCGGTACCGATGTCGGTTCCGTTCCCGATCGTGACGTTGCCGCTCACGTTCACGCTCGGCGCCAGCGTGGTGTACTCGCCAAGTACAGCATCATGCGTGATGGTGCAACACAGATTGACGGTCGAGAAGGCACCCACGTGAATATCCACGGTGATCACCGACGCGGCGCATACGATCGTGCCTTCCCCGAGCGATACCCGGCGCCCCATGATGACGGTTGGATGCACGAGTGTCGGGAATGACACGTGCGGTGCGCGGACACGCTCGACCAATATGCGTTTGAGGGCAGGGCTACCAACACCAAATGCGACGGCAATCGGCTGTGTGCGTGCGCGCACCCACGCACCGCCACCGATCACCGGCAGATCGCCGGAGGTGGTACCGTGGATCGAGTCGTCGTCGGAGATGTAGCCCAACACCGACCACGTCGGCTCGCGCTCGTTAAGATCGGCGAGGAGTTGCGCCACTTCGCGGCCCATGCCGCCGGCGCCATAGATCACGATATCGTTCATCCCACGCTCCCCTCAAAAACGGACATGGTGGCCTCCCCTTTCGCGCTGACGCCGGTTCGGCGAAGCACGATGGCGAGGGTGCGAACCAGTATCTGCAGGTCGAGCCGTAGCGATCGGTGTTCGACGTACCACACGTCGAGGCGGAATCGCTCGTCCCACGAGAGCGCGTTGCGCCCATGCACCTGCGCCCATCCGGTCACACCCGGGCGCACCTCATGACGACGGTTCTGCTCGGGTGTATAGCGATCGAGATACTCCATCAGGAGTGGACGTGGCCCGACCAGTGACATCTCGCCGCGCAGCACGTTCCACAGCTCCGGCAACTCATCGAGACTGGTGGAGCGCAGCAGTGTCCCGAACGGCGTGAGCCGGTCCGTATCGGGCAATGGACGTGCATCGCGTCCTATTGCATCACGCATCGTGCGGAATTTCACCATCGTGAACGATCGGCCGTGCAGGCCGGGGCGTTGCTGCCGGAAGAGCACGGGGCTCCCCAGGTTCACGCGCACGGCGATGGCGACAAGGAGCAGCAGCGGCGCGGCGACCAGCAGTGCCGCCGTCGCGACCGCGAGGTCGAGAGCTCGCTTGATTCGCATGCCGCGCATCATGCGGCCCCTCATGCCGCGCGTCCTCGATGCTTTCCGGCCCCTGCGACGTGAGCAACGCGAGCGCTCGCTCGCGGCTGATCGCCCGCCGGGGCGATTCCACGCAGTGCCGCGTCGTACAGTCGATCGTGCCGTGCGAGGAGATGAAACTGTGCCGCCTCGGCATCGATCCATTCAGCGGCCCGCTCGGCCCGTGCGCGCGCTGCGGTGGGTCGATCCAGGACGTCGTCGAGCGCCTCAGCGAGAGCGACCACGTTGGCCGTGCGATAGCCGGTGCCGCGTCCCTCCGCCACGAGGTCGCGCGAGCCACGGGCGTCCGAGGCGATGACAGGCACGCGCATGGCCATCGCCTCGAGCAGGCAGCGGGGCAGCCCCTCGCGCTGCGACGGCAGCAATAAGGCATCTGCGCACGCCACGATCGCCGCTACGTCACGACGGTGTCCCAGAAAGCGCACATGCTCCGACACCCCGTGGGCAACGGCGAGCGCCTCGATCGCGCCGCGACGCGGACCGTCACCCAGAAACAGCACCGTGGGCACCCGTGTCGCTCTGGCTGTGATGAGGGCGAGCGCCTCGATCACGTCCGCCTGCCGCTTATTGCGGTTGAACTCCGCCACCACGACAACCAATGGCTGCGCGTCCCTGAAGCCAAGCGCGTGACGCGTCGCAATCCGCTCGCTGGCGGAGGCCACACGATACTGCGCCGTGTCGACACCGATGCCGGGGTGATGCACCAACTGATTCTTCGAAGCAAGACGGTCTCGCGTGGCGAGCACGAAGTCGTCGACGTTGATGACCACGAGATAGTCGGTCCACGCGGAGGCCGCGCGTTCGATCGCGCGCAACAGAGCGTTACGCACGCGGCCAGCGCCGGGATAGGCGTGAAAGCCGTGCGCCGTGTAGATCACTTTCGTGGTTGGCACACGATGACGCAGCGCGAAGCGCGTAATCCACGCGGCGATCGGCGTATGCACATGAACGAGGTCGTACCCACCCTCGGCCACGATAGCGCGCACTCGCCGCGGAGCGCACCACAGGCCACGCAACGAGCGCCAAATATGCCGGATGCCGCCGAGGCGACGCTGCCACGAGGCGTCGAATCGATGATCGAAATGCGCCTCGAGCCCCGGGTGCACGGTGGCACCGGCGGCGAGCGCATCAACCCGCCAGCCGCGCGCACGGTAGTGATCGGCGAATGGCAGCAGAAACGCCTCCAACGTCGCGCTCACGGTGGTGACGACCAACAGCCGTGGTGCACGCATGGGCGCACTCGTCGCCGTGAGTCGTTGAGCCGTCGGAGCGGAGCGCGAGGCGGTGGCACCCCACAGGCGTTCATACGCCACGCGTTCAGCCGGCGCGGTGAAGTCCGCACGTATACGTGCGGCTGCCGCTTGTCCACGCCGCTCGCGCAGCGCACCATCACGTACGAGCCGCATCGTCGCCTCAGTCAGAGCCCCGACATCGCCCACCGGCGCGACAGCACCGCTCTGGCCGACGAGGTGCGCCGCGTCTCCCACGTCAGTGACCACGCAGGGCACGCCGCAGCCCATCGCTTCTGCCACCGCGTTGGGGCTCCCTTCGCTTCGCGAGGTGAGCATCACGATGTCGCAGGCATTGTAGATCTCGGGCATGTCGCGACGCTCACCGCACCGTACGAGGCGACCGGCCAGCGCCGGTACCTCGGCCACGCGTCGGGTGATAGCCGCATCCAGGGCCGTTGGTTGCGCGTTTGTACCAGCTTCGGTGCCCGCACCGACCAACACAAAGTGGACCGTCGCGTTGCGTGCAGCGAGATGCGCGGCCACGTCCAGAAACGTGTCATGATCCTTGAGCGGATCGACACGCGCCGCCATGCCGATCACGACCGCGTGGGCGGGAAGCCCCATCGCGAGGCGCGTCGCCACGCGACTGCCCGGTTGCGGACTGAAGCGCTCGGCATCAACCCCGTTGGGTATCACCACCGTCCGCGCCGACGCAAAGCCGTGCGCCTCATGCTGGCGCGCCGACCGCGACGAGTTGTACACGATGCACTTCGGGTGACCGGAAAATCGCGCCATCAGCCGAATGAGCCAACGGAGCTTCTTCGGCTCCGACGCCCACGCATCGAGGGCGTGCCGTACGTTCCACAGCACCGGCCACTGCTCGCGGCTCGTCATCGAAAGCAACGATGCCGCAACGTTGGCGTGATACATCCATCCTTGGATGATATCGGCCCGTGCCTCACGCGCCGCTGACTGCAGGGCGCGCAAAGCCTGCCATGACGCATGCCCGCGCATCAAGCCAAGTGCCCAGACACGCACACCAATCGCCTCCAGCGCGTCGGCGTGCTCTCCACGCGTGGTCAGCGACACCACCGCATGGCGCGACGGGTCGTTCGCGTTGCGAATGACACGGACGAGGCTCGCCTCAGCACCACCGGTTCCCAAACCGGTGATGATGTGCAGCACTCGCGGCGACGAAGCGGGCATCGACATTGGCGTGCTCAGGCCGCGCGCGACTGGTCGTCGGAACGGGCCTTGGACATCAGGCGCCACGGACGTCGCAAATCGCGAGCGGCCTCGGCGGCCAGCAACTCCATCTCGGCAGCCAGCGCGGGGTTCAGCAGGGCGAGACGCCGACGCCACTCACCCGCCAGCACCAACGCCAGCAGTGCAGTGGCCGACACGATAGCGGCGAAGAGCGCCTTGAGTACCAGACGACGGCTGTCCGGCAGTGCCGGCCGTACCGGTGCCTCGACGACCGTGATCACCGGTAGATTCCGACTCTCCTCGAGACGCGCCTGCTCGAGCCCCTGCGCAAGTCCGGACACCACCTGCTGCCGCAGGTTCACCTCTCGGCGTAACCTGTCCTCTTGTAGCACCAGTTGCGGAGCCCCGCTGAACACGCGATTGCTTCGCAAGAAGTTCTCGAGGCGGTCCTCGGCGACGCGCAACTCGTCGCGGGCCATGGAGAGGCGCGTGTCGGTAAACATCCGTTCCTGCGACGCCTGTGCCTGTTGCGCCAGCACGTTCAGGCGATTCAGCTCTTCCAGTGCGTGGGCGGCAACCTGGCGGGCCAGTTCAGGGTCGTCCAGCCGAACGGCGAGACGAACAAGCCCCGTTTTGATTCCGACGCCGGCGCTTACCATCGTGCGCAGCTGACGCAAAGCGAGCTCGCCGCGGCGCGCCGTATCGGCGACGCCAGGCACGAGATGGGCCGCCAGATCGAGCGGCTGGCCACCGACGCGTGTGTAACGGCCTGCCAGCAACCGTCGCATCATGCCGTCGCCACGTAGCACGTCGGCATAAAAGTCAGGCGATTGCCCTGATTGCGCGTTGGGCACATTTACGCCAAACTGCGCCGCTAGTCCCGCCAGGCGTGAGATCCCGCCGCCAGGCGACTGCGCCACGAAGGTCGCCTGAGAGACCCACTGACGATCAGCCAGCAGTCCAACGCCGACAACCGTGATGGCGACCAGCATGGGTAGGACGAGCAGGAGTCGGCGTCGGCGTAGAGCGAGCCGCAGGACGTCGAGCGCTGTCAGCGCAGCGAGCGACGACGATGGCAGCGCGCTGGCGGTGACCGTACTGGAGGAGAGTGGAGTCGGTGTCATACGGTGTTCACCCGAAACAGGGTCTGCAAGGCGGCCGCGGTGCGTGCTGCTGCGGCATCAAGACTGAAATTGGAGACGATATGCGCGCGCACGTCGTGCGTCAGCGTCGACGAAGCCCGCGCGAGAATTCGTACCAGTGCATCAGCGAAGGCGTCGACATCCCCAACGGGGGCGACCTCACCGAAAGCTCCGACGATATCCGCTGACGCACCGCTAGCCGTGACAACCGCCGGTACTCCACACGCCATCGCTTCAGCCACGACGTTGGGAAAGCCTTCACTGCGCGAGGAGAGCGCGAGCACGTCGAAGGCTGGGTAGACCGTGTGTGCTTCGGCGAGGCCGCCCACAAAGTGCACGCGTGATGCAATGCCGAGCATATCGGCCAAGCGTTCGAGTGTGGCCACTTTCGTAGGCTCAGGATGGCCGACGCACACAAGATGAAAGGCGCGAGTGTCGGCACTGGCACGCGAGCAAGCTCGCAGTAGCAGTTCGTGGTCCTTTACAGGGTGCAGTCGCCCAACGTGGCCCACGATGACGGCATCGGCTGGGAGTGACCATTTCCGCCGCCAGGAAGCGCGTAGTGATGCAGACGGCTCGAATCGCGCGACATCAATGCCGTTGTGTACCACCACGCCGGCCGGTGCATTCGGAGCAAGCGCCCGATAGCTGTCGAGCCCCGATCCGCTATTTGCGATGAGCAGATCGGCCCGCGGCGTGGCGTACTTGACGAGCGTCCGTACAACGCGCTCCTTGATCGAGGCGGGACGCGCATCGTAACCGCTCGTGCGCAGTCCGAGTACGACGCGAGGACGATAGGCTGCCCGCATGCTCGACACGGCTGTCAAGGCCAGCAACCACTGGACTTCTAGAAACGCGTACACCACTTGTGGCCGTGATGTCGCCAGGTATCGCGCGAGGGCGGGTACCGCCGACGCCGCAAGCCCGGCGACGCGGGGCAAGACGTGCATGGCAAGCCCGTGCGATTCCACTACCGAACGGAGCGGGCCATCAGCCAATGTCGCTAACGTCACGGTATGTCCATCGTGCTGCAGCGCGGCGGCGAGCGCGATTGCCTGCGTCTCGGCGCCACCGACGCCCAGTCCCCCCAGCAACATCGTCACGCGTAGCGGGCACGACGCGATCGATTCGCGGCGAGCTGCCGGATGACCAGTCAACGTAGCGCTCATCCGACGGACTCCGGATCGTTTGGGGCAAGCCGCGCCGTAACAAGCGCGAGGCCGATCAGAATGAACGAGTCGTCGGCGACGTTGTGCGAGAACAGGCCCCACAACGCGACCAAGGCCACGAACGCCTGCGATGCACCACGGTACAGGCGCGAAGCGTGGCGGAGGTGCCTCGGCCACGCCAGTAGCAGCAAAGCGGGCATGAGCAGCGCGCCGAGTACGCCATATTCGGCGAGGTGCCGCACATAGATGTTGTGCGTCGACTCGGGCTCGTTCCACTCCACAGTGGCGCCCGTGCCGTAGCCCGTGAGTGGACGCTCGCCGAAGAGATCGAGCGCGTGCATGGCTAGCTGTGAGCGCGAGGTGGCGCTGACGTCGGCAGAGAACTCTTCTCGTGACCCAATCCCGAGCCGCTGCTTGACGAAACGCTCCGCGCCGCCGTTGAGGTAGCTGAGCTCACCGCTCGCCATCATGGCACCCATCACCGAGGCGACCAGAAGGGTGCTACCGCCTGTGAGCAGCGATAGCCGCTTGACGCGAAGGTTTTTGGACAAGAGCAGCACGACGACGACGATGCCGAAGCAGAGCAGGGCACCGCGCGACAACGTCAGAAACACGCCGGCGCCGACGAGCAGCACGAAGAGCTCGCGCAGGCGCGATGGCACGATAGGAAATGCCAACAGCATTCCACTCGTGAGCGCCGCACCGGCGATATTTGGATTCACGTAGAAGCTCGCCGAACGACCCAGCGCCATACTGAACGTCATCGGGTGTGTGATCTCCCAGACGTTGATCGCGACCGTTACCAGCGTCGACACGGCAATGGCACGACGGGTGAGCGTCCGAGTTGATGCATCACACATCAGCACCAACAGACCGACCAACAGAATGGCCGACAGCGTGCGCGTCTGTGTCTCTTGAAGCGCGATCGCGCTACCGGAGGACCACAAAAAGGCGACCATGGCGAGTGCTGTGCTTGCTGCGCTCCACGCCTTCAGTTTCGCGCCGCCGAGGCGGGACGGCTCGAGCATCGCGGCGCCGCCGGCACATCCGAGGATGACCAGCATGAACGCCAGCGGCGGGAACGGGAGCACGCCGGTGTTGAACGCCCAGTCACTAAAACCTGAGAACAGCGCGGCTACGGCCACCAGTGCACCGGTACTGCGAGCCATGCCGGCCAACTTCGAGGGGCCGGTAAAGGCGTCCGTGGGAGCGATGGCAGCGATCATGTGGCTCGCGTCCGCGTTGTCGCGAAGACAACGTCCCACGCTTTCAGGATATGCGCCATCGCATACCGCTGGGTAGATTCGCGGGCAGACTCACCCAGCCGACTTCGGTACGCCGCATCGTCCAGCGTACGAGTCAGAGCCTCTGCAAGTGCAACCGCATCGTCCACTGGCACCAGGAGTCCCAGTGAATCGTCGGCCAGCAGCTCCGACGGACCCGAATCGCAGTCGGTCGCCACACAGGCACATCCGCAGGCCATCGCCTCGAGCAGCACATTGGGGAATCCTTCGTAGCGCGAGGTCAGCACGAACACGGCCGACTCGGCGAGCACCTCGTCGACCGCATTCGTGCGACCCGGAAGGGAGACGACATCTTCGAGACCGAGGGCGCTTCGCTGCGCCTCGAGCGCGGATCGTAGGGGTCCTTCGCCGCAGATCACGAGCCGCCAGGCCGGGTGCGTGACGCGCACGAGCGCGAAGGCGCGAAGCAGTGTGTCAAAGCCCTTGAGCGGAATCAGCCGGCCCACGGCTGCGATCCTCGCGGCGCGATCACCGGCGGACACTGCCGGCGGAGCGACTTCGCGCAACGGATTCCCGATCACGTGCACGCGAGCCGGCGACACGTGTGCCTCGGCCCACGGGCGTACACGCTCGGTTTGCACAACCAGTCCGGTCGCCCATCGATACGCCACGCGTCGTAGCATCGACCAAGCCGTATCTACTCCGTTCCGTCGGGGATCGGTACGCTCCGAGATCACGACCGGAATGTCGAGTCCGCGCACAGCGAGGAGCGTACTGATATTCGTACGGTCCATGAAACTCAGGATCACGTCGGGCGATGTGCTGCGCAGCGCGCGACGCAACGTTCCGAGGCGAAGCGCGTTCGCGCGAATCGCTCCGAACGGCGTCTTGCTCGGTCCTGCGATGTCGAGCGCGATGCGTGTTACGCCAGCTGGCAACGGGTAGAAATCGTGCCGACCGTCGTCAAAGGTGAGCAACGTGACGTGGTCACCACGTGCGGCCCATTCCGCGCACAGCGAAAGCATGACGCGTTCTGCACCACCGGATCCCAGGGAAGCGATCACGCAGCTGATGCGCATGATGCCTCCGGAGCCTGAGGGATCCCGCGAAAGGAAACGTTCGACGATGCGGCGAGCGACTCGGCCTCCGCCAGGCGAAGTCGGCGACGCGCCACCACGGCTAGATACGCGCATGACACGGCGTATACGGCGGCGGTAGAAAGCGCGATGCCAGCCACGCCAAACCGACGCATGAACACGATGTTCAAGCCGATGTTGACGACCAGGTTGATGGCTGATCCGATCGTCAACAGGCGATTGGCCTGCAATGCCGAGATCATTCGCACGTACAGAATGCCGAGCAAGTGCCCCGGCACCTGCAACAGATAGGCCGCCTGCACCCGCGACACGGTCGCAGTCTCCGCTGCGGAGAACGCACCACGTTCGAACAGAAGCTGCACTATCGGCGCCGAGAAAGACACCAACACGACGGTGATCGGAATCGTGGTGCCGAGCAGCAACCACCGGAGCCGACGTTCGAGCTCGCGGAGCGCCGCCCACTCGGCGCGCGCCACCAGCGTCGAGAGATGCGGCAACAGCGTCGTACTGAGCGCCATCGCGCCCACGGTCATAAGTACGGAGCTGACCTTCGTGCCGTAGCCAAGTGCTGACACGCTGCCCACCGGCAACCACGCAGCCATCGTCTGATCCACGAGCGTAGTGGCGCTCATCAGCATGGCGCCGGCAACTGCTGGGAGATACTGAACGCGCACGCGTGCCAGCGCGGCCGTGAGGGTGGCGCGGTCCGCGTCGGGAATGTGATCCATCGAGACGCCGCGGATCGACAATCCGCGTGACCGCAGCGCCCAGGCAAGCCAGATCGCTTGCGCAAGCGTACCGGCCAGCAGACCGATCACCATCGTCCACACCGTCGGGGTGGGCGCGACGGCGATACCGACGGCGATACCAAGGGGCTGCGCAATGGGCGCGAATGCGCTGGCCGTGAAGGCCCCCTCGGCCGCCAGCAAGCCGCTCCACGCTGCACAGACGCCTTGGAGAAGCGTAAACGGAGCCAATGCGAGCGCGAGCATCGGGAGCGCCGCGCGCGTGCTGGCGTCGAGTTGCGAGCCGGGAAGCCAACCGAGCGACAGCGACGCGAGGCCAGCTACTACCGAGAGCGCGACGAGCCAGCGATAGCTCTGTCGCAGTACCGCGCCTGCAAGCCAGGAGGCGGATAGCGCGCCGCGGTGCTCACGTTGTGCGATGTACGCGGGCGTCAGTGCCGCAGGCAGCGTCCCTGCCGCGACACTGATCAGGAACGTGGGGACCACGAGCGCCAGCAGGAACGCGTCGAGGGACGCTCCATTACCGAATTGTGCCGCAACCAGACTGTCCTTCAATAGCGCAGTCAGTTTGACCACGGCCGTGAGTCCGCCGATAGCGAAGGCGGCGCGAAGCAAACCGCGCATCAGCTGCGCCTCCACGCTTGAAACATCAGCAGATACCACAGCGATGGCGCCCAGTTGCGATCGCCACTTAGGTGCTCTTTCCACGTTTGCAGTACTGGCTCCGTACGGAAGATCCCGTCTCGGCGCAGCGCTTCCGGCGAGAGCAGCTCGCTGGCCCAGTCGCGCAGAGGACCACGAAGCCAATCGGCGATCGGCACGCCAAAGCCCTGCTTCGGCCGGTCAATGAGAGTGCGTGGCACGTAGCGATCGAGCACGCGCCGTACGATCCACTTGCCTTGGCCGTCGCGCTGCCAGCAGTTCTGCGGCAGCTGCCACGCGAATTCCGCGACACGGTGGTCAAGCAGTGGCGCGCGCGTCTCGAGCCCCGCCGCCATTGCTGCGCGGTCTACCTTCACGAGAATATCGTCCGGCAGGTAGCTGACCTGATCGCGAAACATCATGTCGGCCAGTAGTCCGCCGCGCCCGGGCGTGAACGGCTCGCGGATCGCGGTATCGCGCTCGACGACGCCAGGCATCAGATCCTGCGGCTGTCGCCATGCCGAGACCAGATCACAGTAGAAGTCTGGGAAGCTGCGTGTATCGATCAGCGTGGCCAGCTTGTGCACCCGATCGCCAGTCACACCGCGAGACATGAGCCCCAGTGGCCCCAGCGCGTGATTCCACGTCCGGACACCGATCGACGTGACCATCGCGCTCGTCGCCCGGCGCATCGAGTACGGTAGGCGCGTCAGTCGAGGCCAGGAGCGCATGGCCAATGGGTAGCGTGAGTAGCCGCCGAAGAGCTCGTCGCCTCCATCACCGCTTAACGCCACCGTGACGTGTTCGCGCGCGAGCTGTGATACGAGCACGGTTGGAATCTGCGAGGAGTCGGCGAATGGCTCGTTGTAGATGGAGGGCAGTCGCGGGATGACGTCGAGCGCATCCTGCGCCGTCACGAACATCGTGGTGTGCTCAGTGCCGATATGTCGCGCCACCGCCGCCGCATGCGGGGCCTCATCGAAGGCCGACTCGCGAAATCCAATCGTGAACGTGCGCACTGGCCTCGCGCTCTGCGCCTGCATCAGCGCCACGATCAGCGATGAATCGATGCCGCCTGACAGGAAGGCGCCGAGCGGCACGTCGGCGACCATTTGATCGGCAACGGCTCCGCGCAGCAACGTGTCCAGTCGCTCGATACGATCGTCGTCGGTGCCGGTAGCTGTCGTGGCTAGGCCGGTCACGGCAGTGTCACGCACGCTCCAATAGCGGGTGAACTGTGCCTGATTGACGTCGGGCGTCGAGAATGTGGCAATCGTTCCGGGCTCGAGCTTCACCACGTCGCGCAACATCGACATCGGGGCCGGCACGTATCCGTGCCGCAAATAGGCCGCGAGTGCCGCCGGCTCGATCTCGCTCGAAACTCCAGGCAGTGTCCGTAGCGCGGAAAGCTCCGACGCGAAGGCCAGTCCGCCGTCGCGACGGCCGAGGTACAGCGGCTTTTCGCCGAACCGGTCACGCCCGAGCGCAAGGCGTCTCGTGTGACGATCCCAGAGCGCGATCGCGAACATGCCCACGCATTGACCGAGCGCGGCCTCGAAGCCGTCGCGCTCGATGAGTGCCAGCAGCACTTCGGTGTCGGAGTGGCTACGAAACTCGACTCCCTGCGAGTGAAGTGTCTCGCGAAGCGCCCGATAGTTGTAGATCTCGCCGTTGAACACGAGCCAGAAGCGCCCCGATGCCGACTCCATCGGCTGTTGGCCGAGCGGGCTCAGGTCGACAATGGCCAGACGTCGATGACCGAGCGCGATGCCGTGGCACGCGTCGATCCAGGCACCGGACGCATCAGGCCCGCGATGCACGAGCGCATCGGTCATGCGCGTGAGCGCAGCTCTCGCTACGTCCGCGTCGCACGCTCCCGTCCAGAATCCGGCAATACCGCACATGGCAGTTCAGTCGCTCGGTCGAACTAGTACCTAGGTGACGGAAGAACCTGCCGTGTGATGGGCAGTTCCTTCCGTTTATCGTGGCCGACATCGGCTACGCTGCGGGGCGTCCGTGACAAGATGATGTTCTGAAACGCTTGTCACGTCGAGACTTGCATCGAATCTTCGAGGCCAGGCGCTCGCCCGCCCTACCAGAATCGCGCTCGGCCTCAGGCTGTAGAAAGGCACGGGCTGTGCCAATGCGGCCGCGACGCCGCCGGAACGCAGAACGCCCGGCCGAAGGGCCGGGCGTTCTGCAAATGACGATGCCTACTTGGCTGCCTACGGCCGGCCGATGCTCGTGTACGTGAAGCCCTGCGCTCGCACATCTTCGCCCCGGTACACGTTGCGCAGATCCACCAGCACCTTCTGCGTCATCGAGGCGCCTAGACGATCGAGATCGAGTGCGCGGAACTCGTTCCATTCGGTAATGATCACGAGCACGTCGGCACCGACCGCGACGTCGTAGGCATCGGCACACCAGTGCACGCCCGGCAGCAAGGTTCCCGCTTCGTGCATGGCGGCCGGATCATAGGCTCGCACCGCGGCGCCCGCATCCTGGAGCGCCGGCACGATCGCCAGACTCGGCGCTTCACGCATGTCGTCCGTGTTGGGCTTGAACGCCACGCCAAGCACGCCCACGGTTTTGCCGCGCACCGAGCCGCCGCACGCCGCGATCACGCGCGACGCCATCGCGCCCTTGCGGGTGTCATTCACCTGCACTACGGTCTCCACCAGACGCGCCGGCGAGCCGTACTCCTGCGCCGTGCGCACCAGCGCGACGGTGTCCTTCGGGAAGCACGAGCCGCCGTAGCCCGGACCCGCGTGCAGAAACTTCTTGCCGATGCGCCCGTCGAGGCCCATGCCGCGCGCCACATCCTGCACGTTCGCGCCCACCTTCTCACACAGATCCGCCATCTCGTTGATGAACGTGATCTTAGTGGCGAGAAACGCGTTGGCCGCGTACTTCGTGAGCTCCGCCGTCTCCAGCGTCGTCATCACGACCGGCGTCTCCATGAGATAGAGCGGACGATACAACGCCTGCATGACCGCGCGCGCGCGATCCGTTTCGGCGCCGATCACGACACGATCGGGACGCATGAAGTCGCCGATCGCCGAGCCTTCCCGCAGGAACTCGGGATTCGACGCGACGTCGAAGTCGGCGGTCGGATTGGCGCCGCGAATGAGCTCCGCCACCCGGCGACCGGTACCGACCGGTACCGTGCTCTTGGTGACGACCACCGTGTATCCGTGCAGTGACTTGGCGATCTCGATCGCCGCCGCCTCCACAAAGCGCAGATCGGCATGCCCGTCGCCGCGGCGCGACGGCGTGCCGACCGCGATGAAGACGGCATCCGCTTCCGCCACGGCCTTGGCGAGGTCGGTGGTAAACGCCAAGCGCCCGTTCTTGATGCCCTTGGCCACCAGCGCGTCGAGACCCGGTTCGTAAATTGGGATCTCTCCCTTCAGCAGGCGTTCGATCTTCGCGGCGTCGACGTCGACACAGGTCACGGCAGGGCCAAACTCCGCGAAACAGGCACCGGACACGAGGCCGACGTAGCCCGTGCCGATCATGGCGATCTTCATGAGGCGTCAGTCTCCAATCTGAAAGTACTCGCGGTACCAGGCGACGAAGTTCGCCACGCCGGTTTCGATCGGCGTTTTCGGCGCGAAGCCGACGTCACGCACGAGCGCGTCCACATTGGCATAGGTGGCCGGCACATCGCCCGCCTGCAGCGGCAGCAGGCGCTTCTCCGCCACGCGGCCCAGCGACTTCTCGATGGTCTCGATGAGATACATCAATTCCACCGGATTGTTGTTGCCGATGTTGTAGAGCCGGTACGGCGCCTTACTGGTGGCCGCATCGGGCGCGTCGGAATTCCAGTCCGGATTCGGTTCGGCCGTGTGATCGCTGGTGCGGATCACGCCTTCCACGATGTCGTCGATGTAGGTGAAATCACGCTGCATCTTGCCGTGATTGAACACGTCGATCGGCTTGCCTTCAAGAATGGCCTTCGTGAACAGGAACATCGCCATGTCGGGACGGCCCCACGGTCCGTACACGGTAAAGAAACGCAGTCCGGTGGTCGGCAGTCCATACAGATGGCTGTACGTGTGCGCCATCAGTTCGTTGGCCTTCTTCGTGGCCGCATACAACGAGACGGGATGGTCGACGTTTTGGTGCACCGAGAAGGGCATCGCCGTGTTGGCGCCGTACACGCTCGACGACGACGCATACGTGAGATGCTGCACGCCGTGGTGCCGGCAGCCCTCGAGGATGTTGATGAAGCCGACGAGATTGCTCTCGATATAGGCGTGTGGATTCGTGATCGAGTATCGCACCCCGGCCTGCGCGGCCAAGTTGATCACGCGATCGAACCGCTCTTCGCGGAAGAGACGCTCCACGCCATCGCGGTCGGCCAGTTGCATGCGGAACAGGCGGAATCCCGGCTTGCTGGCGAGGCGCGCGAGTCGCGCCTCCTTCAGCGTGGGATCGTAGTAGTCGTTGACGTTGTCGAGGCCCACCACTTCGTCACCGCGAGCCAGCAGCCGTTCGCTGGTATGATAGCCGATGAAGCCCGCGGCTCCGGTCACCAGAATTTTTGCCATGCGCTGATCGCCATTCAGGAAAAAAGGTCGTCCGACGTGTCCGCTGCCGACGAGTGAGCGGGGCGCGGCGCCACGGGTGGCCGTTGCAACAGCAGGACCGCCCCCATAATGGCGACGCCGCCTATCAAGGTACCGGTGCCGACCGACTGCCGCAGCACCACCACCCCCAGCAGGGTCGTCCAAAAGGGCTCCACGGTGGACGTGATCGCCGTGCGGACCGCGCCGAGTACGCGCAGCCCCGCCAGGAAGGCCAGAAACGACACCGCGGTCAGCACACCCTGGAGAGCACTCGCCCCGAACGCCGCGGCATCGGGAATTCGGAACAGCGTGCCGGTACTGGCGGCCCACGCCACGAACAACACCGCGCCGCCCACGGAGATCGCCTGGGACACGTCGATCGCATCGCGCTCGCGCTGAAGCGCGCCGAGCACGGGGATGTACAACGCGTACACCAGCGCCGCCGTGAGTACCGCCGCGACGCCCAGTGGGTTGAGCGACGCAGCACTCGGCGCGCCCACCATGAAGCCAATGCCGCCCAGCGCAAGCACCAGGGCCGTTACCCGCGTGCGATCGAGGCGTTCGCTGCCGCGAATCGCGGTGATCACCGCCACCCATGCCGGAAACGTGTAAAACAGGAACGATGCCGTCGCCGCCGGGATCCACCGCAGACTCCCCAACGCCAGCGTGGCCACCGCGGCCTGAGGGGCCCCCGCTAACAGCAGAATGCGCGGTGTCCACCAAGGGGCTGCACCGCGGCGTCGCCCCGTGCCGCGCCACCAACCGAGGGCCACCAGCAGCACCGCACTGGTCGTGTACCGCCAGGCTTGCACCGACTCGAGCGCCATGTCGCGACCAGTCGCGATCACGGTGAGCGGCGATAAGCTACCGAAGCAGCAGGCGCTCAGCACAATCAACAACGTCGCCCGCAGCAGTTGCGCGGACGACGGCCCCGTCTGCCCGGACCTCACAACAGCGTGCCGCGGAGAAGCAGATAGGCGATGCCGAAGTAGATGCTGATGCCGGAAACGTCCACCAGCGTGGCCACAAACGGTGCCGACGCGCTGGCCGGGTCGAAACCGAGACGCTTCAGGAGGAACGGCAGCATGGAACCGGTGATCGACCCGAAGGTCACGATGCCCACCAGCGAGAGGCCCACGGTTGATGCGATGAGTGTTGAGTGGACCCCGTAGTCATAGAGCCCCAGGGCATGCCACACCCAAATCCGTACGAAGGCCAGCGATCCGAGGAGCAAGCCGAGAATGAAACCGGCGGGGATCTCGCGCAGCACCACACGCCACCAATCCCCGATCGTGACCTCACCCAACGCCATCGCGCGGATGATCAGCGACGTGGCCTGCGAGCCGGAATTGCCGCCGGAGCTCATGACCAGCGGAATGAACTGCGACAACAGCAGGACACGACCGATCTCGCCCTCGTAACGTGCCATCACCGACGCCGTGAGCATTTCGCTCACGGCGAGCACGGCGAGCCAGCCACCGCGCTTGCGCACGTTCTGCCACAGTCCGATCTGCATGTAGGGCTCTTCGAGCGCTTCCATACCACCGAATTTCTGCGCGTCTTCCGTACCCTCTTCCTGAATGACGTCGATGACGTCGTCGACCGTAACCACGCCCAGCAGCCGCTTCTCCGAATCCACGACCGGCAGCGCCACTAAGTCGTAATTCGAGGTGATCTGTGAGACCTCTTCCTGCGGCATGTCGGGCGCAACGCTGACAACCTCGCTCCACGCGAGCTCACTGAGCGGGGTGCCGTCGGGTGACGCCAGCAGTTCGCGCAGCGACAATACGCCGCGCAGACGACCGTTCCCGTCGATCGTGTAGACCGTGTACATGGCCTCGCGACGCCCGGCCCGCGACATGGCCCGTACTGCCACGAGGGCTTCCTCGGCGGTCAGATTCTCGTCGACCGACACGAACTCGGTAGTCATCAGACCGCCGGCCGTATGCGGGTCGTACTCCAGCAGGCGCTCGGTCTCGGCCTTCTCCGCCGGTTCGAACTCGGCGAGAATATCGTCCGCCGTCTCTTCGTCGAGCTCCTCGAGCGCGTCGGCGCGCTCGTCGGGCGTCATCTCGGACATGAGCGAGGCCGCTTCGACGGCCGTCAGCTCTTCGAGCACCATGGTCCGCAGCTGCTCGTCGAGATACTCGAGCACCTCGCCCGCCCGCTCCTTCGGCAGTGCCGAGAGGAATGCGCGCACCATCTCCTCCGGCAGCGCCTCGGCGATATCCGCGAGGTCGGCCGGGTGCATTTCCTCCGTCTGCGGTCCGATGCTCTCCGGGTGCTCCTCGAGCAACTCGAGAAGATCCGGCACGATCAGCGCCGCGAGCGGCCGGTCTTTATTAGCGTGAGGTGGCATCGGCGAAGGGCGGCGGTCAGGCGGTCAAGTTAGTCGTGCACACCGAGCGAGAGTAGTCACCAATGCGGCCGGGCGGTGTCGCGCGACGGCTCGTTACAGAACCGGCAGGACCCTCGCCTCGACGCGGAGACTCCGGACCGACACCCCCGCAGCATCGAGCGCCGTGTCCAGGGCCGCGCGATCCAGCTCGCCTTCGACCTCGAGAACGGCGCCCTGCATGGTGACTTCGGCGCGTAGCACCCCGGGAACGGCCCCCAGCGCCGTCCACACCGCGCGCACGGCGTGCACCGCCACCAGGCCGTCGAGCTGCACGTGGATCCTTTGACGTGGCATCTTTCAATCTCCACGATCGGCCCCGTTACCTCAACCGGCCAATCGACGGCGCTCTGCCCCTTCACCCGTCTTTCCATGCCTCGCGTCGCCTTTCTCGGACTTGGCGCCATCGGCGCTCCGATGGCCCGTCACCTCGCGCGTCCCGAATTCGATCTGGCCGTGTGGAATCGCACCCGGCCTAAGGCCGAGGCGATGGCGAAAGAGCTCGGGGTGCGTCACGCCCTCACGCCGGCCGCCGCCGCACGCGAATGCGATGTCATCCTCACCTGTCTCCCGGTGTCGCGCAATGTGGAAGCGCTGCTCGATGGCCCCGAGGGCTTGCTGGCCACGATGCGGTCAGGCGCCGTGCTCGTCGACTGCACGTCGGGCGACGCGGCGACCTCTCGCCGAATGGCGGCGCGCCTCGCCGAACGCGGCATTGGGTTTCTCGATGCGCCGGTGTCGGGCGGCGTGACCGGGGCCGTGCAGGGTGCGCTGACGGTCATGGTGGGCGGCGATGCCGCCACACTGGAGCGCGTGCAGCCGGTGCTGGCCTGCTTCGGTAAGCGCATCGTGCATTGCGGTGCGGTTGGCGCCGGTGATGCGCTCAAGGCGGTGAACAACGCGATGCTCGCGATGCACATCTGGGGCACCGCTGAGGGGCTGGTCGCCCTCGAGAAGGCCGGCGTGAAGGCGGAGGTCGCGCTCGATGTGATCAACACCTCGAGCGGCCGCTCCAACAGCAGCATGAATCTCTTCCCGGAGCGCGTGCTCACGCGTGCCTTCCCGCGCACGTTCCGGTTGGCGCTGCTCGACAAAGACGTCGGCATCGCCGCCGACCTCGCGCGCGAACACCAGGTGCCGTCGCCGCTGC
>NZ_JBKJRB010000001.1:0-32813 GCF_046594945.1 Gemmatimonas sp. | reverse complement strand
GCACGACCTGCTGTTGCGGCGTGGACACCAGATTCCCCTGCGTGTCAGCGAGGCGACGCATGCGTTGGGTCGCGCCTACGCCTATCAGTCGAGCGACGTGATGGCGGCCGTCCAACGCATGCGTCGCCTCGCTGACACGCAGGGGAATCTGGTGTCCACGCCGCAACAGCAGGTCGTGCGCGAGTCTGACAACTATGTCATCGTCCCTGCGCAGCCGCGCGTGATCTACGTGCCGGTGTACGATCCTGTCCTTGTGTACACTCGACCCATATTCGGTCTCGGGTTCTCCAGCCGTCTGTGGTCGTTCGGCGTGGGCTTCCCCATCGGCGGCTGGTTGAACTACGACCTCGACTGGCGTCGCCGCGCGGTCTATTACAACGGCTGGGATGACGCGTACGTGGGCTACGGTGGTGGATGGCGCACGCGTTCGCGCCCGTTTATCCAGGTCACGAATATCTACGTGAGCCCGCGCTACCGGAACGTGTACGTGAACCGTGATGTCGCGTACCGAAGCGTCGACTATCGCAACGTGGACCGCTACGCCGGCTATCATCGCGACGTGTACTTCGACTCACGGCATGAGGGCTATCGGGATGGGTACCGTGATGGGCGTGGTGATGGGCGTGGCGATGGGCGTGGTGATGGGCGTGGCGATGGGCGTGGCGATGGGCGTGGCTACGACGGTCGAAACGAAGGACGCAAGGACGGACGTGATCGGGATCCGCCGTATGGGGTCACCGTCATTCGCTCGGCGCAGCCCCGCTCGGAGACCGGGTCGGCATCGCCGGAGGGGTACCGCAACGGCCTGCCGCCGCGTGAGGCGGCACGGGATGCGGGCCGGGACATTCCGCGGGGTGAGGCGCGGGGGACCGATTCGCCGCCGAGGCAGGCGATGCCATACGAACGTCGTCGTGAACCGTCGGCGCCGCCGATGACCACGCGCCCACCGTCCAACGAGCCCCGCGTTTCGCCGCCTCGCGCCCCGGAACCCCGCGCATCAGAGACCCGTAGCGCGCCAACACGGTCCGCTCAGCCACGCGGCGCAGGAGACGGAGCCCGCGGGAGCCGCGAGCGTCGGGGGCAGTAGCGACAGGCATTGCCTCGTATCACTGCACGTCGGTGGCGTGGTCGCGTGAGACGAGAAACGACTGAACGGAGCCACCGGCGGGCTCCGTTCAGTCGTTTCATAGGTGAGGATGTGGATCACATCGCGCGCTCCTTCTCTACCGATACTGTTCCATCAACGTCTGCAGCGCCGCGTTCCCCGGACAGAGATCGGCGAACGGCAACTCCACCAGCGGCTGTGACACGGTGTTGGCCATGGCGTGCATGTCCTGCCCGCTTTCGTCGATGAACAGCAGGCCCGTGGCCACCTCGTGGCGAAGTTGGCAGGCACGCACGTGTGCGTAGGCTTGCTCACGGTTGGTGGGGTCATAGCTATCGGCGGTCTTGCGGAAGCGCACCGTACTACCGTCGTGCATGGCGACCACCGTGACTTCGTCGTTGGTCTCCGGCGCGGTGATCTCGCGGCGCAACGGCACGAAATCCGCCGCCGAAATCTCCACCTCATGTTCACGGGTGAACTTGTAGCTCTTGGTGGAGCCTTCGTGGTCGTTGAAGGTGACGCACGGCGAGATCACATCTATCAGCGCGAGTCCGTTATGCGACAGTCCGGCCTTGAGGATAGGCACGAGTTGCGCCTTGTCGCCCGAGAAACTGCGAGCCACGAACGTGGCGCCCAGCGTCAGCGCCAACAGCACAGGGTCGATGGGCTGCTGCATGTTGGCTTCGCCTTTTTTGGACGTGGAGCCGATGTCTGCTGATGCCGAGAATTGCCCTTTGGTGAGTCCGTACACGCCGTTGTTGTCGATCACGTACAGCATGCGCACATTCCGACGAATCGCGTGGGACAGCTGACCCAAACCAATGCTGAGCGAGTCACCGTCGCCGGAAATACCGATGTAGGTGAGATCGCGATTGGCCGCGCTCGCTCCCGAGGTGACCGACGGCATGCGCCCATGCACGCTGTTGAAGCCGTGCGACTGCTTCATGAAGTACGCCGTGGTCTTCGACGAGCAGCCGATACCACTCATCTTGGCGGCGCGATGCGGTGGTAGCGACAGCTCCCAGAACGACTGCACGAGGGCCGCGGTGACGGAGTCGTGTCCACAGCCGGCACACAGCGTGGACATCGCCCCTTCGTAATCGCGCACCGTGAAGCCCAGCGCGTTGCGCTGCAATCCAGGGTGTCGGACCGGCGGCTTGGCGATGGATGTCATGCGGGCACCTGAGCGAAATGGTTGGCGATGGCGGTCACGACGACGTTGGCGGTGAGCGGCATACCACCGTAGTCGAGCACCGGAATCATGTCGTCGCGTGGCACACCGGTTTCAATCGCGATGAGTGACCGCAGCTGCGCATCACGGTTCTGCTCCACCACGAACACCGCGTCATGGGCGTCGATGAACTCGCGCACACTGCTGTTGAACGGGAACGCCTTGATTCGCATGTAGTCCACCACGATGCCCTGATCGCGCAGGCGATCGATGGCTTCGAGCACCGCCGAGTGGCAACTGCCAAGGGAGACGATGGCCACGTCCGCGTTGGCCTGCCGATGGAACTCCGGGGCCGGCACGACGGTTGCGGCCGTGGCAAACTTCCGCGCGAGGCGATCAACCACTTCCTGATACGCATCCGAGTCTTCGGTGTAGGCGCCGTGCTTGTCATGACCCGAGCCGCGCACGAAGTATGCGCCGTTCGGGTGCACGCCGGGCAGCGTACGGGCCGCGATGCCGTCGCCATCGATGTCGAGATAGCGCGAGAACTTCTTCACCTGCTCGAGCGCCGCGGCATCGAGCACCTTGCCGCGGTCAGGCTGATAGCCGTCGTCCCACACCAAGCGCTTGCACATCCAGTCGTTCATGCCGATGTCGAGATCGCTGGCCACGAACACCGGCGTTTGGAAGCGCTCCGCGAGGTCGAACGCGGTCGTACCAATGTAAAAGCACTCTTCGGGACTGCACGGGAACAGCACGATATGCTTCGTGTCGCCATGGGAGGCGTAGGCGAGGGACATCAGGTCGCACTGCTGCGTGCGCGTGGGCATGCCGGTGGCGGGCCCAGTGCGCTGCACGTCGTAGAAGACGGCGGGAATTTCCGTGTAGTAGGCGAGACCGATGAACTCCTGCATGAGCGAGATGCCGGGCCCCGACGTGTTCGTGAAGGCGCGCGCGCCCGCCCATCCGGCACCGATGGCAATGCCGGCCGCGGCTAGCTCGTCTTCGGCCTGAATGATGCAGTACTTATGTAGCCCGGTCTCCGGTTCAACACGGAAGCGCTCACAGAAGCCACGAAACGCTTCCATCAGCGACGTGGACGGGGTGATCGGATACCACGCGCCAACGGTCGCACCGGCGTATACGGCGCCCAGCCCGGCGGCGGTATTGCCATCCATGAGAATCGAGTCTCCCGTGGCGTCCATCTTCTCGAGATGGAAGGGCAGCGGACACGCGAAGTGCTGCTTGGCGTACTCGTAGCCCAGACGGATGGCCGTGTGGTTGGCCTCGAGGAGCTTCTTCTTTTTGGAGAACTTCTCGTGCAACATTTGCCCGATAATGTCCATGTCGATCTCGAGCAGCGCCGCGAGCGCGCCGACGTACACGATGTTGCGCAACAGGGTGCGGTCACGATCACCGACGAACGTGTCGACGCACATCTGACCGAACGGAATGCCGAGAATCGTGAGTCCTTCGCGCTGGAGCTCGGACTCCAGGGGCCACGACGAATCGTACACCAGATATCCACCCATGCGCACGGTGGCCACATCTTTGGCGTAGGTGCTGGGATTGAGCGCGACCATGAGGTCCACATGCTGGGGACGCGCGGTGTAGCCGTCTTTACTCACCCGCACTTCGTAGAACGTGGGGAGGCCTTGAATATTCGACGGGAAGATGTTCTTGCCCGTGACCGGGATACCCATCCGGAAGATGGCCTGCATCAGCAAGCTGTTCGCGCTGGCCGAGCCGGTGCCGTTCACGGTCGCCATCTTGAAGGCGAAATCGTTGATATCACTCATACGGTCACCGGAACAACGGTGCCCGACGCGCTGAAGGCGTAGGGCAACACGAGGGAGAACTTCTGCATGTCCCACGCGGCGGTGGGGCAACGTTCAGCGCAGAGCCCGCAATGCAGGCAGACATCTTCGTCTTTCACCATGATGCGCTGTGTTTGCGGCAGTGCCGTCGAGACGTAGAGGTCTTGTGTGTGGTTTTCCGCCGGCGCCGAGAGTCTGGTGCGAAGCTCCGCTTCCGACTCGGCCACTGGCGCGATCGTGAGACAGTTCACCGGACAGACGTCCACGCAGGCGTCGCACTCGATGCACAACGAGGCCGTGAAGTGCGTCTCGATGTCACAGTTGAGACAGCGTTGCACTTCGGTCGCGGTTTGCTCTGGGGTGTAGCCCAGCTCGACCTCTTCGCTCACGCTGGCGAATCGTTTGACGAGTTCGGCGTGTGACATCTGGGCGCGCGGCGACGGATTGAACTCGTTGCTGTACATCCACGCGTGCATGCCCATCTTCGTGCTGGTCAGATGCATGCCCTGGGCGGGGCGGTCCGCGACGTCTTCGTCGAGGCAGTGCTTGTGAATCGAGATGGCGGCCTGATGTCCGTGCTCGACCGCCCAGATGATGTTCTGCGGTCCCCAGGCGGCGTCACCGCCGAAGAACACATCTGGTCTGGACGATTGGAACGATGCCTTGTTGACCACGGGCATGTCCCACTGGTCGAAGGTGATCCCGATGTCGCGCTCGATCCACGGGAAGGCGTTGTCCTGACCGATGGCGAGGATAACGGTGTCGCACGGCATGATGATGGTCTCGACCACGGTGCTGGTCTGGCGCCCGTTCGTCTCGCTCCATTCCAGCCGTTCGAACTCCATGCCGACCAGCTTTCCGTCTTCGATGACGAACCGTTTCGGCGCGTGATTCTCGACAATGTGGATGCCTTCTTCTTCGGCGTCCTCCAGTTCCCACGGTGACGCCTTGAAAAATTGGCGCCCGCGACGCGCGATCACCTTGGTGTTCGTCCCGCCGAGTCGGCGCGACGTACGGCAGCAATCCATGGCGGTGTTGCCCACGCCGATGATGAGCACGTTTTGGCCAATGGACTCGATGTGGCCGAAGTGCACGGAGCTGAGCCACTCGATACCGATGTGGATCTGGTCGCGTACAGCCGGATCCCATCGTCCGGGAATGTCGAGCTCCTTGCCCTTGGGAGCGCCGCTGCCCACGAACACGGCGTCGTACTCCTCATCGAGGAGCGTGCGTAGGCTGTCGACCGACGTGTTGTATCGCACCTCCGCGCCCATGTCGATGATGCACTGGGTCTCTTCGTTGAGCACCTGCTCGGGCAGGCGAAACGATGGGATGTTGACGCGCATCAGCCCACCGGCCTGCGCGTTCTTCTCGTAGATCACCACCTCGTAACCCAGCGGCAGCAGATCGTTGGCCACGGTGAGTGATGATGGGCCGGCACCGATGAGCGCAATGCGCTTGCCGTTGCGGTCGGTCACCGGCTTCGGGAGATACGCGCTGATGTCGTCGCGGAGATCGGCGGCGACCCGTTTCAGGCGGCAGATGGCGACGGGCTTGCCGTCGACGCGGCCGCGCCGGCAGGCCGGCTCGCAGGGACGATCGCAGGTTCTCCCCAGAATGCCGGGAAACACGTTGGATTCGCGGTTGAGCAGATACGATTCCGTGTACCGTCCTTGCGCAATGAGCCGGAGATATTCCGGGACATTGGTGTGCGCGGGACAGGCCCACTGGCAGTCCACCACCTTGTGGTAGTGGTTGGGCGTGCTGACATCCGTGTGCAAAGACATGGGGCGTCGCTTGGCGTAGGAGGATCACATCACTGTCGAGAGTATGCGTCGTGTTTGCCGTGTCCGCCATAACGAAAACACCATGTCAACTCCACTAGTCAGCGTACGGCATCACTCTTTCACGGGAGACGCCGAATGTCATCGATGCATGGGCGATTGATACCGAGCGGCCATCGCATCGATCACGGGCCGATGGCGTATGCCGCATCACAGAGGCCGACTTCTCGCCGACGCGCCAATCGACCATTTGATGCATGGACATCTGATGCGTGATGCGTTAGGATCGAATTATGAGAACGACGCTCGACATCGACGACGATGTGCTCGCCGCAGCCAAGGAGCGCGCTCGGCGGGAGCATAAGTCCATGGGGCAGGTGGTCTCGGAGCTCGTCCGACAGGCGCTCACAGCGCCGCGGGAGCCGGTGGGCCCCGCGCCTTCTGTCGTGCGCGAGCAGCCCGCGGTGTACGGACTGCAGCCGTTTGCGCGTCGGGGTGCCGTGGTGACCAATGACCTGATCGACCGCCTCCGAAACGACGACGCGTACTGATGCGCGCCCTGCTCGATGTGAACGTGCTCATCGCGCTGCTCGATGCCGATCACACGTCGCATGACGTCGCCATGGGATGGTTCAGTGCGCACGCCAAGAGCGGGTGGGCGTCATGCCCCATCACGCAAAACGGGGTCGTCCGGGTCATGAGTCATCCCGGCTATCCGAACGCGCCTGCCGTGATCGAAATCATGAGCCGACTTCATCGGGCCAGCACCGAGCGCATACACGAGTTCTGGCCCGACGATATCAGCGTGCTGAATGACTCGTTGATCGACGCGACGCGAATCCATGGAGCGCGGCAGTTAACCGACGTCTATTTGCTGGCGCTCGCCGTGAGCCGTGATGGTGTGCTGGTGACGTTCGATCGGTCGATTGCGCTCAGCGCCGTTCGCGGAGCGACCGCGTCCTCGCTGATTGTGCTGTAGTCGGTCGCAGGCATTAGGTCAGCGCCTCGACGATCACCGCGCGGGCCAAGGCAAGCGGCCGTCCACCAGAAACTGCGAGCGCTCGAACACATACGTGTCGCGCACCCGCGTGAGATCACCCCGCGTAAAGTCGACTGCGCCTCGGGTGGCGGTGCAATGCCAGCGTTCGAAGTGCTGGGGCGTGGCCTGGTGAAAGACCGTCGGTGAGAATGCCCCCACATTGTTGCCCCTGTCGGCATCGCGCGCCGACGTAAAGCGGAACAGCTCGACCTTCGCGTCTCGCATGGCAAGGCCCAGCGCCTGCGACGCTCCATACGATACGCGTGACGATATTTTCGCGGTGTGAGCCGTAAACGGTGTGGCCGCGAGGTCAATGCCGCGTGTCGTGCGCATGCGTACCGTAAAGCTCGTAAGTGCGGTGCTGACTGGCTCCAACGCGGCGTGCGTCCCTTCAAGGAACAGCAGGCGATAGTAGGCCACCTCGGCGAACGCGGTGCGTTGCTGCTCGGAACCGTACCAGATGCCACGCTCCTGTCGCGTGCCAAAGCGGGACCCGTGGCGCAGTGGCGGATAGCGAAAGGGCGTGAAGAGCAGGTAGTGCAGACGGGAGCCGACCGACACCGGCGGCTTCACGCGGTCGATGAGTTCTTCGAGGAGTTCCTGCTCGGCGGCCGAGCTGACCAGTTTGCGCGTGGACACCTCGTGCTGCGATTCCACCACGCGCCAGGCCACCAGTCGCAGGGCGCGAAGCTCAGAGTCGCCCTCGCATTGCATCCAGATACTGGACGACATCGACTAACCCCTCGACGGTTCGAATACGTTCGGCCGGCACGCCGCTGAGATGATCGTTCATGGCGTGCATCCAGGCACGCGCCTTGGTGTCGTCGCCGCCCACCAGTGCGTCAAGCGACCGGAAGAGTCGCACGAACATGAGGGCCAACTCGCCTTCCTTACTGGCCGGATCGACACCGCGGCCGTGCTGCATTCGTGAGACCGAAGCTTCGCTCACCCCTATGACAGTGGCGAGGTGGCGACTGGTGAGCCCCAGGCGCTCAGCGGCGGAGAGTGCCGCTTGGGCAACGACCGCCGCCGGGTCTGGCTTGGTGCGGAGGGTGGTGCGCACGTTCATAGTATGAAAGAATATATCCAAATACTTGCATTTGCAAGCGCAGGAGAGATTGCGTGGTTGCAGCGCCCGACAGAACAGCTCCACCGCGGATACGCACCGATGATCGCTGATAAACAGCAACGATCTGCATGCTCCGGGGCCAATTGAGCGTCTGGCCGGCGCACGGTAGCTTTTGAGTCTGCTGCCTCGATGGCATGGGGCATTCACCGTGGACAAATTAGCGCTCATATGTCCGACTTTTCGTTTCCGTTTACCGCATGATCGCGATTCGCGCCCTGTCGCGATCGCTCGTGCTTGCCGGCTTCGTGGCGCTGTGTGCTCCTGAGCTGCGCGCACAATCGACGACGACTACCGCCACGTTGCCGGCGGACACGCTGCCCTCGGTACCCTTGCCGGCCGAGCTAGCTCGGGTGCTGCGTGACTACGAACGAGCGTGGCGCGCGTCCGACGTGCCGGCGTTGGTGGCGCTCTTCACCGAGGATGGGTTGGTGCTGCAGCCGGGACGGGCGCCGGTGCGTGGACGCGAGGCGATGGCGCAGGTGTATCGCGGGCAAGGGGGCGGTGCGCTGCGTCTTCGCGCGCTCGCCTATGCGCAGGCCGACACCGTCGGGTACATCATCGGTGCGTATGGCTACGGCACGACGCCAGGGGACGAGGGAAAGTTCACGCTTACCTTGCGACGTGTGCCGAATGGCCGCTGGCTGATCGCGTCGGACATGGATAACGGCAGTCGCTCGCCGCGTCTCTAAAGCAGAGGGTATGAGCCCTACGCCGCTGGCTGCGCCGCCAACCACGTCACGTACTGCGCGATCCCCGTCTGCACATCGGCAAACTGATGATCGCAGCCCGTCGCCCGCAGCTGCGTGAGATCGGCCTGCGTGAAGCTCTGATACTTGCCTTTGAGCGCGTCGGGAAATTCGATGTATTCGAGTAGCCCGTGCGCAATCAATTCGCCGATCGGTAACGCCGCTTCACCGCGCAGCGCACGCACCGCGTTCACGGTGGACACCGCGACATCGTTAAATGGCTGCGCGCGTCCGGTGCCGAGGTTCACGATGCCGCTTTTGTCGGGATGCTGGAGAAACCACAGGTTGACCGCGACCACGTCGTTGACGAACACGAAGTCGCGCGACTGCTCGCCCGGCGCATAGCCGCCGTACTCACCGAACAATCGCACTGTGCCGCTGTCGCGAAACTGATTGAAGTGGTGAAACGCCACTGATGCCATGCGCGCTTTGTGCTGTTCGCGCGGGCCGTACACGTTGAAGTAGCGGAAGCCCACCACCTGCGACGCGGCCGACGGCAGCATGCGGCGCACCACGTTGTCGAACAGCAGCTTGGAATAGCCGTACACATTGAGCGGCTGCTCGAACTCAGGCTCCTCGCGGAACGACGCACTGCCACCATACGTGGCTGCCGACGACGCATACAGCAATCGCGTGCCCTGCGTTTGGCAGGCATCGAGCAGGTCCTTGGAGCAGCGATAGTTGTTGTCGAGCATGAAGCGGCCGTTGTGCTCCATGGTGTCCGAGCACGCGCCCTGATGCAGCACCGCGTCGACGTTCCCGAACTCGCCGCGCGTAAAGCGCTCGTAGAAATCGGTCTTGTCGAAGTAGTCGCTGATGTGGGCGCCGGCCAGGTTGCGGTACTTCTGGCCGTCGGTGAGATCGTCAACGGCGATCACGTCATCGACGCCGATCGCGTTCAGTCCATGCACGATGTTGCTGCCGATCATACCGGCAGCTCCTGTCACGACAACTTTCATCTTGAGCGGCGTCCTTCGCGGAATGGAGTCGTGCTGCAGCAGCGGGCTGGCGAAGTATGGGTGAGCGATTCGTCGGGCACCACCGGTTTTTCCGGTGGCACAAGCCACGATTCAGTCGTCATCGGGGAGACTCGGTCAAGGGACCCTCAGCGCACCGACCCAACTTCTACTTTATAACGTAAAGTACTTGACACTTTCCGCAAGTCGGTCGATACTCCCTCGTATGGCTGCCCCTCCATCAGAACCGCCCGCTCTCCATGACCGGGCGCTGCAGGATCTCTCGTTTATCCGTCGCACCATGGAGGGGGCGGCCTCATTCACCGATGTGCCCGGTTGGGGGTTGGTCGGGGTCGGCGCAACCGCCTTGGTGGCTGCCCCGTTGGCTCACCGACAGTCGGACCCGGCGCGATGGCTGACGGTGTGGATCGTCGCCGCGGTGATTGGGGCGTCCGTTGGAGGCGTGGCGATGCTTGCGAAAATGCGGCGACGGGTGGGCCATGGCGTCACGCTTCGGCTCAGCGTGCCCGCCCGCAAATTTCTCTTCAGTTTCTGGCCGGCCATTCTCGTGGGCGCCGTGCTCACGCTCGCCCTCGTCGACCCCTACGCGCCGGGTATCGCACCGCATCTCACCGCACGCGTGCTCCCCGGCCTGTGGCTGTTGCTGTACGGAATGGGTGTCATGACGGCAGGCACTTTTTCGATTCGTGCGGTGCCGCTGATGGGCTTCGGTTTCATCGCCCTGGGCGTGCTTTCGCTGTTTGTGCCCGCGGCCAATGGAGACGTCATGATGGCGCTTGGCTTCGGAGTCCTGCACGCGGTGTTCGGCGTGCGTATCGCACGGAGGCACGGTGGATAAACGCGACGGGAGTGCGGCTCGGGCCATTCCGCGCCGGCAGAACGCACCAGAACCGGGAGCATCCTTACCAGGAGCATCCTTACCAGGAGCATCCTTGAAGGCCGTCAACGGAGACGCGCTGACGCCGATGGCACTCGATCGTCTCATTCACGAGCGCGTGCGGCTGGCCATCGTGAGTGCGTTGGCCGTGCACGAGTCGCTCACGTTCAATGAACTCAAGGCGTTGCTCGAAACGTCCGACGGCAATGTGTCCGTGCACGCGCGCAAGCTCGAAGACGCCGGGTACATCACGTGCACCAAAGGCTTTGACGGTCGCATCCCGCGCACCGAGTATCGACTCGCCGCCCCGGGCCGCACGGCGCTCGAGCGGTATCTTTCACACATGGAAGCGCTGATCAAGCGCGTGGGGAGCGCATGACACGTGTACCGCAACATCTGGCGTTGATCATGGACGGCAATGGCCGTTGGGCCACGGGCAAGGGTCGTCCACGCTGGATGGGACATGTGCGCGGAGCTCACACGGCGCGCGAAGTGGTCACGTACTGTGCGCAGCGCGGCGTGGAGCAACTCACGCTGTATGCGTTTTCCAGTGACAACTGGAAGCGCCCCGCCGACGAGGTGGGATTCCTCTTCGATCTGTTCGCGTCGCACCTCGAACGCCAGCTCGCTAAACTCGTGAAGAACGGGATCCGTCTGTCGGTGATCGGACGACGTGATCGACTGCCTCGAGCCCTATGCGACAGTATCGAGGCCACGGAAGCGAAGACGGCGCATGGCACTCGCATGCATTTGCGGGTGGCCGTGGATTACTCGAGTCGCGCGGCGATTCACGAGGCGTTCGCGATGGCGGAGGGACGCGGCGGCGTATTGCCCGACACGCACATCCTGCCCCCGGTGGACTTGGTACTCCGCACCGGCGGCGAGCGACGCCTCTCCGACTTTCTGCTCTGGGAAAGCGCCTACGCGGAACTGGCGTTCCTCGACGTCAACTTTCCCGATCTCTCCACCGCCGACCTTGATGCGGTGTTCGCCGACTATGCCAAGCGCGAGCGCCGGTACGGGGCTGTACCGGCGGAACGCGCCACGGAAATCGAAGTCAGCCCTCCGATGAGCCCAGCGACTTCGGCCCACCGCTGATCACATCAGGTAACGCTGCGGCGACCGCGCGCATTTCATCGGGCGTGCCGAGTGAGATGCGCACCCAGTCGTTGTACGGCGGGAAGGCGCGACCGATCATGAAGCCCTTGGCGAGCATGGCCTTTTGCACCTGCTCCACGGGCATGCCAGCGTGGAAGAACACGAAATTCGTTTGTGAATCGGTCATCTTGCGGCCCATCTTCGCGATGGCCGTCTTCATGATCTCGCGGCTTTCATTGTTGCGCTGCTTGCACATGGCCTGAAACGCGGTGTCCTGAATCGAGGCCACGGCACCAAGGGCACCGAACACGCCGGGAGCGCTGGTGCTGAGTGGCTGCAGGCGGGCAATGATGTCCGGGCGCGCGATCACGAACGCCGTGCGCAGGCCGGCGAGTCCGTGAATTTTGGACGCGGTACGTGAGATGATCACGTTCTCGCCCTTCTTCACCATGTCCACCAGCGACGTGTATGAGGGATCGGTCACGAAATCATGATACGCCTCGTCGACCAGCACCATCGAGCGGCGCGATGCGTCGCTCACGAACGACCGCAGCTTGGCGTTGTCGGTCACGTTCGCCGTGGGATTGTTCGGATTGCACACGAACACCAGGTCGACCGCCTGCGTGTGACGCTGGGCCATGGTGTCGAGATCGTGTGTGAGATCGGCCGCCAGCGGGACTTTGTGCACTTTGACGCCGAGTGATTCGGCGTAGCGGGGCAGCCCTTCGTAGGTGGGCCACGCGGTGAGCACGTCGCCCTTCATGGCGTAGGCCAAGCTCACGATGCTGAGCAGCTCGCTCGAACCGGCCACGATCATGATGTGATCGACCGGCACACCGACGGAGTCGGCGTACACTTTTCGCAGATTGGGCAGCGACGGTGCGCCGTACCAGGCGTGCTGCTTCCAGCCGTCTTCGATCGCCTTACGGGCGCTTGGTGCCATGCCGTACGGGTTCTCGTTCGAGGCAAGTCTGATCGGTCCCTCAGCCCGCCGCGCGATTGCCACCATCTCCTCATGCGCCGCAAAGCCGGCCGCCGTGGTCTGTCCGTCGATCACATGCGCGGCGCCGCTTTCGAGGGCGGGCAGCATCGAGGGCGTGAGGGATCCGGTAGCCATCGCTCCACCGGCCACGAGGCTCGACGACTTGATCCACTGGCGACGGGAGAGCGGAGACGGCGTGAACGGCGTCATGAGCAAGTTCCTCGAGTTGTGGTGAGACAGACCGACGAAATGATAACTCCACGGGGCTGGTCGGAGGCGGCCACCCTCCGAGCCCATCACATCATATTGTACGACATTCCGAGCGCCTCTGCTTGACCGGGAGCCGATCGGTACCCGCAGGTCGTCAACCTCAGCTGGACGGAGCGTCACGATGCAGTCGCCTTGGGCTCGGTGTTGGTCTCTCGTCGCGAGCACGCTGATGTTGGCGTGTACCGCCGGCGACCGCGGCGCTTCGTCGCCACCGGCTCCGCGTCCGAACATCGTCTTCATCCTCCTCGACGATGTCCGCTATGACGACATGGTCGATCATCCCTTCGTGAACCTGCCAAATCTGAACCGTCTCGCCTCGGAAGGCGCGTCGTTCCGCCGCTTTTTCACGGCGGCCCCCCTGTGCTCGCCGAGCCGGGCGGTGTTCATGACGGGGCAGTACCCGTACCACAACGGGATCGTCGACAATGGCGAGCGGGCGGAACTCAGTCACCGCCTCGTCACCTTTCCGAAGCTGTTGCAGGACGCCGGGTACCATACTGGCTTCTTCGGCAAATGGCACATGGGGCACGAAGACGATTCCCCGCGCCCGGGCTTCCATCGCTGGGTCAGCTTTGTGGGGCAGGGTGTCTATTTCGACCCGAAGCTCAACATCGACGGGACGCTGACCGACGCGAAAGGCTACATGACCGACATTCTCACCGCCCAGGCGGTGTCGTTCATTGCGAGCGCGCCGGTCGGCACGCCCTTTCTGGCGTTCATCGCACAAAAGGCGGCGCATCCCGAGGTCTATCCGAATCAGGTCCGATCGTTTCCGCCCGCGCCCGGCGACGAGGGGGCGTTCGCCAACGACCCCATTCCGCACGGCGAAAGCTGGCGGGCTCCGCTCACCGGCAAGCCGGCATTACAGCGGCTGGTAGACGCGAACGATCCCCGCAGTCCGAAGGGCGGCTTACCCGATAAATACGTGCGCGATCGGCTCCGCATGTTGCTGGCGGTGGATCGTGGCATCGGCGAAGTGCGCAAAGCGCTCGAGGCCAAGGGAGTGCTCGATCAGACCGTCTTCATCGTGACCAGCGATCAGGGCTTCTTTTATGGGGAGTTCGGGTTGGCCCAGGAGCGGCGACTGGCCTACGAACCAAGCACGCATATCCCACTGATCGTGCGCTATCCTGGCGTCGTCCCGGCTGGAGTGAAACCGAACGCGCTGGCCAGCAATGTCGATATTGCGCCTACGATGCTTGATCTCGGTGGTGCGTTCGTACCGACTGCGATGGACGGACGCTCGTTGCTGCGCGCGTTGCGCAACGATTCCACGTCGATTCGCGACGATATGCTGATCGAGTATTACTCGGATACCGAATTCCCGCGGGTGAAGGGCATGGGGTACAAAGCCGTGCGAACGGATCGCTACAAGTACATCCGCTACGAGGAACTCAGGGGGATGGATGAACTGTACGATCTGCAGGCAGATCCGTACGAATTGCGTAACTTGCTGCCCGACCAGGCGCCCGTCGGTGTACGCGACGAGATGTCGGCGCGACTGGACCGTCTGTTGAAGCGGCCGCGACCTTAGCTCACCGCGCTGTCAGTCGCTGCTGCACCATTCGGCGTAGCGTGCCATCCTCCAGATAGCGCCGCAGATACTTCCCGGGGCATCCGGTTTCCGCATAGTTGTAATGCCCACCGATGCGATCGACCGGCAGGTTGTTTTCCTTCAGCGCCCACGCCATCAGATCGGCGATCGCGTCGAGCTGCCCTACGCTCGGCTCCTGCACGTCGTAGTTGCCGATCATACTGATGAGAAAGTGTCCGCCGGGATCGTACGTGGTGTTCGTTTCACCTTGAAAGTGCCAGTCGCGTCCCTCGAACACGCGGCCGTCGAAATCGAGGAGAAAGTGGTACGGCACGTCCCACCAGTTGCGGTCGCGCGCGCCCCACGATTGAAGATTCCGCAGCCGCAGCGCCGGATCGTCGGCGCGGGTGAGCGGCTTGCTGTCACCGGTGTGATGCAGCGTAACGTGTGTGATCGTGTGCGGGATTCGGAGTCGCATGTCGGCGCCGCCGGCCACGCTTGCGTTGGCGATGTGGGGAGGTAACGACGCGATCGTGGCTACCTCAAGTGCGACCAGTCCCGCGCCAAGTTCACCGGGGCCGTATACCGCCACGACGGCGACGTGAAAGCCACGCCAGTTGAATGCAGACCCTTCGCGGATGACGCGCTCTTCGGTTGCGCCTTGTACGACGCCGGTGGTGGCCAGCTTTACGCGCGCGAGATCCACCGGTGTCGCGCTGCTCGAGTCGACCATCGTTTGCAGCACCGTGACCGTGAGCTCGCGGAACGACAGCGAGTCACCGGCCTTCTTGTTCCGTCGCGCGGCATCGGCGGGCACACCGACTGGCGGCTTCGCTTGCCAACTGCTGTGCGGGACGACCGAAGGGGGCATGATTGCCGACGGCGCCGTGGTTTGAGCCGTGAGCGGCGCGGTCAACATCACGTACAGGAGGCCGAGCAGCGGGAGATATGAAGAGCGCATACCGTCGAATATGGGTGTGACACCCGTATGGCGCTGCTGGCGAGGTGTTGAGGCTGCCTGTAGTCTTCGCCCATGTGTCACGTGGTCGCCTGTAGACCCCGACTTCACCGTGGTTCCGGAGACCACCCAATGACGATGCTGCGATCGATCACCTACCTGGCCACGGCGATGCTTCTTGCTGCCTCGGCCAGCGCCCAGACGCCCACGCAGAACGATAGCGCGGTCCGCGCGGTTGCGAGAAGTAGTGGACTCCCACTGAGCACGCCGCGCACGCTGCGCTTCACGACCGACGAGGCGTCGTGGATCTCGCTCGACGTCGCGCCTGATGGAAAGACCATCGTGTTCGACATTTTGGGTGACTTATACACGCTGCCGATCAGCGGCGGTACCGCCACGCGCATTACGAGTGGAACCGGATGGGATCAACAGCCCCGCTATTCACCCGACGGGACGCAGATCGTGTTCGTGAGTGATCGGAACGGGTCGAAGAATGTGTGGACGGCAAACGCCGACGGCACGAAGCCGCGCCTCATCACGCGCAGCGAGCGAATGAATTTCGCGTCGCCGATCTGGTCGGCCGACGGACAGTACGTGATCGCCACACGCGTCGGACAGCTGTGGATGTACAACACGAGCGGTGGTTCCGGCGTGCAGCTCACGGGACTTCGCGCTGAGGGATCCCCTGCGCCCACGGGGGCGGTGGCGTCGCATCTGGCGGCCGCTCCGTCGGGTGATGCGCGCTATTTGTGGGTGAACGTGAGTGGCGGCGTACCCGCCGCGCTGGGTACGGGCTTGCACGACGATCATGCCACCTCGGCGCGAGAGGAGAACGAAGAGCATGAAGCGCGCAGCAATGCGCGACGCGTTGGACAGTATCAGGTGGCACAGTTCGAACGCAGCAGCGGGCGCACGTTGGTGCGCACCAATGAGATCGAGGGCGCGTTTCGGCCGGTGGCGAGTCCCGACGGCAAGTGGTTGGTGTACGCCACGCGCTACGATGCGCGCGGTGCGCTCAAGCTGCGCGATCTGACCACCGGCGCCGAACGCTGGCTGGTGATGGACGTGCAGCGAGACAACTCACAGGGCGGCGGAGGGAACGATCGCGATCTCTATCCGGCGTCGGCATTCACGCCCGATTCGAAGTCGCTGGTCACCAGCTATGGCGGGAAGATCTGGCGCGTGAACGTGCCCTCGGGCACAGTGACGCCGGTTCCCTTCACGGCACAGATCGATCAACAGATGGGGGCGCTCGCCACGTTCGAGTATCCGGTAAACGACTCGACGTTGGTCGTGACGCAGGTCCGCGGTGCGCGCCCGTCACCCGACGGTCGTCGTCTGGCCTTCACCGCGCTCGATCGTCTGTATGCTGGTGACATCGTATCGGCGGCAACGGGCGTGGATACGGCAATCGCGGGCAGGCGAGACATTCGGAATTCACGTCGGCTCACGAGTGGCGTGACGGTGGAGCACGCGCCAGTGTGGTCACCGGACGGCCGCTACCTCGCGTATGTCACATGGAGTGACACCGTGGGCGGGCACATCTACCGCGTGCGGGCGGACGGCAGCGCGCCGGCGGAGCGACTCACGCGGGCGGCCGCCTTCTACGACAAGATCGCGTACACGAAGGACGGCGCGCGTATTATGGCGGTGCGCGGTTCGCGCTTCAGCCGTTTGCGGCAGTTCGAGGACTTTGGCAACATCGCGAACGGGGAGTTGGAGTATGTGACGCTGCCCGCTGCCGGTGGCGACGCCACGCGGATTGCCTGGACTGGCAGCGGTCAGTCGCAGCAGGGGCGTAATGTGCCGCATGTGGGACCAGATAGCACGAGGCTCTATGTGTGGGCGGGTACCGAAGGATTGATCTCGATGCGGTTCGACGGCTCCGATCGGAAAGTGGTGGTTCGCGTGGCCGGTCCACCGCCGCCGGCGCAGCCGCTGCCGCCGGGCGCCACCCCGCCGCCACCGCCGAGTCCGGACGAAGTGGTGCTCTCACCCGATGGCAGTCGCGCGCTGGTGCTCGCCAACAACAACGTGTTCATGATCACGGTACCGCCCGTCGTGGGGCAGGCGCCGGCGGTCGCGGTCTCGGCGAGTTCGGTGCCCACCGCGCGACTGACGCGCGTGGGTGGTGAGTTCATCGGATGGTCGTCCGACGGTGCGTCGGCGTTCTATTCGATCGGACGCAGCTGGTTCCAGTATGAGGTGCGCGTGGCCGAGCGGGCGATTCGCGATTCGGTGGCGCGGGCCGATTCCGTGTCCAGCGCCGCGCCGGCGGCCGCGGCCGCGCCGCGTGATACCACGCGTGCCGCAGCACGGGCGTATGAGGCCCGACGATTCGACGTGACGATCACGGCGGCCAAGGACAAGCCGCGCGGCACGATCGTATTACGCAACGCGCGTCTGATCACGATGAAGGGCCGTGATATCATCGAGCAAGGCGACATTGTGGTGACCGACAACCGCATCACGGCGATCGGTGCCAGCGGCACGGTGAGTATTCCGAGCGGTGCGCGGGAAATCGACGCGGGCGGAAAAACGATTTTGCCGGGATACGTCGACATTCATGCACACAATTGGTTCGGTTGGGGTGTGCATCGCGATCAGGTTACGCAGTTGTTGGCGAACCTCGCGTATGGTGTGACTACGCAGCGTGATCCGCAAACGTCGGCCACGGACATTCTCACCTACTCTGATCTCATGGAGACCGGCGCGCTGATCGGGCCGCGCTTGTATTCCACCGGTCCCGGCATCTTCGCCGCCGACAACATCAAGAGTCTTGAGGAAGCGCGTGATGTGTTGCGCCGCTACGCCGATCATTACAATACGAAGACGATCAAGCAATATCTCGCCGGCGATCGCAAAGTGCGTCAGTGGGTGATCATGGCGGCGAAGGAGCTGGGTCTCACGGCCACCACCGAGGGTGGCTCCAACCTTTCCATGAATCTCACGTTGATGCAGGACGGCTATCCGGGACTCGAGCATGCGATGCCGATCTTCCCGCTGTTCAAGGACGTCGTGCAGCTGCAGGCCGAGAGCGGCATCACGTATACGCCGACGCTGGTGGTGGGATACGGCGGTCCGATCGGCCTGAATTACTGGCTCACGCGTTACAACGTGGATGATGATGCGAAGCTGCGTCGCTTCACACCGCACGACGAGCTCGATGCCTGGAAGTCGGTGCCGTTCAATCGCGAGGATCAGTACATTTTCAAGGGGCTCGCCGAGCAGATGAACAAGATGGTGAAGGCCGGTGGCCGCGTGGGACTGGGCTCGCACGGCGAGCTGCAGGGACTCGGCGTGCACTGGGAGCTGTGGATGATGCAATCCGGCGGACTTACCGAGTTCGAGACCCTGCGCGCGGGCACGATTCACGGGGCTGACGCGATCGGACTCGGCAAGGATCTGGGGTCACTGGAAGTCGGCAAGTTGGCCGACCTGCAGGTGCTCGATCGTAATCCGCTCACGGATATTCACAACACGAATTCCGTGCGGTACGTGATGAAGAATGGACGAATGTACGATGGCAACACGCTCGATGAAGTCTGGCCGCGTACCAAGCCACTGCCGGCGCAATGGTGGTGGACGGAGGATCCGCCGGTGAAGCGGTGAAGCGGTGAGTCGGTGAAGCGGTGAGTCGGTGAGGCGTGCGGCGCTGCTTGCGGTTATGATCCACCCATCATGATTGACACTCTCCGCGATAGTCTTCAGGCCGCCCTCGGCGCGTCATTCCAGCTTGGACGTGAACTCGGTGGGGGCGGCATGAGTCGCGTCTTCCTGGCGCGCGATACGAGACTGGACCGCGAAGTCGTGGTGAAAGTGCTGTCGCCGGAATTGGTACAGGAGCTGTCGGTCGAGCGGTTCGGCCGGGAGATCGCGCTGGCGGCGGCCCTGCAGCATGCGAACATCGTTCCCGTGCTGTCGGCCGGCGTGACGGGTGAGGGGCTTCCGTACTATCTGATGCCCTTTGTCGAGGGCGCGTCGTTGCGCGACCGCGTGGCGGGCGGGAGCTCACTGCCGATCGCCGAAGTGCTGCTGGTGCTCAACGACGTGAGTCGGGCGCTGGCGTATGCACACGGTCGCGGCGTCGTGCACCGCGACATCAAGTCGGACAATGTGATGTTGTCCGGTGGGGCCGCGCTCGTGACAGACTTCGGCATCGCCAAGGCGATGAGCTCGGCCCGGACTTCGCCCAGCGACAGCGAACGCGACAGTCAACGCGACAGTCAACTCACCCGAATGGGCACGTCGCTTGGCAGTCCGGCGTACATGGCGCCGGAACAGGGTGCGGGCGACCCGGATACCGATCACCGTGCCGACATCTACGCGCTGGGTGCGATGGCGTACGAGCTGCTGACCGGATCGACGCCATTCGGCGACCGACCCGCGCACGCCCAGCTGATTGCCCATCTGTCCGAGGCACCCGTTCCCGTCGCGACACGGCGCCCCGATGTACCCGAGCCGCTCGCGCAGTTGGTGATGCGATGCCTGGAGAAGGATCCGGCCGATCGCCCGCAGCAGGCCTCGGAGCTTCTCGAGTCGCTCGCCGATGCCGCGTCGGCCTCGCGGGTGGGCACCACCGAGCAGTACGACGTGCGCAACGCGACGGCGGCTCCGCCTTCCACAACGGCGGGTGCCTCGCCTCGTCGAGGAGCACGGGCGTTGGTCATCGGCGGGGTAGCCGTCGCGGTTGTCGCGGGCGTCGCTTGGTTTCTCACACGCGGGCCGGCGAAGTCGGCGGGTCCTGATGCCTCGCTGGTGGCCGTGATGCCGTTCGCGGTGCGCGACGCCTCACTCGGCGTGTGGCGCGAAGGCATGGTGGACATTCTGGCCCGCAGTCTCGATGGCGCCGGTACCCTGCGTTCGGTGTCACCGTCCATGAGCATCGCGCAGTCTCCCGAGCGCGGCGACGTGACGACTGCCACGGCACTCGGTACGGCGCTGGGCGCGGGCCTGGTACTGTTTGGTGAGATCAGCCCGCTCGGCAAGGATTCCGTGCGACTGCGTGCGGCGCTCGTGGATGTGGCCGACCGTGCCGTGCGACAAGAAGTGGACGTGAGCGGTGACGCGCTGCGCATCGACGCGCTGGCCGATTCGCTGGCGTTGCGATTGTTGCGCGCCATGGGGAGCACGGGATCACTGGCCGATGGAGCGCGCCTGTCGTCGATGGGCACGTCGTCCTTGTCCGCCCTGAAATCCTATCTGCACGGACAGCAGTGGTACCGACGCGGCGTAGTGGATTCATCGCGGGTCGCGTTCGAAGCGGCCGTGGCAACCGACTCGATGTTCGCGCTGGGCTGGCGTGGTGTCGCCTCGATCTACATCCGCACCGGTCGCGAAGCGGATCCCGCGGCGCAGGCCGCGCTCGATCGGGCCATTCGATTGTTCCGCGGCGGTAGTCCGCGTGACAGTTTGCTGTTGCGTGGCGACGCACTGCGACTGGCCGTCGTACGCCGCACGCCCGTGGTGAATGAAGCCGTGATGGATATCCCTGCGGTGGCCACGCTGCTTGCCACCATGCGAGAGACGACGACGCGGTATCCGAACGATGCCGAGTTGTGGCTGGAGCTCGCCGACGCGGGATATCACTTCGGGGAGTTGGCCGGCATGGTGGACACCACGGTCCTGGCCGATTTCAGACGGGCCATCGCGCTCGACTCGATGATGCTCGTGCCCTACGTCCATGCATACACGTTGGCGCTGCGGACCGCACAGTTTCGTGAAGCGGCCAGCTACGCACGAAGCCTCTCCAGACTATCACCACCGACCGTGGTGCCGTTCTATGCGCTACAGGTTGCGCTCCTCGACTCGACGCCGACGCTGAGTGCGCGCGCGCGAGCACTGCTGGACTCCGTGCCGCTGTCCTTCGTGGCCCAGAGCTTCAGGGATTTCAATGCGGTGCCCGAGGCGAGCGCCCTATCGATCGCGATCGCCACGCATCAGGCAGCGCGACTCGCGGCGAATCCGTCGCTCCCGGACTCCGCGGCGTTCGCGCGCGAGATGTTGCTGGCACTCGCGCAGCGAGGTCAGTCGATCAAGACGCCGCAGCTCTTGAATATCGGTGACCGAGCTACGTTGGCGCAGCTCGGCGCGTTTCCCGCAGCTGATGTGTTGGCAGAAGCGCAGCCGCTTCTTTTGCGCCAGCCAACGACACTCTCCGCCGCGTTTTCGCTGTTTTCCACAGCGCGTGACACGAGCGCCATGCAGATTCTTGTGCGGGCATTTGACGGGGTCGACAGCACGGCGCAAGCGCGAGGACAAGGTCGCATAGCGCACTATGGCGACGCCGCGCGCTCGTTTCTCGCGTTGGCCCGCGCTGACACGGCGGCAGCGCTGCGAGGGTTCTTAGCATTGCCCATGGCGATGTGTAGCAGCGCGCCGTGTGCCGCGTTGACAACGGCTCGACTGCTGGTGCAGGCGAAGCGCGATGCGGAGGCCGCGAAGTTGTTGGATCGCGCCCTGCCTACGGCAATGCCATCGGTGGGCGTCGTGCCGCTGATGCTGTTGCGCGCCGAGATCGCTGAACGGATGGGTGATCGTGCTACCGCGCGACGTTGGTATGCGCGGGTTATTGCACACTGGGGAAGCGGAAGCGCACCGGCGCAAGCGACGGTCACGGTCGCTCGCGCTGGACTCAAGCGGGTGCTGTAGCATGCGACCACGAATATTGATGGTCGTGATTATCGGGGCCGTCGTTGCCGCCTGCGATAAGTCAAACCCGCGCGCCTCGACGCTCAAGGTGTCGTACTACGCACAGGACTCGGCCTTTACCAGCGCCGAGCCGTTGCGGGTATTGGTCGGATCCGGTGAGCAACTCCGAAGCCTCCGCGGGATCGAGCTGGCGCCGTATCACCCGTTTCTCGTGTCGGGCGAGATGCCACTCGACAGCGGGGCGACGCTCCCGATTGCTGTGCTGATGCTTGGGGCAGGCGCCGATACCGCCGCGAACGCGCAGCTGACGTTCGGACCGGTGGAGCCGGCCACGTCGTACACGCTCGGCGTCAGTGCGGGCGGACGCAATCCGTTGAGTGCGCCGTCACGATGCGGGGGGCAGGTGGCGGTACCACTGCGGCGCCTGAAGGGTGATCGCACGGGCGATTCGCTGTTCGTGAGCATCAGCGGCGTTCGTGATGGTGTGGCGTGCTGAACGCGCGGGTTGGTATTTTCGCGTTGTCCACGGCGGTGGCGGTCTTGGCGTCAGGCTGCACCGACACAAAAGCCGGAAGTGGCAGTACGGACACCACCGATTCGTCGGGCGTCGCGATTGTGCGCGGGCCAGCGGCGGATACACCACTCGCTTGGACGTTCGCTGAAGTCGGCCGCATTGGGGGTGCCGATACCGGTGCGCCGTTGTTCGACTATGTCGCACCGTCGTCGATAGCCACCGATGGCACGGCGCGCATCGCGGTGCTCGATCACTCCAATCAGATCCACCTGTTCGATTCCACGGGTTCACTAATCCGAACCGTGGGCCGTCGCGGCGGTGGCCCGGGTGAGATGGAGTATCCGGCGGGCATTGATGTGGATCGGGATGGCAGCGTGTCGGTCAAGGACGACGCGAAGCAGGCGCTGCTCAGCTGGGATCCCGCGGGCGCCGTGCTCCCCGAACGAAAACTCATCACGGCGCGAGGGCGCACATGGGGAACCGTACGCCGTCGTGGCGACACCGTGTTCGTCTCGCTTGACTTGGTGGGTGATACCACGGTGGCGGTGCGGCGACTCGAACGCTGGACGTCGCGCGATACGCTGGCTATCGATTCTACGGTTGGTTCTCGACCCAAGATGGTGATGTTCACGTGCGTGGGGCTCGCACTGGCGCCACTCTTCTCGGGCGAACTCACCTGGGCCGTTCGCGCCGACCTCGTCGCCTCGACACGTCAGTCCACATACGTGGTGGATCTTTCGCGCAACGGCACGCGCGAACGCAGCGTGCGCCGTGACGTAGCGCCGATCGCGGCCAAGACCACCGATGCGGTGAAGCTGTATCCTGAGGGACTCAAGGTCCGTTTCAGTGGTGCCGGCGGTGAATGCATCACGCCGAGCGCAGAAGTGGGAGAGAAGGTGGGCGTCGCGCCCACGATTCCGGTCGTGCGCGAAACGGCTATCGCACCCGACGGCACACTATGGGTAGAGCGATACACGTTTGCGGGGGAAACGCCACGCACCGATGTCTTTGATCGCGATGGACACTACCTGGGTACAATCATTGGCCGCTCGCTGCCACTGGGCTTTCTCGGCAACAATCTCGTGCTCTTTCCCATCATCGACCAAGACGAAGGCACGATCACGATCGGGATTTATCGTATCACGAGAACCGTGACCCGATAGCTCACCTCGGCGTGCGAGCCTTCCAAAGTGCCAGCAGCGCCGCTTCGCGCTCCGGCGTGAATCCCGTCTTGATCGCCGCCTGACGCTCGGCCGGCAGTGTCTTCCACCAGGCGAGCGTGTCGCGCGCCGTGTCTTCCATCGGACGCACGGTGAGACCGGCTTTGAGTTCGGGCGTGATGTCGATGCGGGCGAACCCTGCGGTGCGTCCACGCATCACCTGAAAAACCGGCAACTCACGCCCGTACGGATTCGCGCCGTTGGCGCGCAGGAAGTCAGCGTCGACCCACGTGTAGGTGGGGTTGCTACCGACGCCGTTCTGAATGCGCGACACGAACTCCTTGAACGGCTGCCCCATCTGCGGCCCGACGCCGTTGAACGTGCCATACGTGCGGTTCTCGACCAACGTGATGCAGAATTTCACGAGGTCACGCGCGTCGATGATCTGTACGTGATCGCTGCCGTCGCCCGGCACCAGCACCGCACCGCCACGCGCGATGCGCACGGGCCAGTACGTGAAGCGATCGGTGTCGTCCTCAGGTCCGACGATGAGTCCCGGACGCACCACCGTGACGCGGCCCGGCATAGCGGCATGCGCCGCCTTTTCGGCGTACGCTTTCGCATGACCGTAGCTGAGCGGCTTGCCCGCTTCGATCGGTGAGTTCTCGAGTGTAAGCACCGGCGCTTCGATCGACATCGGCACGCGACTGAGATCCTGATAAACCGAGCGCGTGGAGATGAACAGATACTGATCGACGTTGTCACGCAGCAGTTCGGCCGACAGCTTCACCCACACGGGGGCACTGGCCAGAGACGCCGATTCGTCAATCACGGCGTCCCACTGGCGACCCTTTAGCGCACTGAGGTCGCTGGCCCGATCGCCGGCCAGCTCTTCGACATCTTTGCCAAACATGCCGGGCGCACTCTTGCCACGATTGAAGATCGTGACCTGATGGCCGCGCTTCAGTGCTTCGCGGACATCGTGCGGTCCGACAAAGCCGGTGCCGCCCAAAATGAGAAGTTTTTTGGGCGCCCGCGCGGCCACCAACACGCGCGAGTCAAACATGGATGCTGCACCCAGCGCGCCAAGTGAGGTGCCGAGGAATTCACGACGGCTGTACATGATGCGCTGGGCTTAAGAGGACAACAAAACCTGCGGAAATCAGGCGAGTTCGAAGCGATCGAGGTTCATCACCTTGGTCCAGGCCGCTACGAAGTCGTGCACGAACTTCTCCTTCGCATCGTTTTGCGCATAGACCTCGGCCACCGCACGGAGTTCCGAGTTTGAACCGAAAATAAGGTCCACCCGCGTCGCCGTCCACTTCACGTCGCCGGTGGCGCGGTCGCGGCCTTCGAAAATGTCGCCGGACTCGGACAACGGCTTCCAGGCGGTGCTCATGTCGAGCAGATGCACGAAGAAGTCGTTGGTGAGCGTCTCAGGACGGTCGGTGAACACGCCGTTCTTTGACTGACCATGGTTGGCGTTCAGTACTCGCAGTCCGCCCACCAGCGCCGTCATTTCGGGGGCGGTCAGCGTGAGCAACTGTGCCTTGTCGACCAGGAGCTCTTCCGGTTTTACGCTGAAGGCTTTCGGCTGATAGTTGCGGAAGCCGTCGACCTTGGGCTCGAGCACGTCGTAGGCCTCGATGTCGGTCTGTTCCTGCAGCGCATCCATGCGTCCAGGCGTGAACGACACTTGAATCGTGTGCCCGGCATTGGCCGCCGCCTGCTCAATCGCGGCGCATCCGCCGAGCACGATGAGGTCGGCGATCGATACCTGCTTGCCGTTGGTCTGCGAGGCGTTGAACTGCTGCTGAATCGTCTCGTAGATCTCGAGCGCGCGGGCCAGCTTCACCGGCTGATTCACGTCCCAATTCTTGGCCGGCGCTAAACGGATGCGCGCGCCATTGGCACCACCTCGCTTGTCAGAACCGCGGAACGACGAGGCGGACGCCCACGCCGTCGCGACGAGCTGCCCGATCGAAAGACCGGAGGCGAGGATCGTGGTGCTGAGCGAGGCAACGTCTTGCGCATCCATCAACGGGTGGTTCAGCGCGGGAATGGGATCCTGCCAGATGAGCACTTCGGCCGGCACGAGCGGGCCGAGGTAACGCGCGCGCGGCCCCATGTCGCGGTGCGTGAGCTTGAACCAGGCGCGGGCGTAGGCGTCCGCGAGCTGGTTCGGATTCTCATGAAAGCGCTTCGAGATCGCGAGATACGCTGGATCGACGCGCAGCGCGATGTCAGTTGTGGCCATCATCGGCGCATGGCGCTTGGCCGGATTGTGGGCGTCGGGCACCGTGGTGGCGGCGGCCGGGTCGGTCGGTGTCCACTGGTGCGCGCCGGCCGGGCTCTTGGTGAGCTGCCACTCGTAGCCGAAGAGCGTGTCGAAATAGCCGTTGTCCCACTGAATCGGATTCGGCGTCCATGCACCCTCAACACCACTGGTAATGGTGTGCTCGCCCTTGCCGCTGCCGAACGCACTCTTCCAGCCAAATCCCTGTTCTTCGAGGCTGGCGCCTTCGGGCTCCACACCCACCAACGCTTCAGGGCCGGCACCGTGCGCCTTGCCGAAGGTGTGTCCACCGGCGATCAGGGCAACGGTTTCCTCGTCGTTCATCGCCATACGGGCAAACGTTTCGCGGATGTCGCGGGCCGACGCCATCGGATCAGGATTGCCGTTCGGACCCTGCGGATTCACGTAAATGAGGCCCATCTGCACGGCCGCCAACGGCGGTTCGAGCTCACGATCGCCCGTGTAGCGCGAATCGCCCAGCCACGTCGTTTCCGGACCCCAGTAAATGTCTTCCTGCGGTTCCCACACGTCGGCCCGGCCACCGGCAAAGCCGAAGGTGGTGAAGCCCATCGATTCCATGGCCACGTTGCCGGTGAGCACCACCAGGTCGGCCCATGAAATCTTCTGGCCATACTTTTGTTTGATGGGCCACAGCAGTCGACGCGCCTTGTCGAGATTGCCGTTGTCCGGCCAGCTGTTGAGTGGCGCGAAACGCTGGGTACCGGCCGAAGCGCCGCCACGTCCGTCGGCGGTACGGTAGGTGCCGGCGGCATGCCAGGCCATGCGCACGAAGAACGGCCCATAGTGCCCGTAATCAGCCGGCCACCAGTCTTGCGAATCGGTCATCAGCGCCGTGAGATCCTGACGGAGCGCTTCGATGTCGAGCGTCTTGAACGCTTCGGCGTAGCTGAACCCGGCGCCCAGCGGATCTGAGAGGGAGGAATGCTGGCGCAGGATTCCGACGTTCAATGCGTTTGGCCACCAGTCACGATTGGCCCGACCACGCGGTGCCGACGTGCCTTCGACCGCCACTGCCCCGTGCATCACCGGGCACTTGCCCGCGCCCTCTCCGTCCATGCCTTCCATCGCGCTCTCCCGATCTACGCTGCGTTGAATGCGCGGTCGCCCTGCTGACCGAGCTCATGAGATGCCTCTCTACTACACACTTGACGATACGGGCTCGGCCTATAGCCCGCAATGCTGTAACTCGTATATACGCCATAGCCTAGGGTTATAGTTAACTTATGGATACGCTCTTGCTCCGTGCTTTTGTCGAGACCGCCGACGCCGGATCGCTAAGTCGGGCGGCGAGACTGCTGTCCGTCTCGCAACCGTCGCTGACCGGACAGATTCAACGACTTGAAACGCACATGGGCGCGCCGCTGTTCGATCGGCATGGGCGCGGCGTCTCGCTGACCGATGCGGGAAGGGCGCTATATCCGCGGGCTCGCCGGATTCTCGATGAAGTACGTGAGACGGAAGACGCGATCCGGCGTGAGGGCGCGAGTGGGGCGGGAACGCTGAGTGTGGGGGCGATCCCCACGGTGGCGCCGTACGTTCTGCCGGCGGCGGTGCAGCGGATGCGCGCGCGTCACACCGCGATGCGGGTGGAGTTGCGCGAGGACTACAGCGCGGTGCTTGCCAAGTTGTTGCTGGATGGCGCCCTGGACGTGGTGATCGCCGCGCTGCCGTATCCGTTCGAACATCTCGATACCGAGCTCCTCGGCACTGATGCGTTGGTGGTCGCTGTGCCAGCCTCGCATGCGGCGGCGCGGGCGGGGCGCATAACGCTCTCGCAGTTGCGCGACGCGCCGGCGGTCACGCTGGATCCAGCACACTGTTTAGGGGAGCAGGTAGCTGGCTTCTGCTCGAGCCGTCAGGTTTCACCGAGTGTGGTGTGCCGCAGTGCCCAGCTGGCCACGGTGCTCGAGCTGGTAGGTGCTGGCGTAGGCATCTCGATCGTGCCGGCCATGGCCGCCGTACGCCACAACACGCCGCAGTGTGCGTATGTGCCACTCACCGATCACACGCTGCAACGCGAGATCGTCGCCGTCTGGCGACGGGGGGCGGTGCAATCGATGCAGGCCCGCGCGTTTGTGGAGTGCGTGCGGGAGGTGGTGAGGGCTGGGTAGGGGAAGGCCTTCGCCACGCACCGCGAAAAACTCAGAGCCCAGAACATCGGGCTCAGATAATCAGATGGCTTATAGTGTTCAGAATTCAGCAGCAATAGCGCTCCGTTTCGAGCCATTTGGTGGTGCGTTGCTCCAGCGAGGCGGCGTTCACCGTTGATCGACGCGGTTGAGGGGTTGCTGGGTCCCGCGCAGGCCTTGCGGACGGCCAGCGGCTTCTCTCCAACCTCACTCGACTTTCGCGACCTGATTCTCCGGGTCACGCTCGACCACAATGGTGAACTCCTTCGTCAACGCGACGATTCCGGCGACGGCGGCCCAGAAGGGCGCCAGAAACGCCCCGGCCAAGCCTGCGCTGAGTGGCATATCGATCAGCGTGCGACCGGTTGCGTTCCGCACGATGATGCGACGCACATTCCCCTCGCGAATGAGCTGCTTGAGCGTCGACTTGAGTTTGTCGCCTGCCACCTTGATCTGTTCCATCGTCGCCTCGCTGCCGGAGTGATGAGTGGTCGAATGATGTGTCGGATACGCGCATCGGCCACCCATCCACGGTCAATCTACGGCGACAAGGTGGCGCGAGTGTCATGTCCTGCTATTGGCCGGCCCGACCACGGGCTAATTTGTCGGCTCAGTACCTGGGACGTATGCCCTTCACGGAGTGTGTTATGACACTGCATCTGCAAAAGGTGTTCGGCTATCGCGGCGACGCCATGCATCTCCCGGTACCAAACGTTGCGGCGGCGATCCCGTTCTACGAGGCCACCCTTGGCTTTCACGTGGTGTCGCGCGGTGACACGCCGTATACATCCGTCGTGCTTGCGCGCGACGCCGTGCAGATCGGGCTCGAGGAAAATGGCGGCGATCCGGCGCAGGATGGGTGTGCATTTCACGTGCGGGGGCTCGCTTTGCTGTTCGACGAGTTCGCCGCCAAGGGACTTGTGAAGGCGCCTTCGGACTTCTCCGTGGAACACCGCGACGGGGTGCCGTGGACCGTGTGCTACGTGATCGCGCCGGATGGTTTGTGTTACTGGTTCGGCGAGCGCGAAGGCACCTGACGCGGATGGCGGCCCGTTCGTGATGGCTACAGTTTGGATGCTTCGCACACGTCTCGTTGCCACTCTCAGGGCCCTACATGAATCGACCAAGACTGCACGCGCTCGTCGGCGCACTCGTTACGCTGGCTACCGCTCGTGCCCCGCTGCCGGCGCAGCGACCGAGCACGATGGCTGGCCGTTCCACGGTGTACGCGTCCAGTGCGGTGGTGGCAACCAGTCAGCCATTGGCGTCGGCGGCGGGGCTCGAGATCCTGCGCCGCGGTGGCAACGCGATCGACGCGGCAGTAGCAGCCGCTGCGGTGCTGAGCGTGACCGAGCCACACATGACCGGCATCGGCGGCGACATGTTCGCCATCGTGTGGCTGGCCCGAGAGCAGAAGCTGGTGGCGCTCAACGCGAGCGGGCGCGCGGGCTCGCTGATGACGCGCGCCACCCTGCAGGCGCGCGGTTTTCGCGCTGGCTCGCAGCAGGGCGTCATGTCGGTCACCGTGCCCGGCGCACTGGCGGGATGGGACAAGCTCGTGCGAACACACGGGAAACGCACGCTGGCGCAGGTGCTGCAGCCGGCCATCGGCTACGCGCGCGACGGCTTCCCGCTGTCGCCGATCATCGCCGCGCAGTGGGCCGATGAGACCACATTCCTTCAGCGCGACTCAGCGGCGGCTGCCACCTTTCTGCCCCGTGGGCGAGCGCCCAAGGCGGGCGAGTGGTTTCGGAATCCTGACTATGCGCGCACGCTCAAGACGATCGCCGACAGTGGCATCGGCACGTTCTACGGTGGATCCATCGGCCAGCGCCTAGTGTCGCGCCTTGCTGCGTTGAACGGCTTTGTCACGCTCGACGACTTGCGCAAGAATGCCCCGACCTGGGTGACGCCGATCTCGGTACCGTTCAAGGGCTATCGGGTGTGGGAGTTGCCGCCCAACAATCAGGGCATCGCCGCGCTCGAGATGCTGCGCATTCTCGAACCGTACGATCTCAAGACGATGGGACACAACTCGCCTGAGTATCTGCACCACCTTATCGAAGCCAAGAAGCTGGCGTATGCGGATCTCGATCGTTTTGTCGGTGATGCCGATCATCTCGACATGCCGGCCGAGCAGATGTTAACGGATGCGTTCATCGCCGAGCGACGCAGTCACCTCGATGCAAAGCGGGCGCAGGAGCGCATGGATCCGGGACCGATGCGTACGAAAAGTGAGACGGTCTACCTCACCGTCGCCGACGCCGAGGGCAACATGGTGTCATTCATCAACTCGAACTACGACTCGTTCGGATCAGGGATCGTGGTGCCGGGCACCGGCTTCGCGTTGCACAACCGCGGCGCCGGCTTCACGCTTACCGAAGGACTGCCGAACACGGTCGCTCCGGGCAAGCGCCCGTTTCATACGCTCATTCCTGGCTTCGTCACGCAGACCGTGAATGGGCGCGAGCAGGCGTACATGAGTTTCGGACTGATGGGCGGCGGAGTGCAGGCGCAGGGACACGTGCAATTTCTGCTCAACTACTTCGTGTTCGGGATGGACCTGCAAGCGTCGATCGATGCGCCGCGTTTCCGTCATTACGATCGCAATCGGGTCGCTCTCGAGCCCCCGATCGGGGATGGCGTGCGCAATGCGCTGGCGGCCATGGGGCACCTGCTCATCGATCAGCCCACGGTGGCCTTTGGTGGCGCGCAGGCGATCGTGCGATTGCCGAAGGGGTACGCGGCGGGCAGTGATCCGCGGAAGGATGGGATGGCGGTGGGGTACTGAGACGACAGCGCGCGGCCGCTTGCTTACAGCGCGATCGGTTGCCGCCTGCGACAGGTGCTGCGGTCACGCGCGGATAGCGTACCGGCGCGGCGGAGGACGAGCGACGCGTCCAAGGTGAACAGTTTCCACCGCACGATGGACGCAACCGGCAGGCCGGTCGGAGTGAGATCGCGGATGGGCACGTCCCCGGGCCATTTCTTGTGCGCGGCGGTGGTGATCATGGCCAGCACCAGATGGTGCGAACTGTCGTTGAACGCGGCCGCCGAACAGACCAGTGCCGGCCGCCGCTTCGATGCGTCGCGGTCGGAGAAGGGGAACGGCACGACCACCACGTCTCCGGGGCTATAGGTCGGCATAGGCCGCATCGTCCCGTGCCGAATCCCATTCTGGTGCCAGCGTGGCCTCGAGCTCCTGCAGCTCGGCGTCGGCGGGCAGGGCGCGCCGCACACGCACCCCGTCGCGCTCAATGATGAACTCGATGCGGTCACCGGCAGCGAGGGTGAGCGCCTCGCGCACGGCGCGGGGAATCGTTGCCTGATACTTGGACGTCAGCGTAGACACGGGCATGGCGCTCCACCGCAATACGTAGGTGAGGTAATACGTATTACGGTAATGGCATTGAATCGCGCGGGCAAGCAGGACCGGCGGTCATCATATGCCGTATTGCGATGCGGGTTGTCATCGTTCCACCGCCGTGGGCATCGTGGCAACGCGCGGGGCCTACGCAGGTAGTGCAGCCATATCCACCAAGAACTCCGAACCCGGTTTCACGGCCGTGACCAGCAAATGATCGCGAGCCCGCGTGCAGGCCACGTACAGCAGCTGACGCTCGGTGTCATATACCTCGCGCAGATCGGACTCCTCCGTGGCCGACTCGATGCGGGCTTGGTGCGGTAGCACGTCCTCGTCGCAGGCGGCGACCACGACGGCCCGGAACTCGAGCCCTTTGGCGAGGTGCATGGGCATGATCACCACCTTGCCGGCTTCCGGGTCAACGCCAGGGGCCGGCGTGGTAGAGCCGAGGTTGGCGCCGGCCACTGCCTCGCGGGCGCGCGTGAGCTGCTCTGATGATCTAACGAAGACGCCGATCTCTTCCGGCAGCACTCCGTCGGCACGACGCGCACGAATCCAGTCGGCGATCGTCGCCGCTTCGTCGCGCTCAGAGGGGAGTAGCCGAATCTCAGGCTCGACGCCGTTGAAGAGCGAGACCGTGCCGCGTCGCTCCTCAACATTTCCGTCAACATCCTCAAGCTCCGTTCCAAGAAGCCGATCGGCCTGTCGCCGAATCTGATGTGACGTGCGGTAGTTCACGCGGAGCGTGGTGGAGCGGCCGCGAACATCCACGCCGAGCGACTTCCAGGAAAATGGCGTTTGGAAGATGCGCTGCCCCAAGTCGCCCGCGAAGAACAGCCCATCGGGGCGCTCGGCGGTGAGTGCCGAAAAGAAACGCAGGTGCGGTACGCTCATGTCCTGCGCTTCGTCGACCACCACGAAGTCGAACGGGCGTTGGCCCGATGAGGTCAATTCAACAGCAATATCGGCGAGTAGTCCGGGAACCGTGACCAGCGCGCCGTCATGCAGGCGCTGCTGCGCCTGTTCGAAGATCGGCCAAATGCTGGCGCGGTGTTTCTCGCTGAGGCGGTTGCGGCGACCGAGCCGTGCGACATCGCGATACGCGTCCCATGTGCGCAGTTGCCATGCGTCCACCACGTCGGCCCACTCCTGCTGGATAAACCGATCGGGGAAGGTGTGCCCGCCGACGGA
>NZ_JBKJRB010000137.1:0-8249 GCF_046594945.1 Gemmatimonas sp. | reverse complement strand
CACGATGGCGCAGGCCCAAGGCCTCAGTGAAGCGACGGTCCGGCGCATCTGGCAGCGTCACCAACTGAAGCCGCACTTGACGAAGACGTTCAAGTTGAGCCGGGACAAGGCGTTCGTTGAGAAGTTGGTGGACATCGTCGGGTTGTACATCAATCCGCCGGATAAAGCCTTGGTGTTGTGTGTCGACGAGACGTCGCAGATTCAAGCGCTGGATCGGACACAACCGGGCCTGCCGCTCAAGAAAGGACGGTGCGGGACGATGACGCACGACTACAAACGCAACGGGACCACGACGTTGTTTGCCGCGCTGAGCATGCTGGATGGCAAAGTGATCGGCGACTGCATGCCGCGCCATCGGCATCAGGAGTTTATCCGCTTTCTCAAGAAGATTGACGACGAAACGCCAGCCGACCTCGTGCTGCACCTCATCGTCGACAACTACGGCACCCACACGCATGCCGCCGTCAAACGCTGGCTGAAACGGCATCCGCGCATGCACCTGCACTTCACGCCAACCTCGAGCTCGTGGCTCAATCTCGTGGAGCGCTGGTTTCGCGATCTCACCGACAAGCGCATTCGGCGCGATTCGTTCGACAGCGTGCCCGATCTCATCGCGACCATCGAGGACTACATTCTGCAATCGAACCAGAACCCACACATCTTCGTCTGGACCGCCTCGGTGGAGAAGATCCTGGCGAAGATCGCCAAATGTAAAGAAGCGTTAGACGCACTACACTAGGCATAGCGTCTGTCGTCTCACTGGCAACGGTGATGCAGGTTGTTGATGGAATCACCAGCAAGGTTCTCGGCCCTGTCGCCGCGCCAGTGACTACGATCGGAATGATTTTGGCCGACGATAGGGTTAACCGAGTTCGCCTAAGCGTGCTTGCGTTTCAGTGGAACTCTTTCAACTGCGGTTCTCGAACCCTTACGACGGGGAACTTGATTCGCGGATGGAACGGTGGAGGCGATCCTCGGTTCCACCTTGTTTGTCACCCAGAGAACTGGACCCTGACGTTCCCTGATGGGCAATCCTACACCTTTGTCGCGACTGTCTGCGAATATCAGATGACCTGATCTCGGCGTACTTGTTCGGACTATCCAGTTGGCCGTCGGTTTCCGCGAGCTCGTGGTAGGCGGCGGCCTGCTTGAGACAAGTACTTACCTATATCTTTAGGCTTAACGATGTTCAAGCTTCCACCTTCGATACTTCGCGAAGCCAAACGACCAGCCGGCTTCGACGGACAGGCGCCTCGAAGGATTATAGTCTTGTGTCTAGTGACGACCATATGGCTTGCGTACTTTCCCGTTCCGCTCACCTTGGGTATGCGTTGTACTGGGTTGGCCGTAGTGGCTGGAATCCTTCTTGCGCCTGCAATCCCTGCGCTAAGCATAGTTGTCTCTCTATTAATGGGGAGCGCGTTCATCGCGATTTCGCAGTCGAACCCCAGCGTTGACACGACCTACTCTGCGGACTTCCACGACATTATCAGCATGCGCGTGGTGGGACTGTCGCTTGTCGGCGTTTGCGTCTCGTTGGTGGTAGCGCTGCTTGTCAACCGTTCACTTCGAGCGCGCGCTGCCGCGGGCAACTCCTTCGCTGCCACACTGCTCGACCATCGTGGAGATTTATGAAGCGTGTAGCCGAAGCACTGCTGCGGCGAGCGAGAGGGCTGTGCTTGCTTGCCCCGAACGCGCTTTGGGCACAGTTGGCGCCGCCCGCTTCTCCGCATGATCCTATCGCGGCGTTCTCCGCACCCCTTCTTTGTAGCTATCGTCAAGAATTCAGCGCGGATTCGTTACTTGCGTTAATTGAAGGCGTTGAAGTTCACGAAGCTCCACCGGCAACGAAGACGCGCAATGAGCGCCAATTCATCTTCGTATTCGGCCCCACCGGCATTCTTCGGACCGCGTACATTCGGGCGACCGAGACAGTTTCGGATTCGGTTCTGACAATCATTGTCGCAGCGCGTCCGAGCCTCGATGGGCTCGAAGGGGCGCGCATAGATGCCGTCACTCTGGCTTCCGACGAAACAGCCGTAGTGGATTCAACGGCGTCGCCGACCAACGTCCTTCGGTCTTCCGAACGACAGCTTACGAAGTCGGAAATCCAACAGATTCAAGCGCTCGGGAGTGGACTATGGAATGGCCCGTGCCGCAAAGTAAAGTCATTCCCAGCGCCTCGAATGGTATCGGAAGTACATCGGCCAGAGGCCCCGCGCGCTGGCCCATACCGGTTCGCGTCGCGGTACGCGAGATAGGATTCTCTGGTAGTTGCTAAACTACTTGGCAACGTGCTTCACAGCTCGTATCCGTTACAACGGCAGCTCCTTCAACTCCGCCCGCGCCTCGCGCCACGCCGGATAGTACTGTTCCAGCAGCGCCACGAACCGCGGCCCATGCGTCGGCTCGATCAAGTGCACCATCTCGTGCACGATCACGTACTCCAACAGATCCTTCGGCTTCTTCACCAGCTCCGTGTTCAACCGAATCGTTCGCGCCGCGTGGTTGCACCCGCCCCAGCGCGTCTTCATGCGCTGCAAGAAGTAGCGCGACACCGTCACACCAAGCGTACGCTCCCACTTGGCGATCAGATCGGGTACGGCGTCGTGAAGCACCTGCAGGTACCACGCGTGCATCACCGCGTGCCGGCGCTCGGCGTTACTCCCAGGGCGCACCGTCAGCGTGATACGACGATGGTCGAGCGTCACGCCGGCCTTTCCGTCGCGCTCCGCCACCACGAGCAGGTACCGCCGGCCCCACAACCAATGGCTTTCACGCGTCACGTACCGCCGCGGGGCCTCTCGCGCCTGTGCGCGCAGTTTGGCGCGCTGATCGCGAATCCACGGCAGCTTGGTCACGGCGTAGGCGCGCGCAACATCCAGGCGGGTGCCCGCGGGCGCTACTAGGGTCACCCGTCCGTCGGGTGGATGCACGGCCAGATGTACGTGCTTCACGTCCTTGCGCGTGACTTCCACGGATACATCGCCAAGCTCGAGAACCGTCACCACGGCGACACCATCAGTAGCCCGGCTGGTTCTTCACAATCTCGAACACTGCGGTCGTGGCCTTGCCATCCCGGTTGAGCAGCGGATACAACGCGTTCTTCACCTTCGACTCGCGCGCGTGATCGCCTCGCCACCCGGCTGGCGCCTGCTCCCGCACGGTGCGGTCCAGCTTGAGGGCAAACGCCGCCAGCGCCTCTTCAGGGGTCGGGTACAGAAACGTGGTGGCCGGCACCGTAGGCAGGTTGTTGAACAACACCGTTGCCTCATGGTTGCCGTGCAGCACCGCCGGCACGCCGTTCGTGCTGCTGCGAGCCGCCAGCTGGCGTGCCAGTTCCTCCGCCTTTCGCAAGAACTCTTCGTACGCTTCCGCACCCTTCCGACTCTGCTCGATGAGGTCGTCCAGCAGCGTCGACATGCGCTCGTAGAAGCGCGGATCCGTCAGCTGATCGCGAATGATGACCTTCCGCACGTTGTTGATGATCGTCTCCGCGATGGCCCGCTTCGACAGCTTTCCAGATGGGTTGATCTGTCGCGCGATTACGTCGTTGATGCCCGTGTCGACGATCATCTCCACCAGCGACTGCGTTCCGGCCGCCCCGATCACCACGGCTGGATCTGCCAGCACGTACATGTCGAGCAGGTTGCGCATGTCGGCTTCGTACGGCTTGATGTCCAGCTCTTCGCCCGAATACTTCTTGATCGCGTCGCGAATGTCGGCGTGGACCTGCACCTCAAGTTTGATGGCGGCGGCCTTCGCCGTGTCGTAGCCGAGAGCGGCCATGTCGGTCGCCACCTCGGCGTAGGCGCGGGCGAACGCGGCCGTGGCCTTGTAGTAGGAAATTCGCAGCGGCTCCGTGGCGTCCAGCGCCTCGGGGTCGCTCGCCTCCCCGCAGAAATAGTGCAGGTACTGCTCCACCTCTCGCGGCGCAGGGACCGGCTCGCACAGGCGCATCACGACTTCACGCGTGTTCTCCAGCTGACGGCGGCCCTCCTCACGCCAATCGCGAACAGGCACATTGCCATCGTCGCCGGTCGCCTCGTCCACGTCGAGCACATCGGAACTGTAGAGCGAGATCGCCCCCTGTACCTCGCCGAACAGCTGCTTGAGATCCACGATCTGCCCGAACGGCTTGTCGTCACCGTCGAGTCGATTTGTGCGGCAAATGGCTTGGAACAGGTTGTGGTCGCGCAGCTCGTGGTCGAAGTAGATGTACGTACAGCTCGGCGCATCAAACCCGGTGAGCAGCTTGCTCACCACGATGAGCAGCTTGGTGTTGGCCGGCTCCTCGACGAAGCGCCGCTTGATTTCGGCTTCGTACTGCCCCGTTGTCTGTCCGGCCGAGAGCACGTGCTTTGTGTAGGTGTCGAACTTGTATCGCTCGTCGCTGTCAGCGGGCTCGCGCGAGATGGCGTTGTGATTGGGTTCGTACGACGTGACGATGCCAACGTACTTGCCGAAGTTGGTGTGCTGAAACAGGCGGACGTAATGACAGGCGTCGCGAATGGACGCCGCGACGAGAATCGCAGTGCCGCGGTCCGCGTTGAGTCGGGGCTTGAGCGCGAAGTCCTCGATGATGCTGGCGATGACCCGATCCTTTCGCTCCTTCGAGCTCAGGAGCTCCTGCATGTTCGCCCAACGCTTCTTCAGCAGAGACTTCTGGTAGTTGTTGAGGGGAGCGGTCTTCTTCTCGAACCACTCGTCGACCTTCTCGCCCTGCGTGAGGCGTTGCGGAACGTGTCGCGCCTCGTACCGGAAGTCGAGCACCACCTTGTCGGATACCGCTTCGTGGAACTTGTACGTGTGGATGTACGTGCCGAAGACGTCGCGCGTGAGCGGCTTATCCGTGCGCAACAGCGGCGTGCCGGTGAAGCCGATGAAAATGGCCCCCTCGAGCCACCGCTTCATCTGCTTGTTGAGCGCCCCACCTTGCGTACGATGACACTCATCCACGAACACATAGAACGTGCCGTGCCGCGGCGGGGGCGGCCCCTCCAAGTCGGTCGGATTGAACTTGTGCAGCAACGCGCACATCACCCGCGGCCCGGTAGCGGCCAACTGGCGTACGAGCTGCGCGCGCGTGGTCACCCGCACGTCCTTCTGGTCTTCGCTGACCACACCCGCGTTCTTCATCACGCCCGTGATCTGCTTGTCCAGTTCATCACGGTCGGTGACCACGAGCACCCGCGCGCTCGGGTCGTGCTCTAGCAGCCACTTGGCCAACAGCACCATGAGGATGCTCTTGCCACTGCCCTGCGTGTGCCAGATCACACCCCCTTCGCGCTGGGTCATGCGCGTCTGCGCCGCCTTCACGCCGAGGTACTGATGCTGGCGCGGGACCTTCTTGCGGCCCGCATCGAAGATCACGAAGTGGCGAATGAGGTCGAGCATGCGCGTCTTGTCGCAGAGCTCCGCCAGAGGGCTGTCGAGCAGTTCACCCGGGGTCGGTGCTATGCCCGTCGTTGCGGGTTCGCCGCGCTTCCACTGCACAAAGAACTGTTCGGGCGTACCCACGGTGCCGTAGTGCAATCCCTGCGTGTCATTCCCGGCGAGCAGCAACTGCGCGGTGGTGAAGAACCGCTCGTTGAAAATGGATTCCTGATTCGTGATCAGCTGCCGAATGCCGTGGGCCACCTCCACCGAGCTGCGCTTGAGCTCCAGCACGGCCATGGCGATACCATTGATGTACAGCACGAGGTCAGGGCGACGTTCGTGGCCACCGGTGAGCGTCACCTCCTCAGCAATGGCAAAGTCGTTCAGCGCGGGGTCGTCCCACTCTACGAAGTGCACCGTGTCGTGCGGCGCACCGGCGGCCACCTGCACCTTGGCGCCGTATCGCAGAAGGCTGTAGGTGCGAAGGTTCGCCTGGTACAGCGTAGTACCGGCCACTTCGGCCGCCTTTTCCAGCTCGAGCAGCGCAGCGCTGATGTGCGCGGCACCGTAGCCGCGGCGCTCGAGATTCGCGCGCAGGAGCGCCGGTTCGATGTGGCGATTGCCTGTGCGCGTTTCCCAGTTGCCGAGGTCTTCGTAACCAAGCGTGTCGCGGAACAGGGCGATCACGCGGTCCTGCGTGGCGCGCTCGGAGCGGGACTCAGGGGTCATTGGGATTCGGTATCAGGAGAGGCCCGACGATAGGTTCAGCTGCTTAAGCAACTCTTGTCCCGCCGCTGTAAGTTGGTACTTCTGCAGCCGACTGCTCGGCTTCTCTGGGATGGTCATCTTTATCCATCCTCCGTCCAAGCTGGGCCGGACATAGCGGTCCCTCAGGTCTGCGCGATCCTTGAGCTGCAGGCGCTCGCGCATCTCAGCGTTCCCGAGCGATCCTTCTGCGCCCAAGAGGCGGATCAAGGCAGCGACTGAGGGGGCGACTGGGGGGGTGACTTGCAGGGTGCCTTGCGTGGTAACCCCAAAAGTTACTGAGGCCGGAGCCAATGGCCGACGCACCACGGCCCTGAACTGGTTCCCCCGCACATCGTCGTCAAACTCTACCTGCGGCCACGCCTCCAGCGCGCGGGGAATGCCGCTCCCCATACCGCGGTATGGCAACTGCTGCACCGCATGGTCGGTAAGGGTAGGGTTCCGGCGGTTGGTCTTCCCGTGACGAATGGACTCGATGCTCAAGCTGTCGGGCAAGTGCCCGGGGCTGATGATCTCCACTCGATCCGCGAACACCATGAGGCGAATGGACGCACTGGTGAAATAGTCCCGATGAATGAGAGCGTTCACCAGTACCTCGGTGGACACCCAAAACCGGCCACCAGTCGACACCTGAAAACCGGCCACCACGACGGATGAGCTGAGGCGTTGACGGCGGAAGGCCCCCAGTGGGGGTTTACGCCATGAGCAATGTCTTGGAAGAGACCAAACAGCAGCAGGTGATCGCGTTAGGACGACTCGGCTGGTCGCTCCGGCGCATCGAAGGGGCGACCGGCATACGCCGTGAAACGGTCAGTGGCTATCTCAAGGCCGCCGGCGTCGCCGTCCGTGGGCGCGGGGGCCGACCCGCGCAGTGGCCGCCGCCAAATCCGGCCACCACGGCGGCGGTGTCCACCGACTCGGTGCTGCCCGCCGCGGTCGTGGACCCGCCCGTCGTGGCGTCATCGGCCACGACGGCGAGCGTGTGTGAGCCGTATCGGGAGCTCATCCTCGAGCAGATCCGTCGCGGCCGCAACGCGACGGCGATCTGGCAGGACTTGGTCGACCAGCACGGCGTTGCGGGCCGGTATGCGAGCGTGCGGCGCTATGTGCGGCGCGTGCGCGGCGGGTTCACGCCCGAACCGTCGGGCATCATCGAGACGGCCCCCGGTGAGGAAGCGCAGGTCGACTACGGCGAAGGGCCGATGGTGCGCGATCCGACCAGCGGGAAGTACCGACGCACGCGCCTGTTCGTGATGACGCTCGGCTACTCACGGAAGTCGGTGCGGCTGCTCACGTGGCGATCCAGCAGTCAGATCTGGGCCGAGCTGCACGAACAGGCGTTTCGACGCGTGGGCGGTAGCGTGCGCGTGATCGTGCTCGACAACCTGCGCGAAGGCGTGGTGCAGCCCGACGTCTACGACCCGACGATCAACCCGCTGTACCGCGATGTGCTCGCGCACTACGACGTCGTCGCGCTGCCGTGTCGCGTGCGCGATCCGGATCGCAAAGGCAAAGTGGAGTCGGGCATCGGCCACACGCAGAAGACGCCACTCAAGGGCCAACGCTACGAGACCCTCGAGGCCGCCCAGGCCGCGCTCGATCAGTGGGACGCGCGCTGGGCCGACACGCGAATCCACGGCACCACCACGCGTCAGGTGAGCGCGATGTTTGCCGAGGAGCGCCCGCACTTGCAGCCGCTGCCGCTCGAGCCCTTTCGCTACTATCGGTACGGCGCCCGCACCGTGCATCTCGATGGCTGCGTCGAAGTCGAGGCGTCGTACTACAGCGTGCCGCCGGGCTGGATCAGTCAGCGCGTCAGCGTGCCGTGGAACGAGCTGCACGTCCGCGTGCTCGATCCGCGCTCGGGACACCTCCTGCGCGAACATCTGCGCACGCGGCGCGGCCATCATCGCGTCGCCGATGCGGATCGCCCCTCGCGCACGCCTACCAAAACGCTCGCGCTCCTCGACGTCGCGCGCAAAGCGGGACCGTCCATCGGCGCGGTGTGCGACCACATCCATCGTACCGAGGGCGTGCTCGCGCCGCGCCGCATCCTCGGGGTCCTGTCGCTCGCGCGGAAGCACGGGCCGGCGCTCACCGAAGAC
>NZ_JBKJRB010000103.1:0-5281 GCF_046594945.1 Gemmatimonas sp. | reverse complement strand
AGCTTCACTTCGGCGTCGAAGGGGATCTTGATGGCGGCCGACTTGTTTACCGGCACGCGCCAGATCTCGCCGCCGTACGACACCACGACCGACTTCGAATCGGGCATGAAGCTGAAGCCCGGATACGCGTCCATCGGCGCGCGCGACTCGGTGTCGTCGCGCTGCACGGGGAACGCCAGCCAGTCTTCCTGCTGCGTCTCGAGATTGCGAAGGCGCAGTCCCGTCTTCGTTTCGAAGCGCGTGCCGTATACGAGATACCGGCCATCAGGCGACAGCGTGGGGCGGAAGCCCGACCCGAAGCGCGTGGACATCTGCGACACGCGTCCCGTTTCCTTGTCCCACACATACAGCTGGAACTGCGCGCCGATGCTGTTGTACTGCCAGTCACCGGTGCGAGCGGCAAACCACATGTAACGTGGGTCCTTGCCGAAGGCCGCCCCAAGCAGCTTCTGAGTGGCCGGCAGCGTGGGCTCGGTGGTGAGCGGCAGGCCGTTGCCGCCATTCACGTTGTACATCCAGAGTTTCGCCGCGCCGCCCAGCCCGCTGCTGCGCGAACTCACCACGTACGCGCCATCCGGTGTCCACTCCGGCGACACGTACATGTTGTTGTTGCCCTTCGTGACCTGCGTGGTGTCCTTGCCGTTGAGCGACTGAATCCAGACGTTCTCGCCACCGGAGCGGTCGGAGATGAACACGACTTTCCGGCCGTCGGGGGAGAAGCGCGGCTGCGCGTCGAAGGCCATGCCGCTGGTCAGGCGCGTGGCGCGGCCGCCGGCGATCGGCATGGTATACAGATCACCCAACAGATCGAAGACGATCTGCGAGCCGTCCGGCGACACATCGAGGGACAGCCAACTGCCCTTGGTGGTCGTGAAGGTGTGGGTGCGCGCCGTTTTCAGCGGTAGTGAATCGGCGCCGGCTGCCGGCCCGTCCTGTGCGCCGACCGGTTGGGTAGTCGAAGCAGTCGCGGCGATGAATGCCAACAGGAAACGAACGGTGGCGCGATGAGGCCGAGACTGAGACAGGCCTTGGGACGGGGAAGGCAGCACGCGGGGTACTCCGGCAAGAGTGGACGTCAGAGAAAAGATACCGCGCAATTCATGACGCGCAGTTCCCGCCCGGTGCGGCACCTGAGAATTGCTGCGCAAAGAACGGCAACACGCGCTGCTCGAAGCGTTGTCGCGTGCGATTGGTGTGGTCGCCGGCAAATACGTCAAGCCGATAGGGAATGTTCGCGCGGGCCAGTCCGTCGGCAAACGCGCGCGATCCCAACGGCACACTGGCGATCGCGTCGTCGAGACCGTACTCGATCACGACGGCGCAACTGCGCCGCATACCCGTGGCATCCTTCGCCAGCAAATCGACGGGCAGGAACCGCGACCAGGCACCCGGCTGGTCGTACGGCGCGCCGAACGCCGCCGTCATGGCACGGGCAATTCGCACACGGCCGGCCATGGCGGGCGTCGGCACCACCGTGGTGTCGCGAACGTAGCGCCACACGTCACTGGACGGTGCCAACTCGCCGACCAGTGCGGTGCAACACGGACTCATCGCGTACACCGAGCCGAACACATCGCCGTGCCTCTGCGCGAGGTACAACGCGCCGAAGCCGCCCATCGATTGTCCGGCCAGCCCACGCGAGACGCGTTCGGGACGCGTGCGATAGCGAGCGTCGATGAAGCGCACCAACTCATCGGCCGCAAAGTCTTCCCATTTGCCGAAAGCCGCCGAGTTCACGTAGAAGCCGCCGCCCATGGCGTTGTCGGCACTCGGCATCACCACCAGAAACTCACCCGCATCGACCCGCCACAAACTGTCCATCGTCTGCTGCAGGTCGAGCCCCTGATAGCTGCCATCGAGCCACTCGCGCGGATGCGACGTGAAGCCATGCAGCAGGTACAACACCGGAAAGCGCCGGTTCGGCGTGCGGTCGTAGCTGGGTGGCGTGTACACGAACACTTCGCGATCGGGCGTATCACCGATGCTGTTGCCGGCAATGGCCTTGGAGCGAATCGTGTCGACGAGAATGCGACCCTGGGCGGTGGCCGGCGCAGGAGCGCCGAGCACGAGCAGCAGGAGCCGCCGGAGGAACCCGAGAGATCGGCGCATGTGAATATTCTAGCGTGGTGGCGCTAATTCACCACGCGAATCGTCATCATGCCGTTGTGGTGAATCGCCCGGGCGCATAGCGCCGTGCGCGGAGGCATGTTCCGAGTCGCGCCGCGGCCGCGCGGCCAGGTACAGCGCTTCGCGGGGATGTGACCACCCCGTCAGACTGACCGAGGTGGTTCGTCACACAACCGCTCACCGCGCGTCAGAAAAAGATCACCGGCGTCAGGCCGAGCTTCGCCGCTCGCGCCGCAAACGCCGTGAGGTCGTTGTCCACCAGTGCCTTGAACTGCACCTTGAGCGTGTCCAACTGCGCGCGCAGCAGGCCATACACTTCCACCTGCTGATCCGTCGGACGGAAGTCGGCGCTGGAGGCCGCCACGTCACTGCCAACGGACGCCAGCTTTTCGTACAGCTGATTGGGGGTGCGAAACGCGTCTTCGCGCGCCCCGGTGAGCGCCACATCGTACAACTTGGACTCAATGGCGATCACCTTCTTCGCCACGCTATCGATGCCCTTGAGGAACGCTTCGGCGTCGGCGGTTTTCGGATCGCGCCCGGGCGACGCGCCGTATTCCTTGGCATCTTTGATCTTTTCTCGCAGCATGAATTTCAGCTGCTCCAGTCCGCGGCGCGTCCACTCCGCTTCATCGATGAGCGCCACATTTTCGTTGAGCGCATCGCGAATGCGCAACGCCAGCGCCACCTGCGCCGTGATGTCGGCGTCCGTTCCTTCGCTGTTGGGATCGCGGAGCACACGCACCGACTGCCGCACCGTGTCCGCGCCGTATATCATCGCCACCGTGTAGCTGCCCGGGGCCACTAACGGCCCGACCTGACCACCCACCAGATCAAGGTCCCAGGCCACGAGCGGGCGTGAGTCCAGCACTTTCACCGTCGTAGTGCCCGGCGGCGCCGTGCGCAGCTTGGCCTTGCGTGGCCCTTCATGGCGGAGATCCCAGAGCGCCCGATTCAGGCCGCGTTTCGCCGGCGCGGCGGAAAACTTCCGGATCAACTCGCCCGATACGTCGTACACGCGGAACTTCACCGAATCTTTGGCCGTGGAATCCTTGGCCAGGTCACGGATGGTGTAGTTGATGGTCGCGGCCAGCGGCGGGTCGTCGCCGTTCACCAGCGAATTCGTCGCCCCAATGGGCGTGGCCACCTTCCGGAAACGATACGCATTGCGCAGCGGCAGCAACGCCACCGGCTTGTTCGCCAGCGAATCGGCCATGGTGCGCAAGTACGAAATATCGTCGGCAATCCAGAATCCGCGCCCGTACGTGGACACCACCAGATCGTGGAAGTGGCCCTGAATCTGCAGCCAGCTCACGGGGGCATGCGGCAGCGCTCCGTTGATCTCTACCCAGTGTGCGCCGTCATCCAGCGACACGTACAGCGCGTTCTCCGTGCCCGCGTATAACATGCCGCGGCGCACCGGGTCTTCGCGCACGACGTGCACATAGCTGAATACGCTCTTCGGGATATCGCTGCTCAGGCGTGTCCACGTGCGGCCATAGTCTGTAGTCCTGTAGAGGTACGGATCGCGATCGTTGATCAGGTGCGCATCCACCGCCATATACGCCGTTGCCGCATCGTATTTGCTGGGTTCGATGTTGGCGATCGTGCTCCACTTGGGCAGACCGGGAATGTTGGCCGTGAGATTGGTCCAGCTGGCACCGCCGTCTCGGGTCACGTGCACCAACCCGTCCATCGTCCCCGCCCAGATCAGGTTCTTTTGCAACGGCGACTCGGCGATCGCAAACACCACCGTCACGTTTTCAACAAACAGGTTGTCGATCACGAATCCACCAGACGACTGCTGCTTGGTACGGTCGTTGGATGACAGATCGGGAGAGATCAAGGTCCAACTCTGTCCCCCGTTTGTGCTCTTGTGCACGAATTGAGAGCCCACGTACACGGTATTGTGATCGTGTGGTGACAGGTGGATCGGAAACGTCCACTGAAAGCGGTACTTGAGATCTTTCGGCGGCACGCCGTATCCCGCCTCCGGCCACGGCTCAACAGCGCGCGCCATGCGCGTCTGCAAGTCAAAGCGCTCGAGGCCGGCATCGTAGCATCCGCTCCACACCGTACGACCATCAATGGTATCAGGAATCGCCCATCCGCTTTCGCAGCCGCCCACGGCGCTCCACACCCCGAGCGTACGATTGCCGCGCGAGTTGCTTGGGCCACCGTACGAATACCCGTCCTGTCGATTGCCATACAGGTTGTACGGAATCTTGGTGTCGGTCGCCACGTGGTACATCTGCGCATTGGGCAGCGCGATGCGCGTAAAGGACTTACCGCCATCGATGGTGATGCCCACGCCGCCGTCGTCGCCCACCACATACCGGTCGGCATCGGCCCTATCCCACCAGATGTCATGCAGGTCGCCACCCGCCCGCGGCGACGGCGACATGAGCGTCAAGCCACCGTCCGTGGTTCCCACAAATCGCACACCAACAAAAAACACGTTGTTCGCATCAACCGGATTGATGCCGAACCGGGTGTAGTACTGCGGCCGCTCCAGCAGGTCGTGGTCCTTGTTCACCGCGCGCCACGTACGGCCCCCGTTGTCGGAGCGATAGAACGCCGGCTCCTTCATCTCGATCAGCGCATACACTCGCTGCGGATCGCTTCGCGCCACGCCCAGGCCGATCTTTCCCATGGTGCCGGTCTTGGGCAGCCCCTTGCCCCACCCTTCCCCGCTTGCGCCTCCGTCCAGTCGCACCCACGTATCGCCCGCATCACGCGACATCCAGATCCCGCTGCCTGTTCCACCGGAGTTCTTGTCCCACGGCACGATATACTGCTGCCAACTGGCGGCAAACAAAATGCGCGGATTCGTCGGATCCATCGCCACATCAATAATGCCCGTGCTGTCGTTGACATACAGCACCTTCTTCCACGACGCACCGCCGTCAGTGGTGCGCCACAATCCGCGGTCCGTTTGCGGACCGTACCCATGGCCTTGGGCAGCCGCGTACACGACGTCGGTGTTGGTGGGGTGGATAATCACCCGACCAATCCGCCCGGTGTTCTCCAACCCCATGCGCTTCCAATGCGCGCCGGCATCGGTTGAGCGATAGATACCGTCACCAATGCTCACATTACTGCGCAGAAACGTCTCGCCCGTTCCAAACCACACCACATTCGGATCGCTCGGCGC
>NZ_JBKJRB010000146.1:0-2939 GCF_046594945.1 Gemmatimonas sp. | reverse complement strand
GACGGCTTCAGCATCGGCTCGAACGACCTGACCCAGCTCATCCTCGGCGTGGACCGCGACAGCGAGATCGTCGCCCCCATCTTCGACGAGCGAAACGCCGCGGTGAAAAAGATGATCGCTCAAGTCATCGCCACCTGCCGCGCCAAAGGGCGCAAGATCGGCATCTGCGGCCAGGCCCCGAGCGATTACCCCGAGTTCGCGCAGTTCCTCGTTCAGCAAGGCATCGACAGCATCTCGCTGAATCCCGACACCGTGCTGAAGACCACACTGGCGATTCTGGAAACGGAGAGTGCGGTTGCGGAGGCACTGTTCGGCCGGTGAGTGCGGCGTCTTCGATGCTCAGCCATACGGCATCGAGCAGGCGTAGATCGGCCGGCACGATGTTGCCGGCGATGAGCAGTACGATGTCGCCGGGCGCGAGGCCGGCGATAAGCGCGGCCACCATCAACAGCACCACCATGGTGTCGCCAAACTGTGCGAGCAGCGTGCGCGCCCGCACGACATCGGCGGCGAGACCGTTCGCCGCCGAGCTGGTCAAGGTGCTGATCGAGTGCTCGATCGACGTGGTGTGCCACGTCGTCGAGGACGAAATCGGTGGTCTTTCGATCAGCAGATGACCATCGGGCGATCGATGTCAGGCTTCCGCAAGCCGAGCGCACCGCTGCCCGGTGACCAACGCCGCGTCGTGCTGCTTCCGCTGAGCTACCGCGGGGGTTCCGTGCCAGCGTCATCCGCGGTCACACGAAACAGCATCACAGGCTTGTCCGCGATGCGGAGCACCTTGTCCGCTACGCTGCCGAGCGCGAGGCGACCGATGGCTCCGCGCCCGTGCGTGGCGATGGCGACGAGGTCGATATCGGGTTCATGCGCGCCGTCCGCGATGGCATGCGCCACCACGGTGTCGGTCATGATGCGGTGTGTCGCGCTGACACCAGAGGCCTCCAGTTGTGCTTTGATCTCGTCGAGATAGGCGGTCGCGCGCTGGCGCTGATCGGCAAGGTCACGCTCGTGTTCGCTCGTCGGCGTCAGGGCTCGCAGCAGCTGGCTCTGCGGAGAAATGACGCGGAGGAGTCGATAGGCGACGGTTGTCGGGACGAGCGCCTGCAGCGGCTCGAGAATACGCTCTGCGGCGCTCGAGCCGTCGAGCGTCACGAGCAGGCGGCGCAGCGTCCACTCCGCACGCGCTTCGGGAGTGCGGCTTTCGTACGCGGCGTCAGGGCGCACCGTGACGATCGGGATCGTGGCGTGCCGCACGAGCGCATCGGTCACTGAGCCCATCCACTGACGGGAGAGTCCGCCGAGTCCGTGCGTGGCGACGACGAGCAGGCACGCCCCGCGCTCGTTGGCGTATTCCAGTAGTCGTTCCGCCGGGACGCCGGCCAGCACGGTTGTTGTGACCAAGGGCGCGTCGGCGCGCTGTATGATCCCGTCGCGGACCGCGTCGAGGGAACGGACCGCCGCTTCATGGCGTGCTGCGATCAGCTCACGCTCGAGTACATGTTCGTGTGCGCTGGACCCGGAAATATTGTGCCGGCCGGGCATCGGCTCGTGCACGGTCACCAACTCAATTTGCGCACCGAGTTGCTTTGCGAGGCCAAGCGCGACGGGAATGGTTGCTTCGGCGAACGACGAACCATCAAGTGCGACCAGAATTGTCTTCATCGTATCCTCGCTAAGTGGTATCCGATCGCGCCATGATCAGGCCGCGACTTCCTTGCCAGCGACACCCTTCCGGTAGGTGACGTAGACGTACACCGGAATGCCGACGTCTCCGAGATGCTGTTGGATCAGCGGCCGCACCTCATCCCAGTCGAGACCGCCAGCCCCGGTGGCGAGTCGTGGTAGCGCGACACTCTTGATGTCGCCCTTGTCGAGCTCGTGTTGCAGCCGCTTCAACACGTGATTGACGTTGGGCGTCGACGCACGCCCCGACGCGGACGAGGCATGGTCACCTTCCTGCGTCATCAGGTTGTAGATCGTGTGGCCATCGGCGCTGCGATAGGTCCAGAGTTCGCCCGGCTTCGGGTGCGCCTGCTTCGCGTAGTGGCGGAAATCTTTTGCCATGCCCGGCCACAGCTCGCGCAATGCGAGTGCGAGGCCGGCGTCGAAGTGGTCATTGGGCGAGACACCATGCGCAATGGCCTGCGCCTTGGTGAGCAGAATGTCGCCTTCCAGTTCGTAAATCACGAGAACTCCTCAGCGAGGTGATTCCTGTCGTGTGGTGCCTGACGGGCAATGTCCGTACACGCGGCGTGGAAGGGAGTCGGTGAAATCCTGACATGGGGGTGGGAAGCCCCGACGGGAGTGGGGAAAAAGCAACGCGCTAGCGGTACTTTCGCAAATCTTGGCCATAAACGGTTGCCTTTCCCCTATGAAAATACCCCCTTCGGCGCCTACATGAAAATACTGTACCGATTGACCGATCCCTCTCTGCAGGACGGTGCGTTCCTCTCTGCGATTTTCACGTTGAACACGCGGCGCGGCCAAGTCGTGCGGGTGACTCTTCAGCGCTCGTGTCCATCCCGCCACGCGACGATCGGGCGGGCGCCGTTCAACTGATCACACAGAGACCAAGAGAAAAGGAGAACACAGAGGTCCCTGTGCTCCTTTTCTCTTGGTCTCTTTCTCTCTGTGTGATCAGTTCAGCCGTGCCGCCGAGGCAACCAGTCACCAACGGGCTGATGCGGAGCGCGGGAACAGCACGCGCACCGACAACCGCCAGAACATGGACCACACCTCGCTTCGCCACTTCTTTCATGTAGCATGTTCGCGAGTCGCAGGAGACAGGATTCTCCTCCTGAAACTCGTGACACTTGGCCGTCGCAGGACGCCAGATTTGCGAAAGTACCGCTAGGAAAGAGGGGGGAGGGTTTCAGGGAAGAGGGCGCAGGAACCGCGAGCAGTTCACCTGCCTCCTGCCTCCTGAAACCCTCCCCCCT
>NZ_JBKJRB010000173.1:0-77370 GCF_046594945.1 Gemmatimonas sp. | reverse complement strand
TCGTGAATCCCCCTCGCCCGGGCACCGTGCGCGAGTGGTACTACACCGATCAGGCCATCCAACTCGCCAAGGGTGACGAGATGGGCCGCTTTCTACTTGGCTCCACGGTGGTGCTGCTCTTCCCGCCCAAAACCGTCGCGTTCACCGCGCACTGGGCCACCGACGTGCCCGTGCGCATGGGTGAACCGATGGGACGCACGCCGTAAGCGTTACGCGCTACGCGTGTCGCGCTACGCGTGTCGCGTTACGCCGTTTTCTTCGTGCCGACCGGAACGAACAGCGGCCCGAACAGCATTGCCGCCGCCAGCAGCAGCGAGATCACACTGATCATCTTGCCGCGCGCGTAGGTCGGCGACTCGAACCACAAGCGCACGTTTTTCGCACCCGGCGGAATGTCGACGCTGATCAACGTGTGATCGGCCCGCCGCACGATGCCCGGCTTGCCATCGACCTCGGCGTGCCAATCGGGATACCAGTTCTCCGACACCAACAGTTGACTCGTGGCCGCTTCGGCGCCGGTCAGCGCAATGCGCATGTTGCCGGCGCTCCACTCGGTCACCGTGGCCTTCACCTGCGGCGTCGGGAACGGCGGTGTCGCCGCCGGCGACGTGGCCGTGGACGTATCCGGCAACAACGCCACGCTGCTGATCGGAAAGCGCGGATCGATCACGGTGGCCAGCCCCTGCTCTTCGGTGAGCTTGGCCGACACGGGCAACACGCGCGCATACGCCGGTACGGTATCGCTTTCGTACAACGTGGCCGTGGTGCCGAATGCCGTAGGCGACGGTGGTACCACCTGATGGAATCCCGGCACCGGCTGCGTGTCCGGCAAGATCAAATAGCGAATCGACAACAGGTCGAACATGTTCGGCGTGAGCAGGTTGCGAAATCCTTCCTGCGCTCCGGCCAATTCATTGTAACGACGCAGCTGGAAGCCGTGATAGCCCATCGCACTTGAAATGCGATACGCCATCAGTATCGACTGACCGTAGCTGTTGCCTCCATCAATCACGCGATACGGCGGCGGCACCTTCTTGAGGTACGTCGTAACGGCATCGTCGGCGAACTGCGTACTGGCCCGTGCCGAGAAGGTGAAGAACTGGCGGTCCACGCTCCACAGATCGAGTCCCATAAACACCAAGAGCGCAGCGGTCGCAATGCGCGGCGCGAGACGACCGGCGGCGGCAGCCCAGAGCACGGCACCACCCAGCACCACGAACACCAACAACCGCAGGGCACCGCTCTGCAAATGCGGCGCGTTGGCCGAAACGGCCTCGAGGCGCTCAGGAATGGCCAGCGATTCCGCGAGCCCCTGCAGACCACCCATGGTGCCGAGCAGTGCGAACGCGACGGCACCGCCAACCACGATCAGCACCGTGCGCATGGGCACGGCGCGCGCCAGCAGTCGATCGAATCCGACACCCGCCAGCACGCACAGCATGAACGCCGGCAAGTAGAACACCATGCCCATGGCACGGATCTTCTTCACCAGCGGCAGCAGCTCGTAGAACGGACGATAGAACGGCGTGTAGCCACCGAACGACAGCATCAGGAAGAACAACGCGCCGAGGCTGAACGCAATCACGAAGCGACGGCGATCCTTATCGCCTATTGCCAGCGCCGCGAGCGCGAGCGGCAGGAAGCCCATGTACTCGGTGTGGAACTTGATCGGATTCCGTCCCCAGTACTGATCGAGCACACCATTGAACTGCGGCAGCAGCAGCGTGAAGATCTCCGACGGGGGCAACGCATAACTCGTCGCGAATTCCCAGCCGGTGTCGGGTCCGCCTTCGGCCCGCGGCGAAAACGGGATGTACTCCAGGAACGGCATCACCTGCAACGCTGTAATCCCGCCGCCCACCGCGACGGCCATCGCCGAGAAGCCCAGCGCCTTCCATGGATTCAGCCCGGCCGGACGCTCGGCGTCGAAGAACGCGAGGTAGATCGCCCACAGGCCAAGCGCCAGCAACAGAAAGTACGCCATGTGATAGTGGCCGAGCACGATCAACGCGACCACAAAGGCAAAGGCGCCGTAGCACCACATTCTTGCATGACGAATCGCCTGCAGTAGCGTCCAGAAGGCGAGCGGTGTCAGCGCCGACACAAACAGCTTGCCATCATGCCCAGGGCTCATCTGCGACGCCACGATCCCCGTCAGTTCGTACGCCACACCCGCCATCACGCTCGCGTTCCACGACAGCCCCAGCGAACGGCAGAAGCGATACGTGAACCATCCCGTCAGCACGAAGTGAATCGCCATACCGAGCGTGATCGCCACGTCTACCGGCATGATCCATCGTAGCCACGCGGTCGGATAGAAAATGTCGCCGTGCATCGCCGCGATGTATGGCAGTCCGCCAAACAGATAGGGATTCCACTGCGGGATCGCGCCGTTTGCCAAGAACGACTCGGCGCCGAACAGGCGAAACGAATAGCCAGCGATGAACATGTCGGAGCGGCTTCCACCGAACAGCATCTGTCCGGTGAGCAGCGGCCACAGCAACAGCATCGCCGCGCCAAGACAGAGCGCGAAGGCGAGCGTATGATCGAGCGCGTACGAGCGCGTCGGGCCAGCACTCGGCGACGTCGAAATAGTAGGGTTGGCGGAAGGCATCGGAGAAAACTAGACCCCGGTTACGCTTCACGCTCCGGGTTCGTCAGTCCGGGTTGGCCAATTCGGGGTATACTTCTTCATGGCCCTCCGCCGTCTCGCCATCAGTTTGTCGCTCGCGGCTCTCTCAGGCGCCTCATTGCCGGGCCAGGGTCGGCCACACAGGCCGCTATTGGTGGGTACGGTCGGTCCGCAGGCGTTCGGAGCACCGGCCCCTACACCAACGCCATTGGGCGGACTTGTCACGCGCCCCATCCCTCCGGGGTCGCGTCGAAACAGTTACTGGCCGCTCCGCGTAGCCGATGCGCCGCTGGCCCGCGCCGGAGTCGTAGTCGTAGTCAGCCCGGCGGCGCCAGTACGCGATCACGCGTCACGCCGCCTATCGTGGACGCCCACGGCCGAGAAGCCCCGGTGGGTGATCGACTCCACGCTCACGCCAGTGCAGTCGCAGCGGGATCTGATCGTGAGCGACGTCGTTTGCAACTACACGGGGGTCTGTCGCGAACGACGGCAGCGCGTGGCGGCGCGATGGGTCGCGCCCTGCGGCTGCTATGCCTTCGCCGATGGGTGGAATCGTATCTGGCGCGTGGAGTAAGTTCCGCTGCATGAACGAACGACGGGCGCCCGCGCTCATCCTGCTACACGGTTTCGGCGCGCCACCCGGAGCGCGTGCACAAGTTGGTGCTGATCTCGCCCCTAAGGTTCGCGAGTCGTGGCTCTGAGTGTGGTAAAAACGCCGAGGTGCCCGCGTCGCTGTCGCCGATGCGCTACGTGCTCCCCGAGGCAATACTCCGCATGAATCTCGAACCGGCGTATGCCGAACAACGCACCGTGATGCACCAGCTTCAGGCACCGACTTTGCTGTTGTGAGGGCAGCGGAACGCCATGATCCCGTTCAGCACTGCCGCTTTCTACTCCGTGCACCACTATCAAACGGTGCACGGCCTCTCTTACTGAGATATCCCATGGCTCGACGCGTCGCCATCATCGGCACCGGCTGGGTAGGATCGAGTGTCGCCATTTCCACCCTGCAACTCGGTGTGGCCGACGAGCTGCTGCTGAATGACGTGCGCACCGACGTCGCCGAGGGCGAGGCGATGGATTTGGCGCAAGGAAGTTCATTCTACCCCGCCGCCACGGTGCGCACGGCTGCCATCGAAGAGATGATTGACGCCGACGCCATCGTTATCGCCGCGGGGCGCAACGGCAAACCCGGAGAGTCGCGACTCGCGCTGCTGCGCGACAATGCGACCCTTGCGCGTGAACTCGGCGTGCGACTCGCGGCAGCACGTGGCGTGATCGTGGTCGTCACCAACCCCGTGGACGTGCTCACGCGCGTTGTCCTCGAAGCTTCCGGACTACCGCCAGCGCGTGTGATCGGCACTGGCACCATGCTCGACACGGCGCGACTTCGCGAAGCCCTCGGACGCGATCTCGAGCTCGACCCGCGCTCGGTGCAGGCACAGGTGGTTGGCGAGCACGGCGACTCCGAGGTGGTACTCTGGTCGAGTGCGCAGATCGGCGGCGTGCCACTGGCGCAGTGGCCCGGTTGGCGCGCCGATCGCGAGACGACCATGGCCAACGAGGTGCGCACGGCCGCCTATGAGATCATCAAGCGGAAGGGCGCGACCAATCACGCCATCGGACTGGTCACCGCCACGCTGCTACGCACGATCTTGCGCGGTGAGCGTCGCGTGCTCACCGTGTCACGCTGGCAAGAGGGTGCATCGGGACTGCGCGATGTCGCGCTGTCGATGCCGACCGTGGTGGGAAGTGGTGGCGCGGAGTTGGTGCTGGAGCCCGAGATGTTGCCACTGGAGCGAGAGCGGGTCGAGCGTTCCGCTCAGGTGTTGCGCGACGCGTACGCGAGTGTCCGCGACGCGTAAGGAACGGTCGCGAAGGCGCGCACGGGGAACGTCCCCACGCCCACCAGCTTCGGTGGTACAGCCGTGAAGGTGAAACCGGCATCGGGCAGCAGCTGCAAATTGCACAAATGTTCGGCGATCAGAATTTCCTCGCGCAGCAACACCGTATGTACCGGGCGCGTGCCACGTTCGGTGTGGTCGATGTTCATCGAGTCGATACCCACCAACACCGCGCCGGCGTCGCGGAGCCAGATCGCGGCTTGCTCGGTGAGATACGGGTGCCCTTCGAAATACGCGTCGGTGCCCCAGTGCGCATCCCAACCGGTGTGCACCAGTACGGCCTTGCCACGCACATCGTGCGCAGAAAGGCGCGCCGACAGCTGCGCCACGTCGATCGCGCGCCCGTCGCGCTCCGTGGCGCGTACCACCACGGCCGGCTGATCCACGAAGCGCTCGAGCGGCATCGACGCCGTGTCGCGCCCATCGGCGTAGCGATGGAACGGGCAATCGATGTAGGTGCCCGTATTGGTGATCAACTCCACGCGACCGATCTGAAACTCGGTGCCCGCCTCGTACAGGGCCCGTGAATCCTGCCGACTCAGGTAGTCGCAGATGATCGGTGCTGGAAGACCTTTGTAGTACACCACGCCATGCTCGATGGCGTGGCTGAGGTCGACCAGCGTGTGGGCGGCAGTCGTCATGGCGCGTTCGCCTGCAAACCGTTGTTCATCAAGCTGCCGCGCACGGTGTTCAGGAGCCGGACACCACGCCGCAGGCGACACGGGCGCCCGAGTTCCCCGACGGATCGGTCTTGTAGTCGTCGGCCGTGGCATGAATCACGATGGCTGCGCCGTCGGCGTCGAGCAGCGGGTTCTCACCACGGAGCGAGCCAGCCGGCGTCGACATCTTCACCACGACGCTGCCGTCCGCACCGACCGTGAGATTCATCAGATCGCCATGATGCGGACCGGCTTCGTTGGTCGAGCCATGCTGCTTGGGGGTCGGGCTCCAGTGCGGTCCGGCGCTGGCGAAATCGGGTCCGTCGCAACGACCGACCGCGTGGATGTGCATGCCGTGCACGCCCGGCGTGAGACCACGCAACGTGCCGTCCACCGAGATCGCGGCGCCGGCATCGGCCAGCGTGAGCACGCCGAGCTCACGTCCATTCCCATCAACAATTTTCGCGGTCACGCCCATGCTGGCGCCCACCGAACTCGTGGAGTCGAGGGTGAGCGAGGCGGCGGAATCGGCCGCCATCGCCGAGTCCTTCGCCGAAGCGTCATTTGCCTTGCTGCAGGCGGCGAGCAGGAGCGCGGCACCGAGTACGGCAGGAGCGCGGGTAGCGACGAGGGACGAAACGGAGCGCATAGGAATATCCTGGCTGGTTGGAAGATCTGGGGCAGAGCCACAAGTCTACTGCACAGGACGTGCTACGCGAGTCGATTCACGATAGCTTGCGCGCGCAATGACTGCCTCCGGCCCCACGTCGTCCCTCCGCGTCGACACCGACACGAGCAACGCCACCGACACCGTCGTCGCCATTATTGGCGGCGGCGTGGCCGGCCTGACGGCCGCCTGGCAGCTCGCGACCGCTGGACAGCGCGTAACCCTCTTCGAGGCCCGATCGCGGCTTGGCGGCCGCGTACTGACCGCACCGGCGGCACCGCGAACGGACCATCCGTGGATCGACCTCGGTCCAGCGTGGTTCTGGCCACACCAGCAACACATTCGCGGGCTTGTGGCGCACTTCGGGCTTCCGGTGTTCGAGCAGCATCGCAACGGAACGGCGATGTACGATGCCGGTGACGGACGCGCGCCGGAGTCGTTCGATGCGTCTGGGCAGACTGATGCCTCGCTCCGCCTGGCCGGCGGAATGGCCGCCCTTACCCGCGCGTTGCAGCAGGCGTCGCAGACCGCGCCACAACCCGTGGCCGTGCATCTCGACGCCGCGGTACACACGCTGGAGTTACGCCCGACCGGGGTGGTTATCAACGGCAACGGATTCAGCGGTACGGCTGGTCGGGTCATCATGGCCGTGCCGCCACGCGCAGTGGCGCGCGACATCGCCTTCGCGCCACCGCTATCCGACGCCATGCACGCGGCCCTCGCCGAAACGGTCACCTGGATGGGGCACGCGATGAAGTGCGTCGTGACGTACCACGCGCCGTTTTGGCGCGACTTGGGGCACTCCGGATACGCCGTGAGCTGGGGCGGCCCGCTGCAGGAGATTCACGACGCCTGCATGCCGCCGAGCGATCACACGCCGGCCGGTTATGCACTCATGGGCTTTGTTGCACCACGCTCGAACGCCGCCGCGCGTGGTTTCCGCGACGCCAGTCCCGAGGCGCGTCGCGCCGCCGTGCTGGTGCAATTGGCGCGGCTGTTTGGTGAGGAGGCCCACGGGGCGGTGGACTACGCCGAGTACGACTGGGCGCACGACCCACTGAGCTGCGGCCCGAACGACGACCTGCCACCCGGTGCACACCCTGAGTACGGGCACCCGCTCTTCAACGGTGATGCTGGCGACGTTTCCGGTGCCTCGTGGAATGGTCGCTTGTTCTGGGCCGGAACAGAAACCAGCGACATCGGTGGCGGGTATCTCGACGGGGCCGTGGCGTCGGGACTGAGGGCGGCCCAATTGGTCATCGCCGCCGGAAACGAACCATGAGCATCGCCGCGTGGCGTCGAACTGGCCTGTTTGCTCTTGTACTGCTGTTGCCTTTCGGGAAGGTGTCGCTTGTGCCGACGACCGCCTGCGCCGCGCGCGCTGACTTCGTGTGGCGTCCGGCATCACCGAAAGCTGGCTCGCTCTTTCGCGTGGCCACGACCGCACGCCCAGTATCTGCCACGCGCGCATCGGGCACGACCGCCGTCACCGCCACAGTGGCCGGTGAGCCCCTGCACTTTCGCGTGGTCGGCGACTCCGCCTTTGCCATCGCCGCGGTGCCGATCGACTCCACTGCCGGCATCACGATGGCGTGGCAGTGCAGCGGTGACACATCGGGCAGCGTGCGCATTCCCACCACGGCCGGCACGTATCGTCTGGAGCGGCTGCGCGTCGCGCCGCGCTTTGGCGCACCGCCCGATTCCGTCACTGCCACCCGCATGCGCCTGGAAGCCGAGCGCGCAGCACAGGTGTCACGTAGCGCGCACGACACGCCGCGGCAGTGGTCGTTGCCGTTTCTCGTGCCACGAACGTCGCGCATCACGAGTCCGTTCGGCGGCGGCCGCACTTTCAACGGCGCCGTGACCAGCCGTCACATGGGCACCGACTACGCCGGTGCCGTCGGCGCTCCGGTGCGCGCCGCGAACCGTGGCATCGTGCGACTGGTCGATGCTTTCACGCTCGGCGGCAACGTCGTGTACCTCGATCACGGTGAAGGACTGGTGACGGCCTATCTGCATCTCAGCACGCAACTGGTCGCGGTCGGCGACACGGTGTCGCGCGGCGATACGATCGGCCGCGTGGGCGCCACCGGTCGTGTGACCGGGCCGCATCTACACTTCATCGCACGCTACGGCACGATCACGGTCGATCCGGCGGGACTGGCGCGTCAGCGCTGACGCTGTAACACGTCGAGATACCGCACAATCCGCGCGGCGTTCGCGCCAACGTCGCTGCGGCCAACGCGCGACACCGAGCGCACATCGACGCGGGACCCGCTGTTCGCCGAACGGATACGTACCACCACGTCGTCCTTGAATCCGAACCAGGTCGTGGTGGCCGTGGCCTCCAAGCGGCCGCTCGGCGAGTCGCCGGCCACGATCTCCCAGCCCATGGCCTTCGCGGCGGCCACGGCACGATCGAAGGCGGCCAATGGCGGCACGGGTAGCATGAGCGGCCGCACCTCGGGGTACGCCGCCCGCTGCAGCGCTGCGACACTGTCGCCGGCATACAGGGCCGCGTTCGTCGCCGAGGCTCTCAGCGGCAGCACGGCCACGAAGGTCGGCGGGTCGGTCATATCCGTCGTGATGTCATGGATCGGCGGCACCCGCTTCACGGTCTGCGAGAACCGGTAGGGCACACCGACGGTGAGCGCCGACAGGAGCAGACCGATCACCAACGCGACTCGGCTCCCGCCGCTTGGCCGCGTGACCAGCAACGCCAGGATGCACACCACGGCGGCCGCGATGCCTACGTACGCCGAGTAGCGGAGCATGGAGAGACCGGTGCGGTAGTGCCACACGCCGAAGCGCGTACCAATGCCCGCCAGGGCCAGCATCACCATGCCGGCCACCGCCAGCAGCAGCGGCAGCGCACGGAGTGCTTTCACGAGACCACACCAGTGGGGGCGCGCATGCTGGGTTACGCCGCCTGCACGTCGCTGAATCGCACCAGCCGCTTCGCATCTTCATCGTACAGCGCCAGGCGAAGCGCCTTGATGCCCATACGAATCGTCATGGTCGGTGCGGCCTCGAAGATCGGGTTGTCATCGTGCGCTTCCTGCAAGCGGAAGTTGGGAATCTTCGGACCGATGTGGTGCACGTGGTGCAAGCCGATGCTGCCCGTAAACCACTGCAGGATCGGATTCAGACGCAGGTGCGAGCTGCCCGTGATCGCGGCCGTGGCATAGTCCCACTCGTCGTGCGTTTCCCAGTACGCATCTTCAAACTGGTGCTGCACGTAGAACAGCCAGATGCCGGCCGCAGCCGCCACGTACATGCACGGCAGATACACGAGCAGGAACGCGCGCGGTCCCCACACCAGGATCGATACGGTGATCGCGGCGGCGATCGCGAGATTCGTGTACCACACGCTGTACAACTGTTTGGTTTTCGTGGCCTTGCTACGGCCGCGGAAGCGTTGGTTCAGCATGAGATGCAACGGGCCCACCAACATCAGCGACAACGGATGCCGAATGAGCCGGTAGATCAATCGGCCGCGCGCATCACGCTCGAGATATTCCTTCACCGTGATCGTGGGCACGTCCCCGTGACCGCGTCGATCGAGATCACCGGACGACGCATGATGCAGCGCATGATCGCGGCGCCACTGCGCGAATGGTGTCAACGTCAGCACCCCGGTCACGAAGCCCAGGGCATCATTGATTTTGGGCCACGGCAGGTACGACGAATGCGAACAATCGTGCATGATGATGAACGTGCGCACGAGCAATCCCGCCCCGGGCAGCACGAGCAGGGCCGCGACCCACGGCGCGGCATCGAGGAAGTAGAACATCGCCCACAGCAGCACGCTCAACGGAACGAGTGTGTTCACCACTTGCCACACGGCGCGACGCACATCGGCACCGGCATACTTGGACACGATCGCGGTCCACTCCGAACGGGGGACCTCCAACGTGCGGGACTGGAGCAACTCAGCCATGCAGGAAATAACCTGAAAACGAGGGCGGGACGGCGCAGCACCGGTGCGCCAAGGCACGTGAAGTATCGCAGGAAGAGCGAACTCGGCGATAGCCCTGACGAAAGGTATACGCGCCAACGTGCTGACGGTTGTACCCAAACTAGGGCCGTTTGTCACGATCGAAGGCATCAGTCCGCTTCGTGTTGTTCTGTAACATGTCGTCGTTCACCCAATAGGTCGGTCCGAAGGGTACCGTCCGGGGCCAGAGTTGGTCGAGTGACATCGCGTCGTACAGCGTGCCGCCCTTCATGACAAATCGGGCATCGGCGGTGGCACGGATGTTCTCGAGGGGATTGCCGTTGAGAACGACAAGGTCCGCCAGTTTCCCGACTTCAATACTCCCAAGGTCCCGGTCGGCACCGAGAAAGCGCGCGCCGTGCAGCGATGCGACCTCGAGCGCGCCGTGATTGCCGAGCGCGGAGGCCCCCATCCAGAGCTCCCAGTGCGGCGCGAGCCCGTGATGCTCGCCGTGACTGCCCAACGCGCCAAAGCCGCCTTCGGCGATGATATCGGCCATCGACTGCGCAATCAGGGGATAGGCGTAGTCGGTTGTCGGGCGCAGGGTGCGCACGCGTGTGTCGGGCACCAACGCGCGCCACGGGAACCACTTTCGCTGTTTCGGATCCTTCCAGACGTCCGATTCCTGAAACCAATATTCGATGCTCCACGCCCCCGGCCCCGCAACCACCAGAGTGGGCGAGTACGTGGCGCCTGCCTTGCCGAAGAACTTGGCGCCATCGCTGTACATCGGGACTTCGCTGAAGGCGTGTTCCCACCCAGTCTGGCCATCCATGATGAAGCCCAGATTCTCGAAGAAGAATCCCCCTTCGGATGTGAGATTTGTTCCGACGGTGCGCGCGGCCTCGGCAGTCCACTGACGTTGATCACGGCGCGGCTGCGCGTACTGCTTGATCGAGGTGGCGCCCCATCCCGCCATTTTCGTCACCATCGCCAGCGCGTCGCGCGGACTGTCGATCTCGTTGGCCCGCGCCGCATCGCCGGCCGTGATATTGTCACCCGTGCTGAACCCACGCGGTCCGATGATCTCGCCCACTTCGACCAGTTCGGCGGTCGGGAACATGTTCTGGCTGTACATCGACACGTCCATCGTCGTCGTCACGCCGTACGCCAGATAGATCGCCTGCTCGAAGTCATGACGCGGACGCATGCCGCGCCATTCGCGGTAATGATGCGAATGCATGTCGACCAAGCCGGGAATGATCGTCGTCCCCGACGCATCAATGACTCGATCCGCACCCGCGGTGTTGCACGTCCCCACGCAGGCGATGCGACTTCCCTTCACCAAGATCGTACCGGACTCGATCACGGCACGCTTGTTCAGTGTGATGATACGTGCATTCGTGATCGCGATGGTGCCCGTGGGCACGGCGCGTGGTGACGACAGCGTGAGCGTGAGGGTATCCGTCCGACCGCTCACCACGCGATGCACGTAGTACGCCGCGCCGTTGGAATACTCGAGTGTGACGCTGTCACGCCACCGCGGAAAGAGGCCACCGTCTCGTGTCAGCTGTTTTACCGGCAGCTGTCCCCGCCGCTTCTCCACGCGTGGCACCGCGCTGCCGACGCCACCCCACACCATCGGCGTGAGATACACATTGTCTCCTTCCTGAAACGCCACGTAGCGACCGTCGGGCGATGGTAGGATTTCATCGGCATTCGGGAACGTCAGATGCTCCTGCAGGTCACTGCCGTCAAGCTTCACCGAGCGCAGCGTGGTACTGCTGGCGCGGCCGTTGCCGCCGGCGCGCTGCTCCGGCCAGAAGACGCGTCCATCGGGACCCACGGACGGTCGCGGTAGCTGTCGTCGCGCTTCGCCGCCCACCGATACGCCCGATGGCCGGTTGATCAAGGCGATCGTGCGGCCCGTGTCACCGGCGGCCGGCGCCATCGCATCGAATCGCGTGATGTCGTACCACACGTTGTGCGTCATCGTGCGCCCACGTGCCGTGGCGCCTTCTCCACGCGCCACGATCACGCTGCGTGAGTCGGCGGTCCAGGTGGGATCAGTGTAGTCGCCGGGTTCACGCGACAATCGCTTCGGCGCACCTCCGCCGGCGGGCACCGTCCACACGTGACCGCGCGATGAGTCATCCCACGTCACGAACGCGATCGCACGACCGTCGGGACTCCACGCCGGCGCGAACTCCAGCGGACCGAAACTCACCGGCGTGACGCGACGCGGCGTCCCCGTGGGGCCGTCCTGCACGTGAATACGACCGAGGGCCTGAAAGACGACGACCCGTCCGCCGGGACTCGACGACGGCCAACGGAAGAACTTCGCCTGCACCGCGTCGTCGGTAATACGGAATTCCTTCCGCGCCATCTGCGACAGTGTGCGATGTACCGTGGCCGTAAAGGGAATCGTGGCCACAGCGCGCGTGGCGACATCGACGCGACGCAGCTGGCCACCCTGCGTGATCACGATGGACTTGCCATCGGACGCCCACTTGTAGCGGGGCAGGACGCCCAGTGTCTTCGAGCCGCTAGCCACCATCGGGTCGATGGGATCCATCAGTAATCGCTCGGCGCCTGTCTTGAGATCGCGCACCCAGAGCGCCGTACGGGGACCGAACAGATGCCCTTTGAACTCGAGGGTGCCGTCGGGGATCTGCCGCGCGAAGGCGAGAAAGCGACCATCGGGCGACACTTCCGGTGCGGCCCCACCGCCGCTCGAGAAGCGCGACGCCGCCGCGCTGCCGCTTTCGCCATTGGTGATGTCGAGTGTTTCGCCGTCGGCGAAGGTGAACCGACGGAGTTGGAGCGATCCCCCCAACGGTTCACGCGGTTCGACCGGCATCGATACCTGATAGAACAGGTACTTCCCGTCCGACGACACCGAGGGCCACGCCGGCGACCCGTTCACGCCGGCCACACCAGGCGCCACGAGCGGAACCCCGGTGCCGCCATCCTTGTGATACATCCACAAGCCGCCGGCGGGTGCCGCGCCCTCGCCTCCCCCGCGTCCACCCTTGCGAACCACGATGAACCGGCCGTCAGGGGTCCAGGCGGGCTCGAACGCGGTAACGTTGAGGTCGGTAAAAACCGGGTGCGGGTTGCTCCCGTCAGCGTGCATGATCCAGAGATTGTACTGCCCACGGCGGTCACTGATAAAGGCGATCGTCTTGCCGTCGGGGGAAATGCGCGGCTGAAAGTTCAGGGCCACGCCGCTGTTCTGCGTGAGCACCGTGGCCGTGCCACCGCTGCTTGGCATGCGATACAGATGGCCCAACAGATCGAAGACAAGCCAGCTACCGTCGGCCGAGAGGTCGGACGACATCCAGGTCCCCTCGCTGGTCGTGAAATCGACGTCGCGGGTGGTGCCGCGCGCCGTTGTGACGTCCCAAGGCACGCGTGCGGTTGTCTCATTGGCGGCAGGCTGTGCGGGCAATGGAGATGCGGCCAGCATCGTGACGGCAGTGAGAGCGCGGGCTACAGCGGGCAAGGGCACCCGTCGACTGAACATGGGCGTCGGGACGAAGTTGGGAGGCGAAACCTCGCCAATGCTACGCCTTCGTCACGCGCATCGGGAAGAGCAGTCAACCAGATCCCTCAGCGCAAAGGCGTGCCACTGCAATTCTTCACGGGCACCGTCCCGGTTTGACAGCCATGTTGTCCTGAGATAACCTAGGCCTTCTTACCTACTACATAAAAGTGACATCAGCGCCTGTGCCATTCCGCGGACGTGCCACGCCCGACTCGCTGATCACCACCACCCGGCACCCTTCATGATGATGAAGCAACGAATACTCACGGTGTTCATGGGGACGCTCCTGTACGCCTCGCAGGCGCTCGCCCAAACGAAGACCGTGACGGGGAAAGTGACCCGTGATGTCAGCGTACCGCTTTCCGGCGTCTCCGTCGTGGTGAAGGGTACGTCGACCATCGTTCAGACGAATAACAGCGGCGACTACAGCATCCGGGCCGATGTCGGCCAGATCCTGCAATATCGACTCATCGGTTACTTGCCGCAGGAACGCACGGTTGGTACCGTCGACGTGATCGGCGTGCAGCTGACGAAAGCCGCCTCGAATCTTGACGCGGTCGTCGTCACGGCACTCGGCCAGACCACCACGCAGCGTAACTTGGGCACGTCGCAGCAGACCGTCTCCGGTGCCGACGTCGCGCAAACCGGTCGTGAAAACTTCATCAACGGCTTGCAGGGTCGCGTGGCCGGTGTGGAAGTCACAAGCACCTCGGGCGTGCCCGGCGCCTCGTCGTCGATCACCATTCGCGGTGTCAGCTCCATCAGCGGCAGCAATCAACCGCTCATGATTATCGACGGCCTGCCGATGGACAACAAGACGCTCAACACGGGCTCGCTCGCCTCCGATGCCCCAGGTTCGCTTACGGCGTTCAACAATCGCGGACTCGACTTCACCAACCGCGCCGCCGACATCAACCCGGAAGACATCGAGAGCATGGTGGTGTTGAAGGGTCCGGAAGCAGCGGCGCTCTACGGCATTGATGCGGCGAACGGTGCGATCGTGATCACCACCAAGCGCGGTAAGCCGGGCGTGGGTGGATTCGAATACAGCAACCGCGTGCGTATGGACCAGACGCGCGCCCGACCCGAAACGCAGCGCGAGTACGGACCGACGTCGGTGGCCGGCAGTGTGCTCGGCTCCTTTTCGTACTTCGGTAACCCGTACCAGGCTGGCACGCAGTTCTACGACAACATCGACGGCTTCTTTCAGTCGGCCGTGTCGCAGCAGCACAACGTGACGTTCAGCGGGGCATCGCCGGATGCGAAAGTAAACTATCGCGTCGGCCTCGGCTACAACGCACAGGGTAGCGTGATTCCGAACTCCGACTACACGCGCATCAACCTCACGGGCTCAGGCGGCGCGGTCGTTACGAAATGGCTCAAGACCGATCTGTCGATGCAGTACGCGCAGGTCGATAACGATCAGGCGCTCAAGGGTGACAACGGTCCGCTGATCGGCCTGCTCCTGTGGCCGCAGACCGACAAGGCGAGTGACTATCTCACACCGGCCGGCACCCGGCGCCGGATTACGTCCCTCGCGACGAACTCGGAAACCGACAACCCGTACTTCAGCGTCAACAAGAATCGGGTGAATTCCCGCAACGGCCGCCTGATCGCCAACCTTGGCCTCACGATCACACCGTTCAGCTGGGGCTTTCTCAAGACGAACATCGGGTCCGACGGCTACACCAATGAGAATCTCATTCTCCGCCACCCCGAGAGCGCCGGCGTGGCGAACAACAGCAACGGTATTCTCGATTTCGCGACCGACGTGGTGCGCAATCTGAATGCACAAACGCTGTTCAACATCAACCGCTTTCAGCTCACCGAAAAGTTCTCCCTCAATGGGCTCGTCGGTAACCAAATCTCCGATTTCCGGTCGGAGGTGAGCGGTCTGCTGGGTCGTGACTTCCTCGATCCGAATTTCGAGTCGGTCAACAACTCGAACATCCGCACCACGCGCACGAACAAGCAGCAGCGCCGCCTCATGAGCCTCTTCGGCAGCGCGACCGCGAACTACGATGACTACCTGTTCGTTACCGTGACCGGCCGTAACGACTGGACGTCCACGATCCCGCAGGAACGCAACTCGTTCTTTTATCCGTCCATTCAAACCAGCTTCATTTTTTCCGATGCCATTCCGTCGATTGGCCGGGTGATGAGCGGTAAGCTCCGGGCGAGCTACGCCGAGGTTGGCAAGGACGCGCGCCCGTACGCGTTTCGCCCGGCGCTCGAGTTCAAGACGACAGCGAACGGCGGGTACGGCTATGGCTTCACCGGTCCGAATCTCAACCTGCGTCCGGAGTTCGCCAGCTCGTACGAAATCGGCACCGAACTTGGCTTCTTCAACGATCGTCTTGGCCTCGACGTGACGACGTATCGCAAGGAGACCACCGACCAGATCGTGAACGACATCCGCGGTAGCTACGCGACCGGCTTCATCCTGTTCAACTTGAATGGTGCGTCCACCCGCAACACCGGGCTCGAAGTCACGCTCCGTACCACCCCCGTGATGACGCGCAACGCGACGTGGGACGTGATCGCGAACGTCGAGCGTGCGCGCGGCAAGGTACTCGCGCTGCCGAATGCTCTGCCCGAGTCGTATGTGTCCGATACGTGGCTCTACGGCAACGTGCGCAACGGCGTCGCCCCGGGACTCTCCACACGGTCACTGACCGGCCTGTTCTACCTGCGCGACACCATCCCGGGTTCGAAGAAGATTCTCATCGACCCCACCACCGGTCTCCCGCTCCGCTCCGCGGCGTTCATCAATGCCGGCTATGATCGTCAACCCGATTTCACCATCGGCCTCACAAACACGATCCGCTACAAGAAGCTCTCCGTGAGTTTCCTCGTCGACATCCGCAAGGGCGGTGACGTGTTCAACGCGACGGAGCATTTCCTGACCACGCGCGGACTCAGCAATCGTACGCTCGACCGCGACCAGCCGCGCGTCATCGACGGCGTGCTGCGCGACGGCAGGGAGAACACGGCCAATCCCACGAAGAACACGATCGTGGTCATTCCGGCGGTCCAGCCGCAGTACTACACCGGCATCAGCGAAGAGCTCTTCATCGAGCAGGACATCAACTGGGTCCGTCTACGCGATGTGACCGTTCGGATGGCGCTGCCAGGCAAGTACTTCAAGGCCCGCGACGCCAGCGCGTATCTCACGGGCACCGACCTCTTCCTCTTCACGAACTATTCCGGTCTCGATCCGATCGTCAACGGCAACAGCGCCGCGGTCGGTGGTTCGTCCGCGGTCGGCATCGACTACGGCAACTTCCCGATGCCGCGCGGCGTGGCCTTCGGCATCAAGGTGGGGTACTAAACCATGAAATCCTTCCGCAAGATTCTGCTGGCCGGCGCCGTTGCGCTGACGTCAGTGAGTTGCAATGAGTTCCTCGACGTCAACAACAATCCGAACGGGCCGCAGAAAGTTGCCGCGAACCTGTATCTCGCGCCGATGCTGCACTGGCTGGCGACGTCGCCGCAGTTCGACGGCCGATTCGTCGGTCGCTACACCCAGCAATTTGTATTTGCCACCACGATTTTGACCACCTGGGACCGCATGGGCTACGATCCCTCCAGCGACAACGGCGCCCAGCAGTGGCGTGATGTGTACTGGTCATTTGGTCAGAACCTGGTCGACATGACCAACCTTGCCGAAGCCGAGGAGCGTTGGGATCTCCTCGGTGTCGCCAAGGTGCTCAAGGCGTGGGGCTGGCAGGTCACCACCGACCTCCACGGCGAAATCATCATCAAGGAAGCGATCGACCAGTCAAAGTTCACGTTCAACTATGATTCGCAGGAGTATGCCTACCAGGAGATCCTCAAGCTCCTGAACGAAGCGATCGTGCTGCTGCAGCGTACCGACGGTGCGGTCGATCAGACGTATCTGGCGCGCACCGACAAGATGTACAACGGTGATCGCACCAAGTGGCTCAAGCTGGCGTACGGATTGAAGGCGCTCAGTCTCAACCACTACTCCCGTAAAGCTTCGTACAAGCCGGCTGACGTCATCGCCGCCGTCAATAGCTCCTTCGCGAGCAATGCCGACGACGCGTTGCTGCAGTTTCCCGGCACGCAGAACGACGACATCAACTTCCTCGGACGCACGCGCGGCAACTTCAACGCGTATCGCCAGACGCAGTTCGTGGTCGGCTTGATGAACGGCACGCAGTTCGGCGGTGTCGTCGACCCGCGTATGACGCGCATGCTGTCGCCGTCGCCCGATGGTGTGTATCGCGGCCTCGACGTAAACGTCGTCGGCTTCGGTGCTCTCGCCGTCGCGCAACAGCCCAACAACGTATACGGCTACGTCGGCACCGGTGGCCTGGCCCAGCCGGGGCGCTACCTGTGGGACGACAAGGCGCGTATGCCGGTCATGACGTACGCTCAGCTGCAGTTCATCAAGGCCGAGGCCGCGTATCGCATGGGCGATCTCGCGACGGCACGGGCGGCGTACATCGCCGGGGTGTCCGCGCACATCGACTTCGTGAACTCGCGCAACCTCGACAACAACCAGGCACCGACGCAGATCACGGCGGTCGAGAAAGCGGCGTTTCTCGCCAGTTCGGCCATCATTCCGGCAACACCGGCGGGCATGTCCCTCACGCTGATCATGTCGCAGAAGTACATCGCGCAGTGGGCGTGGGGTCACAACGAGATCTGGATGGACATGCGTCGCTACAACTACACCGACGTCGATCCGGCCAGCGGCATGCAGGTATTCCCCGGCTTCTCATTGCCCATCAACCTGTTTCCCGACAACGGCGGCAAGATCGTGCAGCGCATCCGTCCGCGCTTCAACTCGGAGTATGTGTGGAACAGAGTCGGCCTGGAAGCCATCGGCGGCCTGGCGCTCGACTACCACACGAAGCCTCTCTGGATCACTCAACCGTAATCAGCGATGAACACATTCAGATCGTTCACGATGCTGCTGTGCGCCGTCGCGCTCACCGCGTGTGAGAAGAACGCCGTACAGGACATCACGGGCTCGCTGCCAGCGGCCCGCGTGAAGTTCTTCAACTTCGGCGTTGGTGCGCCGGCGGTGAACTTCTACGCCAACGACGCCAAGGTCACCGCGGTGCTCTCTGCGACGGGCGTCGAATCCACCAATGGCGTCGCCTCCGGCGGCGTTGGCAGCGGAGGATTCTACTCGGGCATCGCGCCCGGCCAGTACACGTTCGCCGGCAAGATCGCCGCCGCGGTCGACAAGGATGTGCCGATTGCCGCCGCGACCGCCACGCTTGCCGCAGGCAAAGCGTACTCGTTCTACATCAGCGGGATCTACAACACGACCAGCAAGACCGCCGAAGGGTTCGTCCTCGAGGACGCGTTCGTGGATACGCTCGACTACACGGTCAGCTACGTCCGGTTCGTCAACGCGATCTCCAATGCGAATCCGATGTCGCTGTACGCGCGAAACCCTACGACCGGCGTGGAAGTGCCGGTGGGCGGCGCCGTGGCGTACAAGTCGGCGGGGGCGTTCACGCCGCTGCCCGGAGCCGTGTACGACATCAGCACGCGGTACGTGGGCTCATCGACGAACCTCATCACGCGTACGGCCGTGTCCTTCTCGGCCGGTAAGGTCTACACGATCAGTGCGCGCGGAGACATCACGGTCGTGAGTACGACGCTTGCAACACGGCCATTGCTGGACAATACGTCCAACCGATAAGTCTGGGCGGTGAGAATGGTGCCAGAGTAGCAACTAGCCCTCGGTATGCACCGGGGGCTTCTTGCTATTCGCGCATGGGGAAACGAACGGGTACACCTTCCTGACAACGGTCCACGGATTCCTTGCGACGCCGGCGCGTTGGGACGCGTCGCGTCGGGAACGGCTTCGGTGCTCAGCGCCGTCACGGGGAACCCGCGCATTGCAACCTGTACCAAACTCGCGACGACGAGGTGGACTACGGAGTAGCGCGCCGTTCGCGAACGATGGTCGGGATCGAACGAGGAGCACGCAACGCGAACCCGTCCAGCCAGGTCACGCCAACGCCATCGCGCTCGTCGAGGTCGAACTCGCGCGAGCTGCGCACGAACGCGGCGATCGCTTCCTGCAGCAACAAACGCACGACGCCTGCGCCCACGCAGCCATGTGCACCGACGCCGAAGGCTAGATGTCTCGGCTCCGCGCGCTGCACGTCGAGCTGCTCAGGGTTGATGAAGACGTCAGGATCGCGATTCGCCTGCGCGAGCAAGAGTACGACCGCATCGCCGATTTGGATGGCAGCACTTCTGATGGTGACGGGTGCCACCGCGATGCGAAAGACGGCCCGCGACGGCCCCGTGAATCGGAGCAGTTCATTGGTCGCCATCGCGAGCACCTCGCGGCTCACCGCAGCGTCACCATGCGCCCGCAGCCACGCCAGTTGCGCAGGATGCTGCAGCAACGCCAACATGGCGGCGCCGACGAGCGCGGGCACCGTCTGCGTGATCGCGACGAAGCTCTGCACCGTACCAGCGCCGCCGTAGGCATCGAGCTGCGCCGCCAGCTGCACCGCCGCCTGTGTCAGTGCGTGCGTCGGCGCGCCGCCGCACGCGATCGCCGACTCCTCGAAGAGCGTGGCTGCGGCCGGAAGGCTGGCCGCAGCCACCTGCGGCGGAATCGCCAGTACCTGCACCACCGCCTCATACGCCCACGGCTGCGCTACGTCACGCATGAGGTCAACACGTTCACCAATTGACAACGTCGCCAGTATCCGATCGGCCCGACCACCGAACGATGCACGCCATCGTGCCATGAGCGCGGGCGGCAGTTCCCTCGCTACGGCGTCGCGCACCACGATATGCGTAGCATCACCGCGTGTGGCCACGCCGTACGGAACGAGGCGATCGTCGCAGAGCGCGGCGTGGACATCGGCGTAGCGGTACAGTGTCCACGCGGCGCGGGTGGTCACGGAATGAGCTTCGGTACTCCGCTCGACCGAAGGAAGTCCATCGCCATGTTCGTCATCGCCCGCACGCCCACCGCCAACGCCCGGTCATCGCCCTGAAAGAGCGGCGAGTGATTGCTGGCCACCGTCTTCGGATCGAGATGAGGCGGCGTGACGCCCAAGTTGAAGAAGAAGCCCGGTGCCAGTGCGGAGAAGCGTGAGAAGTCTTCGCCGGCCATCGTGATGTCACCTTCGGTGGCGCCCACCGCGCCCGCCACGCGCTTCAATGTGGGATAGAACTTGGCCACCATCGCGTCGCTGTTCACCGAGCTCGGATAGCCGATGTCCACGATCACGTCGGCCGTGGCACCGTGCGCCTCCGCGATGTTCGTCGCGATGCGCTTCATTCGCTCGTGAATCGTGGTGCGCGCTTGCGGATCGAAGGCACGGATGGTGCCGATCATCCACACGGAATCGGGAATGATGTTCTCGCGTAGTCCACCATGAATCGCACCCACCGTCACCACCGCGGGCGCCTTCGAGAGATCGAGCTGACGCGACACGATCGTCTGGAGCGCGGTCACGATTTCTGCGCTCACGACGATGGGATCGACCGTGTTCGACGGCATCGCGCCATGTCCCTGTCGTCCGTGCACCACGATACGCCAGCCGTCGGCGCTGGCCGAGATCGCGCCGGCGCGATAGCGGATGGCGCCCAGCGGTCCGGGACCGACGTGGAGACCGAATACGCCATCCACACCCTTCATCACACCGGCATCGATCATCGGCTGCGCACCACCGCGTGGCGGGACTTCTTCGGCCGGCTGAAACAGAAACTTCACCGTGCCCGGAATTCGATCCTTGAGACCGGCCAGCACTTCGGCGGTCCCCATCAGCATCGCGGTGTGCATGTCATGCCCGCAGGCGTGCATCACGCCTGTTTCCTGACCGTTGTACACCGTGCGTACGGTCGACTTGAACGGGATGTCCACGAGCTCGGTAACCGGCAAGGCGTCCATGTCAGCCCGCAGCGCGACCGTGGGACCGGGCTTGCCACCCTTCAGGATACCCACCACACCCGGGATGCCGCCTACATTCTCCTGCACTTCGAGCCCCAACGACTTGAGATGCGCCGCCACCAAGGCCGCCGTGCGCGTTTCGGCGTAGCCCAGCTCAGGATGCTGGTGAATATCATGCCGCCAGGCGGTGACTTTGTCGGCAATCGCCGCGGTGCGACGATCGATCTCGGCCGCCAGCGCGGGGTCAGCGACGACCTGCTGTGCACGGAGGGACGGCGTGAGGCTTAGCGAACCAACGAGCAGCGAAACGACCAACGGACGCCATGGGCGCATGACAGCACTGGGGAGCGGGGAACACAACGAACAGCCGGCCGAGGTTCCCGAAAGATGGTGGACGAATCGGCCTTGGCTAGCGGTACTTTCGCGTCTGTTCGCGTCTCTCCGCGCGCTTTGCGTAAGCTAGCGGTACTTTCGCAAATCTGCGGTTGGTGGTGCGCGTGCTGTTCCCGCGCTCCGCCTCAGCCCGTTGGCGACCGGTTGCCTCGGCGGCACGGCTGAACTGATCACACAGAGAAAAAGAGACAGAGAGGAAAGGAGATCACAGCGGTCCATGTTCTCCTGTTCTCTGTGTCTCTTTTTCTCTGTGTGATCAGTTCAACGGCGCCCGCCCGATCGTCGCGTGGCGGGATGGACACGCGCGCTGAAGACGCACCCGCACGACGTGGTCGCGCCGCGTGTTCCCCGTGAAACTCGCAGACAGGAACGCGCCGTCCTTCCGAGAGCGATCGGTCAAGGGGTCCCGTTGTTTCAGGTCGGTGCCGAAGGGGGTATTCCCAAAGAGGAACGGCAACCGTTTCTGGCCAAGAAATGCGAAAGGTCCGCTAGCTGGCCGTCCGTTGGCGCCGAGGTCCCGGAAAGCACCGCAGTTCACGCGAAGGGCGCGAAGGCCCGTGCATCACGCCGTTCTGGGGCACCGGCGCTCCACATGAGCGGGAGAGCGTGTCCGAGATCCGACAGATCGTGCGTGTGGCCCTCTTCGCATACGTCTAGATCCATCACTGACGTACGCCGCCACTCCGCGATGGCGCCCGCACCTCTCAGGGCACGATCACCGGCGTCGCGAAGAAGCTGTTGGGACGCCACGTCGGACGGGTCTTCCGGTTCGCCACCCCCAACGCGAGATCCGCGTACAGCGCATTGAACCCCGCCGCGGCCTCGAAGTCGATCGGTTGCGCCAGGTCATCCGACATCTTGTGATACCGTTCACGGACCCACCCGGTGAAGGTCTTCTCGTCGGCGGTGCCCGACGTGTACCCCAACTTGAAGGCCAGCGACGGGACGCCACGGCGGATAAAGCTGTACTGATCGCTCCGCACGAACCGCATTTCCTGTGGCTCCGGATCCGGCAGGACGCGCAGCCCCCGTGCCGTCACGACGCCGTCCACATCGTCGGCCAGATCCGACTCGTCGTTGCCGTACACGAAGAGTCCTTTGAGCGGGAAGAGCGGCAGGAACATGTCGGTGTTGAGGTTGGCGACGATCGTGCCGCGCGTGAGCGATGGACGCGCCGCGAAGTAGCGCGAGCCCAGCAATCCTTTCTCTTCGGCGGTGACGGCCACGAACAGCACTGTGCGCTTGTTGCCGCCGCGGGCGGACACTGTCTTGGCCGTTTCGAGTAGCGTCGCGGCACCAGTCGCGTTGTCCATGGCGCCGTTGAAGATGCTGTCGCCGGTGAGCGCCGGTCCCTTGAACGTGCCGACATGATCAAGGTGTGCACTCAGCACGACCACCTCGTCGCGCAGTGTGGGATCCGTACCCGGCAGCATGCCCACGACATTCGGCGACAAGATGTCGCGGCGCAGCGTGGGGAGCGTCGCACGCAATGCCACCGTGAGTTCGGCGGTCGGCAGCGGCTCGCCACGCGCCGCGACGGCCACGATGCTGTCCCACACGATGCCGCTACCAGCCAGCAGGCGCGGCATCAGCGCCGGATTGAGCACACTGTTGATTCGCTGACCACCCAGATCGTCGAGCGACGTGTCGGCCAGCGACACGGAGCTGCCCAGACGGGTGTTCTCGTTATCCACCCAGGAGCCTCCAGCCCCAACGGCGACCACGCCCACGGCCCCAGCCTGCCGCATGGCGGCCCAGCGCGTGCGCGTGCCGTGCGCCAGCAACGGCGCAGAAAGTCCCTTGGGGTTCGCGTTCACATACACCACGATTTTGCCACGCAGATCGAGCCCTTTCAGATCGTCTATACCCGCCTGCGGCAGCGTGATCCCATAGCCGGCGAACACCAGCGGCGCCTCGACATTGTCGGTGGAGAGACGCGCCGTGACGCGCAGATCACGTCCCACCGCCAGCGGATTCCACGCGTCGCCCTCGCGGAGCGCCAACGTGACGCCGTCCTTGGCCAGCGCGACTTCGATGAAGCGAACGGGCTGGTACCACCCGTCAGTCCCGGCCGGCGTGAGGCCGGCCAACTTGAACTGTTCCGCGACGTAGCGCGCCGCCGCTTCGTGGCCGGGACTGCCTGTGTCCCGCCCCTTGAGGGAGTCGTGCGCCAGCACCTGCACATGGCGCCACCATGCCTCGGCGGGCTGCTGCCCGGCGAGCAAAGTCGGACTCACCACGAGCGTCGTGATCACGGCGGCACACGTCGTATAACGTCTCATGCGAACAGCTGCTTTCATCACCCGCCGCCCCGCACGCCGTCCACGGCGCGCGTCGGCCAGCCCGCGAGTTGCTTCGCCACCGGCAGCTGTCGCACGCGCACCCCCGTAGCCGCGAAAATCGCATTCGCGATCGCGCCGCCGGCTGGTGGAACGCCGGGCTCACCAATGCCTCCCGGCAACCCCTCACTCGCCACCAAGTGCACATCGACCACGTGCGGCGCCGCACGCATGCGGGTCACGCCGTAGTCGCGATAATTCGACTGCACCACTTTGCCGCCGGCAAAGGTGACTTCACTGGTGAGCAGATTGCTCATCGCCATGATCAACGCCCCTTCCATCTGCGCTCGCGCGCGATCGGGATTCGCGATGAACCCGGCATCAACCGCCACCGTGGTCCGGGGCACGAGCACGGTGCCATCAGGCAGCACTTCCACCTCCACGACCATCGCCACATACGTGAGAAAGCTGCGATGGATCGCGAGTCCGCGTCCCTTCCCGCGCGGCAATTTCGCGCCACGCCATCCGCTCTGCTCGACGGCCAACTCCACTACGCGACGAGCACGCGCACTATCGAGCGGATGATCCGCCCACGTGGCCCCGTAGTTGCTCGCCGGCGCCACCAAGCCCGCCTTCGAGAGATCAACCACGCGATCGGGGCCCAGCAACGTGAGGAGAAAATCCGCTGGGTCCTGTTTCGCAGCGTACGCCAATTCGTCGACGAACGAACCGATCGCGAAGCCGTGGTGGATCGCATTAACACTGCGATACCACCCAATGCGCGTGTGCGCGACGGCTGGACAGATCTCGACGCTCATGTTCGGAATGTCGAACGGAATGTCGCTCGCGCCGTTCGTGAGTTCATCCGGTTCGGCGCCCGGCACATTCGGCGCGAACGTGGCGCCGATGGCAGGATACGCCGACCGGTGCAGCCACGCCGTGACCTTGCCACTGGCATCGAGTCCGGCCTCGAGCCGATGCGCCGCCACCGAATGCAGGTACGAATTCCGCAAGTCGTCCTCACGGGTCCACTGCACGCGCACCGGCGCACCCACTTCGCGCGACAGGAACGCCGCCTCGCACAAAAAGTCCGGCTTCGACTTCCGACCGAAGCCTCCACCAAGCAGCGTGACATGCACCGCGACATCAGCCGCGTCGACTTTGAGATACTGCGCCACCGTGTTGCGCGCGTCTTGCGGCGATTGCGTCGGCGCCCACACGTCCACCTTCCCGTTCGCCACATTCGCCAACGCCGCCACCGGCTCCATCTGCGCATGCGACAGATGCGGCATGTAGTACTCCGCCGTCACGCGCTTCGCCGCACCGGCCAGCGCACCGGGCACGTCGCCTACCGCGCGCCCCGCCTTGCCGGGCGCGCGCACCGACGCCAACAGCGACGCCTTGTACGCGGTGCTGTCGTACGTGGCGTTCGGACCACCGTCCCACGTAATCCGCAGCGCGTCGCGCCCGCGGATTGCCGCCCACGTGTTCTTGGCGATCACCGCTACGCCACCCAGCGGGAAAAACGCACTCGGCACCGGCGTCTCGGGAATCCGCACCACCTGCTCCACGCCGGGCACTTTCAGTGCCACGCTGTCGTCCACGCTCACGACCTTGCCGCCCCACACCGGCGGCCGGCTGATCACGGCCACTTTCATGCCGGGCAATGTCATATCCGCGCCGTACATCGCTGTGCCAGTCGTCATCGGCACGAGATCGATCGACGGCATCCGCTTGCCTTCCCATCGCCGCTCGTTCGGTGACTTGATGCGTACGCGTTCCTTCGCCGGCATGGGAATCGTCCGCGCCGTCGCAACCAATGCCGCAAACGATTTCGTCCGTCCACTCGGCGTGTGCACCACGTGGCCGTTCGTCGCCCGCACGTCCCCGGAGGCGACGCCCCACTCCTTGGCGGCCGCGTCTTCGAGCAACGCGCGCACCGTCGCGCCGGCCTCGCGGTACTTGGGAAGGAAATCACGAATGCTGGTGGAGCCGTCGGTGTTCTGGTTGCCGTACTTCTTGTCGTCGCCAAGCGCCTGCTCCACGCGGCACGTGGCCCAGTCAGCTTCCATCTCGTCGGCGATGATCATCGGCATCGTGGTGCGGATGCCCTGCCCCATCTCCGAGCGGTGGCACATGATCGTGATGATCCCATCGTCACCCAGACGTACATACGCGTGGGGTTCCCAAGGCTCCGCGTTGGGTGCAAACAGCTGATCGGCGGCGCCGAGACGTCGCACGCCGAGCGTGCTGGCGGCAACCAACAATCCGCCCATCCCCAGCAGTTTCACAAAATCGCGACGGTGTGTTTCAAGCGCAGCGGACGAACGTGCGTGGTCGTCGGTCGGCTCGGGGTGTGCCGTGATCCATGGCAGTCGGTGTTTGGCGCTCATCGCGTGGCCTCCGCGGCCGCTTTGATCGCCGCCCGAATGCGTGGGTACGTGCCGCACCGACAGATATGACCGTTCATGGCCGTATCGATGTCAGCGTCGGTCGGCATCGGCGTCTTCGCGAGCAGTGTCGCGGCCTGCATGATCTGACCGCTTTGGCAGAACCCGCACTGCGGCACATCGATCTCGCGCCACGCCACTTGCAGCGGGTGTGCGCCCGTCGGGTGCAAGCCTTCGATGGTCGTCACGTTCGCGTCGGCAAGAGACTGCATGCGCCGCTGGCAGGCGCGCACCGGGGCGCCGTTCACGTGTACCGTGCAGGCGCCGCACTGCGAGATGCCGCAACCGTATTTTGTGCCCGTGAGCGCGAGTTCGTCGCGCAGGTACCAGAGCAACGGCATCGTGGGATCGCCGTCGAACGTGCGACGGGCTCCGTTCACGGTGAAAAAGAGGGGGGCGGTGTTCACGCTGGCTCCACGGGGTAGGGTCGACGACGAACGCGTACCTCCTGATTTTCGCAGTCCGGGACGCGCAGCGTTAGGGGTCTGGCGACACGAAGAAACGCGAACTCCGCAGGGATATTCGGGTATCTTCTGTCATGCGCACCGTGCCCCGATGGCTCCTCGTTGCCACCGTTCTCACCGCCCCCCTCGCGGCGGCCTGTCACGCGAACCCCAGCGAAGCGACACCAGTGCTGAACGGTGCATCGCAGGCCGTTCGCCTCGGGCGGGAGGTACATCCCACCGGCACCGATGCCTTCAGGGTCGCCCTGGTCTCGGTCGAGCAGGATTCCCGGTGCCCACGATCGGTGGTGTGCGTCTCAGCGGGCACGGCGGAGATCGTGATCGCCTATCGATTCGGCATGGGACCAATGGTGCCGGTGCGACTTCGCTGGGGCGCCGCGCCACGGGACACGCTGATCGGCGGCGTCCGGGTCATCTTCGACTCGCTCACGCCATACCCAAGCGTGCCGGGACCGCTGCTGCCGCAGGATCGCTACACCGCCTGGCTGTCGTTCAAGCAGTAGGGGCGCCCGACCGAGTCCCGCGCCGGATGCGCATGATCTGTACCGGCGGCGTAATCGCTTGCGCCGTCACGGGCGATCGCTGAATAGCGCGAACAACGTCCATGCCGCTGGTCACGCTGCCGAATGCGGCAAAGCCCTGTCCGTCAAGAGTCCGATGACCACCAAAGTCGAGGGCGGGTTGATCGCCAATGCAGATGAAGAAGTCCCACGTGGCGCTGTCAGGACCGTCGCGGGCCATCGACAGCGTGCCGTCGCGATGACGCAGTCCTGTGTCGCGAGTGCGCTCAAGCGAGATCGACGCCAGGCGGGCGCGAACCCTCGACGCCTTCGGGCCACCCTGAATCACCTCGATCAACACCGTATCCGACGGCTGATGCTGCCTGGTCACCGCACGATGAACGCGACCGCCATCGTAGGCGAGTGAATCGACGTAGCGCAGAAAGTTCGTCGCCCTGATCGGCGCACGCGCACTGTCTACCAGCACCGTGATCGCGCCGCGTGTCGTTTCAATCACAACGGGTATACGACCGGATCTCGGTGCCGCGACCCGCACCACCAGCGCACGCTTGGCGTACTCGGCCGGTAAGACCCGACGCACCGTCGACGTGACGCGGGCACCAGCCATGAGCGCGGTCACTTCGACGTCCACTGGTTTCATCGAAGTGAGCCCGACATGCACGGGCATATCGCTCTGCGCATCATAGCCCGAGCCCGCATCGACAAACCGCGTCGCGAGCAGCTTTCGCGTGCCGGCGGAATACACGCGCACCTCTGCACCGGCCAGCGTGGCGTTTCCACTCGCATCGAGCACGCGCACCTGCAGCGAGCGGCGGCCAATCGCCGGCGGCAGCACATTGCGCATTATCGGATGCGACGCCTCAGCGCGAGAGCCCGCCAGCGCCAGATCGAGTGCCCCGTCGCCATCAACGTCGGCCCACTGCACGCCGTGACTGGCGGTAAGCGCCAGCAGATTATCCGGCGTCACGTCGACAAACGCCGTGCGCTTCGTGCTCGCCGCGCGTACGAACAGGTAGTCCCGGAAGCTCTCGGTGGCCGACACGGTCCCGTTGACGTACAGATCCAGCAGTCCGTCGTGATCGATGTCGGCCAGCGCACAGCTGTCGTACCGTCCGTCGATCGCCACGCCCCACGAGGTGCTCACGTCGCGAAAAGAGCCGTTGGCGGCACCGAGAAAGAGCCCATTGGGTCCGTAGTTCGCGGAGATGATATCCGCCACGCCATCGTTGTTCACGTCGGCGACACAGGGACGAACCGTGCCCTGCGTGGCCACCTTCACACCACGTCCGCCCCAGGCGAGTCCGATTTGCTCGGCCACGTCGGTGAAGGTTCCGCCGTCGTTGCGGAAGAAGCCATTCGCGTCTCCGTCTTGATTGGCGACATACAGATCGAAGTCGCCGTCCTGTTGATAGTCGAACCACACCGCCCCCACGCTCTTCCGCGTATCGGCGAGTCCGACGCTGGCTGCCACGTCGGTAAACACGCCGCCGCTGTTGCGATACAGCATGTTCGCACGATCGCGGAACGCCACGAACAGGTCGAGATCGCCATCGCCATCAACGTCGATGAACACCGGCTGCCGTACCGCGCCGGTCTCCACCGTGAGTCCGCTGGCAACGGTGATATTGGTGAAGCGCCCTCCGTCATTGCGATACAGGCGCAGCACCGGACCTGCGCCCGGAGTGAAACCGAGCAACAGGTCGGGGTCGCCGTCGGCATCAACGTCGCTCCAGGCGGCGGCACGTGTGGGCCGTGCGTCGGCCACGCCTGCCTCGACCGCGATATCGCGAAACCGACCGGCCGTATTGAGGTACAGGCGGTTCGGTGTGCCGTTGAAGCCCACGAACAAATCGAGGTCGCCATCCAGGTCGATGTCGGCGAAAGCGTTCGCCAGTGTTCCCCCCTCCGCAAACAGCTCGGGCTGCAGCGGCACGAACCGGGGGCGCCCACGCTGCGCCGAGAGCGTCGTCGCCAGCGCGATCGACAGCACGACGGCAAGTCCGATACGCCTGCCCGCCCACGTCCTGTCGGGCGCGGCGATTGCATGTACACTTCGCGCGATCCTCATTCGCTCCATCTCACCGACCCTCGCATGTCTCTATTTCTCCCGCGCACCCTACTCGCGGTAGGGCTGCTGCTCACGATGAACCTGCCGGCGCAGCGCGCGCCGGCGCCGGCGCTTAAAGTCTGCGACCGCGCGCATACCGCGGCGAATGTACGCTATCCGCTGCAGGCCGCCAGCACGGCGTGGTTTCACGTGCGCTTGGTCGAGCCTGGCGTGTATGCGATCATCGAACCATACCAGTTCGAAGAAGTGATCTCCTGGCTGATTGTCGGCTCGCAGCGCGCGTTGCTGTTTGACAGCGGACTGGGCATGATGCCGATCAAACCGGTGGTCATGCAACTCACGTCGTTGCCGGTCACGGTCATCAACTCACACACGCACTTCGATCACGTGGGCGGGAACGCCGACTTTGCTGACGTGCGCGCGATGTCGACGCCGTTCACCAACGCGCGCATGGCCGGCTATTCGCACGCTGATGTGGCCAGTGAAGTGAGTCCGGCCGCGCTCTGTGGTAACCGCCCCGCCGGGCTCGACACGACGTCGTTCCGCTCTCGACCATGGAGCGCGGCGGAGCGGATCGTCGATGGCACGCGCTTCGATCTCGGCGCACGATCGCTGGAGGTCATCGCCACACCCGGGCACACGCCCGACGCGATCTCGCTGTTGGACCGTGCCAATGGCCTGCTGTGGACCGGTGACAGCTTCTACGCTGGTCCGATCTGGCTATTCATGCCGGAAACCGACCTTGACGCCTACCAGCGCTCGATGGACCGATTGGCGGCACTCGTTCCGTCGCTGCGTCGCGTGCTTCCCGCTCACAATGTGGTGTCCGTGGCGCCGGCGGTACTGGCGCGGGTTCCCAAGGCCATTCGCGACGTGCGCACCGGGCGGGCGCGCGGCACGGTTCCGAAACCGGGTCAACGGCTGGTGCCGTTCAAAGGATTCTCGATCCTCGTCGCGGCGAAGGCGGTACGCGCCAAACGCTGATAAGCCGTGGCACCGGGCTTCTAGCGTCCTCGCCTGCCAGACAGTACCCTAGGGGTCTCCTGTCACCCCTACCCGGTACCGTGTCATGAAAGCTGTCGGCGAACTCCTCAAGAAGCACGACGGGACGCTTTGGCACGTGACGCCCGACGTCACCGTGTACGAGGCGGTTGAGAAGCTGGCCCACTACGGCGCGGGTGCCCTGCTCGTGATGGACGGCGACCGCCTGGCGGGAGTGTTCTCAGAGCGTGACTACACGCGCAAGATCACGCTGCAGGGTCGGAATTCGAAAGAAACGCGCGTCTCAGAAATCATGACGTCCGACGTGTTCACGGTGAACGCGAGCACCCGCACCCGCGACTGCATGGCGCTCATGAGCGCCAAGAAGATTCGCCACCTCCCTGTGCTCGACGGCGACCGAGTGCTCGGGATGATCTCCATTCGCGACATCATGGACGATATCATCTCCGATCACGAGAGCACGATCGCCACGCTCCACAGCTATATCCATTCGTAGCCGAGTTCCCCCGTTGCGCACTCTGACACGCGGCACGGCCGCACTGGCCTTGGCAACGGCGCTGCTGCTCTCGATGGCGTCGACGGCCCGCGCGCAACGTGCTATCGATCTCGACGCCGCCACGATCACCGAGCTCAACGCCGCTTTCGATGCGGGCACGCTGTCGGCGGTGCAGTTGGTTTCGCGCTACCTCGCGCGCATTGCGGCGTACGACCGGCAGGGGGCGGCGATTCATGCCGTCGTCACGCTCAATCCGAGGGCGCTCGAGACGGCCCGGGCACTCGATGCCGAGCGCAAGGCCAACGGCAAGCGCTCGTTGCTGCACGGCATTCCGTTCGTGCTCAAGGACAACTACGACACGCGCGATATGCCCACCACGGGCGGGTCGGTGCTACTTGAGGGATACGTCCCGGCGCGGGACGCGGTCCTCGTTCAGAAATTGCGCGATGCTGGTGCGATTGTACTGGCGAAAGTGAACATGTCGGAGTTTGCCTCATCGGGTGCGTACAGTTCGCTCGGCGGCCAAACCAGAAATCCGCATGATGTCGCGTATTCGCCTGGGGGGTCGTCGGGCGGCACTGGAGCCGCCGTGGCCGCCGCTTTTGCCCAGTTCGGACTCGGCACGGATACCGGCGGCAGCATTCGAGGGCCAGCTTCGGTCAACGGCATTGCGGCGCTCAAACCGACGCACGGCCTGCTCAGTCGCACCGGCATCATTCCACTAGCACTATCGTTCGATACCGGTGGCCCGATGGCACGCAGTGTCACCGACGTGGCGATCGCACTCGGTGTCATGACAGGCCACGACGCGGCCGACACGGCCACTCGCCGTAGCGAAGGACACGCGGAGCGCGATTACACCAAGTACCTGCAGGCGAACGCATTGCACGGTGCACGCATCGGCATCGCGCGCGACTTCACCGGCTTCGATGCCGAGGTCGATTGGATCATGGAGTCGTCGCTCGACGCGATGCGCAAGGCCGGCGCCACCATCGTCGAGGTGCGTTTTCCGAAATGGATGCTCGACGCGAAGGACGCGTGGTACACTGCCGTGCGCTTTCCGGAGTTCGCGCCGCAGCTCGCCGATTACTTGCGGAACACGCCGGTTGGCTATCCGAAGTCACTCGCCGAGATGATCGAGCGTACCCGAAGCCTGCCATCGCTCGGTGCGAACGGTGCGTCGCCGAATGCGTCGCGGTGGGCGAAGTTCGTGAACGAACTCGCCAGCGGCAGCACCGACGACTACCGCTATCGCTCGGTGCGCGATCATGCGCTGCCCATGATGCGCGACGTGGTGAATGGTGTGCTGGCGGTGAATCAGCTCGATGCGATCGTGTACCCAACGCAGTCGGTGAAACCGGCGCGCATCGACAACGCGGGGAACAGCGCGGCACCCGACGCCATGAACATCGCCAACCTCACCGGCTTCCCCGACCTGATCGTGCCGGCCGGATTCAGCGACAACCGGTTACCCATCGGCATTTCATTTCTGGGCGGCGCGTGGAGCGAGCCCAAGCTCATCGCGCTGGGCTACAGCTTCGAGCAACTCACTCGCGCTCGCCGGCGGCCGGTGACCACGCCGACACTGCCCGGCGAGGCGGTAAGTCACAAGTAGCGGTCACACCCACACCATGCCTCAGGCGTGGATGTACTTCTCGAACACCGCGCTGAAATCCTTGCGCGTGTGATCGTCACGCACCGCATCGTTCAGGGCGTCGAGTACGGCGCGGTAGTGGCTCACGACTGACGCCGGATCAGTGACCGTGTTGTTGAGCTTCATCATGGAACCCAGCACCGACGCCGCCGCCATGGCGTGCGAACGACCGACTTCGTCACGCTTCTGCAGTTTGCCGATGGAGTGGAGCGCCTTGTACATGTCCTTTAGCGCCTCCAGATGACTTTTGCGCACGTCGATGCTGAACAGCTTGTCACCGATCGTGAACTTGAGCTCGATGTCGAGATCCACCGTACCCGCGGTTTCGATCGACACATTCGCGACGGCATGTTGCGCGTAGTCATAACGACGAATCACGCGCTTGGCCGAGATGGCGGACTCGCCATCCACATGGATGAGCGCGAGGTTCGTGAAGCAGTACTCGTCTTTCCGCGATTTGATCAGGAAGTAGATCTTTTCCTGATCTTCGTGAAACAGATAGTCGTCGGCATCGACCTTGTCGAAGTCTTTTGACTCGACGATGACACCGATGTCGCTGAGGCCGAAGGCCTCGGCAGCGAACTTCTTGAACATGGGATCTCCTAATGACAGAACGTCAACGAACCAGAATCAGTCGCTGGCCAGTGCTCACGGTGTTGCCCAGTTCGGCACCGGGCCCGAGGTCAGTGAAGCCACCGACAGGATAACCGACGATAGTGCCTCGAAGATAGCCGGTGTTCGTCCGTCCAACCGTGGTATTTGCGTGGGCGATCATGGGGCGCGAGATTCTCGCGGCGCGACGTGAGCCCCAACCCCGCCGAGCAATTGCGCCATCATAGATCGTTCCCCCTCAGGAGGCACTGTGCGCTACCCGGATGCTCAACGACGGTCCCGCATCGTGCCGTGGCTGCTGGCCGTCACGCCACTGGCGGTCGTCCCGTTGGCCGTCGCGCCGACGGCCGTCGCTCACGCCCAGGGCTCGCTCGCACCGTCGAGTCCGAGTGGACAATCGGTCACGCCGGTTTTCGAAGGGTGGTATCACAACAAAGACGGGAGCTACAGCCTGTCGTTCGGCTACTACAATCGGAACACCGCCGAACAGATGGACGTGCCGATCGGCAACGACAATTTCGTCGCACCGGGTGCCGCCAATCAGGGCCAGCCATCGTCGTTTTCGCCACGTCGCCACTGGGGGGTGTTCGCAGTGGTCGTACCGGCCGACTTTGGCAGCCAGCAGGTCGTCTGGACGGTGAAAGATCGCGGACAGACGTTTGCGATCCCCGGCAGCCTGAAGCCCGATTGGGAAATCGACGCCGTGGAAGGCGAGGCGAGCAGCAACAATACCCCGCCCAGTCTGCGTTTCGCCGATAGGGGCACGGAGGGACGCGGGCCGTTGGGCGTCACGAGTAGTCCGCTCCGCATACGCGTCGGCACGCCGCTCGCGCTCAGTGTGACCGTTACCGACGACGCCAAGACCAAAGCGCCCGTCGATCTCACCTGGTTCAAGCATCAAGGCCCCGGCACGGTGTCCTTCTCCGCCCCAACCAGCCGACTCACACCGACCGGCGGTACGGGCACCACGACCGCCACGTTCAGTCGCGCCGGCGAGTATCTCGTGCGAGTGCGCGCCAATGATCTGTCGGCCATGACCGCCGGGCATGCGCAGTGCTGCTGGACCAACGGATTCATTCCTGTGACGGTGTTGCCATGAACGCGCGGACGACGACACTTGGCTTTCTGACGTGCACACTCCTGCTGCTCCGTCCAACGAGCGTACTCACGGCGCAGAATCCCTTCGCGGTGCGCCGTGCGCTGGCCGTTGCTTCGACGGACGCGCCGGCCACGTCGACTGCACGACGACGCGCGGTGACATTCGCCAAAGACGTCGCGCCCATATTGCAGCAGAAGTGTCAGTCCTGCCATCAACCCGGCTCGATCGCGCCGATGTCGTTACTCACGTACGACGACGCGAAGAAGTACTCGCGACGCATCCGCACGAAGGTGGCCGCGCGACTCATGCCGCCATGGCACATTGATCGCACGATCGGCGTGCAGCAGTTCAAGAACGACGGTGGGCTCAGCGACGAACAAATCGCCGCGATCGTGGATTGGGTGGACGCCGGTACGCCGCTGGGTGATCCGAAAGACATGCCGCCCGCGATCACCTTTCCCGATCCGGACCGGTGGCAACTCACAGAGCAGTTGGGCGTCCAGCCGGATCTCGTGATTCGTTCGAAGCCGTACACGTTGGCGCCGAAGACGCAGGACAAGTGGTTCCGTCCCGTTGTCGAAACGGGACTCACCGAACCGCGCTGGGTACGTGCGATCGAGGTGAAGCCGGTGCGCGCGAATGATCGCAAGATTGTGCATCATGTACTCGCCTATCTCCTGCAGCCTGAGCAGGGTGTCACCGGGCTGGCCAGCTCGGCGCACGATCACCAGATGAACGCCGGCCTGTTCATGGAGTGGGCCGTCGGCAAGACGGGCCAGATCTTTCCCGACGACGCGGGAAAGCTGATGCTGCCGGGATCGCAGATTCGCTGGGAAGTGCACATGCACGCCATCGGCGAAGAGATCAAGGACAGTCAGGTCGAGATGGCCGTGTACTTCTATCCGAAAGGCTTCGTGCCGCCGCACCGCACGGTGCTGAAGATGTTTGACCTGTCGCGCGACCGGGATCTCGACATCCCGCCCAACGAGAAGACCGTCACCCAGAACTTCTATGTGATGCCCGCCCCGGGACGGCTCGAGAACTTTCAGCCGCACATGCATCTGCGCGGCAAAGCGATGTCGCTCGAGGCCGTGTTCCCTGATGGTCGTCGGGAAGTGATCAGCGCGGTGAACAACTTCCAGTGGAACTGGCACATCAACTACGTCTACGCCACCGATGCGGCGCCGTTGCTGCCCAAAGGCACCACGTTGGTCTTCACGGCGTGGCACGACAACACCGCCGCCAATACCAACAATCCCGACCCGTCACAGTGGGTCGGCTGGGGCGATCGCACGGTCGACGAGATGGCGCACAACTGGATCGATGTGACCTATCTCGAGCAGGCGGAGTTCGATACACTCGTGGCCGCGCGCAAGGCGAAGGCCGTCAGAAAACCCGTACCCTAGCGCGATGACGCTCTTTCGTTCCAGCGCCGCCTGTCTGTGCCTGCTCTTGGTATCACCCACGAGGGCGCGCACGCAGGCACCGCGCCGCGCGCCGTTCACCACCGCCACGGGCGAGTGGCCCAGTCACACCGGCGATACGCGCGGCACACGCTATTCGCCGCTCGACCAGATCACCGCCGAGAATTTCAGCACGCTCGAAGTCGCGTGGCGATTCAAGACCGATCAGCTGGGCCCGCGCCCCGAGTTCAAACTGGAAGGTACGCCGCTGATGATCGGCAACGTACTCTACACCACGGCGGGCACGCGCCGCGCGGTCGTCGCCCTCGACGCCGTGACGGGGGAACTGCTCTGGATGCACAGCGAGAACGAAGGGGCACGTGGCGCCGCGGCGCCGCGCCCACTCTCCGGACGCGGATTGGCGTATTGGACCGACGGCAAGCGTGCACGCATTCTGTATGTCACGCCGGGCTATCGACTCGTCGCACTCGATGCGACGTCCGGGGCACGCATCCGCAGCTTCGGCGATAGTGGCGCCGTGGATCTCAAGCGCGACATGGATTCACCAGTCTTGCCCGACCTCGAGACGGGCGAGATCGGCTATCAGGGCGCGCCCACGGTAGCGCGCAACGTCGTCATCATCGGGGCTGCCTTTCGCGAAGGCGGCTCACCCAAGTCATATCGCAACAACAAGGGCGACATTCGCGGCTTTGATGTTCGCACCGGCAAGCGACTGTGGACGTTCCACACGATTCCACGAAAAGGCGAGTTCGGCTACGACAGCTGGTTGAACGGTTCAGCGGAGAATGCCGGCAACACCGGTGTCTGGACGCAGATCACCGCCGACGAGGAACTCGGCCTCGTGTATCTGCCGATTGAATCGCCCACCGGCGACTACTACGGCGGTCATCGACCGGGTGACAACCTGTACGGCGAGAGCCTCGTCTGCGTCGATCTGCTCACCGGCGTGCGCAAGTGGCACTTCCAGCTGGTCCGCCATCCCATCTGGGACTTCGATCTCGCGGCAGCGCCGATCCTGGCCGATATCACAGTCGGCGGGAAGGCCGTCAAGAGCGTGGCGCTCCCCACCAAGCAGGGCATTCTCTACATGTTCGATCGTGTCACCGGCAAACCGATCTGGCCCTTCGAAGAGCGCGCCGTCGAAAAGGGCAACGTGCCGGGCGAGTGGTACGCACCCACGCAACCAATACCCACCAAGCCCTTGTCGTATGCTCGCAACGGCGTGCTGCCCACCGATCTCATCGACTTTACGCCAGCCCTCAAGGAAGCCGGCCTCGCCGCCGCATCCCGCTTCAAACTCGGTCCGATCTTCACCCCGCCAATCGTGAGCAAGGCCGAAGGTCCACTCGCCACCTTCTCCAATGGTCCCACCAACGGCGGGAGTAACTGGCCGGGTGGTTCGTACGATCCCGAGACCCACATGGTGTACCTGTCGGCCACCAACGCGTCCCCATCGGCGCTTGGACTCGTGGTGCCGGCCAAAGGCGTGTCCGACATGGATTACATTCGTGGCTTCGCCCCCGGGGCAGCGCGCGGCGGCTTTTCCGTGCAGGGATTGCCGCTGCTCAAGCCTCCCTACGGCACGATCACCGCGATCAATCTCGACAAGGGCGACATCGTGTGGCAGGTGCCACACGGCGAAACCCCCGATGCTGTGCGCAATCATGACGCACTCAAGGGCCTCACGATTCCGCGCACGGGACAGGCGGGCTCGGTGGGCACGCTGGTCACCAAGACACTCGTGATCGCCGGTGATCCCGAGGTCACCACGCTGGCACCGCGCCCACGCGGTGCCGTGCTGCGCGCCTACGACAAAGCCACCGGCAAAGAAGTGGGCGGCGTGAACCTGCCGGCCCCGCAGAGCGGCTCACCGATGACCTACACCGTCGGCGGCAAGCAGTATTTGGTGGTCGCCGTGAGCGGCGGCCCGTACTCCGGTGAGTACATTGCCTTTCGGCTTCCGGCCGGGGGGGCGCGGTGAGGCGACGCGAGTCCACTCGCCGCCGCGTACGCATCGCGGCCCTCCTCGGCGCACTCATCGTGATGCCGCTCTGGGCCGGTCTGGCGGCCACGCCCAGCCGTAGCTCGACCACGCATCGGACACCGACCGATCGCACCACGTGGGATAGCGTCTTCTCCGCGGCCCAGGCAGGCCGTGGAGAAACCACGTACAAGCAACTGTGCGCACGCTGCCACATGGAGACACTCGCCGGAGGCGATGAGGCTGGTGAACTCACCGGCAGCGCGTTCATGAGCAGTTGGAACGGGCAAACGCTCGCCGAGTTGCACGAACGCATTCGCACCAGCATGCCGACCGACACGCCCGGTGTGTATACCAGCCAACAGGTCACCGACGTGGTCGCCTACATGCTGCGTTTCAACGGGTTCCCGGCAGGATCGGTCGAGCTCACGCACACGAACGACGCCCTCAAAACCATTCGCTTCGAGACGGCGAGGCCCTGAGTCGACTACTCCGGTCGGTAGGGGGCCTTGATCTTCATCGAGATGCCCGTCGTGCCCCACTGCAGCCGGAGCGTCGCTTCGTCACGCAACACCATCGGGAACTGGTAGGTGAGCGTTTCCACCGACGTCGCCTGATCTGGAGCGACCTCGAGCCGCAGCGCGTCAGAGGCGGTGCCCGGATACGGCGTGTGCTGAATGTTCTTCTGGCGATTCAGAATGAACGTCCATGCTCCCGTCGCGCGCGGAATGAGCCACGCGGTGTACGTGCCCTTCGCCACCGGCGCCCCATCCAGCATGATGGCGCGGCTGAACGTGATCTGCGTGGCGACATCAGCCCCCGGATGCCAAATGCTGTCCCACGGCACTAGCGCACCGAACAGCACACGCCCGCGCGCGGTGGGACGACCGTACTCGATCGAAATATTGGTAAACGCCACGCGCTGGGCCACCGTGCCGCGCTGACTCGGCGGATAGCCCTGCGCCATCAGCGGAGTGGAGGTCACGAACACCAGTGCGAGCACGGGCACGAAAAATCGTCTCATCGTCATATGGGAAAACTAGCGGCGTGGCGGTTCGGCGAATCTTGGAATGACAACTCTTTTTCTCCTGCGCTCTTGCCCTCTGTGTGATCGGTTCAGCGAGATCCAGCCCACGCTACGCGTTACGCCGCTGTATTCCCAGCGGCGGGCGCCCGCACCATCTTTCCGAGATGATCCACCGTCCGCTCCGCGTGTTCATGCTCGGCGCTACCGGCACCATCGGTCGCGCCATGGTGCGCGCGCTGGTTCGCCATGGCCACGAGGTGGTGTGCTTCGGTCGTACAGGCGCCACCGCCGCCCCCGGCGTGACCGTCCGCAAGGGTGATGTCACCGACCCCAGGTCGATCGCCCGCGATGGCTTTAAGCATGAGCCCTTCGACGCCGTCGTGTCCTGCATGGCCTCGAGGAGCGGCGTGCCGCGCGATGCCTGGGCCATCGACCATCAGGCACATCTGCACGTGCTTCGCGCCGCACAGACGGTGGGCGTCCCGCACATGGTGCTGCTGTCAGCGATCTGCGTACAAAAGCCGAAGCTGGCCTTTCAAGAGGCCAAGCTGGCATTCGAACAGGCCCTCATGCACTCCGGTCTCACCTGGTCGATCGTTCGTCCCACAGCGTTCTTCAAGTCACTGTCCGGACAAGTGGACCGTGTGAAACGTGGGAAGCCGTTCCTGGTGTTCGGCGACGGCACACTCACGGCGTGCAAGCCGATCAGCGACGACGATCTGGCCGAGTTCCTTGCGGGCTGCCTCACCGATCCGGCGCGGCAGAATTGCGTATTGCCCATTGGCGGTCCGGGCGACGCACAGACGCCCCGCGAACAGGGCGAGCAGCTGTTCGCGTTGCTCGGACGTAAACCCCGTTTCAAGCAGGTGCCGGTGTCACTGCTCGACACGATTATCGGTGTGTTGAGCGTGCTCGGTCGTGCGTTACCGCCACTTGCCGACAAGGCGCAACTGGCACGTATCGGTCGCTACTACGCCACGGAATCCATGCTCGTCTGGGATCCGGCCGCGCATCGATACGACGCCGCGGCCACGCCGTCCACCGGACAGGACACCCTGGTGGATTTCTTTGCCAAGCGACTGCAGGGCGAAGCGGCCGACGACCGCGGCGCGCACACGGTCTTCAAATGAACAGCCCGCACGCTGGCGCGGTCGTGCCAGAAGCCCCCGAGTGGCGGACATCGTTGCTCACGATCATCATGCGTACCGGGCTGATCCTTGGTGTACTGGTGTGCGTGCCCAGCGTCATCGTGGCGCTGCGCGCCGGGCTACTGGGTGTCGTGGTGATCGATGTGCTGGCGGTGGTGTTGCTCGCGGCGCTCGTCGGGTTGAAGCAGCTGCCCTTCAAGGTGCGCGCCACAGTGTTCTGCCTGATCATGTATGTACTCGGTACGGGACTGCTGGTCTCGGTCGGCCCAAGGAGCCAGATCTACCTGCTTGGGTTTTCGATTTTGACGGCGTTACTGCTAGGAACGCGCGCCGGATTGCTGGCAACCGTATTGAGCACCGTCACGCTCCTGCTCGTCGGTACCTTCGGACTTGTCGCGGCGGAAATGCTCACGGTTGCGCAACCACAAAGCCTGAGCGGCTGGATCACCGTCACGCTGAATTTCGCACTGCTCAATACGCTGCTCATTCTGGCCATCGGCGTCGTCATTTCGGCGATGGAAACCGCACTACAGCAAGAGATTCTTGCCCGCGCGTCGTTCGAGCGACAACAGGCGGTTTTGCGTACGCTGATCGACGCCATGCCCGACGTCGTCATCACCAAAGATCGCGACGGGCGGTTTGGGCTCGCCAATCGAGCCGCCTGTGAACAGTTCGGCAAGGACAGCGAAGACCAGATCATCGGCCTCTCGGCGTCCGATATTTGGCCGGCGGAGTTCGCGGCTCAACGTGCTGCCGAAGACGCACAGGTGCTGGCCGGGAACCCGCTGCTCAATTCAGAAGGATTCCGCGTCCGCGCCGATGGCAGTACGCGGTGGTTTCTGGTGATCAAGGTGCCGTTGCGCAATGCACAGGGTGAGATCACGGGGCTGGTGGGCATCAGTCGTGACATCACCGACCGTAAACTGGCCGAGGTGCAGCGGGATAAACTGCAGCAGGAGCTGCAGCAGTCGCAGAAGATGGAAGCGGTCGGACAGCTCGCTGGAGGTATCGCGCACGACTTCAACAATCTGCTCACGATCATCACCGGTCACAGCGGGCTGCTGCTATCGCTGCCCAATATCTCACGGGACGTGCAGGAATCGGTGCAGGAGATCTCCGATGCGGCCGATCGCGCCGCCGACCTCACGCGCCAGCTGCTCGCCTTCAGCCGTCAAGCACTGCTGCAGCCGGAGGTGATCGACGTCAATGCGGTCGTGCTTGAAACGTCCAAACTCCTGCGTCGCCTGATCGGCGAAGATATCTCACTGTCAACCATACTCGACTCGCAGGTCGCGGCCGTACGCGCTGACCCCAGTCAATTGAATCAGATCCTCATGAACCTCGCGCTGAATGCGCGTGACGCGATGCCGACGGGGGGAATGCTCAGCATCGAGACCGGGAACGTGGAGGTAGATCACACGTTCAGTCGGATGCAGTTGGGTGTGACACCCGGACCGTATGTGATGCTGCGGATCACCGACAGTGGAACCGGCATGATGCCCGATGTACGCTCGCGCATCTTCGAGCCGTTCTTCACCACCAAGGGCGTAGGGAAAGGCACGGGCCTTGGTCTATCGATGGTGTTCGGCATCGTGCAGCAGAGTGGTGGTGGCATTCACGTGTACAGTGAAGTGGGCCACGGTTCGACGTTCGGGATCTATCTTCCAGCCGTGTCCACCACCACGTCCACCATCGCCAAGGTAGGCAGCGACAGCGTGCGCGGCGGCACGGAAGTGATTCTGCTGGTCGAAGACGACCACGGTGTCCGCGCCCTCGCGTTGCGCGCATTGCAGGCGCTGGGATACGACGTGCTGACGGCACGCGACGGCGTCGATGCGCTGGAGGTCGTGGCGTCGACCGACAAACACATCGCGTTGCTCGTGACCGATGTCGTTATGCCGCACTTGAGCGGCCCGGCACTGGTCGAAGCGCTGCGGGAGCAATTGCCGCAGATTGCGGTGCTGTACATGAGCGGGTATACGGACGACGCCGTCCTTCGGCACGGCGTGCAGCACGCAGAAGTCGACTTCCTGCAGAAACCCTTCACGGCATCGACGTTGGCGCGGAAAGTTCGTACGGTACTCGATGAGCATTCACTCCGAGCCATTCCATGACTCTGCTGCTGAACATCCTCTGGTTCTTCGTTGGCGGCGGCCTCGTGGCCGGTATCGCGTGGGTGCTGGTTGGACTGCTGCTCGCGATCACCGTAGTCGGCATACCGTTCGCCGTCGCAGCCTTCCGCATCGCCGGCTTCGCCGCGTGGCCATTCGGCCGCACGCTGGTCGACGCACGGACGCAGGGCGAAACGCCGATCGTGGGCACAAGCCTGGCCAACGTCCTTTGGGTCATCTTCGCCGGTATCTGGCTCTGGATCTCGCACGTCCTTGCTGGTATCGCCTACTGCGTCACGATCATCGGCATTCCGTTTGGCTTCGCGCACTTTCGGCTGGCCGCCGTGTCGTTTGCGCCGCTCGGCAAACGCGCGGTTGACCTCCCGTAACGTCCACGATGTCACCCACTCGCCGCGAAGCCCTCGCGCAACTCAGCGCCTTGCTCGCGATGCCACTGATTGGCTGGCCCGCGCGCGTCAGCGATCCACTTTCTGGCACTATCATGCAGTATCAGGCGGGACGCCTTCGTGGTGATTTCTCCGCGGTAGCGGTGACCACGGAGGCGCTCAGACGGTGTCGCGCCTGGAATGGTGCGGTACGCGCGATCGATCAGCTGGCCGATACCGCTCTCGCCGAAGCGCGCGCCTCCGATGCCCGCGCACCACGTGGCGAATTGCTCAGCCCCCTCGACGGCGTTCCGATGTTCGCCAAGTCGATCTACGACATGAAAGGACTGCCTACGACGGCATCGAGTGCCGAGTGGGCGCGCCTCTTCCCCCTGCCGGCTACTCGCGACGCGCTTGAAGTGCAGCGGCTTCGCGCGGCCGGTGCCGTGTTGCTCGGCAAAACGGCTGCCGACGATTTTGCTTATCGCGGCAATGGCACCAGCTCACTCACGGGCCAGGTGCGCAACCCGCACGACCGCGCCGGATTGCGGACACCCGGTGGATCCAGCGCGGGATCGGCCGTGGTCGTGGCTTGCGGCATGGCGTTCGCCGCCCTCGGCACCGACGATGGCGGATCGAATCGCATTCCCGCCCAGTTCACCGGCGTGGTGGGCATGAAGCCGTCGTTCGGGCTCGTGCCACGCACTGGCGTGATTCCCACGTGGCCGTATCTCGATACACACGGCCCACTGGCGCGCACCGTCGCCGATGCCGCGCTCATGCTCGAGGCGATAGCGGGACCCGATGTGTCCGATGGCCTCGCCGATCGCTCGTCGTACACCCGCGGACGGCTCGGTGCGCTACGCGATGACGCCCTCAGTGGCGCCCGACTCGGATACGTGGAATTGCACATGCCCCGCGTGCAGATGACCGCTGAGTGTATCACGGTGTTCGACCGCGCGATCGACGATTGTACCCGCGCCGGTGCCGTTGTACAAGCATTCGAGCCGACCGTGGATCGTGCGAATGTACGCGACCTGTTCGCCACCCTGGCCAAAGCTCGCGGCGACGTCGCGCCCAACCACAACGCACCGGCCCCCACGGCCAACGCACTCCTGCGCTACTTCGCCCGACAAGGCGGGGACGCTGCGCGTAACGTGCAGCGTGGCTTCGAGGCCTTCCGTGCGTTTTATGACGTGCTGCCCACCGACTGGGATGCCATGCAGCAGCTCATCGTGCAGCCGTACGAGGAGGATGCCGCGAGCAAGTCGTTCGCGCGCTCGCGCGAGCAGGCCGTTGCGCAGCTGGCGGCTTCATTCGCCGCGCAGCGAATCGACGCCATGGTGTACCCCACGATGCCATTCGGAGCGCCAGCCGCGACCGATCCGTGGCCCGACGTGCGCACGGCGCTCGGCTACGGAAATTGGCTCGGGCTTCCCGAGGTCTCGGTGCCGGCCGGCTACGGCGCGAACGGCCTGCCGGCGGGCAATGTCTCGTTCGTCGGACTCCCTGGCAGTGATGCGCGCCTGCTCGCGTTGGCGCATGCCTATGAACAGCGTTCGCAGCGGTTCGTGGCGCCGCCGACTCCGGGATGATGCCGCGTGTAGTGGTGCGAACGCGCGCCATCATCTCGGTACTGCCGGTGATGCTCATCGTGGCCGCCGGCTGTCGCGGTGACGTCAGCAATGGGCCGCCGTCGGAAGGGCGTCTCGCGACGGGCACGTGGGGTGCCGACAGCGCCGGCGTGCTCGTGAACGACACGATCGCGCACGTGCATATCGGCTGTACCTTCGGCGATATCCCCGGTCGCGTGCCACTGGACTCCGAGGGTCGATTCACGGCCGCGGGTAGCTTCCGACTGCGTGCGTCTCCGGTCGCGGTCGGGCCGACGATGCCGGCCCAGTTCGTCGGTCGCGTGTCCGGGGCGAAACTGACCATCACCGTGACGGTCACGGACACGATCGCGAAAATGACCGTCGTTCGCGGGCCGGTAACGGTGACCTACCAGGTCGAGCCGCGCCTCCAGAACTGTCCCATCTGTCGCCTGCCGGGCGTAAGCGCCGCGCGCCGCTAGGCTCACCTTTACCTATCGGATCATGCGTACACGTTTTACCACACTGCTGTTGGCGTTGACGCTCAGCGGCTGCGCATCGACCTCGCGCACGCGCGTGCCAAACGTCGACCTACCCCGTACCGACGCCCGGCGCGCCATCGTCATGGCCGTCGTCGACTCGGCACTCGGTCACATCAACAGCGGCGACCTGATCGCACTTTCCGATCTCATGCTCCCCGAGGCCCAGTTCTTCCCCGCTCGCGAACAGACCGGTCGCGGTGGGACCTACACGGTGCGCACCGTGGCGGCGCAGCGCGCCGCGGGCAAGCGCGCGCCGATCATCGAGCGCGGCTACGATCCAACCGTGCGCGTCGCCGGCACGATCGCGAGCGTGTGGATGCCCTACGACCTCTGGGCCGAAGGTAAGTGGTCGCACTGCGGTATCGATCTGCTCACGCTCGTACAGGTGGGGTCCACGTGGCGCATTGCGAACTTCACGTACACGGTTGAGCAGCCGCCGGCGTGCCGGATGCATCCCGACGGACCGCCGCCGGGATACGCCCCGCCGAAAACGTCGGGACGCGCCGCCGCTACTTCGCCACCCACCGCGCCTTGAGCGCGGCATAGGCCGCCAATCGCGCCGTCGCCATTTGCACCATCACCGCGGTGGCCGGCGCGTCGCTTTCCTGCAGGGCGTCTATCACGGCCTGATGTGACGCGCCCACTCCGCCGAATGCATCCTGCCTGGCGAACGTGGTACGTCCACTCGAGCGAGCCTCGGTGGCCAGCGTCTCGGCTTCGCGCATCGCGTCGTACAGCGCCAGCGACAGATCGTGCTGCTGCCTGAGCGCGGCAGGCGACGTCTTCACCCGCGGGTCCATACGCACGGTGAATTTGTGGGACTGCACGGCACCATCGACCGTGACGCGGGCGGTATACACACCCGGCATCACCCACGGCCCCTCGGGCTCGCACTTCGTGTTGAACGGCGTTGCCGAGATCGGCAGAGAGCATTCGGCGCTCGGTCGCGCGTAGTGCAAGTCCCAGGTGACGCGCTGCAACCCGGCCTTCGTACTCGGTGCCGTGGCGGGTCGGAACCAGTAACGCGGCCAGTTGCCAGCGTCGGCGGGCGGCGGCGTGGGATCAGTGCTGGCGAACGTGCGCAGGACGCGGCCCGCCGCATTCAGAATCTCGAGCGACACCGACTGCGCATCGCGCGACAGGTAGTAGTCGATCATCGCACCATCAGGCGGATTCTCGGCTCGCGGTTCATCGGGCGGCACCGGTGTGTCGGTATACATCGAGTAGCGCACGCGCGTCGCGACCGGCGGCGCGAACAGCGTCGCCGGTGACGTGGCGGTGTTCTCATTCCATTGCCGTAGTGCCGTCGCGTTGTCGAGCATCCAAAAACCACGACCGTGCGTCCCTACCGCAATGTCATCGTCCTTGATGACAAGATCCCGGATCGAGATGGCCGGCATGTTCGCGCGCAGCGAGTGCCAATGATCGCCGTCATCGAGCGAGAACCATACCTGTGTTTCGCTACCAGCATACAGCAGGCCACGACGCTTCGGATCCTCGCGCACCACGTTGATCGGGGCATCCGTCGCGATGCCGCTCACGATCTCCGTCCACGTGCTACCACCGTCGCGCGTGCGGTAGATATGCGGCCGCAGATCATCGAGGCGTAGCGTATTCACCGCCGCGTACGCCGTGGTGGCACTGAAGTGCGACGCGTCCATGATCGACACCTTCCACCATGCACTGATCTGCGACGGGGTCACGTTGCGCCACGAGGCGCCACCGTTGCGCGTGAGGTGAATCAGGCCATCGTCGGTGCCGACCCACAGCGTGTTCGAGTCGACGTAACTTGGCGCGATCGTATACACCACACCACGTTGCGTGGGCGTGGCGGTCGGCGTGCGTGCATACTTGCCCACGCTGGCGGGCACGCTCCAGGTGTCGCGTGAGAGATCGTCGCTGAGCCGCTTCCACGTGGTGCCGCCGTTCACGGTGCTCCACACCACGTTGGTGCCGTAATACAGCTTCCGCGGATTGATCGGCGAAAACAGAATCGGCATGGTGCGGATGCCACGGAAATAGTCCGGTCCGCTGCCGGCCGCACCGCGCGCGCGCCCAATCGCCGGACTCACATTCTGCGTCTGACCCGTACGACGATCGAAGCGCGAAACGGTGCCGCCATACACGATGTCGGGATTGAGCGGGTCGGGCGCCACGTAGCTGTACTCGCTCGCGCCAACGGGGCGCCAATCACGAGAGGTGATACTGCCGTCGTCGCCGCGACTGCTCACGCAGGCCGAGCCCGATTCCTGCTGCCCACCGCACACGCGGTACGGCCACGCGTTGTCGGTGGTCACGTGATAGAACTGCGCTGTGCCCTGATTGTACCACGAGCTCCATGTCTCGCCGTCATTCACCGTAACCACCGCACCCTGATCGGCCACCAGCAGCATCGTGGTCGGCACCAGCGGATTGATCCACAGGCGCTGATAGTCGTCGCCCCCCGGTGCTCCTCGGAACGCGCTCCAGGTCACGCCCGCGTCCGTGCTCTTCCACGCGACCACGTTCATCGAGTACAGCGTGTTCGGATCGCGGGGGTCTACCGTCACGGCGGCGAAGTCATCACCGCGTCCGAAAATACGATTATCCGACGTGGTCCGCGTCCAAGTCGCACCGGCGTCGTCGCTCCGATAGAGACCGCTCGTGGCGCCGGCCGTGGCCGTCACGTAGATGCGCCGCGGGTTCGTGGGGCTGATACCGATGCCGAATCGTCCGAGCCCGTCGGCGGTGGTGGGTAATCCGCCCGCGAGTTGGGTCCACGTGGCGCCACCGTCGGTGCTCTTGAACAGCCCCGAGTTCGGTCCGCTCCACGCCGCGTTCTCCCAGGGCCCTTGCCGTGCTTCCCAGAGCACGGCGTACACCGTGTTCGGATCGGTCGGCGACAGCACGACATCGGCGCCACCGGTGTTCTCGTCTTTGTAGAGCACACGCTCGAACGACTGCCCGCCGTTCACCGAACGATAGATACCGCGCTCCGTGTTCGGGCCGTATGGGTGACCCAACACCGCCACGAACAGCCGCTCGGGGTTGGCGGGGTCGATCGCGATGCGCGGAATCTGCTGGCCGTCCCGGAGCCCCAGATGCGTCCAGGAGCGACCAGCGTCGTTCGAGCGATACACGCCATTACCCGTACTCAGATCGGGCCGCTGCAGCCCTTCTCCGCTGCCCACGTACAGGACGTTCGGATTGGACGGCGCCACTTCCACCGCGCCAATCGATCCGGTGTTCTGGCCGTCGAAAATGGGATTCCACGTGCGTCCGGCGTCGTTGCTCTTCCACACGCCGCCATTGGTGGGGGCCATGTAGAACACATTCGGCTGTGACGGCACCCCCACGGCGCTCTTGGTGCGGCCCGCGCGGAACGGTCCAATATGACGCCAGCGCGGTCCCTGCACGGCGCCGCCCGGAAACGTGGCTTGGGCCACCACCACGCGTGAGAGCGCCAGCATCGGAACAGCGGCAGCAAGCAGAAGCGCGGAGTGGGTGAGCCGACGGAAGCGGAGCACGAGCATCTCGGAAGAAGAAACAGAAAGGATCAGCAGGGATCACGGAAGGGCACGCGGGTGCGCGCGAAAGAACTCCTGCAGCTTCGCATGTACCAACGCCGACTGTTCGATGTGCGGCAGATGTCCCGCCGAGTCCACCGCAAAGAACTCAAGCGACGGCATGTTCTTTCGTGCCACCTCGGACAGCGCGATCGGCACCGTCTGATCCTGCTTGCCCCACACCAGCAACGCGGGGACGCCCGTCTTCCCCGCCGCGGCAAACAGCGCGCCGAAATCCGTGCGGCTCATCGTAACCGCACTGCGCAGCAGCGCCCGACCGAATCCGTCGTACCGCATCTGCGGCCGGTACTGCTCGGCCCACGTGGGGAACTGCTCCGGATGTAGAAAGTCCGATGCCTGCCCCTCGGCCATACCCGGCACCTGCGTGGTCTGCCAGATCCACGGGCCCACCATCGGCCACGACAGAAAGCCGGGCAGCACCCGCGCCGAACTTGCCGGATCGATCATCGTGAGCGTGCGCACGCGTGCCGCATGTCCGACCACGTAGTGCGACGTCACGAAGCCGCCGAACGAGAGCCCAACCAAGTCGATCGGTTGCGTGATGCGCAGCGAGTCCAACAGTTCACCGAGCTGCGCGTCGTACATCGCGCCGTCGTACGCCGCATCCGGACGGTCGGACCACCCGCGACCGAACAGATCGTAGCGGATCACGCGATAGCCGGCCGCGCTGAGCGCCGTCGACGTGGAATCCCAGATGTAGGATGGCACCGAAAAGCCGTGCACCAGCACTACCACGCGCCCCGTGTCCGGACCGGAAATGTCGTAGTGCGTCACACCGCCCGAGAGTGCCACGAACTGACCTGGTACGCCGGTGCGCGCGGCAGCATTCAGCGGCCCCTGCTCGGGGTTCTTCATGGCTCCATAGCCCATCAATCCGACGGCCAGCAGCACGAGTGCCACGAGAGCGAAGCGAACGAAACGGATCATAGTGTGCTGGGCTGAGAGAGGAGCGAGAGCAGATTCGGGAATATCGCGCCCGCGGGGGGCACCGTCCATCGCGATGGCATCTTGGCAGATGCCGCAAACCCTCAAACTGCGTGAACGCCAGGTGCTGACGTTGCTCGTCGAGGACCTTTCCGCCCCGGTGTTCGCTCTCAGCGGTCGCGCAGCGGCGGTCGCTCTCGGCCGACACCGTGCGGCGGTCCGTCAGGTAGCGGTATCGCGGGCTTGCCGTCTCGTCGCGCGCCGAAGCGATTTGCGTGGCGATGACGCGCGACCTGCTGGACGCGCCGGTTCAGCAAACAACAACCGTGCCAGTCGTGCGGTCGGAGCTCCGATATGCATACAATGCCGGCCTACACATTGCGGATTTGGTCGTTGGCAACGGTGCGGTCACGCCTGCTGTTCAGGCACGGCCTCGTCTCGCACCTCGAGCTCGCGTGAGAGCCGCCCGAGTACGTCGCGTTTTTCGAGCAGGTGGGACGCGTCGCACGCGTGATCCTGTTCGATTAACGCGGGGGTGGCGCGTCCGATGAAGCGCTCACCTTCGGTGGACCACTCACACAATCGCCGGTGCCGCTCACCTACGTGTGCACACTGACTGGCGAACAGGGCACCCGCACCGTGCGCGGCAGCGCGACGCTCACGTTTACCAGCCGCATCGCGGCCACACGCGCCGGTACATGGACGATGGAGAGAGGGACTAACGCGTACGCCACCACCACAGGCGCCGGCACACGCACAGGCGCTGCGAATTTCGGTGATCGCCGCCGCCGCCCACGCACGCGCGACCCGAGCCGCCATCCACGTCGTCGTCCGACACCGGCCCTTAAAGTTCTGGTCACGGCGCTCGTCATGATCGCTGGACAGCATGGCCGCTAGCACAAATCACGAGCGCACATTCCACGCGAACTACCGCCCCAACTTCGCGCGGAAGAACGCGACCGTTCTCGGCCACACCGCGGCGGCGGTGTTCGGCGTACTGCCGTCCTGCCCGCGAAGACAGCCCTGCCCCGCGCCTTCGAGAATGGGCGTCTCGTACGACTTGCCGAGGGAGTTCAGCGTCGAGTCGGCGGTTGGAATGGTCGCATTCATGCGCGCGGCGTTGCCACCGTGCAAGCCCACTACCGGCCCCATGGTCGCGTGCCAGGACGACCGTCCACAACCCCAGCCGAAGCCCACGATGCCGTACTTCGGCACGGCCGACGGCAGTGACAGACTACCGCACTTCGACACCGCGTTCAGAATGCGCGTGCCAATCGCCGGCGTAACCTGTCCGATCGCCGCCGCGATCCTGATCGGACGCCCGCGGCGGCGGCCGATGCCGAGATCCCTCCGGGCTGCTGCGCAAATGTTGTTCCCGGCATCATGGAGCCCACGCCGACGAGCATCGACGACGTCTCGTGATTGGCGTGCTCATCGGCGACCGGTGCCACTGTCGCCACAGGAGAAGCGACGGCGACCGGTCGGGCCCGTCCGGCAACGCCGCCGGAACCGGCGAGGGCCACGGCGGCCGTGAGACCAAACATCAGGCGCATGCGTGCTCCGAGGGGGTGTAAGGCAACCGTGCGCGAAACGCCGACACACGCGGCCGGCAAGAGGCTATCGCTTCGGCTTCTCGACCTCGGCCAGGAACGCTCGCACTGCCGCGACGTACTCCGCCGGCTTCTCACGCATGGCCGCGTGCGCTCCGCCCGGAATCACCACCAGCCGGGCGTCACGCATCGTCTTGCGGAATTCCTCGAGTGTGGTCGGGCGCGCTTCATCGAACTCGCCCGCGATGAATAACGTCGGCGCGGTAATCTCGTCCATATCCGCTGAGCGCGTCCATGACTTCAGCGAGCCATTCGACAGGAACTCGGTGGGTCCCCACATCTGACGGTAGATCGTGTCGTTCCCCCTCACGCCAGAACAGCGAGCGAGCGCCGCCGTCGGCAGCCGCTTCACGTGTCGCGCGTAGAACGAATCCGTGGCCGCGGCATACGCCGGTGAATTCAGCGTGCCCGCCTTTTCGTTTTCGTCGAGCACCTTCTGAATCGATTCCGGGAGCTGGTCGCGCAGACTGTCGGCGTCGGCGATCCACCGCGGCGTCGAGATGAGCGGACTGCTGAAGATCACCGACTTCACCCCAGTAGGCTTGGTGGCAATCATGTATTCGGCCGCCAGCGAACCGCCCCACGAGTGACCAAGCAGGTGGATGCTGTCGAGCTTGAGCGCGCGGCGTACGGCGTCCACTTCCTGCACGAAGCGCGGAAAGTTCCAGAGCGTCGTGTCGGTCGGATGCTCGGATCGGCCGGAGCCCAACTGATCGTAAAAGATGATCGGCCGCTCGCTGGCCAGTGGCGCCAGCACCTCGAAGCTACAGGATGTGCCACCGGGACCACCGTGCATCGCCAGCAGCGGGATGCCGGGACCGTTGCCGATCTTGCGATACCACACCTTGCCACCGGGCACATCGATCAGGCCTTCCTGCGACGGAAAGGTATCCGAAGCGGCCGCCACGAGAGCGCTGTCGGTCGCGGCGTCGGCCTTTGGAGAGCAGGCGGCGAGTCCACACGTGGCAGCAAGCGCACTGGCGACGACCACGCGGGATACGAGACAAGGAGAATTCATGGCTCGAACATGCGACGGTGGCCGCCGCTTGTCGAGCAAGCAGCGGCCACCGTGGTCCAGCAATACCAGCGATTACATCGCCAGAGCCTGCAGATCCTGCAGCGCCTTCTTCAACAGGTCCACCTTCGCCTGATCGCAGCTTCGGCTGCCTTCTACATCGGTCACGAGCTTGCTCAGCGCGCCGTTCCGCGCCGCGCCGTTCGACTTCTCGGCGTTCGCGATCTGCGACCGGATGTCACTGATCTTGGCTGGCGCGACACACCCCTTTCGCTCCAGCTGATCGGTGTACGCCTTCGCCAGCGCAAAGCTGGGCGGCCACGAGATCTTCGGCTGTCCCTGCGCGTTCAGGTAATCCCATTTCACCGTGTTGGCCGCATCGATCTCGTTCTGCGAGATGAACTCACTCGGCACCAACTGTGCCACGTCCATACCGCGCGCGATTTCCGAGCTTACAATGTTGCCGTTGTACCAGTACACGGACCACGAACCACCCATCTCCATGCGCGTGCTGTCCACTGGACCGCGGTCGAAGCTCGCGATCTCCTTCGGGTGTGCGCCATCGGTCCAGTCGAACACCGAGATGCCACCTTGATACCACGACTGCACCATCACGTCACGACCGGGGATCGGAATCAGTGAGCCGTTGTGCGCGACGCAGTTTTCGTTCTTGGTCTGGTACGTGGGAATCTTGTAATAGCTTTGGAACACGAGCTTCTTGTTCACGATCGCGAAGATCGCGTTGGCGCCCCACTCCGGCTTGTCGAGCGCACGGCACTTGGGCGAACCACCACCACCCCACTCGTCGCTGAACAGCATCTTCGTGCCGTCGTTGTTGAACGTGGCCGAGTGCCAGTAGGCGAAGTTTGAGTCGGCGACCGCGTCCAGACGTACGGGCGCCACCGGGTTGCTGATGTCAAGCAGGAGGCCGTGCCCTTCGCAAGCGCCACCCGCCAGTCCGAGCGCTGGGTACACCGTGATGTCGTGGCACTGCGAGCCTTCGTTCACCGACGTCGCCGCCGCCGGCGGCTTGTCCATCCCCTGCGCGGCGAGCATACGCGTCACGAAGGCGTTGACCACCGGGCGCGCTGCCGCGGTATCCGCCGCCGTCGCCACCGTCGCACCACGCGCTTTCATGATGCTGTCCAGCACCGGCTTCACGAACTGATTTGGCAGAACGACTTCTTCCTTCATGGCCGGAATCATGATCGTAAACGCGCCCTTTGCCTTGGCCGCATCCATGTCGGCCTTGTCGGCCGCCGATGCACCGTGGCTCTTCGCCGCGCCCAGGCCGGCGAAGATGTTTGCGCGACCGACTACCGCCGCCGCGGCCGGGTTGGCGAGCGGCACCTTGATGATTTCGATCCGCAACCGCGACGAGTTCGCCTCGCCGCTCGGCGCCGCGACGCACTCCGCCATCTCACCGGCCGGACGGATACCCGACGAACCCGATACATAGATGTACACGTTGTTCTTGTCCTTCGGATCTTCGAGCACGGTGTGCGTGTGTGAACCGCGGCACGTCTGCACATTGGCCACCAGCTTCGGCTCACGGATGTTCGTGATGTCGAAGATGCGCACGCCACGGATGCGATCCTTGCTCACGACATCCTTCACACCACCGGGCTTGCAGTCGATGCGGCCGTTCATGGCTTCGGCCGACATGAACATCAGATTCTTGTACACGCTCACATCGTTCTGCGACGCCGGGCACTCGTACGCCACCACCAGCTTCGGCGCCGACGGGTTGCTGATGTCCCACACCACGGGGCCGTTGTAATTGCCCTGAATAACGTAGTTGCCGGTGAACGCCAGGTCGGAGTTGGTTTCGCCGAGGAACCCCTTCGGCGACACGGCCTTGGCCACGATCTTGAGATTCGACGTGTATTCAGCCGCGTCGAACAGACCGGCCTTCAGGTTGTTACGAGGATCGCGCGCGGGCGACGGCGCGGTGACTGGCGTTCGTGGGGCGCAGGCGGCAAAGGCCGAGGCGGCGGCCACGGCCAGCACGGCGCGGATGGGAAGAGCGTGCATGCGGATTCGCGGGTGTCGGGTGGAGAGAACGTGCGGTTCAACGATACAGAAAGTCTATCACCGCCCAGTCGGTTCGGCAGGGCTATAAGGATCGTACGGCGTGGCGGGCGGATCGTTTCGCTTCGCCTGGCGGTGTCACTCCAGCCGGTCGCGCGTGGCCAGCAACTGCTCGATCGCGTCCGCCACGTGCCCCGCATCGATGTGATGATCCCCTCGTGCAAGCCGAAGCCGATACGCGGCCATCAGCACGTCGGCGTCGCGAAAGCCAGGTGGCGTTTCGAACTTGTAGCATGCGAGCTCGACTTTCAGTCCGTTCGGATCCCGCAGATAGATGGAATCCATGAAGCCGCGATCCCGCTGAATGAACGAGATACCGCGTTGCTCGAGCCGCGCCGGCGCCTGTTGAAACGTGGCACGTGACACGTTGAACGCGAGGTGCTCCACGCACCCGACTTCGCGCGGGGCCGCGCGTCCCGCGTCGGCGTGCGAGTCGTTCGTGAACACCGTAATCAGGCGTCCGTCGCCCGGATCGAAGTACAGATGATTTTCGGCCTCAAGCCCAAGATTGGGCTGCTCGAAGATGAAGGGCATCCCCAGCACGCCCTGCCAGAAGTCGATGGCGGACTGACGTGTCGAGCCCACGACGGTGATGTGGTGGACACCCTGAACCTGAATACGCTGCATACTCACTCCATCGAGACGGCGGACGTGGGCGGAAAGCCGGGACGTGAATCAGAGACCGCGAGCAGAGCGAGCCGAGCAATAGGTCAGGTGCCGCCGGCGCGTTCAGTCGAAGCAGGGCAACGAGTCTCGTGAGAATCGCTCACCACGAATCTGCAGTTCGCCCATCAGCGGGAGAATCATCGCCCCCTCAATGCGCATCGGCCGTCCTGCCTCCTGAATCACGCGTAGCGGCCGATTCGGAATAAATATGAACGGTGCATCACGGACGCGGGCGCGAATGGAATCCGGCAACGCGCGCAGGGAATCGGCTCTCTCGGCCGACGCGGCGCGCCGTCGTGCTTGCCAACGGTCGAGTTCATCGGCCGAGAAGAGCGCGTTGAACAAGCGTGCATCGATGCCACCCTTCCATTCACCGATGCCGTCGGCCGGCATCGGCCCGTGCCAATCGAGGTCGACATAGGCAATCGTCGCCCGATCGAACATATGACACGTGGCCGCGAGCCCCTCGAGCGTGACGGCGGCCGTCGCGCTCACATAGTACCCCTCGGGAACGCGAGGAACCCGTGCCGTATCGGGGATGCCTCGCATCGAACCCTGCATCGACGACACGGTGGCCGCCACGCGGAGAAACAGCGTGCGCGGTGGCAACGTGTCGAGCGTGACGTTCAGGCGAAAGGTGCCAGCGACCGGGACGCGCACCGCCCGTGCCCGTGCCGTTGCGAACTGCGTACGCGCGAGGTAGACAAACTCGGTGACCGGGTAGCGGCCGGCGAGCGTGGTGTCGGCCTTCACACGCGCCATCCACTGCATCGCCGCGAGCGTATCGGGGTCGCGAGCCTGCGGCGGCAACCCGTCGTAGAAGAGCAACAGCGACCGCGCGCTAAGCCGAGGCGCTCGCGAATACACACCGTCAACGGTGTTCGTACCCTCGGCGATATCGCGGTACGGTTGGAACTGGGTGCCAGTGACATCGAAGGTGGGAACGCCCTGCGCCCACTGTGCCTGCGGACGCAACCGTGCACGGAACAGGCCTCGGAGCGAATCCGGCAGCCAGCGTGCGCTCCGTCCCCATGCCACCGGCCGACAGTCAGCGGCATAGTCCCATGGCACGAGCACCACCTCACGCGTGTCACGCGGCAAGGCCCTCCGTGCGCGATCGCCCAGACGGTCAACGCGCACGCGCTGTCCGAAAGCCGTACGGGGCGCCCCCGATCCCGAATGCCCCATCGCGACGACCGGGGTACGCAGTCCGTTGCCCGCGACTACCGTGTCGGCCAACGGCGACCCGAGGAACGCGATCATGAGCGGGTCGTTGATTCCCCACGGTGCCGCCAGCGAACACGCTTCGGCCGTGTGCGCGATCGCGATGAGGAGCGAAGAAATTGCAGCGCCGCGAAGCGCCCAGGCCGATCGTGTCTTCATCGATGCGTCTCATTGAGGTGACAATCGTCTTTGCCTACGCTACCGGTACGACGCCGCACCCGTCAAGCATTGCACAATCGGGCTTCACCGATGTGTTACCGTGCGCACACCACGATCGCCAGCACGACCCTTCGAACCCACGCCAACGCATGAATCGACCATCGATCGGTGGGTGCTCACTCCTCCTCGCCGCCATGATCATGGTGGAACCGGTCGACCTGCTTGGCCTTCGCGCCGTCCAGGTTGGGGGCGGGCTGCCGCCGGCGTGGACCGCGATTCCGGTGCGGCGTCAGCGTTCCCCGGTGGCCACGGTGCTCGATTCGGCCGACACACGGTTCGTGCGGCTCGCCGGAACGGGGCGGGCGGGATGGTTCGTCAACCGGCTTGCCGCCCCGGTCGCGCCATCGGCCACGCGACTCGCCGTCTCGTGGCGCGTGCTGGTCGCTCCCCGGGGCGCCGATCTGCGGGCGGCCGCTACGGACGATGCCGCGCTGCGGGTGTTTGTCGTGTTCGCCATGCAGGGGCCGTTCGAGCGGACGCCGCGCACACTGTTTTACTCGTCCGGTGCGGCGGAACCGTCGGGCTACCACCGGCCCAGCTTTCAGTCGCGCGCGCTGCATGTGATCCGCCTTGCGTCGGACGTCTCTTCGTCGTTGTGGATGGAGACCGAACTCGATCCGTTCAGTGACTATCAGCGAATCTGGGGCGGAAAGCCGCGCGCCGTCGTTGCCGTAGGTCTGATGCAGGATACCGAGCAAACGGGCAGCACGGCCATGGCCGACGTGCGTGGGCTCGCGTGGACGCCACGGCCGTAGTTCACACAATCACGACGACCGCGAGCGTCGTGCCGCGCGAAGGACACATCACCGCAAGCGACACAGCTCCCCCGTCGGTTCGACGGGACGTTCGTCGAACACGTGCACCACGTCCCCGCGCCGCATCAACACCGTGGCTACCCCCCTCGCCACGCCCGTGGCCGCCGCCTGCGTTCTCGGATACCACGAAGCGAAAGAATACATAGGCGTGACCACATCGGCCGCCACCATACCGTGCGGATAGCGACGCAAATGATGTCGGCGGTCGCGCACGTCAATGCCGTCGAGCCCACGCATTTCGTCAAGTCACTGGTCGGCCGTGAATTTCGGCATCGTCTCCAGACGCTCACTGGACGGAATCGCGATGTCCCCCAATATCCGTGGGGAGCGCTTCGGCGTCGGCACGCCCGATGACGTCGGCATCGCCATGCATCCGCGCGCGCGTTGCTCGACTAGATTGCCCCGTCATGCGATCCTCGACCTCCCTCCGCCGCCCACGCCGATGACTGAGCCGCGCCCCGTCGATCCCCTGCACGGCGTCACCCTCAAGGCGATGGTCGAGCATCTCGTCGAGCGCTACGGGTGGGACGGACTCGGCGAGCGCATCGAGATCCGAAGCTTTACGCATGATCCGAGCGTGAACTCGTCGCTCAAGTTCTTGCGCAAGACGCCTTGGGCGCGCGCGAAAGTCGAGTCGCTGTATCTCCACTCGGCGGCGCATCCCCGTAAAGCCCCAAAGCCGCCCGCAGACCAGTAGCATCCCATGTCACACCATGTTCCACCTACCGCGATCGCCCTGGCATTGATCATCAGTGCGTCCGGGTGCGTGACGGCGCGCGCAACGTTCAACGCGGCGCCAACCGGTATGCCGCCCGGCGATATACTCGGCGCGTTTGAAGATGATTACGGCGGTGTGTATCAGATCACCACCGAAACATGGCGCCATGGGGCAACCGCGGCGTACGACATCGTGGCCTGGCATGCCGACTCACAATACGTCGTCGCTCGCAACGCGCCCGGCAATCCAACTGCGCCAATGCGATGGACGCGAATTGATTGGATGCCACTCGCCAACATGTCGCCGTACACGTGGGCATTCTGTTTCACCGCCTACGATGCTCCATCGCGAGCGGCCGCGGAATCAGCACCGACCGCCGTCCGTGCATCGCCGCGCTCGGGCTGCAACAGCTATCCCTTCTCGCGCATGAAGCGTCGCACCGATTGACGCGCACGACTCGCGCCTACGGCGTCGGCGCGATCGGGGCTTCGGCCATGGCGACATTGAACGGGTCGCACCAGACGATCACCCACGTATACCGCACACCGGGTGGAATCTGAAACGTGTACGTCTGTGCTCCCGTGCGCGAGCGTAATGCCCCAATGCGTAGCGGCTGACCGGTATTGGGATTGTTGGTGGTATTGAGGTACACGACCGGGCCCGGCGTTTGCGCAATGGAAAAATCGGAGGAGAACGAAAGTTGCGCCGTTCCGTTCGCGGTGGTCAATGCGACCGTGCCGGTCACACTGTAACCCGTCCGGCGCCACGTGCCGTTGGTTGTCGGTCCCGCGGGCGGCGCCATATCGGAACCGACTTCCTGTGCATTCGGAGCCATCGGAGGCTCGGCGCTGTTGCAGGCCGACATCAACACCGCCAACACCAACACCGCCGACATCAGCACGCTACGATTTCGCATCACGAAGGCTCCAGAAAACGGTTTGAAGGTCGACGCAGCATCACTCAGCCAACAGGGTCCTGATTCGCCGATCCCATTCGGCGTGCCATCGATCGCCCTCGTGAAATTCGCCGTACCCTTCGTATCGTACGCGACCCTGTTTGTCGATCAGCACGAAGCTGGGCCAGTATTGAATGGCATACAGATTCCAGCTTGCCCGATCGTTGTCCTGCGCGATCGGCCATGTCACTTTGTACTTCGCGAGCGCCTTCGCCACGTTGTGGCGATCGTGTTCTCCCGCGTACGGCGGGAACTCAGGGGTGTGAATGCCAATGATCGTGAGCCCCCGTTCGCGATACGCGCCGTCCAGCGCGCGCAGCGAGGGAATGGTGTTGGTGCAGTTGTAGCAGGTGAACACCCAGAAGTTCAGCAGCACCACCCGTCCTTTCAGCGACGCCAGGGTGACCGGGCCGGGCGCATTCAGCCAGCTTATGTTCTTCCAGTCGGGCGCCGGACGGTACGTGTCAAGCGCGAGCGCGCCGCCCACCATGCTGGATACCACGACGGCCAGAGCCCATCGCATCTGATTCGCCTTCGCCTGAGGGAATGCTGGTTAGTGGATCGCTTTGACCGCGTTCAGTACGGCCGCGTTGGTGGGGCGGATCTTGTAATCGGTCTGGACATCGCGCCACCGCACGACACCCTTCTTGTCGATCACGTACGTGGCTGGATGCGGAATGCCGCGACGGCTGCCGGCGGGATTCATCACCCCGTATCGTCCGATGACCGTGTGATCCGGATCGGACAAAAACGTAAAGTCCGGTGGCATCCCGTCGGCACCGATCCGTGTCACCGCCGCCTGCGTCCCTTTGTCGTCGTCGATCGATACGACCAACATCTCGGTGTCCTTCTTCAATTCGTCGGACAACAGCGCACGCATTTCCTTGAGCTGCGTGATGCAGTACGGACACCAATAGCCACGGTAGAACACCAACACGACGTTCTTTTTGCTGCGCATCGATGAAAGCGTGGTGGTGCCGCCGCCGAACTTGGCGAGCGTGAAGTCTGGTGCCATACCCCCGACGGCGACGCGCTCGATGTCGGTGGGCTCCATCGCTTTGCCGTCGACGGGGCCGAGCACAGACGGTGACTGGGCGTGCGCGACGGTTGACACGACTGGAGTAGCGACGGCTATCGCGAGCGGGACGACGGTCCAACGCAGGGCACGGGTGGACCACGAGCTGCGGATCATGAACGGAGGGAGTAGAAGGTGACGAGTTGCCAGCGAGGGCGGCATCGTCATGAATGACCGCTCCCCAACTTGTCGAGATAGACACGACGCTCCGCGTTAGTTCCACCAGTCGGAGGGCGTGAGGCGGAGGTGGTATGACGCGCGCTTCTGGAGCTGGCGTGGCCGGGAACTGTGGAGCACTGAGTAGACTACATGTGGCAAGACTGGCGGGTCTATTGCCGCGCCTCGCACCACATCGCCCTACCGTCCCAGGTTACTGGAATCCTATGCTCCGTCGCTCTCTCGTACTTGGCGTGCTGTCGCTCGTGGCGCTGTCGCGACCCGCATCGCTGCGCTCCCAGTCAGTGCAGAAACAGGACCTGACTCCCAACAGCGAGCTGAGCCTGCTGGCCGAGTCGACCGGGCTTCGTCCCGGTGCCACGACCACGGTCGCGCTGCGTATCACGATGGAGAAGGGATGGCACACGTACTGGACCAATCCGGGCGACGCGGGCTTGCCGCTCGCCGCCCAGTGGACGTTGCCGGCGGGTGTAACGGTATCGGCGCTACGGTTCCCCGCCCCCCACGTGCTGCCGCAGCCGCCGCTCATGAGCTACGGCTACGAAGGGGAACTGTACGTACTGGCCGATGTCTCCGTCTCCGCCGCCGTTCCGGTTGGGACGGCACTGACGGTGGCGGCCGACGTCGACTTTCTGGTGTGTGCAGATGTGTGTCTTCCGGCCAGCGGACACGTTGAATGGAAAGCGCAATCGCTGGCACAGCCGGTGCCGTCCACGTTTGCGTCGGCGATCGCGAACACACGCGCGCGGCTGGTTCAGGATGGACGTGGGTGGACTACGTCGGCGTGGCGCGATGGTGCACGCATCGTCGTGTGGGCCTACGCGCCGGGTTCGGCCACCGGGCCAACGGCTTCCGTGAGTGGCGGGGCAATCAGTACCATCGCGAGTGCCAAGCGCGGGCTGCCCAAGCCGTACCTGATCCCCGACTCCACGGGGGTGCTCGCGCACGAAGCGGTGCAACGCGTTGCGTGGATAGGCGACACCGTGGTGCTGTCGCTCACAGCCGATAAACACTTGAGTGACTCGGTGACCGCATTCACCGGTGTGCTGCTGAATGATGTAAACGCGCCGACCAGTGGTGTGCAACTCACACTACCACTACAGCGAAAGCCACCGGCGATCGCGTCGCGCCTGCTGGCGCTGGTCGATGCATCCGGTGCCATAACGAGTGGCGGTGCCATCATGGCAGCGTCGACACGGGCGCGCACCAGCGCCGCAACACAGACCGACGTAGCTGCCGGGGCCGATATGGGTGTGGCGCTTGCGCTGTTGCTCGCGTTTGTGGGCGGGTTGGTCCTCAACCTGATGCCGTGTGTGTTTCCCGTACTGTCGATCAAGATTCTCGCGTTCGTGGAACGCGGCGGTGACAACGACGGTGGCGCGATTGGACGTCGTCACGCCATGGTGTTCACCGCCGGCGTGCTGACCACGTTCTGGGCACTCGCGGGCGTGCTGTTGGCGCTGCGCGCTGGCGGCGCACAGCTTGGCTGGGGCTTTCAACTGCAGTCGCCGGCTGTTGTCACCGTGATGGCGCTGGTCGTGTTCGCCCTTGCGCTGAATCTGAGCGGTGTTTTCACGATGGGAATGAGCCTCACGCGACTGGGTGCGGTAGGCGCGGGCGAGCGATACAGCGATTCATTCCTGACCGGTCTGTTGGCCGTGGTGGTGGCAACGCCCTGCACGGCGCCGTTCATGGGTGCCGCACTGGGTTACGCACTCACACAACACGCCGCCATCGGGATGGCGGTGTTCACGTCTCTCGGACTCGGCCTCGCCGCACCGTACATCCTGTTTGCCAGCAGCCCGGCGCTGCTGCGCAAGCTGCCGCGTCCCGGTCCGTGGCTCGAGACACTGAAGCAGCTGCTGGCGTTTCCGCTCTATGCAACCGTGGTCTGGTTGTTGTGGGTGTTGGGCCGTCAGGCCGGCTCCGACCAGGTGGCGTTGGCGCTGCTGTTTGCCGTTGGCGTGTCACTCACCGGTTGGATGGCTGGACGTGCGCAGTATGCCGGTCGTGCTCGCGGCAGTCTGATGGGATTGGTGTTGCTGGTCGGCACGATCGCCGCCGGAGGCGTGGCGATTGCATCGCAACCCTCGACACCGGTAGGCGCCGCGGCGGCGCCAGCGGGGTGGGAGACGTGGTCTGCTGCCCGCGTGGCGTCGGCACGGGATTCGGGTCGCGTGGTGTTCGTGGACTTTACGGCGGCGTGGTGTCTGAGCTGTCAGATCAACGAACGCGTGGCGCTGCACACCGACGCGGTGGAGCGTGCCTTCGTAGATGCAAACGCGGTGCTGCTGCGCGCAGACTGGACCTCACGCGACGCCGAGATCACCGCGGTGCTTGCCTCGTTGGGTCGCAGTGGCGTGCCGCTGTACGTGGTGTATCCGTCGGGCAACACGCGCGCGCCGGAGATTCTGCCTGCCGTACTGACGCCAGGTATGGTCATCGACGCGGTCACGCGAGCGGCGAGTGGAGCGACGGTTGCCGTGGCGGCATCACCGAGATAACGCGACGGCCTCCAAGACCTCATGGCGTCGCATCGACCGCCACAGACTACCAGATACCGCCGGTCGGCAGCAAGTCACCCTTCGGCGTGGGATCCGCCACCTTCTTCATCCCCGACGTCTTCACGCCGGGCGCGAGTCCCGTCGTCTGAAACGTATAAGTCCACGTCTGCGGCGGCTTCGTCGAGTCCATCTTGATGTGCTGAAATGCCTTGACGCGTGGACCAATACCCGTCACACCACAGTCAAAAATCAGCACGCGCTCGAGGTTTTTCTGCTTGCCAGGCCCAGCCTTCAGAATGTTCGGGATGTCGTGCACCTGAATCTCCAGAATCCCATCGTGCTTTTTTAGATAGTCTTGAACGGCTTTGTTCTGCGCCGGCTCGCCCACGTGGGTACCGAGCATTTTCGCGGTGACCGGCGCGCCCTTTTTGTCGAAGAGCTTCGAATGGCCTTTTTGTGTGCCGAACGAGTTACGAAACGGCAGATTGTGCGCGTGCAGAGAGGCGCGGAAGTACCGCTGCGCCCACACGGCCATGGTTGGACTCTCGGGCTTCTGCGTGTAGAAATCTCCCGACAAGTCCCAATACTCTTTCTTCTCGAAGTCGACGTTCATGATGACTTCGTTCCATTCCATGTTCGGTGGCTCGGAGAAGCCGCCGATCAAGGCCGTCGTGTACTTGATGGTGAAAGTGACATACCAATTCGTTCCAAACTCTTTCGGCGTATCGAGCCGGGAATGATCGCACGTTACTGATATCACTGACCACATGCCGGTGGAGCGATCTCCGAAGATGACGGCGCGGGGTGTTGGGGCCGGATGCGCTCGACCGCCGATTGTTCACGGATTGTTCGCCGAGGGCTAAATTGCAGCTTCAAGCCATTAACGCACAAGGATAGGCTGGACCGCCATCGCTGGATGCCATCGCTGGATGCCAACTCCGCGTTAGGCTGTAGGGAGCACGCGAAATGCCAATCGTCACCGTGCCACGTGCTCGTTCAATCGCGAGCCAAACGATAGACGGCACCCACGGATATAGCCGAGTGTACCGCCGTACATTCGGCGCCCGAGTGATGCGCGCGCAGGCGAGCACGCACCAACAGGATCATCACCGACGAACGGGTATCGGCGCCATGCCGATACCCGTTGATCCGTCTGTCAAGAAACTTCTCCGTCCCGACACACAGCTAGGCCCCCTCACCCGCACTCACTAAACCCGCACACATGGCACTTCACACACCCTTCTGCGAACTCCAACTGACTCCCGCAGTCCGGGCACGTGCCCATGAACACTTCGCCGTGACCTGATCCGAATTCGATCGGCTGCAGCTGCTCCGCCCCGTTCGAAATTGGCGGACGCGTGATCGGCACACCCGCGGCTGGCGTGAGCATCGGCGGCATCATAGCGCTCACCGGACTCGGCGCACCAGCCATCGCGCCGCCAGCCAGCAGGTCCGTCTGCACGCCCTGCTTTTCTCGCCACCATTGTTCCAGCGCGATACCCACCGCATCGGGCAGCGACAACACCTTGTTGGGGCCGAGGCCCACCGCGCGGTCGCTCGAAATACCGCGCAGCTGACGATGGATTTCCTGTAGCGAGATCCCGCTGCGTAGCGCCAGCGAGATCAAGCGACCGATCGCTTCCGCGTCGGCCATCGCCGACCCACCAGCCTTCCCGAGATTCAGGAACACTTCGAACGGCTGTCCCTTCTCGTCTTCCGTGATGTTCACGAACATCACGCCCAGCGGTGTCTCCTTGCGAATCGTCGTGCCGCGCATGACCTCCGGACGCGAGCGCTTGCCTCGACGGCTCGCACTCTCCGCTTCCGCGCTGAACAGCGCCTTCTTGGTACGATCGAGTTCGTTCTGCAACTCGGCCATCGTGCCTTGCAGTTCACCGATCTCCCGCTTGAGCGCCACCGTTGCGTCGGGCGCGCCCTTCTCGCTCTTCGCGCCATCAGGAGTTCCCGCGGCCTTCGCATCGTCGCGCTTAGCCGCGGCGGCGTGCGTGGCACCGGTGCTCAACACCTGATTGTCGCGTGAGCCGTCGCGGTACACCGTGACGCCCTTGCACTTCATGTCATACGCCATCTCGTAGATCGCGCGCACATCGTCCTGCGTGGCCGCGTAGCCGAAGTTGGTGGTCTTCGAGATCGCCGAGTCACAGTGCTGCTGAAACGCCGCCTGCATCTGAATGTGAAATACGGGCGCGATGTTGTTCGCCGTGTTGAACACCGCCTGCCACTTGGCCGGCACATCAGCGTGCTTCACGGTGCCCGTCTTGGCGATGCGCTCCATGAGCTCATCGCTGTACCATCCTTCGGTCTTGGCGATGGCCACGAAGTCTTCGTTCACGTCGGGCATCATCACACCGGCCTGATTGCGCATGAACGCCACCGCGAACAACGGCTCCAGTCCGCTCGAGCAACCGGCGATGATGGAGATCGTGCCGGTGGGCGCCACGGTGGTCACGTTGCAATTGCGCAGCAGCTGCATGGGGCGGATACGCTCACCCTGCTCGTCGCGCGCGCACGTTTCGTCGGGGCCCCAGATGGACCGTGCCCACTCGGGGAACGCCCCACGATCCTTCGCCAGTCGCTCGCTCTCCTTCTTGCCTTCGACGTCGAGGAACTCCATGACCCTGCGGCCCATCTCCACGCCTTCCGCACTGTCATACGGAATGCCCAGACGCACAAGCATGTCGGCAAAGCCCATCACGCCGAGGCCGATACGACGGATGCGCTTCGAGAGTGAATCGATTTCCGGCAGTGGGTACTTGTTGACGTCGATGATGTTGTCGAGGAAGTGCGTGCTGAGCGCGATATCGCGACGCATCGCTTCCCAGTCGACGTCGCCGTGCTTGACGTAGTGGCCGACGTTCACCGAACCAAGGTTGCACACATCGTACGCCAAAAGCGGCTGCTCGCCACATGGATTCGTGGCCTCGTACGCGCCGAGGTGCGGCACCGGGTTATAGCGGTTCGCCTCGTCGATGAAGAACACCCCCGGCTCGCCGGTGCGCCACGCACCCAAGATCATCTTGTCCCACACGTCGCGCGCGCGCACCTGACCGGTGACCTGACCGGTGGACGGATCCAGCAGGTCGTAGCTGCCGTCCGCCTTCACGGCATTCATGAACTTGGTCGTGATGCCCACCGAGATATTGAAGTTCGTGATCTTGGTGAGGTCTTCCTTGCTCGCGATGAAATCGAGCACGTCGGGATGATCGACGCGCAGGATGCCCATGTTCGCGCCGCGACGGGTGCCGCCCTGCTTCACCGCGTCCGTGCTCGCGTCGTACAACTCCATGAACGAAATCGGCCCCGAGGCCACGCCGGTGGTGCTCCGCACCATGCTGCCCTTGCCGCGCAAACGCGAGAACGAAAAGCCCGTGCCGCCGCCCGACTGATGGATCAGCGCCATGCTGCGCAGCGTGTCGTAGATGCCGTTCTGGCCGTTGCTGAGCGCGTCTTCCACCGGCAGCACAAAGCAGGCGGACAGCTGACCCAGCGGACGTCCGGCATTCATGAGCGTCGGCGAGTTCGGCTCGAACCGACGCTGCGTCATCAGGAAGTAGAACTCCTCGGCCACCGCCTGCACCGCCCCATCGCTCGCCCCGTATCGGCGGTCGGCCTCCGCCACCACCGTCGCCACCCGCCAGAACATGTCTTCCGTCTTCTCAACCGACTTACCGGACTTGTCCTTCACCAGGTATCGCTTGTCGAGCACGGTGCGCGCGTTCGCGGACAGCGTTACCAGTCCTTCCGGTGGCGTGGCGGAGAAGGGCATTCGTGGGGCTCCTGCAGTTGGCGTGGGGCGGTGCATAATGACCGAAACTCGACGTTCTCAAGCGCGTCCTCGAGAACTTGGCGGAGGGGCCGAGTGGGCGGGTATGGTGCCTCCGTTCGTGAGGCCGCACAAGTAGCGTTGTAAGTCGTTCCCGGTGAACGCGTTGTACAAGACACATCACGGATGTGCGCGGCGACTGAAGTTGTCCACCGAGGCCAGCCATTGTCAGTATGGCGGCCGTCTCGGCAGAGCGAACACAGCCGTTTCGCGTTGTCCCAGCTGTCTCGACAGTGCGAGCAGCATCGCGCAACACGTTGTACACCAGTCGGTTGACCAAGTGCGGCTCAAACCGGCCGCGGCAGCATCAACACAGCACGCGGACAGTTTGCCCGCGTTCCGATCACATTCATTCACCGCCCGCAAGAGCGCGCTTGCTTGCACTCACACCGAAAGCAGGCAATTGCCCGCTCTCACGAAGTGTGCTGGCCTATTGACCCGCTTCGGTGCACTTCCTTGAGCGCCACATACCGCGCTGCATTGTCCAGCGTGCCAGCCTGCTGCTCGGCGCTTAGCTGCCGCACCACCTTCCCCGGCACCCCCACCACCAGCGACCCCGGTGGCACCTGTGTGCCCGCCGTGACCACCGCGCCAGCCGCGATGATGCTCCCACGGCCAACCCGCACATTGTTCAGGAGAATCGCCCCCATCCCCACCAGCACGCCGTCTTCGAGGATGGTACCATGCACCACCGCCCGATGCCCGATCACACAATCCTCCCCCACGATGGTCGGCATCCCCGGATCGGCGTGAATCACCGCCCCATCCTGTACGTTGCTGCGCGCCCCGATCACGATGCGCTCCACGTCGCCGCGAATCACTGCCGTCGGCCACACACTCACGTCATCGCCCAGCTCCACTCGACCGATCACGATGGCCGACTCATGAATCCAAAAGCTCGCCATAGGACAAACAGTACGGAGTAAGGAGTAAGGAGTAAGGGGTAAGGGGTACCGAGTAATCGCTGTTCGCTGTTTCAAAATCGTAGCAGTTCGCGCCCTTGGCGTCTCTTCGCGCCCTCCGCGCCCTCCGCGAGCTTCGCGTGAACCAACGGACCGTCCGCCGGCATCCCACTCGCCGTAAGCCCACCCGCCCAGCAGCCAGCCACCCGCACACCAGCCACCAGCGCACGTCAGAAATACCCACCCAGCGTCACGTAGAATGCACCGCCGCGCGCCACATCCCGCGGCGCCACATACGGAGCCGCCGCGCCGATCCGCACGCGATACGGCACGTCGTATTGCACCGCCAGATCCACCACCAATTCGGCACCTGCCGACGCCAGCCAACCGTCTCGCTCACCAGGCCGCTCGCACACCACGTTCGCCGTGCGGGCCAACGCACTAGGGCACCACGCCCGTGCCGCATCGCTGAACACCGTGACCGACAGGCGATCCACGAACAGCGTGAACGGACTTGGCAACCGACGGAACAGCACCAGCGGTGCGCGATACTCCACACCACCCGCCAACGCACGAATGCCACGCTGGGTGCCCGGCGCCACACCACGCAATGAGAAGGTGCGTGACGGATCGCCCACCACTACACCCGGCAGCAGTTCGGCCGACTGCCCACTCGTACCACCCACACTGAACTCGGTCGTCGACTTCACCTGCGCCACCCCAAGCGTGGCGCGCGTGGCAATCACATGCCGCGAGAAACCCGGCAGATTGAGCGGCCGATAGTGTCGCCCGCCCGCAATCGCACGCCACGTGCCCGAGCCGACCGCGTCGTCCTCGCGCCAGCGATAGGCGGTGCTGCCACTGAGCGTGAAGCCTTCTTCCACCGACACACCGCGCGCACCCAGTCGCGCCGTGCTCACACTACTGCTGGCAAAGAATGAACCGTAGCGCGTGCCCGTGCGTAACAGCGAGTTCGGCGCCCCGAGGGCCGAGTCCACGTCACTGGCGAAATCGCGCAGTTCGTACTGCGCTCCAAGCGTGGCGCTCACGGAACGACGCACGCGCGGCACGCGCCACGTGCTGGAACCGGTCACGAAACGTCGACGCCGCGCGATGAAGCCCAGGGTAGCGCCCGAGTCACTCACTGAGCGGAACGTGCCGTCCCACTCCTGCCACGCCGACAGATCCAGCAGCTGCACGCCGAGACCCGCGTAGCGATACGACGCATAGGCATCCGTTTCGCGGAGCTGCGGCTGAATCAGCGCGCTGGCGCTCCACGAGTGCCGCCCGAGAATGTCGATCGCGCTGGTGGTTGCGCCGTACGTCGCGCCACCATTGCGCCCCTCGCCGATCAGCGGCATCCAGTAGCGCGGTATCAGTTGACGCAGCGGCGCATAGCGCGTGGCCGGCGTAGACTCGGCGCGGCCGCCCAAGTCCGCGACGTTAGGCACCGACAGGTCGATGCCATTTTTCGGAGGATACCACGCAGACCGTGCAACCGCCCCGGCGGTATCCAACGGTGCCCACGACACGTGGTAGCCATCGGCGCGGTAGAACAGAGCAACCACCCGCGTGCCATCGGGTGACACGGTAGGATCGAACAGCCCGCTGCTGACTGATGACACCACGCGCACGTCGTCGCGTTCCTCACGCCACCGCGTCGTATCTACCGGTGCGCCGAGCGCCACGATGGGCGCGGTCTCCAACTGCGAGCGTCCACTCCGATCGCTCACCCACACCAGTCGCTTGCCGTCTGGCGTGAAACTTGGACTGGCGAACACTCCGCGGGCACCGGCTACCGCAAGCTGGAGGTCGCCACTCACATCCATGACCACGACCCGCTGCTCGCCGGTGGGGAGCAGCTGCACGGCGGCAATGCGTTGTCCGTCGGGAGACCAGCGAGGTTCGGCCCATCGTTCCCACGCAATGTCCGGGGTGATCGGCACCACACTCTCGCCTGTTGTGCTCACGCGCACCAGACGCGTGCGGTCGGCGCCGAGTTGGACCGCCACAATGCCGCCGTCGGCGCGCACATCTGGCTGCGTCAAGCGGGCGCCGGTGGTGAGGCGTGTTTCGAGGTCGCGATCAGCGCCGCGCGAACGATACAGATCTGAGCGCACGACATACGGGTCGAGACGCTCCAATTGCGCGAACACCATTGCACCGGTGCTGTCGCCCGGTATCGGCGCGTTCACATCGAGCGTGTTGCGCCACGCGAGCCGTCGTGGCGCGGTCGCGGGAGTCACGGCGGCCGGTGCAATGTACAGGCCGGTCACGTCGCGGCCGTTACTGGCGCTCCACGCGATCGAATCGTTGCCCACCCATCGCGGCGACGAGGCATACCATCCATTCGCGCTCACGATACGCCATGTGCTGTCGCCGGGAAGCGCCGTGATCACGCGTGTGAGCGAATCGGTCAGGCGCGCAAACAGACGGTCGAAGGACACACCGAACGCCCGGCGGCTGTTGCGACTCAACAGAAACGGTACCACGTTGGCCGCCGTGATGTCTACATAGCGCCCCATACTTCCCGCCCGCTGCGTGGCCGCCTGCTGCATCAGCAACGAGCCCCACGCGTACGCCGTTTGTCCGCCGGGAAACTGCGACGTCGACAAGCTCCACCGCTGCGGTCCCGGCACGAACGCATCGCGCACGGCAGTACGCGCAACCATCGGAAACTCCGTACTGACGCCACGCCCGCTGCCGGTGAGCGTCGATTCGTAGTGAACCGCCAGCCCTTCTTTCACCCAGCTCGGCGTGAACGCATTCGGAAAGAACAACGGATTCCGACCGAACAGCGCGCGCCCAACGGCCCACGCACCGCGCGCGCGATCGAGGTGAAAGATGTGCGCCATCTCATGCGTGATCACCAGGCGCAGCCACTCGTCATGAAAGCGCAACTCGCGCAGCGCAATCGGCGGCACCGCGTAGATCACGACGCGATTGGTAGGGAACACCTGTGCGTAGCCGTTGCTGGCGTCCACGTTGTCGGCAATAAGCAAATCCACCGGTCCGGCGGGCGGTGCCAGCTCTCGCGACAGCTGCGCGTATGCCGATTCCGCAAGGAACGCCGCGCGACGGGCCAGCACTTCCTGATCGGGACGGAAGTGTACACGAAAATGCGGCAACGCAATCGTCCGCATCGCGCCACGCGGGTCCACCTGTGCCGACGCCGATGGCGCGACGGCGGGCAGCAGGCACAGCGCCGCCGCCATCAGAAGGCCGGCACGCACCAACGCCTTCATACACGACAGCGGGTTCAGCATCACGGCGCTAGCACGGGCGCCAACAGGCGGAAGTATCGCTCGAGCCCCACCACGAGGCCCTCCGCGTACTTCCGCTGAAAGGCCGGGTCACGCATCGCCGACTCCTGCTCCGGCAGCATGAGGAACAGCCCCTCGGCCAGCGCCGACGGATACCACGTGGGCCGCGCCACCGCGAGGTTCTGATAGTGCACGCCGAGATCGCGCAACCCGAAGCGCTTCACGAGCTCTTCCTGCACCACACGGGCGAGCGGCTCACTGTGCTGATGGTAGAACAGCGTACTGGTGCCATTGGCGGTGAACGGATTCACCCCATCGGGCAGTGCGTTCAGGTGGATGGAGATAAACGCATGGGCATTCGCGCGACGTGCCGTGACACCGCGCTCGGCAAGTCCCACCGGCGCCAGCGACGTCCGCGTCATGACCACGGTCGCGCCGCGCGCGCGCAACAGCGCCGCCACTTGCTCACCGACTGGAAAGACGGCGTCGCCTTCGTAGAGCCCGGTGGGTCCCGTCGCACCGGCTGGCGGATGTCCGGGATCGACGGCGATCGTGAGCCCACGAAGCGGATTCGCCGCATCGACCAGCGGAGGGCGACGCACGCGCAGCACGAACAATCGACGACTCTCGTCCCAGATGGACTGCCATCCGAACACCGGCTGCGAGAGCGTGAGCGTGACGCGCACGCGATCGCTCGTGACCTGTTCCCAGCTGATGCGGCGCACCAACGTGTCATTGCCGAAGATCGGCGAGATCTCAGGATTCGCCTGCACTCCGTACAGCGTGAGCACCAGCGTGCGTCCGTCGGGCTCGACCTGGTGGGCTGGGCGATCGCCGGTGGAGATCGCCACATCGACCCACTCCGCACCAGGCGTCACGCGAAATCCGCCGGTCACACGGCGCGGCATCGCGGTGCCTTCGGGAAGCACCACGAGGTCGTCGCTGTCTACCCACACATCGAGCGTGCCATCGAGACGGATGCGCGTGTAGCCTTGGCTTCGTCCAGTGACCTCTACGATCGTGCCGTTCAACAACATCCACTTATAGGTGCCATCCACGATCGGGCGCGCGTTCACCACCCGGTCGGTGTCACTACCGACCGTCGACCGACTCCGCAGCATCGCCAGCATGCGCGTGTCCACCGGCAACACACGCACGAGCGGCACGTTCAACCGCACCGTGTCACTGCCGCGAATCGCCATCAGCCGCGGCGCGCGGGCGCTGTCGGCCAACAGGTGCGCCGCCATGTCGATCGCGAACACCGATGTGACGTCGTCGCCCTTGGCGTCGGTCGTGGCCGCAACCACGCCATTCCCGCGCGATAGCGGGGGCGTCAGTGGCCGCATCACGCTGTCGCTGCCCTGCACCATTACCGTCGCGTTGGCCGGCGCGCGGAGGCTCACCCGCACATAGTCATCGCGCTTGGCCCACATGCCACGCGCGGGCAGCACCGACCCGCTGTCCACCCGAAGCGTGGCCGTGCCGGCCAGCGGCGTACGCACCGGCACGCGCACGCGCACGGTGCGACGCAGGGTGTCCGCGCCCCGCGCCACCACAAGGTCATAACGCAGAGCGCTGGCGGCGGGATTGGGCAGCCACGCCAGAAACGCCCCGTTCGGAGCAACTGGCACCGACTGCCCATTGATCGCCAATGACACGTCGCCCGAACCAAGGCTCCCGAGTACAAAGTTGGAGTCGCGGCTTGACAGCAACTGGTTCTCGGCCGGATAGCGTACCCGTACGTCGATCGGCGCATCACGCACCGACGGAACAGTCGGCAGGCCCGTCTCGCTCACGGGCGGCGCCACCATCGGCCTCGGCGGCGATACGGCCGGCGACGGCTGAGTGCAGGCACTCACGACGAGCCCGGCGCCGACCAGCGAGAGCGAGCTCAGCCTTTTCTTCAGTCCGGGGAAATTCATCATCTTGTCGAAGCTGACGGGAGGGGGGACAGGCGTCCAGCCGTCGAACGGTCGCATGCTGCGGACATTTTTATGTAAACTGGGACCGAAGGCTCTGAAAATGGGGCGGACCGAACGGACTTCCCAGAAAGATTTGACCCACCGGTGAAACGAACCCCATTTTATTACCGTCTACGGATCAGCGTCCGGAAACATGGTCGATGCCGACCCTGGCGCTGAAATACTGGAAGGGCACGTCGGGCTGCAACTCCCGGCGTTCCCGTCCGTACGAACACCTGTCCCCCTGTGCGCACCGGCCTGCTCAATGATGCTGTGACCGCTCCCGCCTCACATACTGAACGACTGCCCGGTGACCCTCGTGTGGTCACGCGTGTCTTCGCGCTCACCGACGTGGGACGTACTCGGGAGCACAACGAGGATACGTTCCTCGTGGCCGATCTCGAATCCGGCACCCCGCTCGATTTCACCTACGGATACCACGAGATCACGGCCGACCCTCATGGGCTGCTGTTCCTGGTGGCCGACGGGATGGGCGGCGCCGCCTCAGGCGAGCTCGCCAGCAGCATGGCCGGCGCACTGGTGCTCGAGGCGCTGCGTCACACTTGGAAGACCGCCGACCCGTCACCCGAGGCGTTCGCCGAAGCGCTCCGCGACGCCACGGTGCTAGCCAACGCCCGCATTCATCAGCACGCCCGCGAAAACCCTGAGCACCGCGGCATGGGCACCACCGCCACCATCGCCGGTCTTCTGGGCGATCGCCTGTTCATGGTGCAGGTGGGCGACAGCCGAGCCTACATGGTACGCGCGGGCGACGTGCAGCAGCTCACCAAAGATCAGTCGCTTATGCAACGGCTCGTGGAAGCCGGTGAGCTCACCGCCGAGGAAGCTGAAGTCAGCGAGCGTCGCAATATCATTCTGCAGGCGCTCGGCCCTGAAGCGCACGTGACGATCGATCTCACGCATCAGCAGGTCCGCCGCGGTGACACGTTGATTCTCTGCAGCGACGGATTGTCCGGTTTGGTGCGCGCGCCGGAAATTGCCCGCACGGCGAACGAGGAGCAGGACGTGCGTTCGATCTGCACGCGCTTGGTAGATCGTGCGAATCAGCTGGGTGGCCCGGACAACATTACCGTGATCGCGGCCCGGTTCGACGGCGACGCGCTGCGGGCTTCGGGGAACGGCGATTCGTTCGGATACAACACGTTCCCACTCGCGGGCACGTTGAATGATGACGCGCGCGAACCACTGCCGACGACGCGCGAAACGCGGTCGACACTCAAAAGTGATCCGACGCCCAGGTTCGGAACGCCGGTGCCGTCACGCGCGATTCTCGAGGAAGAGTTCGAGCGCGCGCGGGCGAGTGAGGATCACGCCGTACTCGGTGCCCCCGAGCCGGTGGTTGAAGAACGACGACGGGCCGTGCAGCCGGTGTTTCTGGTGCTCGGCGTCATCGCGTTGATCGCCATCATCTGGTTCCTGTTCGAACTGTTCGGCTAGGCGCCGACCGCTACTTCTTGTTGCGCAACAGGCCGCGTCCGGCCGCTTGCTGCATCACGCGATCTCCACCCCACGCCAGTACGGTGGGGTGCGTCATGCCCAGCTGCGCAACCCAGCGGGGATCGCCCAGTCCGATCAGAATCACCGAGCGCTGCAGCGCCTCGGCCTGCGCCACCAAAGCGTGTACCTGCGCGATGGTTTCCGGCAGCAGGGTCGTACGTCCCTTGCCGGCCACGTAGTCCGCGAACAACGCAATCACGAAGGGGCCGCCACTGGCCGGCGTGGGCGCATCGACTAGACGCGCGTCGTTGCCACCAAGACGCATGGCCTCAGCAATACCAGTGCGCTCGACCGCCGGTCCATCGGCATGATGGTCGTCGTCCACGATCGCCATTTCTGTGATCGTACCGACCGGCGGCAGCGGACTGTGCTCCACGCGGATTACTTTATCGGCGAGCAGTGCGCCCCACGCCGTGTCGGCACCACTGGGCCGACGCCAATCGTTCGGCGGTGACGCCCACTGCGCCCACTTGAGACGACGACGCACGGAATGCTTCACGCGCTCCGGCTCGAGCGTTCCGTCATCGTACGCGCGTTCAAGCGCGCTGAGCGCCTCGTCAAGATCGCCGGGCGCCATGAGTACATCGCAGCCACCACGCACCGCGAGCACCGCCGCTTCTGCCGCCGTGCGTCCCTCGACCGCGGCAGCCATCGTCATCGTATCGGCGACAATGAGATTGTCGAACTTGAGCTGCTGACGGAGCAACCACTGCAGAATTTCGCGCGACAGCGTGGCGGGCACACGGCTCGAGTCGAGCGCCGGATATACCACATGCGACGTCATCACACTGGCAACCCCTCCGGCGATCGCGGCGCGGAACGGCTGCAGATCCTGCTCTTTGAGCTGATCGGCGGGCGTTTCTACCACCGGCAGTTCAAGATTCGGATCGCGCGTCACGCGCCCCATGCCGGGGAAATGCTTCGCGCACGCGAGCACCCCTTCCGCCTGACAGGCCTCGATCCACGCGGTCACCAGTTGCGCCACTTTGCGCGCATCCGTGCCCATCGCGCGCGTTCCGACGATCGGATTCTCCAGCAAGAGATCGAGATCGCACACCGGCGAGAGATTCCAGTTCACGCCCATCGTGCGCGCTTCACGAGCGGTCAGTCGCGCTGCCCGACGCAGCGCTTCGATGTCGTCGAGCGAGGTGATCGCGGCGAGTGGCGGCAAACCGGTAGCGCCCGCGAATTGCTGTCCGGCTCCACGTTCCAGATCGGCCGCGATCAGCAGCGGATGACGCGACTTGAGCTGCAACTCTTTCGCGAGCGCCCGCACGCCGTCCTGCTCCCCACCGACCAGCTGAAAGCCGCCCACACCGAGGGCGAGCGACTGCTCGATGAGCGGACGCGTATCGGCAAAGCCGCCGGACGGAGACCAGCGGAGCACAGGGATGAGCAACTGCGCAAGTTCACGACGGGACTGTTCGCTCATGAGCGACTAACGGACGGCTGGAGTGAGCGAACCGAGGGGACGCGGACCTCGCGCTCCCGTTGCGCTGGGCACATTGCCGGCGCGGCCCGAAATGTGGAGATAGCCCAGCAGTGCGAATGCCACCGCTTCTTTCGCTTCTCCATCGAAGTACAATTGGTCAAACATACACACCTGCGGCCCTTTTCCATCGTCCACCGCCGCTTCGATCATACGGACGAGCGTCGGATTGTGGGCGCCACCACCAGAAAGCACCACATCCCGAACGGGCTCGGGGATAAACCGGCGATACTGGTCAGCCAGCGACCGCGCCGTGAGTGCCGTCGCGGTCGCGACGATGTCAGCTGGTGCCGCCCCTACGTCCTGACACGCGCGAATGAAGTCCGCCACATAGGCTCGCGAAAAAAGCTCGCGCCCGGTGCTCTTGGGCGGCGCCTCGCCGAAATACGGATGCCGCAAGGCCTCTGACACGACCGATTCGACGACGCGACCGCCCGCCGCGATCAGCCCATCGCGGTCGTATGGTAGGCCGTCGTACAGCGCCCGCACGACGCCGTCGATGATCACGACGCCGGGACCGGTATCGAAGGCACGGACTGCCTGCATACCGCCGCGATCGTGGGTACTGGCGGGTGGCACCACGCTCACGTTGCCGATGCCGCCGATATTCTGCAGTGCGCGCCACTGGGTGTCGTGCGCAAAGAGCAGATAGTCAGCGATTGTAACCAATGGTGCGCCCTGGCCGCCTGCGGCCACATCACGCGAGCGAAAATCCGACACGACGTCACACCCGGTGCGTTCAGCGAGACGCGCCGCATCACCGACCTGCCATGTGCTATGGCCCGGCTCGTGCCACAGCGTCTGTCCGTGTGATGCAACGGCGGCGACGTCACGCGCGATCACGCCGGCGTCGGCCATCGCGGAAATCGCGGCATCGGCCATCCAATCGCCGACATCGGCCTGCACCAGACAGTATTCGCGCGCCGTGCCCTGCTGCATCGCTCGTTCGAGCCGCGCGCGCTCATCGTCGCGATAGGCCCGATGGGTGAATCCCAGCAACTCACAGTGCACACCACCGTTCAGTCCGTCGCGAAACCGTGCCACGGCCGCGCTGATGCCGTCGAGCGACGTGCCCGACATCAGCCCGACCAGAACACGTCCCTGTGCGTTCATGCTGTCGGGCATTGGCTAAACGACCGGTGGCGGCGCGTTCGGCACCACGCGGCGCACAACGCCCTGCCCCTCTTCGAGACGCCGCCGCGCGGTCTCCGGATCGACGTTCAGCGCGTGCATCACCAGCGCCAGTTTCACACGACCATCGGCGCGCACGAGCAGCGCGCGCGCGGCGTCACGTGAAAGTTCGGTGACCTCCATGACGATCCGTTCGGCGCGATCCTGCAGCTTCACATTCGTCGCACGCAGATCGACCATCAGGTTGCCGTAGCTCTTGCCGATGCGAATCATCGCGCCAGTGGTGAGCATGTTGCACACGAGCTTGGTGGCGGTGCCGGCCTTGAGTCGCGTGGAGCCAGTGAGCACTTCTGGCCCCACGACAGGCAGTAGGCAGATATCGACCACCGCGCGCATGGCCGCGGGCGGCTCGGTACACGCAATGAGCAACGTACGGGCGCCGAGTTCGCGGGCACGCGTGAGCGCACCACGCACGAACGGCGTCGTACCCGAGGCGGCGATTCCGCAGACCACATCGCCGACCTGTACGGTGTGCGCGTCCATAACCGCAGCACCAGCAGCGGGATCGTCTTCCGCACCCTCGATCGGATTGCGCAGGGCGCGATCACCACCGGCGATGATTCCGACCACCATCGCCGGGTCGGTCCCGAACGTGGGCGGACACTCGCTGGCATCGAGCACGCCCAACCGTCCCGACGTACCGGCTCCCACGTACAACAGGCGGCGGCCGATGCGAAACGCCGCTTCGATCAGCGCGATCGACTCGGCGATCGGCTCCCGCTGGGTGGCCACCGCATCGGCCACTCCCTGATCGTCCGCGTTGAGGAGATCTACAATGGCGAGCGGCGACGCGAGGTCGATGTCGACGGTGCGCGGGTTGCGACGTTCCGTGACACGTGAATCGTGTGTCGGTGCGGGCACGGGAGCGGGTTCAGGGGACACCACGCGCGCGGCTGTCTTGTGCTCGCTGCGCGGGGTTATGTTCCAGTAAATGCTGCCGAGGGGGTTGGCAGCACGAGCGACGGCGAGACCTCGCCTGCGTCGCGCTTGTCAAACTTAGGAGTCGCCATGCGCGAATCGCAACCCGGGTCGCCGAGTCATGCGGCGCTTTATCCCGACGCCCGAGCCGGTGCACGGCACGATGGTGCACGGCACGATGGTGCACGGCACGATGGTGCACGGCACGATGGTGCACGGCACGATGG
>NZ_JBKJRB010000125.1:0-36258 GCF_046594945.1 Gemmatimonas sp. | reverse complement strand
AGCGTCACGTTGTAGCGAGGCGCGGCGTAGCCTCGGAAAATCGCTGAGTCACCGACGAACACTTCGTTCTTCGCGGCATCTGCGTAGTACGTGAGCAATCCGTCACCGTTCTTGTCTGTATATCCGGTAATCGGACGCGCCCAGAGTCCGGAGATCGGGTACCCCGCCACAATGCGCGACGTCGTGCCGACCTGCGGCGGGTTGTTACCGAGCGACACAACCTTGTTGTCGTTGGCCGAACCCGACAGGTTGACGTCCCAACCCAACTTGTCGCCCTGCAGAATCTGCGCATTGATCGCGACTTCGACACCGGCGTTCTTGACCGAGCCGAGGTTACGGAGCTGCGACGTCACCGAGCCGTACGACGGCGGCAGGATAGCGCTGATCAGTGCGTCATGCGTGATCTTGCTGTAGTACGTCGCATCGAGGTTGACGCGTGAGTTGAACATTCCCACTTCAAATCCGGTTTCCTGCTCGGCCGAGCGCTCCGGCTTGAGGTCGTCGTTGCCAAGTGCAGCCTGCGTGACGGTGGGCTGGTCGACGTTCTGAATGCTCGTGCTGTTCGCCGTGAAGAAGCGAAGCGCGTCATTGGGGCCCGGCTGCACGCCAGACTGGCCATAGGCGTAGCGGAGGCGGACCGAATTCACGAACGACGGCGCCTTCCACCATGCTTCCTGCGAGATCAAATACGCGGCCGATGCCTTCGGATACAGGATGCTCTGGAAGTTGGTTCCGAACGCCGAGTTCTGGTCGCTGCGGACTGCGGCCGTGAGGAAGAGCCGATCTCCGACATTGAGCGCCTGCTCGATGAAGACACCGAACGTCTTCTGAATGGTCGTGCCTTCGCTCACCGATGGGATCGTGCCTGAGCCGACGTTCTGCGAGCCAGGGGCAATCTGTGTCGCGCCAGTGGTAGCCGACGTAGAACGGAAGCCGATGTACTGCGCACCAACGGTGGTCTTGAGCGCGAAGTTCGAAAGGTTGTACGACGCAGTCGAGCCGAGATCGACGGTGACGTTGCTGATATTCACGCGGTTGATGCCACGCGCGCCGAGACGCGTGGTGGCCGTGAGCGGTGGGCCTTCGCCGCGTAATAGCAGGTTTTCGTCGCTGCGACCGGTGAAGTCGGTACCGACCGTAGCGCGATTCGCTAGCCAGCTGAGCGGACGCCAGTTGGCTCCCGCCGACCAGATGAAGCGATTCACCTCCTGACTCGTCCGCTCCTGCCACATGTAGCCAGGCGTCCAGGCGCGGTAGCCGTTGAGCGGCGTGCCCAAACCAGATACGTTGCCGTTGTCGCGGGTACCAGGGCCACCGAACAGGTGCGAGCCGAGACCAGCGGTGGCGTTCGATTCCAGCGAGTAGCGCTGGGCAACGTTGATGAAGTTGGTGGCAACGGCGAGGTCGAGCTTGGGCGTGATTGCCGAGTTCAAATTCATGCGCAACGACTTGCGTGCCGTCACGTTCGGATGGCTGGTCCACGGGCGCAGCGGTAAGTCGGCCGCGGCAAACCGGTCGCGTTCGAACTGCGGAAGTGACAGCACGCCCTGTTCCTTCTCGTCTTCCGCCGAGAAGAAGTAGCGGACGGCTTCGCTGCCGCCCGACACTTGGGCGCCCATCTGTCGACGCACACCCGTACCGACCGGCGTGAGATCTCTCTCTTTGAAGATGTTGAGCGAGACCGTGGAGTCGGCCGTGCAGACACCGGTTCCGACCGACTGCAAGCTGCAACCGTTGCTGCGCGAGGACGTGCCGGAGGTTCCCGTTTTCGCAAACAGGCTGTAGGCGTCCGGATAGAAGTTACGATCGGTGAGCGCACCGCCTTCGCCGTAAATATTCCAACGAGCGGCTCCGGCACGACCCTTCTTGGTCGTTACCAGGATGACACCGTTGGCGGCGTCGGTGCCGTACAGCGTGGCGGCCGACGGTCCCTTCACGATTTCGATGTTCTCGATCTCTTCCGGGTTGAGGTCGCCAATACGACTGGCATTATTGCCACCCGTGGTGCCGCCGCTGCCCGTGGCCGTATTGAAGTCGGCGTTGTTGCTGGTCATACGAATGCCGTCGATAATCCAGATCGGCTCGTTGGACAAGCTCACGGAGTTCGAGCCGCGAATACGAATACGCGATCCAGTTCCGGTCTGCGAGCCGCTGGTGACGGTCACGCCGGGCGCGCGCGAATTCAGGAGGTCGCTCAAGTTCGACACGGGAGCCGCCTCGAGCACCTTACTGACGTCGATGTTGGCGGTGGCGTTACCGATTTCCACGCGACGCTGCTCGCCAGTGGCAGTCGTGACGACGGCCGCGAGATTGATCGCCGCCGTGGCCATCGCGAACTCAATGGTGGCCGTCTGACCAGCAGCAATCGATTGCTTCTTCGTCTGCTCGGTGTAGCCGACCCGGAGTACGCGCACTGTGTACTCGGCGGCGGGAATACCTCGCAGGATGATGCGACCGTCAGCTCCCGTCGCGCCGGCGAAGTTTGTGCCGACGAGGAAGACACGCGCAGCTTCGACTGGTCGCTGATTGGCCACATCAGTGACACGGACGGATAGGGTTCCCGGCCCGCTTTGCGCGTGAGCTTGGGGAACGGCTACCGCGATCGTGCCTGCCAGTACCAGCAGGGCACGCCAAGGGTGTTGCATGAGCGGGTCTCCTCGAAAGTGGAATGGAACTGAACTATCGTGGACCAAGGCAGAGCGTACCGCTACCCGGGTCTGTCCTACGTCGAACAGGTACCGAATACCTCACCAGCAAGTATTCAACAACTAAAGAATACAATCGGTTGCATAACTATGCGAATCGGGGCGGAGCGTAATCGTCTTGTCCCAACGTTCCTACCCGTTCTACGTAGATATACGAACAGCGAGCGGAGAACGGACCGATATCGCTTCCGGCTCGTCACCACGATCGCATCGCGTAGCGTGCCCATGTCATACTTATTCGCCGCGCTGCTGCAGATAGTGCCGTCACTGCCGCCGGCGTCGAAGCCGTCGGCACCGGTGCCACCGGCCGCCGGCGCGCCAATCAGCAACAACAGCGCACCCTTGGGTGCGCGTCACAGCGGCGCCGTTTTCCACGGTCGCCGCGGACAGCTCACGGTCGCCACGCCCCGACGCGATGCGGCGATTGTGGTCGACGGCCGGCTCGACGAGCCAGCATGGTCGGACGCCGCGCTGCTGACGGGGTTCTCGCAGTTCTTTCCCGCCGATGGTGTGGCGGCGCTCGACAGTACCGAGGTACTGGTATGGTATTCGGCGACCGAGCTGCATGTGGGCGTTCGTGCATTCGCGGCATCGGGCAGCGTGCGCGCCACGCTCGCCGATCGTGACAAGATTTCGGCCGACGACAACGTGCAGCTGTTTCTGGGTACGTATAGCGACAGTCGACAGGCGCTCGTGTTTGCCGTGAACCCGTTCGGCATTCAGAGTGATGGTGTACTCACCGAAACAGGCTCGGTGTTGGGCGGTGGCTTCACCAGCACATCAGCCAAGGCACGAGAGAGTTCCGATCTCGCCCCCGACTACGTGTGGAAATCGAAGGGGCAGCTCACCGAGTTCGGCTATCAAGTAGAGCTCTCGATCCCATTCAAGAGTTTGCGCTATCGCGCCGGCGATGAACAGCGCTGGCAGCTGAACGTGGCGCGCACGGTTCAGGTCACGGGGCATGAAGAGACGTGGACGCCTGCCCTGCGTGGCGCGTCGAGTTTTCTCGCGCAGTCGGGCGTGCTGGCCGGATTGCGTGATCTGCAGCGCGGTCTCACGGTGGATGTGATCCCCACGATCACGTCGAGTGCGGTGGGCACCCGCAACACGAGCAACGCGGCGTGGGACTACAACGGAGGGCGGCCCGAGCTGGGCGGGAGCGTCCGGTGGGGTGTCACCAGCAATCTCACGGTCGCCGGCACCGCGAATCCCGACTTCTCGCAGGTCGAGGCCGACGCCACGCAGTTTTCCTACGATCCGCGCCAAGCGGTGTTCTTCCCCGAGCGTCGTCCCTTCTTTCTGGAAAGTCAGGAGCAGTTCACGACGCCAAACCGGCTGATCTACACGCGGCGCATTGCCCAGCCCTTGGCGGCCAGCAAGCTCACCGGGAAGTACGGAGGCTTCGACATCGGCCTGCTGTCGGCGGTCGACAATCAGGACGCGTCGTTCGATCAGAACCATTCGCCGCTGTACAACATTCTGCGCCTGCAGCGCGACCTTGGCTCGCAGAGTCGTATCGGCGTCGCATACACCGACAAGATCGACGGGCAGCGCTGGAACCGTGTGGTCGGCGTGGACGGCCGACTGGTGCGCGGCATCTACAACTTGCAGGGCCAGGTCGCGAACAGTTTCACCAGCAGCGACAGCGGCACCCTGAGCGCGCCCCTCTTCGATGTGAGCGCCTCACGCAACGGACGCCGGTTCGTGGTCCGCTATGCGATGAACGGCATAAGCCCAGACTTCGACGCACAATCGGGCTTCATCGCGCGCCCCGGCATCGCCAACATCTCGGCGACGCATCGCTGGAATTTCTACGGCAAGCCGAAGGCGATGGTGGAATTGTTCAGCCCTGAGCTGTACATGCTGGGCCGCTATCAGTACGACAGCTTCGTGAACGGTGATGGATCGCAGGATCGCCAGCTCCACCTGCGCGCCAATACCCGGCTCAAGGGCGGCTGGCAGATCGGCACGCAGCTGCTGCTCGAAGTGTTCGGCTACGACCCGTCGCTGTACACGAACTACGTGCTGCTTCAGCCGGCCAGCATGGGCCGCGTCGACACCGTGGCGTACACCGGCACACCCAAGATCGGCAATCGCGACTGGGTTTTCTCCGTGGGTACGCCTGAATTCCGCCGGTTCAGCTATAGCGGCTTCGGCATCGTCGGGTACGACGAGAACTTTCTGGAGTGGAGCTCGTCCCGGATTTTCAGCGCACAGAACACACTGAACCTGCGCCCCACCGAGCAGCTGCGACTCGCCGCCACGTGGAATTACGACACCTTTGATCGACGCAGCGACGGCACGCGTGTGCTCACCCGCAATACCCCGCGCCTTCGCACCGAGTATCAGGTCACGCGTCAGTTCTTTGTGCGCGTGATCGGTGAACGTTCGGTGGTGCGACAGGATTCACTACGCGACGACACCCGCACGAACGCACCGATCTATTTACGCGGCGCGAATGGTTCGCTCGCGCGGGCAGCGGCGCTTGAGCGCACTCGCGCCCGCATCGATGTGCTCCTGTCGTATCTGCCGTCACCGGGCACCGTAGTGTACCTGGGCTACGGTGACGCACTGGCCGCCAATCGTCCCGCAGGTCCAGAGCGACTGCAGCGCACCCGCGATCAGTTCTTCATGAAGCTGAGCTACCTGTTCCGATTGCAGTGATACCGACGGATACCTCTCATAATGCGATTTGCGCTTGCTCAGCGTTACCATGGCACGACAGTTGAACAACCCAGCGCGAGGTGTCTGTTGCAGTCGTCCGAACGTCGATTGTGACGCTGGTACGGAGCAGATCGATGGTGCGCACCATGCGCCCACCCATCTGCGCCTGCGCTCCGACCATCTGACGGTCATGTACCGCCGCCTCGCTGATCTCGCCACGTTGTACCCGCGTGTTCCCTTGGTCCGCGTTGACGTTCTTCTTGACGCCGTCGTGATTTCCGTGGTTCCTCTTGGTTCAGCAAGCGTCTCGCCTGCCTTATCGATCCGTCGCGCTTTTTGCTTATCGGTGCGGCTCGGTGCGCTCTGCCGGCTCCGTATAGCAGCTGTTGCCGTGGTCGTTGACGTTACTGTAGCAGTGGCCAGCAGTTGGTTTCGTTCGCGCTCCTCTGAACTGACGATCGACGGATGCCGAAAGATCAAGAACAGCGGGAACACGGAGCTGGCGGATTTGGGGGAACCGCACCGATCAGCAAACCGGGACATTCAACATTGAGTCATCGCGCTTTTGCGCGGCCTTGCCACGTCGCCAGCGCAGGTGCCGTGAATATCTATAATGGTGCCCACAACGCAAACGGCCCCGATCACGCTATGCTCGATCGGGACCGCTTCGCGTGAAGTTGCGACGCTAGTGGCGACGCTAGTGGCGACGCTAGTGGCGACGCTAGTTGCGACGCTAGTTGCGACGCTAGTTGCGACGGCCCTGCAGACGCGACAACAGGCGCAGCAGTTCGAGATACAACCAGATCAACGTGACCATGAGTCCGAACGCCGCAAACCACTCGAGCTGCTTCGGAAGGCCGGCCTGCACCCCCTGTTCAATGCGATCGAAGTCGAGCACCAGGTTGAGTGCCGCCACACCGGCGATGGCGAGATTGATGCCAATCGCGAGCGGGCCAGACGACGTGAAGTAGCCGATCGACACACCGAAGAGCGACAGCACCATCGAGCCAAGATAGAACAGGCCGATACCGATCATCGCCGCGAACATCATGCGACGGAAGCCTTCGGTGGCGCGCAGGATGTTGAAGCGGTACAGCAGAAATACCGAGGCGGCGACTCCGAACGTCAGCAACACCGCTTGTTGCGGCAGTCCCGCGAAGCGCAGGTTGTACAGGGCCGACACGGCACCGAGGAAGATGCCCTGCAACGACGCGTAGATCGGCGCGCTCCATGGTGCGGTTTGCGGCTTGAAGCTGGCGATCATGCCCACGATGAACCCGCCAATTCCGCCCAACAGCATGGCGGGCATGAGCAGATCGAGGTTCCCCGTCGCGAACTGTTGCCAGGTGACCGCCGCCGAGAAGAGCACGACCGCGAGCAGTATCGCGGCCTTGCCCGCCACTCCGGCAGTGGTCATGGAACCCGAGCGCGAACCGGCGGCGGTGGCACGTGCCGCGTCAGCTAGGCGAGAAAGAACGGGATTCGAAGTGCGCATAATGGATCGTCGTCGAAAGAGGGGAATCGGCGTACCTCGAGAACATACCCCACAGGGCTCAGTCTGGCCGCCCTTGACGCATCAAGATTTTCTGATATGATTCACGAATGGCGAGTATGCACCTCAATCTGTCCCGCTCCACGCGAATCTTCCACGCCCTGTCTGACGAAACCCGTCTGGCTGTGGTGCAGATGCTGGGCGGTGGCGAGCGGTGCGTGTGCGACCTGCAGGATGCCTTGGACGTGGCGCAGTCGCGCCTCTCGTTTCACCTCAAGGTGCTCAAGGAGGCGGGGTTGGTGACCGATCGGAAGGATGGACGTTGGTCGTACTACACCCTCGTGCCCGACGCGCTCACCGAAGCCCACGATATCGTTTATACGTTGGCGTCGCCGCGCCTCGCGGGCGGGCGGGCGCTCACGGGATTGGGCCGCTGCTGCGGGTAGTCCCGTCGAGTTTGCCCCGCTTCTTCGGGCCTATCGTATCAAGATTTATTGTTCTTGTGTTCCCCACTGCCATACCAACTTCCACGAGGCTCCCAATCATGACCGCTCCCATTGGCATCACCCTCAAAACGTCCACCGCGCCGACGGATGTCGCCGAAATTGTCCGCCAGAAGTACGGAGCGGCCGCTCGCCGGGTGCTCGAGATGAATGAGGCGACGTCTTGTTGCGGACCTACCAGTTCGTGCTGCGGTAGCACTGAGTTTAACGGCTCCGTGGACCCGATTACGTCGAACCTGTATGTGAATGGCGAGACCGAGGAGTTGCCTGATGCGGCCGTGCTGGCGTCACTCGGTTGCGGCAATCCCACCGCGCTAGCCCAGCTCGAGACCGGCCAGACCGTGCTCGACCTTGGCTCGGGCGGCGGCATCGATGTGATCCTGTCGGCGCGGCGCGTAGGCCCCACGGGCAAGGCGTACGGCCTCGATATGACCGACGACATGCTCGCGCTCGCACGTCGCAACGCTGCCGAGGCGGGCATTCCGAACATCGAGTTCCTGAAGGGGCAGATCGAGTCGATTCCGCTGCCCGACAATAGCATCGACGTGATTATCTCGAACTGCGTGATCAACCTGTCGAGTGACAAGCGCACCGTGCTGGCCGAAGCGTTTCGCGTGTTGAAGCCGGGCGGACGGTTCGCGGTGAGCGACGTGGTCGTACGCGGCGACGTCCCCGACGCGGTGCGCCGCAACATGGAACTGTGGGTCGGTTGCGTAGCTGGCGCACTGGAGGAAACCGAGTTCATGCGCCTGCTCACCGACGTCGGTTTTGTTGACACGTCCGTCGAACCGACGCGCTTCTATCGCAGCGACGACGCCCGTCAGTTCCTGCAGGAAAGCGGGGTGGACGTGGACGCGCATCTCGACGAGATCGACGGCAAGTTCATGGCCGCGTTCGTGCGCGCCCAGAAGCCGGGCGCCTAGGCACATCACCCTTCGGTAACGGGCGTATGCTCGTCGAGCACGCGGAGGGGACGGCGCACACGTGACGCATCGGCCGCGACCTCCGGCGCGCGCGCTGGCGTCACCTCGACCTCCTGCAGGGTGCGCCACACTTGCCAGGCAAAGCAGTACGCAGCAACGGCGGAGAGGGTGGCGCCGATGCCGATCACGAACGGCGCCGCCGGCTGGGCGGCCGCCTGCAGCATGAGCCCCGGTGCAAACAGCAGCAGTCCAACGTTGCCGATCCAGAGATGGATCATGGCCAACCGACGACTGTACAGCGGCTTCCCGGCCAACCGGGGGATGATGTGATAGCCGACGCCGAAGATCATCATCGACACGAACCCGAGCAGGTTCATGTGCAGATGCGCCGGCCGATAGACCACCCACACGGGATGGACAGCCATCGCTGTCCCAAGGCTGACACCAGCGGCCAGCCAACAGACGCTGGACCGTAGAAACGCGCGCACGAACCACTCCATGACCCCTCCAGGCGAACGCTGACCTTCGCGAGGCCGAAGTCTGGCCAGCTGTTCGCCGATCCGACGTCGGGCATACTCGCATGTTATGTACGGGTTTAACTGACGTCGACCTGCGCCCGCTTGCGGGCGCCCGCCGATCCCGCTTGCCTTCACCAATGGACCAGAATGCACCGCGCCGTTACGACGACGAGGAAACGTCGCTGATTCTCGAGCAAGCGAGCCGCCTCGACACCGATGAGACAGCCGACGAACAACAGGCGCTTAGCGGGCAGTCACTTCGCTCATCGGCTCAGGGCCTGACTTTGGCAGAATTGCAGTCGATTGGCGAAGAGGCTGGGATATCGGCCGCCGCGGTGGCGCGAGCCGCTGTCGCGATTGCTCGCGGCGATCACCTCGCTCCCGAACGGCAGATGCTGTTGGGACTTCCGGTCGGCGTCGCGCGGACGGTCGTATTCGATCGTCGGGTGACTGACGCCGAATGGGAGCGTATGGTGGTGCTCTTCCGGCGCACCTTCGGCGTCACGGGCGTCCTGCGCAGCGAAGGGTCGCTTCGCGAGTGGCGAAACGGTCGTCTTTGCGCGAGCCTCGAACCCACGGCGCGGGGCGGGCATCAACTTCGCTTGTCCACCAACAAGAGCGACGCCCGGACGTTCAACGTGCTCGGCGCCGTGGGTTCGATACTCGGCCTCTCTCTGACCGGTCTGGTGGCGGTACAATCCGGACTCGATCCGTCGGCGGCATGGTTCGGGCCCATTGCCATTGCCGTAGGCGGTCTCTCCGCGCTGGCCCGCAACGCGCTGGTCCTCCCGCGCTGGTATGCCGAGCGTGCGCGGCAGATGTTTACCATCTCGATGGGTGTTTCAGAGATCGTCGAGGACGGCGACTCACGCCGACCCCTTACGGGATCGGCGTTTGACGTTCGGTGAGGTCGTTGTGCACATAGTGCTGCAGCAGTTCTTCGGCGGCGGGTAGATAGGCCTCGAGTGGCGGCAGACCGCCATCGAGGTTCGGGCCCGCGTCCCTGAACACAGCCGCGATACCGTGCGTGAGCGCGTTGAGATCGCGATGCTCATATACGCAGGCGTCGAGTAACATGACCAGGTAACTCGCGAGCACTTCGGGCGTCGGTTCACGCACCGAGCGCCATCCGATGCGCTCGAGCCCGCGCGTCAGCACGAGCGCGGCCCCATCACCGCCCAAGCCGGTGTCGGCGCGAAAACGAGCGCTCAGCGTGTCGAGCCGAATCATGACGGCCACACGCTACTGCGCCACCACGTTGGCGCTCAGCGCCTTGGTGAGACGATACAGAAACTCCTGCCCCTCGTAGTAGCTCTTGATGCCCATGCGCTCGTCACGCCCGTGCGCGCGTGCGTCGACGGTGGGATCGGCGAAAAGTCCCGACACGCCAAAGGCTGGCACACCGAGGGCGCGGAAGAATCGGGAATCCGTGGCACCGGTGCTCATCGTCGGGATGATCGGCATCTCGCCCCACAGCTCTTTCGTTATTCGCGCCACGTTCTGCATGAGTTCTGGCAGCAACACGGACGGTGGCGAGGCTGGACGCTGTGAACGGATAATCACCTGCACCGTCGTATCGCCGATGGCCTTCGCCAGCTCAGCCTGCACTTGGGGGGCGGTCTGCGTGGGATACACGCGGCAGTTGACATTAGCCTCGGCCAGCTGCGGGAGCGCGTTGGTGGCGTGGCCGCCCTTGAGCTCGGTCGCCACGCAGGTGGTGCGCAGCATCGAGTTATACTTGGGATCGGCCGTCACCACGGCGATGGCCGCGTTGTCGGCCGGATTCGCGACGAGCGCCTTCATGCCCTTGCCCATCGCCGGCGCTTCGAGCGCAGCCGTTTGGGAGAAAAACGCGCGCGTGACCTCATTCAGCTGAATGGCAAACTTGTAGCGACCGACTTTCGAGAGCGCGTCAGAGAGCGCCGTGATCGCGTTGTCGTCGCGCGGCACCGAGGAATGCCCGCCCTTGTTCGTCACACGCAGCGTGAAGTTGGTGGTGATTTTTTCCGTGGCCTGCACGCTGTTGAACAGCGGCTTGCCGTCGCGCAGCGTGCCGCCGCCGCCTTCGTTGATGACCAGCGCGGCATTTACCAGCTCCTGGTGATTCTTGAGCAGCCAATCGACGCCGTTGGCGGGGCCGCTTTCCTCGTCGGCGGTGAGCGCGATGATGATGTCGCGATCGGGCACGAACCCTTCGCGCTTCATGCGATACACGTTCGCCACGAAGATCGAGGCCATGGCCTTGTCGTCGGCAGTGCCACGACCGTAGTAGTACCCGTCGCGTTCGGTAAATACAAACGGATCAAGGTCCGGCGACCAGTCCGACTTGAGCGCTTCGACGACATCGAGGTGGGCAAGCAGCAACAGCGGCTTCGGCGCATTGGGGCCGCCTTTGCCGCGAATGCGCGCGACCACGTTGTGCTTCTCCGGGCGCGGACCGCCCACGAAGATATCGGCTTCCGGAATGCCGGCCGCCTTGAATCGGGCGGCCAAGGCCATGGCCGCCGTCGTAATGTTGCCCGTTTCCACGCCGGTGTTGATCTCGACGAGCTCCTTGTAAATCTCGCGGGAGAGCTGCTGCTGCGCGGTGAGCGCGGCCGGATTGAAGACGGGCACGCGCGACTGCGCCGACACATCAGACGACGCGGACAACGTCGCGCTCAGACCGATCAGGGGCACAAAGAAACGATGCATACGTACTCCACGCTGGAAAAGTGAGACGGTCACGCGCATCCGTGCGTACCGTCGAGTGAGAAGGCGATCCGCTCAGCCTGGTCTCGGCCACCAGTGGCGATGACGATGCACTGCACGCCGTTCGCTCCGCGATCCGAAATCGGGTTGGCGTAGCCACGTAACGCCGCGAGATCGGCCTGCCACTTGACCGACCCGTCACGCGTGCCGAGGGCACAACAGCGCGAACGCAGCACCGTATTTCGCAACGGACAGGTCGAGGCGCCCTACCGTGACCTCGGCTCGCCGAGCTTGGCCGCCTTCCGCACGTACTCTGCGGCATCGGCATGGGTGGCCCACCACACTTTCCCGACACCCTTCGCCTGAATGTGCGCGATGAGGAGTTCAAGCGCCACGATCCGCGAGCGATGCCCCGATACGTGCGGATGCAGCGTGAGCACGAACATCGTCCCCTCCTGGTACGCCTTGTCAAATTCGTCCATCCACACTCGGGCGACGTCGCGCGGGTTCATGTAGCGCTCGCCGCGCGGGTCGAACAGCGGCGCATCGTCGAGAATCCACTGCACCGGCAACTCAACCAGCCCCGTGGGCTGTCCTCGCTGCAACAATTCGTAGGGTGCATCATCCGCCATCAGCGAGCTCTCGTAACGGAAGCCCATGTCGCGGAGAATGCTCAGGGTATTCGGACTGAAATTCCAGCTTGGCGCGCGGTATCCGGTCGGCTTCTGCCCGGTCAGGGCCGTGAGTTCGGACACGGCCTTCGTGAGCAAGGCGCGCTCGGCTGAATCGGGGAGCGTCATGTTGAGCTCATGAATCCAGCCATGCACGGCAAACTCGTGTCGACCGCTCTTTTTGATGAGGTCAGCCATCGTCGGCGTGATCGCGAGACTGACCGACGGGATGAAGAACGACGCGGGAATCTTGTGCTGGTCGAGCAGTCGCATGATCCGAGGGAGTCCGACGCGGGCTCCGTACTGCATCTCGGCCAACGATCCAACGGTGGGCTCGCCGTACCGGATCGCGATGGTTTCATTGTCGACATCGAACGAGAGCAGCACCGCCACGCGCGCCCCATCCGGCCACGCGGTCGGCTGCAGCGAGCGACCAGCGCGGACCTCGTTCACCACGGTGTTGACGCTGTCCATCGACCACTTCCATCCCGGCTTCACGGTGGTGACCGGCACCGGCTGCGCCTGCGCATAGAGGATGGCGGGACTGCAGGCGAGCAGCAAGGCGAGTGAGAGTCGATTCATCATGGGTGGCCGACGGTGAGAGAAGTTCACGCTACACTGGTCTATCAGAGCATGGTGCTACGCCCTACGCCGGCGCGTTCGGCTGCGGCCACGGGCCGTCGAGGCGAAGTTCGCACAGCAGTGAGGGCGCATCCGGATCGTCAAGGTCGAGTACCACGTAGACCTGACGCGAGTCAGCACGTCCGCAGGCGATTCCCTCAACCTTGAGCGGCAATAGCGCACCGTGTGGGTCGCGAAGCAAGGCGTAGCGCATCACCGTGGCATCGCCGCGCGGATCGAGGACGCCGATCGCGCTTCCGGCGACCTCACCGTCACGCCGAGAATCGGGGGAGCCTTCGGCGGCCGCGGTATAGAGAATCAGGGGACGATCAGACCGGTCGCCCCAGGCAACCGTGGCGTCGGTGAAGCTCAGGCGAATACCGTTCGCTTCGCCGAGGGCGTACTGTTGCAACCGCGTCGGCTTCGGCGGCGCCACGTGCTCGGGCTGCGCGAGGTAGGCGCGTACCGATGGCCAATGCACATCGCAGGTCGCATCGAGGGGAACCCGATGCTTCGTGGCCTCGCCGTTGCCGCGTCCGAACAGGCGCAGCACATCGCCGATGAGCACAGCCCCTTCGAGGTTCATGTCGCTACCCGAGAAATCCGTGGCCTCCTGCAGTGCTTCGTACAGCCCCGGCGCCGCGATCAGGGCTAGTGTCTCGTCAGCCTCCCCTGCCCGTCGCACCGTGAGCACCCGCTCGCGTTTCTTGGAAGAGCCGGAGCCGATCGCCAACAACATCGGCCCGTCGGGTTCGTCGATGCTGACGAGCGCTTCGAGATCGAACTTCTGCTTCTTGTTGCCGCGCCCCGTGTCAAACTGGCGCACGCCGTCGGCACCGGCGGGCAAGACCACGCAATCCGCGAGACCAGTAGTCGGATCGACCAGCGCGATGAAATTGGCGTCATCCTGAACCACGGCGAGTCGCTCGCCAACCCACGCCAGCCCCGAGCCCGCCCGTACGTGTGCCGGCCGATCGAAGGCGTGATCGGCGCCAGCCGTGTATCGCAGCGGCAGTTGACGGACGAGATGCACGACAAGTGCAGGATCGTGTTGGGCGTGAATCATGCACTGCAATCTTCTCCAATGCCCTCGCTGACGCTACTGCATCACAACGGCAGAACCCCGGACCGCGTTTCCCAAACGGTAGTTGTCGCCGCACATTACCTTTACGTGGCTCCCTTGAATCTCGACTGGTGCTCCGATGACCCGTGCTTTTGTGTTGCGTACGATGGCAGTACTCTGTTGCCTGTCGTCGGCCACCGCCGCGCGCGCGCAACGTCGCGCGATACCATCGGTGCCTTCTCCGGCCAGTATTCTCGGGTGGGAGCCCGGTGCCGACCGAAAGCTCCCCTCGTGGAAGCAGGTCACCGACTACTTCGCGGCCGTCGACAACGCCAGCCCGCGGGTATCCGTTCGCACACTCGGCCGGACGACGCTTGGACGACCGTTCATCGTCGCGTTCATCAGTGACTCTGCGACGCTGGCCAATCTGCCGCGCTACCGAAGAATTCAGCAGCAGCTGATGGATCCGCGGCAGCGTACCGCGGCGACCCGTGCATCGCTGATCGCGCAAGGCAAGAACGTCATCCTGATCACGTCGAGTATTCACTCCAACGAAGTTGGCGGATTTCTGACGCCGCTCGTGGTGGCCGATCGACTGGCGCGGGCCGATACGCCGGAGGCGACGTCGATTCTCGCGAACACGATCATCATGCTGGTACCGAGCCAGAACCCCGACGGCGTCGACATCGTTGGCGACTGGTATCGCAGCACGCTCGATACGCCCGCCGAGGGCACTAATCCACCGTCGCTGTACCACTTCTACACGGGGCACGACAACAACCGCGACTGGTACGCCTTCACGCAAAAGGAAACGCGCTATACGGTGGACTCGCTCTACACGCCGTGGACGCCGCAGATCGTGAACGATGTGCACCAGCAAGGCAGTAATGCAGGTCGTATTTTCATTCCGCCGTACATGGATCCACTGGAGCCGAATATCGATCCCGTACTGACGGCGAGCACGAATGCGCTTGGCATGGCGATGGCGTGGCGTATGACGGCCGACGGGAAGACCGGCATCGCCACCAACGCGTCATATGATCAGTGGTCGCCGGCGCGCCAGTACTCACTGAACCATCGCGGGGCGCGCATCCTCACGGAAACCGCGAGTGCGCGACTGGCGTCGCCCATCGATCTGCCATTCGACAAGCTGGGCACGGGCCGCGGATACGATGCCAAGATCGCGTCGTGGAATTTCCCGGCGGTCTGGCCCGGTGGTCGCTGGGGCATCGGCGACATCGTGTCGTATCAAGTCGGCGCCACGTGGGCGCTGCTGGTGCAGGCGGCGCGAGACCGGGGCGCGTGGCTCGAGAGTTACGCCACCCTTGGTGAGCGAGCGCTGGCAGCCGACCATCCGTGGACGACGACGGACGTCCCGGCGATGTACGTGATCTCGAAGCAGCAGAGTGATCCGGCGGCGCTCACGCGATTGCTCTGGACGCTGCAACACGGACAGGTGGTCGTGCACGAGAGCCAGCCCAGCGGCAGCTATCTGGTCCCCTCGGCGCAGCCATTCGGTTCGTATGCCAAGGCGTTGTTGGAGCGACAGGTCTATCCGAATCTTCAGGAGTATCCGGGCGGTCCGCCAAAGCGACCGTACGACGTCACGGCGCATACCTTGCCCCTGTTGTTCGGCGTCGATGTGCAGGCCGTAAGCAAGCCGACCATGCAACTCGGTGCCGTGGTGAAGGCGGTTGCGGAGCCAACGTACGAGGTGGCGGGGTTGAGTGGAACGAGCAGCAAGCGCATCGCCATTTACCAGAGCTACAGCGCCTCGATGGACGAAGGGTGGACGCGTTGGGTGTTCGACGCCAATCGGATTCCGTTCACCACGCTGCACGATCGCGACGTCCGCGCGGGTGGACTTCGCGGGAAGTTCGATGCGATTCTGCTGCCGGATCAGCCTGCTGTGCAGTTACGCCGCGGACTGGGCACGCCGTACCCCGATTCCTTGCGTGGCGGCCTGGGCGATGTCGGTGCAGCAGCGTTGAAGGCCTTTGTGGCGGACGGGGGTGCCCTGCTCGCGTTCAACGAGGCGAGCGAGTACGCAATCGAGGCCTTGGCGCTTCCGGTCACCAACGTGCTCGCGGGTGTGCGCAACACCGACTTCTATGCGCCGGGGTCGATCTTCGCGGTCGAGGTGAATCGTGCGCATCCGGTGGCGGCGACCTTCCGCGCGCCGACGCCGGCCGTGTGGTTCGAGGACAGCCCGGCGTTTACGATCACGGATACCACCAGGGCGAGTGCCGTGTTGCAATATCGGTCGGCGGGCGACCCGTTGCTCTCGGGCTGGCTTTTGGGCGGCGCACGTCTGAATGGTCGCGCGGCACTCGTCGATGCCACCCTGGGCGCGGGTCACGTGTACCTCTACGGATTTCGTCCGCAGTACCGTGCGCAAACGAACGCCACGTGGCCGCTGATTTGGAGTGCGATTCTCAGGTAGTAAGAAATTCCCGTGCGTTGCTAGCGCGGCTCAGCTCGGCGATTTCGCAAGACATGTGACGCCGCCGGGCTGCACCCGTTCAGTGAAGTCGTCCCAGTTCCGTCCCAGCGACGTCGGGCCGCGCTCGCTGAATGGGCCGCGCAGGTGGCAGCCTGATCTGCGCGGGCCGTCGCGGCGCTCGACCACGGCTATTTCGGCGGCACAGATGAGATAATCGGCGCGACAGCCAGAGTTTGCCGACTTCCTGGAATACCCTGAGATGTGCGTCCGTCGGCCCGAGTTGTGCACAAGTGCAGTTGCGGATCCGCCACCAGCGTGTGATCCGTGTCTCCCTTTCGCACACGGATCTGCCCGTTGACTCGCTATTCGCGCCAATCTTGCCCTGCTCAATCTGCCGAGATCTCGTACGCCAGGACCGTACGAGGTGATCGGCTTGCCCTGCATTGTCGCCGATGAACCTCTCGTGGCTGGAACGAGATCGCATCGACGCCTCGGATGAGCTACTCGCCGGGCCGATTCATGGCGACCTGCTCGGCACCGAGCATCTGGCGGCACGCGCCCGGGCCGTGGCGCGTGGTCAGCGACTGACCGATCAGCGACGGGCGCTCCGCCCCGCTCGCCTGCTCGCGCGGTTGGCGAACACCCGCGGTATTCTTGCCGACGCGCACACGCGCCTGCTGAGGGCGGGCGAGGAAGGGGTTGACGCCGGCCCCGCTGCGGAGTGGCTGCTCGACAATTACCACGTGGTGCAGGAACATCTACTCGAGGTACGCGAGAGCTTACCGGGGAGCTACTACCGGGAACTTCCGGAGCTGGCTGCCGGACCGCTCACCGGCTATCCACGCGTGTACGAGATTGCGATCTCGCTCATCTCGCACAGCGAGGCGCGCATCAACCTCGAGAACGTCGACCTGTTCGTCGAGGCCTTTCAGAGTGTGACACCGCTCGCCATCGGCGAGCTGTGGGCGATGCCGGCCATGTTGCGACTGGGTCTGATCGAGAGCATTCGGCGTATGGCCCTTCGCACGGTGCAGCGCCTCGACGAACTCGAAGCCGCTCAACGGTGGGCCACGCACATTCTCGAGGCCAACGCACAGGGCGGCTCCGAGCTCCGCGCGGCGCTCAGAGAGTTTGCCGAGGCGGAGCTCGCGCTCACGCCGCACTTCGTCTCGCAGTTCCTGCAAACGCTCCGGCACGCCGAAGGCGCGTCGCCGGCGCTGGCGTGGCTCGAACAGTGGCTGCGCGACGCGGGACTCGCGCCTGAGAACGCCGTCGCGCTCTCCGCGCAACGGCTGACGCTCACGCAGCTGATGATGGCCAACGGCATCACGAGCTTGCGCGACGTCGGCCGTCGTGACTGGCGTACGTTCGTTGAGCATCAGAGCATCATGGAGGCCACGCTGCGAGAAGACCCCTCGGGGTTCTATGCGCAGATGACTTTCGCCACGCGCGACTCCTACCGCCACGTCGTCGAGCGGATCGCCAAGCGAACCGGCCATCGCGAGGCCAGTGTGGCCCAGTGGGCGGTGGATCTGTGCCGCCGATCGGTCGTGGATGCACCGGTTGACGCGCCGGCTGCGGTGGACGCACGCAACAGGCACGTAGGCTACTTCCTCGTGGACGAAGGCGTGCGCGAGCTCGAGCACACGGCGAGCTACACGCCCACGCTCGGCGAGCGTGTGGAGCGCGCCGTGCGGACCCACCCGAACGTGGTGTTCGTGGGCGGTCTCATTGCGTGCACCATGCTCGCCACACTGGCGGTGGTGCTGATCGTTGCGCCCGAGGCGCGCGACTCGCTGTGGCTGGTGCTGCTGTTCGCATTTTTGCCAGCGCTCGACATCTCGGTGACGGTCATCAATCAGGTAGTCACCACCTGGCTACCGCCACATGTCCTGCCTCGGCTCGATCTCCACGCACTTGGCGTCCCGTCGCAATACCGCACCGCGGTGGTGATCCCGACCTTGTTCGGCAACGCCGACGATGTCTCCAGTGCGCTGGAAACCGTCGAAGTGCAGTTTCTGGCCAATCGCGAAGCGCATCTGCATTTCGCCATACTGAGCGACTTCACCGACGCCGCCACCGAGGCCACGCCGACCGACGCCTCACTGGTTGCGCTCGCCGTTGACGGCGTGACGCTTCTGAACGCCCGCTACGGACACGATGATGTTTCACCATTTCACCTCGTGCACCGCCCGCGTCGATGGAACGCGCAACAGGGTGTCTGGATGGGATGGGAACGAAAGCGTGGCAAACTTTCCGAGTTCAATCGTCTGCTCCGCGCCGATGGACGCAGTACGGCACCGATTGTGGACGACGCGAGCGACGCGACCGCGGCCTTTTCCGTATTGGTGGGTGATCCGGAGGCGCTACGTGGAGTGAAGTACGTGATCACGCTCGACGCGGACACGGTGCTCCCCCCTGACGCGGCGCCGTCGCTGATCGGCGCGCTCGCGCATCCGCTCAATCGCGCCGTGTATGACCCAGTTCGTCAACGGATCGTGCACGGTTATGGGATTCTCCAGCCGAGAGTGGGGGTATCGCTCCCGAGCGCACATCGCTCGCACTTCGCTGCGATCTCATCGGGGCACCCTGGCGTCGATCCCTACTCCACGGCCGTCTCCGATGTGTATCAGGACCTGTACGGCGAGGGCAGCTACACCGGAAAGGGCATCTACGACGTTGATGCGTTCGAGCTCGCCACGCACGGGCGTTTCCCCGAGAACACGCTGCTCTCACACGATCTAATCGAGGGCAACTACGCGCGCGCCGGACTCGCCACCGATGTCATCGTGTACGACGACTATCCGTCGTCGTACGTGGCCTACACGCGTCGCAAGCACCGATGGATACGCGGCGACTGGCAGTTGCTCCCGTGGCTCGGTCCGACCGTGCCAAGTACGCACGGCACCGAACCAAACCGACTATCGCTGCTCTCGCGTTGGAAGCTGCTCGACAACATGCGTCGCAGCACGGTCGAGTTGGCACAACTCGCGTTTCTGCTGGCCGCGTGGACGGTACTGCCGGGCTCCGTTGTGCGATGGACGATGCTGGCGCTCGGTGCGATCGTTGCGCCGTGGGCCACAGCGCTCGCCTTGGCGCTGGTGCGCCCCCCGCGCGACAAGTCATGGCGCGCGTATTACGGTGCCGTGGCGCAGGATGCGGTCGTGTCGACACAGCAAGCCGCGCTCGCGCTCGCCTTCCTGCTCCATCAGACACTGATCTCGATCGATGCGATCGTTCGGACCCTCTATCGTCTGTACATCTCGAGGAGGCAGCTGCTGGAATGGCGTTCGGCGTCCACGGTGGAACGCGGCGTCGGTGACATCGGACAGGAAACGTGGACCGCCATGCGGTTGTCGGTGCTGGTGACGCTCGGTATCGCGGCGGCTATCGCCTATCGACGCATCGAAAGTCAGATGGCACGTGGCGCACCGCTCGAGTCGCTGTTACTCAGCGAGTTGCTGTTGGGAAGCATCGTACTCCTGTGGATCATGGCGCCGCGGTTGGCGGCGTATCTGAGTGAACAGCGCATCAAAGCACGCCCGGTCCTCTCGACAGCAGACCGGGAGACCGCGAGGCGCTATGCGGGCCTGCACTGGCGCTTCTTCGATCGGTTCGTCAACGCGTCGACGCATTGGCTGGCGCCGGACAACGTGCAGTTCGATCCGGAGTTCGTCGTGGCCATGCGAACGTCGCCTACCAATATCGGGCTCCAGTTGCTGTCCACCGTGAGTGCGCACGATCTCGGGTTGCTCACGTCGGCGGAGCTCACCACGCGGCTGGAGCAGACCTTCGGCACCCTGCAGCGCCTACGGCGGCATAAGGGACATTTCTTCAACTGGTACGATCTGAACGACCTGCGCGTGCTGGAGCCGGCCTACATCAGCACCGTGGACAGTGGCAACATCGCCGGGCACCTTGTCGCCATTCGACAGGCGTGCCTCGACTTGGCGGCGCGCGAGCCGTCGCTCGATGGCCGCCTGCTACCGCTCGCCGAGCAAGCGGACGCCTACGTCTCGGAGATGGACTTCGGCTTTCTGTACGACGTGAAGCGGAAACTGTTCACCATCGGCTATCACACGGAATCGCTCACTGCGGACGACTCGTTTTACGACCTGCTGGCCTCCGAGGCCCGTCTCGCGAGCTTTGTGGCGATCGCCAAGAACGACGTGCCGGTCGAACACTGGTTCCGGCTGGCGCGACCGCTCAATCGTACCTCATCGGCCACGGCACTCGTGTCGTGGAGCGGCAGCATGTTCGAGTATCTCATGCCGTTGCTGGTTATGCGATCGCTCCCCTTCACCATTCTTGATCAGACCTATCACGGCGTCGTCGCGCGACACGTCGCACATGGCCGCAAGCACCATACTCCGTGGGGCGTAAGCGAGAGCGCGTATAACGTGCGCGATCTGCATCTCACGTATCAGTACCGCGCCTTCGGCATTGCCGATCTGGCACTCAAGCGCGGACTCGAGCGCGACGTAGTCATCGCCCCCTATGCGACGGCACTGGCGGCCCTGGTTGATCCGGCGCGTGCGTTTGAGAACCTGCGCCGCCTCGAGTCGATGGGGGCACTGGGCGAGTTCGGCTTCGCCGACGCGCTCGACTATACCCGGGCCACGCCGGGCGAGCGTTTCGCTCTCGTGAATACGAGCATGGCCCATCACGTCGGCATGACCGTCGTGGCGCTCACCAATTTACTGAAAGGCGACATCTGGCAAGATCGCTTCCATGCGGCGCCGCTCGTGCAGTCGGCGCAGCTGCTCCTGCACGAGCGCATTCCGCGACGTCTGTTGCTGCGCGAGGCGCAGTCGCCGCGTATTCCGGCGGAGCGTTCGGCCAGCTCCGGGGATCAGCCGGTCGTGCGTGAGGTGGACAGCACGACGCGCACCAAGCCTCGCGTCGCCATGTTGGGCGCCCTGCCATACACCGTGATGCTGAATCACAACGGCAGCGGCTACAGCCGGTACGAATCGCTGGCCGTGACCCGCTGGCGTGCCGATAGTACGCGCGACGATCTCGGTCAATACTGCTACGTACGGGAGGTGGACAGCGGACGTACCTGGTCCACGTCACACCAGCCGGTGTGCGCACCGACCAACCACAGCAAGGTGTGGCTGGCATCGGATCGCGTCACCATGCATCGCGTAGACGGCGATATCGAAACGCGAACGGAAATTACGGTCGTGGCCGCTGACTGTGCCGAAGTGCGTCGCGTGACGCTCATCAACCTTGGCAGCGAGCCGTGCGACATCGAGCTCACCAGCTACGGTGAGATCGTCATGGCGCCGGTCGATGCCGACCGTGCGCATCCGGCCTTCTCCAATCTCTTCGTCGAGACGGAGTGGCACGCCTGGTGTACCGCAATCACCGCCACGCGACGTCCCCGCTCACCCGACGATCCGGAGCTCTGGTGCGTACATGTGGTCGACGCCGGACCCGATCGTATTGGGGACGTGACCTGCGAAACCGACCGTTCGGCGTTCCTCGGCCGCGGACGCGGTGTACGTCATCCGGCCGCGATGCAGACCGACGGCGCGCTGAGTGGCACCACCGGTCCGGTGCTCGATCCGATTTTTGCGTTGCGAACCCGCGTGCGCGTGACGCCGGGGCGCGCCGTCAGCGTGGCTTTCACGACGCTGGTCGCCACCAGCCGAAAGGCCGCGTTTGAGCTCGCCGGCCGCTACCACGACGATCATGCGGCACAGCGCGCGCTCGACTTCGCGTGGACGTCGACGCAGCTCGAACTGCGCGAGCTCGGAATCACGCCGGCCAGCGCTGCGACGTTCCAGGAGATCGCCGCGCAATTACTCTTCCGAGATGGCTCGCTGGCCCCGCCGCCCGATGAGATTCGGCGAAATCGAGGCTCGCAACCGCAGCTCTGGATGTACGGCATATCGGGCGACCGACCCATCGTGTTGGCCACCATCGACGCCATGGACGGATTGCCTACGTTGCGTGAGCTTCTGGTCGCTCATCGCTTTTGGACTCGACACGCGCTGACCGTCGATCTGGTGATCATCAACGCGTCGGGCCACGACTATCTGCAGGAGTTGCGCGACGCGATTACCGAGGCGGTGATCTCGACCAATGATGCCGCGCTCATCGACAAGCCCGGCGGCGTCTTCGTGCGCCGTTTGGATGGCTTCTCGGAGGTCGACTATCTCATGCTGTCGGCCACGTCGCGAGTCCACCTCACTTGCGACGGCCGCTCGCTTACCCGCATCCTGGAGAGTGTGGCCCTGCAGGCCAGCGATCGCCAGCGCACCGCCTCGCAGAGTCTCGCGGCGCGCACGCTGGAACGCAGCACGCCGAGCAGCGCAAGCATCGGCATCATGCCGACCGACCGTCCCGGCCCCATCGCCTCGCTGGTCTCGGCCCTTCGACCGTTGGTTGCCCCGCTCATGCCACGGTCCGCCCGTGCCAAAGCGGAGCCCGAGCGAGCAGAGTCGCTGCACACACTGAGGCTCTTTGACAATGGCATTGGTAGCTTCGACCAGCGTGGCGACTATCTCATTAAGGTGGACGACGACCAACTCCCCCCAGCGCCGTGGTCCAATGTGATCGGCAATCCACACGGCGGCTTCTTGGTGACCGAGCGCGGCGCCGGCTGCATGTGGGCCGAGAACGCGTTCTTCTACCGCGTAACGCCGTGGCACAACGACCCGGTAACCGACCCCACGAGTGACGTGTTGTTTCTCAAGGATCTCGACACCGGCTCCTTGTGGAGCGCCACCCCCGCGCCGATCGACGATGGCCACTATCTCGTGCGACACGGAGCTGGCGCATCCACGTTCGAGCATGAGCACGATGGCATTCACACGGTACTGCACCTCGGGATGCCCGACCATGCTGCGGTCAAGCTCTCGCGCCTGCGAATTACCAATCGTTCAAACGAATCGCGCCGACTTTCTGTGACCGCGTTCGTGGAGTGGACACTTGGCTCTCGGCGCGAAGACACGCAGCATCAGGTGCGCACACGGTTCGCGCCGGAGCAGCAGGCGATGCTGGCGCAGAACACATTCGATGCGCAGTTCGCGGAGTGGACGGCCTTTCTCGCCGTAAGCGAACCGGTGTCCAGCTACTCCGCGAACCGCCGCAGCTTTCTCGGACGCAACGGAAGCCTCGCGGACCCGGCGGCGCTCCGGATGGACTCCCTCGATGGCATGACCGGCGTGGCGCTCGACCCGTGTGCAGCGCTGCAGTTCGAGCTCGTCGTGCTTCCAGGGGAATCGCGTGAGATCAGCGTGGTTCTCGGCGCGGCCCGTACTGAGGCCGCGGCGCGTCAACTTGCCGATCGACTCCGCACCGTGCTGGGTGCCACGGCCGCGGCCCATCGCACCGTCGACGCCTGGGACGCGCGCCTGAGCGCGATCACGGTCAAGACACCAGACCTGTCGTTCGACCTCCTCATCAACAAGTGGTCACTGTATCAGGCCCTGTCGTGTCGTATGTGGGCGAGGATGGGACTGTACCAAAGCAGCGGCGCCTACGGTTTCCGCGATCAGCTGCAGGATGTGATGGCCTTCCTCTATGCGGAACCCGGCGTAGCCCGCGAGCATATCCTTCGTGCGGCTTCACGCCAGTTCATCGAGGGCGACGTGCAGCACTGGTGGCACCCACACAGCGGACGTGGCGTACGTACACGATTCTCCGATGACCTGGTGTGGCTGCCCTATGTGGTGGACCAGTACATGCGCGTCACTGGCGACGCCACCGTGCTGGATGAGTACGTGCCGTTTCTTTCCATGCGCGAGCTGTTGCCGCACGAGCACGAGATTTACGATCTCCCCACGGTCACCGAGGACTTCGGCAGCGTGTACGAACACTGCCGCCGCGCTCTGCGTCGTGCCTGTACGGTGGGTGTACACGGCCTGCCGCTGATCGGCACGGGTGACTGGAACGACGGTATGAGTCGCGTCGGGGCCGATGGCAAGGGCGAGAGTGTGTGGCTGGCGTGGTTTCTCGTGACCACGCTGCGGACGTTCGCGACACATGCCGAAGCGCACGGCGATCATGGCGAGGCGCTGGATATGCGCCGCAAGGCCGACGCCTACGTGCTCGCGGTCGAGGCGAACGGGTGGGATGGCGGATGGTATCGCCGGGCGTATTACGACGACGGCACCCCCATGGGCTCGTCCGAAAGCACTGAATGCCGCATCGACTCGATTGCGCAGAGCTGGAGCGTGATCTCAGGTGCCGGCAACACGGCGCGACAGCGCATGGCCATGAAGGCCCTCAACGAGCAGCTCGTGCTCGATGATGCGCGATTGATCATGCTATTGACGCCACCGTTCAACGAGGGAACGCACGATCCGGGCTACATCGCGGGGTACGTGCCGGGCGTCCGGGAGAACGGTGCGCAGTACACTCATGCCGCGCTCTGGGCGGTATTGGCCACCGCCATGCACGGCGACGGCGAGCGTGCATTCACGTTGTTTCAGATGCTCAATCCACTCACCCACACACAGTCGGCGGAAGGGGTCGCGCGATACAAAGTGGAACCGTACGTCGTGGCGGCCGATGTGTACACCGCCCCCACGCTGCTTGGTCGTGGTGGGTGGACGTGGTACACCGGCTCAGCCAGCTGGATGTACCGCGTCGGTCTCGAGAACATTCTTGGTTTTACCAAGATCGGCGATACGCTACGTATCGAACCATGCGTCCCGCGCGACTGGCAGGAGTTTTCAATCACGTATCGATTCGGAAACTCGACGTACGAGATTGTCGTGCGGAATCCGGCGCAGCTTCGCCAACGGGGATCACGGGTCATGCTTGATGGCACACTGTTCAGAACGAACACCATCCCGTTGGTCGATGACGGCCAAGTGCACCACGTGGTTGTCGACATGGCGACGAGACGGTAGTTGCGCGCGCACTAGAACTGCGTGGCGCTCGCGTTCTCCCATGCCCGGGACATACCGGTGGTTGACGGATCGGTGAACAACTGCCCGCGTGTAAGCTGCGGGTAGATGTCGGCATAGCTGCGGATCTCCATCGCGCTCACGCGCTTCATGATGAACCACGGTTTGAGGTCCTGTGGTCGCTGCAGTCCCGCCGCCCCGAGCACTTCGAAAAAGCTCCTTACCGTTTCGCGATGATAGCGCGCGACCCGGTGCGACTTGTCGCCCACGTGTAACCCGCCCACCAGTGCGGGATCCTGCGTGGCGACTCCGGTGGGACACTGATTGCTGTTACAGCGCAGCGCCTGAATGCACCCGATCGCGAACATCATGGCGCGGGCGGCATTACACATGTCGGCGCCGAGGGCGATCTTGGTGGCTATCGAGAAGCCGGTGTTCACCTTGCCCGATGCAATCACGCGGATGCGGTCCCGTACTTCGGTGGCCACCAACGCGTTGTGCACGAATGACAATCCTTCGTTGAGGGGCGTGCCGACCGAGTCGGAGAACTCGAGCGGCGCGGCGCCGGTACCGCCTTCGCCACCATCCACGGTAATGAAGTCGGGCGTGATACCGGTGATCATCATCGCCTTGATAATGCCGAGGAACTCGTGGCGCTTGCCGACGCACAGCTTGAAGCCGATCGGCTTGCCGCCCGACGCGTCGCGTAGCCGTTGCACGAACTGCAACAGTTCCGTCGGCGTCGAGAACGCGGTATGGGCCGGCGGCGAGATCACGTCGTGACCGGGTTCCACGCCGCGGATCTCGACGATTTCTGGCGTGAGCTTCGACGCCGGGAGGATGCCACCGTGTCCGGGCTTCGCGCCCTGCGACAGCTTGATCTCGATCATCTTCACGTTCGGGAGCGTTGCACGTTTCGCAAACTCCGCCTCGCTGAACTGGCCTTGGCGATCGCGTGCACTGAAATACCCGGTGCCGATCTGCCAGATGATATCGCCGCCCGGCTCAAGATGATACGGACTGAGACCCCCCTCCCCGGTGTTGTGCGCAAAGTTACCCATCTTCGCGCCGGTGTTGAGCGCGAGCACTGCATTTTTGCTGAGCGAGCCGTAGCTCATGCCGGACACGTTGAACACCGACGCCGAGTACGGCTGCCGGCAATCGGGCCCGCCCACCGTCACGCGTGCGTACGCCTCGTCGGGGTGCGCCGGGGCGAGTGAGTGATTGATCCACTCGTAGCCCGTGGCGTACACGTCCTTCTGGGTACCGAAGGGGAGCGTATCCAGTTCACCCTTGGCGCGCTGATAGATGAGCGAGCGATCGTTGCGGCTGTACGGTTTCCCGTCGCTGTTCGACTCGATGAAGTATTGATTGATCTCGGGCCGGATCATCTCCAGCAGATAGCGCGCATGTCCGATGAGCGGAAAATTGCGTTTGATCGCCTGCTTGGTCTGCAGCATGTCGGCCACGCCACGGCCGATCAGCGGCAGAATGATGAACAACGCCAGCCACGCCGGCGGCCAGAGATTGGACGCCGCCGCAACGGCCAGCAGTAGGGCCACCGATACGATCATGAATTGGGTACGCATACGCACGAGTATCGTCCTTTCGACGCCAGATGGTGAGTGGGAGGTGGTTCCGCTCGCTTGGAGAGACCGCGCCATCAAGCGATTCTTCTCCTTTCCTCACTACCACTGGAGCAGAGATGGCCGAAGAGATTGGGCGCCGCATCGTGATTGCGAGTTTCAACACCCCGAACGGGGCCGAGCAGACCCTGTCGCTGCTGAAAGGTGCGACAGTGAGTTTGGGGAACACCGCGGTAGTGACCCGCGACGACAGCGGCGCGGTGCAGTTCACGGAGTCGCAGGACTGGGGCATTGGCAAAAGTGCGCTCGTGGGTGCCATCGCTGGCCTGCTGTTGCCCGGGGTCGGCACTATTACCCTGGCCGCCGGCGGTGCGCTGGCCGCGTACTTCATTGACCGTGGATTTCCCGACGCCCTGCTCAAGCAGATGGGCGAGGGACTGGCCCCCGATAGCTCGATGCTCGTACTTCTGGTGGCCGACCACGACGTGACGCGGGCGACCGACGTCCTCGCACAGGGCGGTGGGACCGTGATCGGCACCAGTACCGAAAGCGATCTCACGGCGGCCGTCGCGAATCTACATCCCTAGCGACTAGGCTTCGGTTCCTTCCTTTCTCGGAGCAGCATGCAGCGTTCGGCCATTCTCACGGCAGTCCCCCACGGTCGTGGCCGTACCCGCCAGGTCACGATCCGAAATGTCGGTGACGAGGTTGCGCTGGAACTTGACATTAAGTTCATGGCCGAGAAGGAGGACCGGTCCGATTGGCTCGTGGGCACCCGGCCTCGCGTACTCGGACCCGGGAAGGAAGTGTGCCTCGACATCGCGCAATCGCCGGGGCCGACCGAGTGCCGGCTCGTCGTGTCGTGGGTGGACGGTCGCAGGAATACCAGCCGATGGATCGGGGCGATTTCTCGGCGATAGCGCACACGAGCGACGGTGTCGATCTCGTGCACTGACGTTGGGATGACGGGATTCGAATCCACGACCCCCTGCCGGGCGACGCCGCCTGAATGTGCGATGTCGATCGATCGCCCGATGTCAGCTGCCCACCAAAGCGTGATCGACCGGATCTGGCGAACGATGGAAAGAGAGGGCCCGGGCGTTGAGTCCGGGCCCTCTCCGTGTCCACCCACCCCAGACGTTCGGGGTGTAATCGCGCTCCCTACGGACGAACTCCCCACTTGGCGAGCAGGGCGATCGACCAGTGCCTACGGAGCCGGTTGCGTGATCGAATTCATTTGGAGTGTGACCGCAGTTTGCGCGAGCAACCTGCCATTCACGGACGCTCCCGTCTTCACGGCGACCATCGTCTTCGTCAACACGACGCCCTCGAAGTGAGCAGTTGTCCCGATAGATACGGCGCCAGCCACCTGCCAGAAGATGTTCTTGGCGAGCGCGCCGCCGGTCAGGGTTACGCGCGCAGCGCTGCCCTGGTTCAGCGATCCTGCCACCTGAAATATCCAAACGTCGTTCGGACCGCCCGAGAGCGTGACGTCGTTCGTAATCAAGACATCGGTGCCCCACTTGTAGAGACCGGGAGCAAGTGTCAGCCCACCAATCTCGCCAGCGCCGAGTTCCGTGTAGTCAGGCGACACCCGCCCCGCCGCGTCACGGTACGCCGTCTCCATGTCGCCCACCGCTGCCGTCAGGGTGGTGGCGTCATTGATAGCGCACGCGGGCCCAGCGGCATCGACGACGAAAATCCTACCCGTCACTTCGTCACACGCCAGCAGGAGAGCCGCACCGGTAATGGGGCTCGTTCCGACATCTCCGCTGATGGCGGACGCATACACATCGGTGATCCCGCTTTTGCTCAATACGGCGAAGGTACCCGAGGTGCGTAGGCGCACTGGCGCTGGACCAACGCCGAGTTGCGCAGCGCTCGCGCTTTCTCTATCGAGCACCGACGCCGGTGCGTTGAGACCGGATGGCGCGTCCGCCGCGCACGCCGCGAAAATCAACGCGGAGAAGACGCCGAGTGCCGACGTGAGTCGAACATTGTGAATCCTGTGCAGCGGGGACTCGGTATTTTGTGTCACGGGCATTGGAACTCCGGTCGAATATGTGAGTGCGACAACTTTCCCGAAGGGGAATCATCCGATACAACACGGTCTACACAACGCGGCGACATGTCTTCGCCACGTATGCGTCTCATCGCACGTCGCTTGCACCGCGCAACGCATGACTGCACGGTGTGACGCTGCGTACTGCAACGTTCAGCGGGACTGGTTGGGGAACAACTGCTTCGCTCATGCGGACCAGTGAGCCGTAAGCTATCAGTGTCCCGTCACCCTGCAGGTGATCGAAATCACGCACGGTCTCGACTGCGCAGCCGATCGACTCACACCCGCGCTCCTCGACGAACAGACGCGTGGTCCACTCGCACGGTGATTCTTCGGCGCGCCGAGGCCGGAGAAGACACGCACATTGTTGTGGACGTACACCAACGCCACCTGATGGAGCGTCACGGCTGCATCGCGCCCGGCTGTGCACGGGTGCACGGGTGCACACCAGAAGACTCAGCATCACTTACGTGATAGCCAGTTTCGCAAGGCGTCGTCCTGCAAACTGGAGCGGACCCGATGTCACGGATACGTGGTGAGCTTTTCCAGTAGCAACGGGCAACCGATCGGGCGCGGTGCCAAGTGACGTCGTCGCAAATCTTGCTACGTCACGCTACGCCGTCAGCGCCACCGTTGGCAGCGAGGCAAGCCTGTGATCACCGCTTTGCCACTTCGAACCCAGCGAGCATTTTCACCAATGCTTGCGGCTCAACCGGCTTGACCAAATGATGATTGAACCCGGCGTCGTGGGAACGGCGCCGATCCAACTCCTTTCCCAAGCCCGTCAACGCAATCAGCACGATGCTGCCCCCCCACGATTGCTCCCGTATGAGGCGGCACGCTTCGTAGCCATTCAGCTTCGGCATGCCGATATCGAACACGATCACGTCGGGCCGAAACGTTCGGGCCTCGTCCACCCCGGCTTGACCATCGTAGGCGGTACGTGTGTCGTGGCCGATGATGCGGAGCATCATCGCCAAACTCTCCGCCGCGTCTCGGTTGTCATCCACGATCAGGATGCGGAGCAATGCGTTCGCGCGCCGATGCTGTTCACCGCCTGACTCATACGGTCTCGGGGCCTCGAAGACGACCGGCAACTGCACCACGAACTCGCTGCCCTTACCCGGACCCTCGCTGCGGGCCTCGACTGCGCCGCCGTGCAATTCGACCAGACGCTTTACCAGCGTGAGACCGATGCCCAACCCACCCTGCGACTTTTCCGACGACCGATCCACCTGCGTGAACAGGTCGAAGATGTGGGGCAGCTGGTCGGCGGCGATGCCGATACCGGTGTCCTTCACCCGCACCGCGACGTCGTTGCCATGCTGTTCGACGTCCAGTGCGATGTGACCGCCGCGCTTGCCGTACTTGGCCGCATTGTTCAGGAGGTTCACGAACACCTGTGCCAGACGTGTGAGGTCAGCATCGACAACGAGCGGTTGCTTCGGCACCGTGACCGTAAGTGTCTGGCCCAGTTGGTCGATGAGCGGGCGTGTGCTCTCCACTGCATTGTTCAAGACCTCGACCAACGAGACTTGCTCTTTGCGGACCTCGAGCTTGCCGTGGCTGATGCGGCCTACGTCCATCAAGTCATCGACCAATCGGACCATCTGCGTGAGTTGCCGCTCCATCATGCGACGGGTCCGCTCGATCGTGACATCTTTCCCGCCCGCCATCTTCATCACTTCCAGGCCGTTGCGAATGGGAGCGAGCGGGTTGCGGAGCTCGTGGGCCAACGTCGACAGGAACTCGTCCTTGCGGCGGTCGGCCTCGGACAATTCGGCGGTGAGCTCTCGCAACGCTTCTTCGTGCCGCCTGCGCTCCGTGACGTCGGTATGGACACCGACCCATTCGCGGATCTTCCCGCCATCGTGAATGATTGGCACTGCGCGCACCGAGCAGAGCCGCCATTCGCCGTCACCGCGACGGACCCGGTGCTCGAACACGAACGTGCGTTTCTCGGCGACTGCCAGAGTCCACGCGTCGAGCGTCGGCTGCGCGTCGTCGGGATGTACCGCTTTCGACCAGCCAACGCCGCGGTACTCTTCTGGGGATTGACCCGTGAACGCCTGCCACCCCGGCTGTTCGTCGTCCATCAATCCGTCGGCCGTGTTGGTCCAAATCAGGTCGCTCACGGCTGCCGTCGCCGCGCGATAGCGCTCGTTGCTTTCGCGTAGCGCTCGCTCGGCTCGCGTTTGCGCTCCAATGTCCGTGCTGGTGCCGAACCACCGGATTACGTGACCAGCTTCATTTTTTACCGGCTCGACGCGTGTCAGAAAGGGACGGTAGTGCCCGTCGCTGCCCTTCAGCCGAATCGTCTGGTCGAACGGTGTTCCTGTATCGACGCACGCTTTCCACTGCGACAGCAGCGCGGGTAGTGCCGTTGCCTCGTGCACATCCCGCCAGCGTCGTCCTTGCGTCTGTTGCAGCGTGGTCCCCGTGTACTCGTACCAGCGGCGATTGTACCAGAAGACATGGCCGTTCGCGTTCGCCACCCACGTCAACTGAGGGATCGACTCTGCCAACGTGCGGAACTCGCGCTCACGCTCTCGCAGTTCGGCCTCCTGCCGATGAAGCTCGCTCACGTCTCGGAACACCAACACAGACCCCACGATCTCACCATCGGCACGCCGGATCGGTGCGGCCGTGTCGTCAATCGGACGCTCCGTCCCGTCTCTCGCCATCAGGACGGTGTGATGCGGCAGTCGGACGATGACGCCGTGCTCCAACGCCCCGTGGATTGGACTCACGACCGTCTGTCGGGTCGTCTCGTGCACGATGCGGAACACGGCGTCGAGCGGTTGCCCTATCGCTTCGGCCGTCGTCCACCCCGTCAGCGATTCGGCCACGACGTTCATGTCGGTGATGCGCGTCTGCGTGTCGGTCGTGAGAACCGCATCCCCGATGCTCGCGAGCGTGGTGCGTAAACGCTCGGCTTGCTCCGCCAATGCTAGTTTGGTCGCTACGTGCAACGCGACTTCACGCTCACACCGCTGCTGCTCGTCCTCGGCCCGCTGAATCGATTTCCGAAGCGAATCAAGCAGCGCGATCAAGGCCAACGAAAAAACACCGTACAGCGCCAGGCCGACTTGATGTTCGGATTGGTCAATTCCAATTGCGTTATAGGGCCGGAAACGGAACAACTCGGTGGCCACCGCGCCGGCGACTAACGCCAGTACTCCCGCGCCTCTCCCGCCGTACCACGCCCCCAATCCCACCGCGAGAAACAGCGGGATGAAGGGGACAGTATCATTCAGCAACGGGTCGAAAGAGAGTCGTGTCACCACCGCAACAGCGACGGCAGCGAGTGCCACGACATAAGAAATCAGTGGCGATCTGTCGCGCCCGCCGAGGACGTCAGCAATCTTCACATGTCCTCACGACAATTCGTGGTCCGAGATATGGCTTGGCTTGAATAGCCGAAACGACCCGTAGTCGCGTCGCAGCCCGCATCTTTTGTGCCACTTCGGGTCACGCCATTAGTTTTCCAACGGCCGGTGTCGAACGCGCTGTGCCTCAGCAAGGACCGCTTGCACGGCCTGTGGTTCAGCCGGCTTCACGAGATGGTGGTCGAAGCCGGCTTCGCTCGTGCGGCGACGGTCTTCCTTCTGCCCCCACCCCGTTAGCGCCGTCAGCACCACTGCGTCCAGACCGGGCTGCTGGCGCAAACGGCGTGCGAGCTCGTAGCCGTCCATCCCCGGCATCCCGATATCGAGAAACACCACGTCCGGCGTGAAGGCCTTCGTTATTTCCAACGCTGCGACGCCGCTGAAGGCGACCTGGACTTCATGGCCCTGTAGCTCGAGCAGTATGGCAAGACTGTCGGCGGCGTCTTGATTGTCATCCACCACCAAGACACGAAAGCCGGAAGCCGAGGGCGCTTGGTAGTCCGCCTCGCTCTGATCACCACCGTGTTCCGTATCCGCCGCGGGAGCCAGAGCCGGCAGTCGCACGATGAACTCGCTACCGCGGCCCAGTCCCTCGCTGCGCGCTTCGACCGTGCCGTTGTGCATCTCTACGAGGTTTCTCACCAGCGTCAGGCCGATGCCAAGCCCGCCCTGGGCCTTCGTAGACGCGTGGTCGACCTGCACAAACAACTCAAAGATGCGAGGCAACATCTCCGGGCCGATGCCGATGCCGCTGTCCCCGACACGGAGCTCCGCCGTGCTGCCGTCCCGTACCGCCGCGAGCCAGATGCGCCCGCCAGGCTCGGTGTACTTGGCGGCGTTGGTGAGCAGGTTGCCTACGACTTGGGCCAGCCGCACGGGGTCAGCGTCGATCGCCAGCGATTCAGACGGTAGGCGGACGCTCAACCGATGACTTTGGGCGTCTATGAGCGGCTGGACCGTCTCCACCGCACGGGCAATGACGGTGGCGAGTTCGACCTGCTCCCGACGAAGTTCGATCTTCCCCCGCATCACCCGAGACACGTCCAGGAGGTCATCGACCAGACGGACCAGGTGCTCCACCTGCCGCTCCATCATGTCCCGTGACCGAGCGCCCGTTTCTGCATCGACCCGTGGCATCTTGAGGATTTGCAGGGCGTTGCGGATCGGGGCGAGCGGATTGCGGAGTTCGTGGGCCAACGTCGCCAGGAACTCGTCCTTGCGTCGGTCGGCGTCCCGCAGCGCCCCGTACAACCTCGTGTTCTCGACGGCGACCGACGCGCGGTGCGCAAGGTCGTTCGCCAGAGCGAGGTCGTTGTCGCCGTATTTTCGGCCAGACTCGGCAGTCGCGAAGGTGAGGACGCCGAGGGGACGGCCTGACACGACCAACGGCACGCAAATGTACGACTTGAGGCCCAGCGAGCGGATCAGGCGCAGGTGTGCCTCGTCTCTCGCCCCTTGGACAAGCATGTCGTCGGTGATGTCGGTGACGATCTCCGGGATGCCCGAGCGGAGCACCGCGACCGCTCCGCTCGGCGCCTGTGGTTCGGGCGGGTACTGCCGCATTAACTCGTGAGCAAGTTGAACTTTTTGAGGATCTCGGTGGGCGACCGCCAGTCGTCGCAACGTGCCGTTGTCGTCCGCGACGTCCACCGCGGACCAGTCGGCGAAGTGCGGGACCGCCAAGTTTGCCACCGTCTGCAAGGTGCTTTCGTAGTCCACCACCCCCGCCAGTGCGGCGCTCGCCTCGGCAAGATAGCGTGACGACTCCTCGGCCCGCTTCTGCGCATCGATGTCCGTGCTTGTGCCGAACCAGCGGACAAGTTTTCCCGCGTCATCGTGAACGGCGACGGTTCGAACGAGATGCCAGCGGTAGATCTGCTGCTGCCCTTGCAGCAGCCGCAGTTGCATCTCGAACGCAGCGCCACTTCGCTTGGAAGCCGCCCAACGATCACGCGCGGTCGCGGCCTCGTCGGGATGGATGACGTGCGACCATCCCGTGTTGCCTAGTGTTTCCGGCAGACCGGTGAAGTCGGTCCACTTCCGGTTCATGTAGTCTATTTCGCCGTCCGGGAGGGCCGTCCAGACGATCTGCGGCATGGCGTCGGCCAACTGGCGGAACTGCCGCTCGCTCCGACGCAGTTGCTCCTCAGCATGGTGCCGCTGCGTCACGTCCCGGAACACGAGCACCGATCCCAGAATCGTTCCGTCATCACCGCGGATCGGTGCCGCAGAATCGTCAATGGGCCGTTCCGTCCCGTCTTTGGCGACCAACAGCGTGTGATTCGCCAGCCCGACGATCACGTCCTCCCGCAGCGCCCGCAACGCCGGGTTATCGACGGGCTCGCGGGTGTATTCATTGACGATGTGGAACACGTCCGTCACAGGCTTGCCAGTCGCATCATCAAGCGTCCACCCGGTCATGGCCTGAGCAACCGGGTTGAGGAGCCGGACATACCCCTCAGCGTCAGTGACGATGACCGCATCCCCGATGCTACGGAGTGTCATCCGAAGCTGTTCCGACTGTTCGCGGGCCTCAGTTTCGGCCTGTTGGCGGCGGCGGATTTCCTTGCCGAGGTTTTCGATCCGCTGGTTGAGGACGGTAAACTGTCCGACCGCCGTTTCCTTCGGAATCAGACGGAGCAAGAGGATGGCGTCTGCCCCGTCCGTACTCGTTTGCAGCAGTGCCCCGTCGGTCCGGCACGAAACGCTTTCGCTATCGCCGTGGAGCAGTCTGAGCGAACCAGGGACCAGCGAACGGCTCCGCGAGCAAGACCGGAGGTACTGGGCGATCGCGTCGTTGGAGTCGACCACGACATCGGCCAGATGCTTCCCCCCGACTGTATGTAGCGCAACGCCCAGTCGCTGCTCGATGGCGCGGTTGCCAGCGAGGATAAGGCCGCGACTCGTGAGGAGCAGCATCGGCTCCGGCAGCGGGTCGGCAAAGGTGAGGAACTGCTCTGGCGTCACGGGCGCAGCCTTAATCCTTGAAATATTTCTCGGCACTGTGCGGCGTCCGCCACCAGCGTCGGAGTGAGGGAGTCGACGACCCGGCATCCCGGGTGGCCATGGAAGATCGGTTGCATTACTCCATGAGCGTCGGAGAGGCTTCGACTACGCATGTTCGCCGGCCGATACGCCGTCATGGCGTTCCTACGCGGACAGAAACGCGCCGTAACCTAGCATCCCTGCTGCGGACTGTCACGCCACGGCCGTTCTCGTTGCCATGCAGCCTTCGTCGCTGATGCTCTCGAAGGCACGATTCAGAAAGCGCTCGCGACGATCTCGATTCGCACTTCTGCCCGCGGTACGGGTTTCCATGGCCGACCGGCAGCTTGACAGCCGCTCAGTGGACGATGGCGCGTCGTGGCGCTCTTCGTCGGCCCCTAGCCGCGCTTCACCGCTCCCAACGACATGTGCTCGCTTCGTGGTACCCGACTGGTCGTTCGCACCGCCCTTCTCCTGTGTGCTCTGTGGAGCGCCGCCGCGGTCACCGTCGGGACCCGCGCGGCTGGAGCGCACGGCACGGTGGTCGATGTCGCGCGGTCGCCGGCACTCGCGGGTCGGAGCGCGTGAATGTCCGCGTCGCCCGTTGCCTTGACGCTGACGTGTTCTTAGGTGCAGTGCGCACACTACGGCGCCGAGCACTCTTGGCGACCGCCCTTCGGCGGCACGCCACGCGTTCCCTGCCTCGGGCCCGTTGGGGCGCGGCGCCGGGAGCAGCAATACGAGCAGGATGACGCGGAGTGCGGCGCCGGCAAGACCGATGGCCCCGCGGAACCGATGACCAGGCCCGGCGCTGGAACTCTGAGGAATCGCGTGCGCGACTTTAGCGCTGTCGCCTGACCGCCCAGTGCCGTTTGGTGCCATGACACGAGCCTGATCCCCGGGCTCGTGCCAACGCCCAGCAGTGGCACGCCAACACCCAGATGCCACGCACCACGCACCACGCACCACGCACCACGCGACATGCGTCAGCGTCAGCGTCAGCGTCAGCGTCAGCGTCAGCGTCAGCGTCAGCGTCAGCGTCAGCGTCAGCGTCAGCGTCAGCGTCAGCGTCGAGCTC
>NZ_JBKJRB010000123.1:0-51862 GCF_046594945.1 Gemmatimonas sp. | reverse complement strand
ATGCCAACACGTTGGGATGCTACGGCATACACTCCAGACCTATTTGCTGCACGGATCAGTCCGTGCATTTACCCGCACCGTGTCGAAGCAGGAAGCGCTCCGGCAGACCCAGGAAATACGCCATCCGAACAGTATTGATGTAGGACGGGTGAAAACGGCTCTCCGGACCATTGACACACCATATCGCGGCAGCGTGGCGCGCTCCACCAAACGATCCATCTCGGGGAGTGGTCAGTCGAACTTCAGTAGCTCCGCGGCCGCCACTTCGCCTCGCGAGCGCGGAATCCGTCAGTGAGGACGCGTTGGGAATCACCATCCACAGGCAGTCTGACGGGTCGGGTTGGTTCTCTCAGGAAAGGCGACTACGCGCCAGATGAAGGCACCGTGTTCGGTCTGCCGCGAAGGTCAGAGCGTGACGAGAGTCGCCGTACTGAGCTCTCCAGTGCGCACGCGATCCCCGTTCGACTCGTCGCCGCGTAGCTCGCGCTCCAGCGCCACAAGCCGCGCATCGATCGACCTGCGTGTCCTGCGCCGGTCGATCAGCGTCTCACGGTATCGGCGCAAAAAGTACGCGATCGTTTCCACGCGCAGTCGAATGGCGCCGGTCGGTTTGTTCTCGTCGATATCCTTGAACGAGAAGTACGGCGTGCCGGACCGCTCCACGATCTCCTCGACAACGGAGTACACGGGTGCATCGTGCCCGCACTTGAAGCTGCTCAGCTCGAGCGCGACCAGATTGGGATGCCGCGCCGCATACTTCGCGGCCCACACCTTCCGGTTGGTGTTCTCGCTGTACGAGTTCTTCCACGCGTCGTCGATCGCGAGCGGGCCGCGCATATGTCCCGCGCGCGTCTCGTCGCCGAAAAGCTGCTCGAGGAGGTCAGGGTCGCGCGGCAACGTGTCGGCCGTGAACACGGGAATGCCGAGTTTCTGGAACTCCTGCGGGATCTCGTGGCAGACGCCCGGGTCGTGGTGGTAGGGGCGCGAGAGCAGCACGACCCCGACACCATCCGTGGCTTCCAACAACGCGAGCGCGTCGCGCGCCTGTGCACGCAGCCGGGCTTCTGTGGCGTTTAGGTGTGCCCATGCGGCGGTACACGCGCGCGCGTTCTCGCCGGCCGACACCTCGAGCAGCGATGCGAACTCGGCGTGCATCTGGCGCGCCAGTAGCGCGGGCTCGGCGAAGTTGAGAAACGTGTCGAGGTATCGGAGGCCAGCCTCGCCAAACAGGTCACGTTCCTTGGTGAACGCGGCCTTTACCGCTTCTGGCGTCGCCGCGACGGTCGGGCACGATCGGCTGTCGGTCACGCCCTCGAGAAACGTGGGCAGGCTGTCGATCATCGGAAAAAAGATGACGTCGAGCGGACGCGCCGCGTGCTTGTGCACCAGCAGATTGTGCACGTGCGGGATGCCGATCTTACTCGGGAAGCAGGGGTCGATGGCGCCGCGCTTCGCGCCCTCTTTGTACAGCTCATCGCTGGTGTGGTCGCTCCAGACGAGATTGCGCGGCAGCACCCCGAGCGACTCGAAGTAGGCCATGAACCAGGGGCCGAGCGAGTACATGTTGAGCGCGCGCGGCATACCGATGCGATACGTGGCCCGCGCCGCGATGCCCTCGGCCCGCGCATCGCGCGACTTCCGCCGAAGCAGGCCCATGATGCCGGGTTTTGGCGGCACGTCGGCCACGGAGGCAACGCCGGCCGGCGCGAACGCGGCCCGCATGGAGAGCTCCGCGAAGTTGGGGTTCGCATCGCTCAACGCATCGATGCCGGCCTTGATCTCCTTCATGGCGTCGATATCCTCGACGGTGCCCTTCTCGCACGTCGCGATGATGAGGCGTTGCTCGTTCGCCGCGCGCGGCACCTTCGATTTTGCCTGCGGCGTTACTGGCGCGGATGCACTCGCGGACTCCTCGGCCGTCGGGCCGGTCTGCACGTCGATGAACGTGCGCAGGCATTTGTTCTTGCAGAAGTAGCAGCGGGTGGCTTCCGAGCGCGTCGTGCGAAAGGCGATGCGCGCGGTCCGCTCGAGTCCGATGAACGACGTGCGGTGCCCGCGTTCGGTGTGCAGCCGGTGGGCCTCGACGGCCGACCCGATCGCACCTGCCTCACCGCAGAACTTGTGGACGGTCACCTGTGGCGACTCGGGCGTGCCGAGGAACCGGCTCGTGATGAAGTCGACCTGCGCCTTCACCGCGGCGAGGTTGTGCTGCGTGCCGCCCTGCAGGACGAAGCGCGTGCCCAACTTCGCGAGATTGGGGATCTGCGAGATGTACAGCCAGATGTTCTTCGGCAAGACGTCACAGAGCCCGGCCATGATCTCGTTGGCGGCCCAGCCCTGACGCTGAAAGTCGACGATATCCGACTGCATAAACACCGCACAACCGTAGCCGAAGCTCGGCATCGCCTGCGCACTGAATGCAATCTCGGCGAACTCGCGAACGTCGTAGCCGAACGTGGCCGCGGTGCTCTGCAGGAAGTAGCCGTTGCCGGCCGAACACTGCGTGTTGAGCTTGAAGTCTTTGACTTGACCGTTTTTGAGCACGATCAGCTTGATGTCCTGCCCGCCCACGTCGACGATGACGTCGGTGTCGGGATAGAAATGCAAGCCCGCCTGCGTGTGCGCAACGGTCTCGACGAGTGCGACGTCCGCCTGCAGTACATCCTTGAGCGTGTCCTTCGCGTACCCGGTTGTTCCGACGCCCAGCACCTCCAGCGTGCAGCCCTGCGACGCGATGGCCGCCTCGAGGTCCGCGAACACATCCATCGTGTCCTCGATCGGATTGCCCTTGGAGAGGCGATACGAGGTGGCGATGACGTTGCGGTCGAGATCGAGGAGCACGCCCTTGGTGCTCGTGCTGCCGCCGTCGACTCCAGCGAACGCTTGCACAACGGTGCCGGGCGCGAAGGTGGGCGCACTCCATCGGCTCGGCGTGTAGCGCGCCCGAAACGCGTCGAGCTCCTCGCGGCTGTTCCAGAGTCCACGTCCGCCGGCGGCCTGCTTTTCTTCGACGCGGCCGGTTTCGAGATACCACTCGAGCTCTGAGGTACCACGGAAAACACCAGTATCCGGCGCATCGGCGATCTCGAGCTTGGCGAACTCCACGGCACCGATCGCCGCGAAGTATTGAGCGTCCTCCGGCACCGTCACGAGGTCGTCGATGCGCGCGCCGGCATCGTACGGTACGCCGCGTTCGTCCCACAACTGGCGCAGGTTCTGCTGCCAGCATTCGCGCAGCCCGTCGATGTAGCAGTTCGGCCCACCAAGCAACAGCGTGCGGGGACGCAGTGTGTGCCCCCGTGTGAGCACCGCCAAGTTCTGTAGCACGATGCTCTCGAACAGCGACGCCATGAGCTCGTTGGCCGGCACGCCCTGCTTCTGCAGACCGTTGATGTCGGTCTCGGCAAACACGCCACACTTGCCGGCCACCGCATGCAGTTTGAGGCCGTGGTAGCCCATGCGGCATAGCGCCGCGGCGGGAATGCCGAGTTTCGCGGTGATCTTGTCGATGACGGCACCCGTACCACCCGCGCACTTGTCGTTCATCGACGGGATCTTCTTCTTCCGGCCTGTCGTCTCGTCCGTCTTGAAGATGATGATCTTCGCGTCTTGCCCGCCCAGCTCGACGACGCTCTCGACGTCGGGGTAGAGTTTCTCGACGGCGAGGCTCACCGCGTTGACCTCCTGCACGAACTTCGCGCCGATGCGCCCTCCAATCGACGAGCCGCCCGAACCGGTCACGAACATCCGATACGCGCTCGCTGGAACGTCGGGAAACGCCGCGGCGATCGTGCGCAGCATCTCGAGACACTTCTCCGGCTGCCGCGTGTCGTGGCGCTGGTACTCCTTGGCGAGGATCGTATCGCTCACAGGCTCGATCACCACGTACTTGACCGTGGTGCTGCCTACATCGAGTCCAACCACCAGCCCCTGCGGATAACGGGCGGTGCCGGCGAACGATACGGGCGTCGCCGCCGGGCGTGGCGTGACCCGCACGGTCGGCCGCGCGGACTTGACGCTGAGCTGGACGAGCTCGGGCGCGCTCTTCGTGGTACTGCAGCTGCCTCCGCTGCCGCAGCTCATGTGCGAACCATCTGTCCCGCGACGTGCAGCGCGAAGTTGGCGGCGCGGCCGACGACGCCCGGAGCTTGCGGTACGCGCTGCAACGCGCGTCGGAGCGCCGGTCGCTCCACGACATAGGCCCGCAGCTCATCCAGGGTCCGGCCCGTGCGCGCGACGCTCTCGCGGAACTCCTCTTTGCACTTCCCCTTCGCCTCGCCCAGCGCCATCTGCACGCGGCTGTGCGCGTTCACGTCGCCTTCGCCCGACGTCTCGATCGGGATGTAGATCATGTCCTTGAAGTGCGACGTCACGGCCGCCTGCGCTCCGTCACTCTGCGTGCTGGGCATGCACCCGAACGGCTTCAAGCTGAGGACCATGTGACACAGGTCTTTGTTCGAGTAGTAGATGTTCTTGGCGACCTCGAGGTGCCCCTCGCCGCCACCCGCGCGGCTGTTGTAGTACGGGTGCCCGATGCGTGTAAGCTCGAGCTGGTTCACGAGCGCGTGCACCGTGCCGCCGAGCGCCTCGCGGAATCGGTCGTACTCGCGGGTGAGAATACGCTCGGCGAGTCCGAGGCTGTACAACTTCTTGCGGTATGCCACCTCGCCCGACACGCGCGCGCGGAGGCTGCTCGTGTCGAGTGCGCGGCGGTCGCTCGCCTTGGTGCGCGCCTGATTCAGCATGTACGCGATCCACGTCGCGACCGGCTCGACGAGCACCTCGGCGCCCTCGCCCTCGAGGAACGCGAACATGCGAAAGTTGCCATCGCCTTCCGTGGTCTGTGCCCAAAACTCGCCGGTCACCTTGCAGACCGGCCGGGGACGTAAATAGTCCACCTCGATCGCGTCGAGCATGGCGCGGCAGTCGTGCAGGGCCTCGGTGTAGTGCGTTCCGCGCAGCTGGTCAAGGAACGTGGCGGCGGCAACGGCACCGCTTACCGGCGTCACGGTCGCCAGCATCGCCGCCAGCGCGCCGTCGTGAATGGTGTCGTAGTCCTTCTCGCGCACGGCTTTCGCGCAACGCACGACGCAGCGCGCGAGCACGCGGTCGGTCTCGCCGGCGTGGGTCTCGTAGGGCCGGATCGCGTACGCCACCTCGTTCAGCAGATCGCCGAGGAGGAAGCCGTTGAGCAGCGTGATGAAGAAGTTGAGATTGAGTTCGAGCCCAGCCTCGACGGCGGCCTGTTCCAAGCCGCCCCCCTGCTGAAACAGGAGTACACGAAAGCCGTCGAAGCCCGCGTTGCGCAGCGCCAGCCGGTACTCCGCTTCGTACATCCCGAACCGGCACGGGCCGCAAGCGCCCGCCGTCAGAAACACATGGTCGCGCAGAATGGTCTCGAGCGGAATGCCCTGCTCGTCGCGCAGGCGGCGGAGATGGTTCACCAGTGCGCCGACGGTGAAGTACGTAGGGTTGCACTGGCCGTTGTTGCCGAACTCCTTGCCCGCCTGGAAATCCGGCTTGGCCGGCGTGGGGATGATACCCGCCTTGTAGCCCAGCCCCTCGAATCCAGCGAGAATCAGCTGCTCGTGCCGAAGCGTGAGCCCGCCGAACCATACGGTGACCTGCCCGCGTTCCGCGCGCGTGAACTGGTGTTCGGCCGGCCGACGAAAGTGATCGACTGGGAGATCGAGTCCGGCTTCGGCAAGCAGGCGTGCGCGTTCATCGCGCAGTGTGGCGGTGATCGCATCGTCGAGCAGCGGCAGTGGCGCAGGCATGCGAATCGTCATCGGGCGCTCGGGGTAGCGTACGCGGAAGTAGCGGCGATTTCGCCGGCGGGAAACGAGGACGCGCGGCGGCGCAGCGCTCGCCTGATCAGCAGGACGCCTGCGAGCACCGGCAGCACGCTGAGCCACTGCCCAGTGTGAATCGGAAAGCCGACGAGCTCTTCGACATCGCGAAAGGGCGACATCGTGCGCAGCTGTTCGATATAGAACATCTTGAAGTACTCAGCCAGAATGCGCAGCGTGAAGTAGGTCGCGAGAAACGTCCCGGCAATCAGCCCCGAGCCGATCGGCCGAATGTTGCGCCGCTCGACCTCGCGCAGGACGACCCACGTGAGGAGTCCGTTGCCGATCTCGTAGAGTTGCACGGGATGACGCGGGATGGCATCGACGCGCGCGAAGACGACGGCCCAGGGGACGCTGGCGGGGCTGCCCAGCACTTCGGAGTTGAAGAAGTTGCCGACGCGAATCCAGTTCACGGCAAGGGCGACGGCCGGCGCAAAATAGTCGCCGAGCGTAGTCCAGGTGACGCGCTGCCGCCGTGCAAACAGCCAGAGCGCGAGGGCGAGGCCGAGTGCCACGCCGTGCGAGGACACGCCGCCTTCCCAGATGTGGAGAACGCGCAGCGGGTTTGCGAGGTAGGTGCGCGGCTGATAGAAGAAGCAGTGTCCGAGGCGTCCGCCGATGACGACGCCGGCGACACCGTACCACAGCCATCGCTCGGCGAATTCTGCGCTCTCACCGAAGCGGCGCACCCGGTGATGCCAGACCGCGAACCCCGTGAGGATGGCGAGTCCGAAACAGAGTCCGTAATAGCGCACGGCAACGCCGCCAAGGCGGATGAGCACTGGGTCGACGTTCCAGACGAACGACTGAGCCATGTACAGGCAGAGGGGGGAGAGGCGAGGGGCGAGGAAAGCCAGCAGGCCAAGGTCGCTGTCCGTCGCAGGGCGCGTCAAGGTGATGAGAAGGTGATAAGTTGTGACCGTGCTCCTACGATTCCTGGTGGGGATTGCCGCTGCCCTTCTGCTGTTCGCGCCTGCGCGTCTGGCGTCGCAATGGACGCGACCCGACTCCGGCGTGCGCGTGTACCTGATCACCGCCGGCCCCGGTGGAAATTTCTTCACGTGGTTCGGGCACACGGCGCTGATCGTCGCGGATGCGCGTCGTAAGGCGGACTACTGGTACGACTATGGCATCATCGAAGGCACGATGGGCGCGAGCGCCGATCAGCGGCGGGGCGCGATCCGGGCCCGCGTCGTGCGCAGCGCCAGCCCGCGGGCACGGCTCCACGCGCTCGAGACGGACGATCGAGAAGTAGAGCTGCAAGAGCTGTTGCTGGCGCCTGACCAGGCCGATTCGCTGGTCGCGCTGCTCGAGGCGGATGTCTCCGCCTTCGGCACAGCGGGGTACGCGTACCGCCACACCGGAGACAATTGTACCACGCGCATTCGGGATGTGCTCGACCGCGCCACGGGCGGCGCCTTGCGACGAGCCGTCGCGGGCGACGTCGCGGGGACCGTTAGGGACGAGGGGTATCGTCGGGTCGCGAGCCGCAACATGGCGATGGGCTTGCTCGGCGACGTGCTGACCGGCCGCACGATCGATCAGCGCATGACGCGCTGGGACGCGCTGTTCCTGCCGGCCGAACTCGCGCGTGCGGCGACGGTCGCACGCCTCGCACGGGAGGCCCCGTTTGCCGTGACACGTTTCCACGTGCTCAGCCACACGCACGTCGTACCAGTACAGGTGCCGTCGCACGGTTGGCTGCTGGCCGCGATCGGCGCTATGCTCGCGGCGGCGGTCCTGCTGTTCGGCGTTGGCACACGGCATCACAGCACGCGGGCGAGGGAGCTGTCGCGCACGATGCTCGGCACGAGCGCAGCCCTCGCCGCCCTGCTGCTCGGCCTGTTGGGCTGCGGCATCGTGTACGGGTGGACGATGACCGCATTCACCCTTGCCGACGCGAACGAGAACATCCTGCTCGCCAATCCCCTGGCGCTGTTCACGCTGCCGTTCGCGGTGGCGTATGCGACCGGGTCGCAGCGCGCCCGGCGCCCGCTAGTGCACGGGTGGACCGTCCTCGCCGCCAGTGCGGCGCTGGCGCTCGCCGCGAAGGCGCTGCCGTCGTTCACGCAGCAAAACTGGCGCATTATCGCCTTGGTGCTGCCCGTCATCATCGGTCTCGCGGCCGCGCTGCGCGTGGCGCGGCCGGAGGCGCGCCAGACCGAGACCGCGCTAAGGCCAGAAAGCCTGCGGGAACCCGCCCGTGCGCACGAGCGCGAGGGCGTCCATCCCTAGCGCGACCGCGACGTGCACCACGACGCCGCCGCCGATGCTCCGCGTGCGCAACGCCAGCACCCCAAGGACAATGCCGGCGACGATGGAGCCGAGCGCTTCGAGCAGCGGCTTATGCACGTGGATGAGACAGTACGGCAGGACCGACACGAGTACGGCGTTGACGCCGAGCCGCGACTCGAGCGTAAAAAGCAGCACGCCGCGAAAGAGGAACTCGGTACACGCCAGCACGGTCGCGTACATCGTCCAATAGAGCAGCAGCAGCGTCCACGACCACGCGCCCGTCTGCGAGGGGCGCAGCATTGGATACGTGGTGAGGAAGCCGGCCTGTGTGCTCGCGAGCGCCAGCAGCGGGAGCATGACGAGGATGAGGAGCAGGTACGGCAACCACGCCGATCGGGTGAACGGCACACGCAACGTGAATGGGAGCTTGCGGCCGCCCTCCCGGCCGTCCTCGCGGGCGCGGCCATGACTGAGGATAGCGGCCGGCACCGCGACCCAGAACAGCAGCATGCCGACGGTCCACCAGGCGTATGTCGCGAGTGCGCCCCACCACGGCGCATCGCGCACGAGCGTGGCCGGCGCTGCAGCGATCGTGCCGTAACGTACCCCCGGCGCGAGTTGCGCGAGAAGATTCGGCCAGAGGCGCGCGGTGCGGAACGGTATGAGAAGAAATTCCACCACGACCAGCGCCACCGAGGTCCAGGCGAGCACGGCGAAGACCGTCGCGTCGGTGGGCCAGACCGCTGAGGTCGAACGCGACGAGGACGGGACCGTGAAATAGCCGCGCAGGCGGCGGGAGTCGATCACTGCGGAGTTGTGCAAGTAGGTCGTGCTTGACGGGTGGTAGGCGGAAACGTAATCTCGCTTGCTTCCCGAGGCGTCGCGACCGACGCGCCGCCTCGTCCACTTGGCTTCTGGAGTACCGTCATGCCGTTGGAACTGCTCGCCACCGCTGTACGGCGGCATCGTTTTGCCGTCTCGCTGATCGGTGTGGTGACTGCGTGCGCCATTATCATCCCCGCCTGTGGCCCCGGCGGCGGCGGCGCTGACGCGCCCGAGCCCGTGGCGACCACGCTCATCTTTCAGAGCGGCCCCGACGACCTCGTAGGCGGCCAGTCGGGAACGTACGTCGCCAAACTGCGGGACCCGAATCTGGCTGACATCTCCGGCGCCGCTATTACGTATGGGCTCGCGACCCCGGACCAGGCCGTCTCAATCAACCCCACGACGGGTGTGCTCACCGTCAGTGCCGTGCAGCCGCAGGCGACACGAACCGTCACCGTCACCGCGACGGCCACCATCCCGGCGAATCTGATCGAGCAGTACAAGGCGCCGACGGCGGTGAACAAGCCAGTCACGATTCGCTCGCGTCTCACCGGCATCACGCTCTCGGCGCTCGCGGCCAACAGCGTCACCCCGACGACCGCGCTCACGCTGCGCGTCGGCGATCCGGTCGCGACACTGAGCCCGATTGCAGCGTTCGCCGCCGGTGCATCGACCACACCTGCGGTCAGCTACACGTTCACGAGCTCCAATCCAGCGCTGGCGTCGGTCGACGCGCTGGGACGGATCACGGCAATCGCCGCGACCACCACCTCGGTGACCATTACCGCCGGCGCGGAAGGCGTGACCAGCAGCGCGGTCACGGTGACGGTGCTGCCGCCCGTGACGACCACGATCATGGTGACCGTGCCCACGAGTGCCACCCTGCCGCTTGTCCCCGGTGAGCAGGTGACCCTGCAGACGAACGTCAGCAACGCGCCGGCCGGAACGGGCGCCATCACGTTTGCGTCGGCGAACTCGGCGCTCGTCTCGGTCACCGCGACGAGCGGACAGATCACCGCCGTTGCGCCCACCACGACCCCGGTGCGCATCACCGCGACGTACACCAACGGATCGACCGTCGTGACCGGCTTCACCGACATTTCCGTCGTCGCGCGCGTCGCGACCACTATTGGGCTCCGGCGGCTGATCGGTGGCGTGGGCCAGGCCGCCACGCCGCTGACGCTTGATCAAGGCAAGCGCGACACACTCGCCGCCGTCGTCCGTGACCAGCGCAGCGAGCCGCTGCCAAACGCGCCGGTCACGTTCACGTCGTCGGCCACTGCGGTCGCGACGGTCACGGCATCCGGCATCGTGACGGCCGTGGCACCGGGCGTGGCGAACATTGTCGCCACAACCGGAACGCTATCGGCGCAGGTCGCCATCACCGTGCCGACGCCCCCTGCCAATCCGACGATCGCCGTCACGCAGAGCCAACCGGCGGTGCCCGCCGGCCCGACAGCTCCAATCTCCCTCGACGTCGCGACGAGCACGAAAATCGGAGTGACCATCGCGAACCCCGTTGCCGGCGGGACGCTGGGCATCGAGGTGCGCAACCCCTCGCTCGCTACGTACTACCCGTCCGACAATACCGGATCCAGCGCCGTCGGATCGCTTTTCGGCAAGGCCAAGGGCTCCACGTTCCTCGACGTGACGTACAGGGCCGGCACCACCATAGTGACGCAAGCCATTCCGCTCACCGTCGGCAGCACGGCGCCCGCCAGCCGGGTGGCACGCGTGATCCTCGAGCCGCAAAACAACACGGTCGCCATCCCGGTCGGCTTCTCGTATCGCCCGCGCTTCGTCGATGCCGCTGGCATCACGATGTCCGCGGCCGACGTCACAGCCGACGGCGGAATCATCCGCTTCTTCAACTCGAATGACGCGGTCGGCACCGTCACGCAGAGCGTGCCCGCCCCCACCACGGCAGCGTTCGCGCCCAGAGCCGCCGGCACCACGAACGTGCTAGTCGTCTACTCGAAGAACGACATAAGCGTCGCGGCCGACAACACGAACGCGAACGTCGTGAACTCGACCGAGAACATCGGGTCGCTCACGAACTCGACGTCCGGCGATGCACGGACAGTCAGGGTGGGAACGACGAATGGCCTGCTGCTCCAGGTGATCGTTCGCGACAAGAGTAACTTTGTCGTCACCACCGGCACGGCGCCGACAGTCACGCTGACGCCCGACTTCAGCAGTCCGAGCGTACCGGTGGCGACGCTGGCGCGCGAGGCGAACACGTCCGGATTCTTCTATACGATCGTCGGCGTCACACCGGGCAACTACTCGCTCAAGGCGACCCTCGGCAGCATCTCGACGACGATCCCGATCGTCATCGTGCCGTGATCGTCGGGCGGCGGTGCGCTGACGAAGTGCACCGCCGCCCCGTTGCATTCGACGAATGCACCTCTCGTCATTGACCGCGATGTGTGCACGGCTCGACGCCGATGTGTCCACCACCTGCCCGCCCGACTATGCGTACGCCATTGCTTCGCCAGCTCGCGAACATCGCCCGCCTCGCCGCTCACGATACGCGTACTGACAGCGAAACGTCGTCGCTTTCGCGACGGTCGTTCGTTTCCGGTGCAGCGGTTGCCGCTGCCGGAGCAACGCTCGCCGCATGCCGCGACGCGACATCGCTGACGGCGATTGCCGACGATGCCGTGCCGCGCGCCGGAAAGAGCATCGCACCCACTCACGTCGTCATTGTGGGAGCCGGACTCGCCGGACTGACGGCCGCGTATCGCCTGAAACACAAGGGCATCATCGCCACCGTGTACGAAGCGAACACGCGACTGGGCGGGCGCTGCTGGACCAACCGAACCAGCTTTGCCAACGGACAGATCGCGGAACACGGCGGTGAGTTCATCGATCAGGCGCATACGGCAACTCGTCAGCTCGCCCAGGAGCTCGGCCTCCCGCTCGACAACGTCGTGGCGGCCGAACCGAATGGCAGCGAGCCGTTCTACCACTTCGACGGAAGCGCCTATTCGTACGCGCAAGCCATCGACGACATGAAGGCCGTATGGCAGCCACTCAAGCGCGACTACGTCGAGGCTGGCTATCCAACGTTGTACACGTCATCGACCGCGCGCGGCCGTGCACTCGACGCGATGAGCATTCGCGCGTGGATCATGCAGAACGTGCCCGGCGGGATCACGTCACCCCTTGGGCATCTGCTCGATGTGGCGTACTGCATCGAATACGGTGCCGACACGACCGATCAAAGCGCGCTCAATCTGATCTACCTCCTCGGCGCCGTCGGGCAGGGGCAGATCCGACTCTTCGGTCCATCGAACGAAAAGTACAAAGTGCGCGGCGGCAACGATCAGATCATCTCGCGCTTGGCCGCCGCGCTGAGTGGACAGATCATCACCGGCAAGGTCCTGAGCGCCGTGACCGTCAGCGGCAATCGGTGGACGCTCGGCTTTGAGGATCGCAGCAGTGTGACGGCCGATCGTGTTATTCTCGCACTTCCGTTTTCCGTCATGCGCGAGCGTGTGAATCTCAGGAATGCCGGATTCCCCGTGCAGAAGATGCGCGCGATCACCGAACTCGGTATGGGGCAGAACGCGAAACTCGCGCTGCAGTTCTCGACGCGACATTGGAACACGCTCGGTTGCGGTGGCGACAGCTATGCCGACACCGGTTACCAAGCAACGTGGGAGGTCACGCGCGGCCAATCGGGTGTGAACGGCATTCTCGTGGACTACACCGGTGGTGCGGTCGCGGCCGCGCAGAGCGGTCGCTTGCCGAGCGCACTCGCGCAGCAGTTTTTGGCACAGGTTGAACCGGTACTCCCCGGCCTCTCGACTAGATTCACCGGTGTCGTGTCGTTCGATGATTGGTCACGCAATCCGTGGACGCTTGGCTCGTACGCGTACTTCAGAGTCGGTCAGTATCAGCGCTTTGCCGGCGCCGAGCGCGAGATCGTGGGCAGCTGCCACTTCGCCGGTGAACAGACGTCGCAGGATGCGCAGGGGTATCTCGAAGGTGCCGTCGAATCCGGCAACCGTGCCGCCGGTGAAGTGGTGTCCGCGCTGACGGCGTAGCAAGGCAGTCCTTACCCAATACTGTTCGGATTGTGCATTTCCCGGGTCTGCCGGAGCGCTTCCTGCTTCGACAAAGTGCGGGTAAATGCACGGACTGATCCGTGCAGCAAATGAGTCTGGACTGTATGCCGTAGCATCCCAAGGTGTTGGCATGGAAACGGCGTCAGTTGCGGATGCCCTTGGGGAACGGGGGCGTGGCGTCTGGTACCGGCGCGAGCCCATCGCCATCATTTTGCTTCGCGGTGCGTCGCGTCTCGTCGCTGTTCGTCGCGAGCGTCGCGCGAACCAGCTGGCGGTCCGAGCGCACCGAGGCAACCGAAAGCACCGCCGTGCGCGCGACGCTCGCGACGACCGCGAAGGCCCGCGAAGAACCGCCACAGCAGCAGTGGTGGTTCGGCGCGCCCCCGTGCGCCGACCGCTCTTCCGCCGCCAGACGCCACGGCAATTCATTCAGCACCTGTTCCACGAGACGCACGTGCCGTACGCCGCCTGACGGCACCACGCACGACGTTGCGGCCTCGTCAGTAACCGAACAGCATTTGGACTTGCCCCGGCTACAAGGACGTCACGTGAACTCGGCGAGCAAAGAGGAGTGGGTCGCTTGACCAATCACAGCGCGCGAGGCACAACTCGAGATGAATGGGTCCCCTAACAACCTCAAGCGTGCCGAGTTCTGCGTTGATTTTTGCGCTATGAAGCCAAACGGAACATCTCGAACGTGTCTGGGTCCTGTCGTTCGACGATGCATGTCACGAGGGAATGGGTTTCGCGCGTATTCACGTGAAAATCCGGCAGGGTGTGGCGGAGCGCCGTGGCGACCACCAGTTCCGAGGGCGGAATGCCGGGGCGAATGGTGCCCGGCCATGAGCCAAATGAGTTCCAGCCTTGGCTTGAGGATAGGCGACGGCCAAGCAGTGCAGCAGGCCCTGACAGATGACGCCGACCTGGATGAACACGTGATAGCCGTGGAGCTTGGCCTTGATCGCGTGGCGGTCGCGCTACGACTCGTGATGCAGATACTGATCACCGCTGTGGCGGGGCAGCGGCGTCATGCTCTGCATCCAGAAGTGGCAGGAGAACACGCTACGCCAATGCGCTGGTTTGCGCCCCCGGTTTTCCCCTCCCAGCCGGTGCGCGTGACCGCCCCTTGCATGCCCATCAGCGGCGAGAATGGACCCGGAAAGAAGTCGGACCTCGCCGCCCGCGCGCGGACATCGAGCATGCTCCGGGGCGCCATGTCTCGCCGCCGCAGCGCGTCGGTGATCAGGGTCCAGGGCGTGATCTTCGGGCGCGCGTCGCCTTCTGCGGCGCCCGTTCCAGCGCGGTGAGATACCGGTCGATGGCCACGTGGCCGTTGGCGTGGCAGTTCACCGGATGTCGCGCGAGATGCCCCATGGCGTTAGCCAGGGGGAGGCATAGCGCCGCCGCGTGAGCGGCGTGTAGTGTCTTGTTCTTCGGGCAATACCACGACGAGGCGACTCGCTGTCGAGACCCACGCCTGCCGCCAATGGCTCGTCCGCGTGCGCGAGCGGGTGGCCGCAGCGATGAGCGACGGTCTACAGCTTCTGGGCGCGGAAGTTCAGCGTGCCACTGTAGTTGGTGAGCGTAAGCTGGACGGACCATCTTCCCGCGACGCCGACGGGGCTGGTCGGCTCGTTCAGGCTCGGCGAAAGGGCTTTCGAATACACAGTGGCGCCGTTGGCGTCCTTGATAACGAGTAGAGTCGAGCCAGCCCGTGTAGTGGTAGAGTGGTTGATGGTTGCACGGGTGCCAGAGTTTGCCCAGGTATAATTGATGGTGGTGGTGACGTTGGTCACACCTGTGGCTTGCAGTGAAAAATTGTCGGCGGCGTTGCTGATCTCGGGCTGGAAGGCGCCGAGTGGATCGCCGGGGCCGAGTGGATCGCTGCCGCATGCGGCCATAACCACCAGCAGGGAAGTCCAAGCAAAGTGCCGAGTTTGTGCCGCGACGCGATGACGGGTCATGGGTCTCCACGAGGGGTTGAGAGCCTGGGGGCCACAGCGGGCCTTCGGGATGGTCTAGGCGACGAACCTAGAGGGCGTATGATACCACTGGGCACACTGGTCGCGAAGCCACGAAAACCTCTGGTAAACTGTCCGCGCTGCCGCCGAACGCCCAGACGCTTCACTCAACGACTCGCGACGCACAGAGTGTTCGGACACCCACCTCGGAGCGGGAAATAGCGCCGACGGCAGCAGGGCTTCCCGCCGGAACGGGCCTGACCGATCACAACAACGTGGGCTGTTGACGACGCGATTCCCGTTTGAGGCCTGCAACAGGTGCTGGTCGAACCGGAGCGCGTGAGTCAACGCCAGCGCGACCTGCCGGCGCACGTCATGGTCTCCTCAGCGCTCGCCCTGTATCGGAGATGGCGACGCGGGACACGCCATGGGCGTGGTATCGCGCGTGGCGCGATATGTGTCTCGACGGCACGACGCGCGATGTCGCCAACACCGCCGCCAATCGGGAGGCTCGTTGAACGGCCGGCCAGCGCCCGCGGCGTGAAGGCCACCCGAGCCTTTCTGCAACTGCGCCTCGTGGGCTAGGTCAAGATGGGAACGCCTGTCCTGTCGGGGCGCGGCTTGGGCTCGCCGGTCGAGACGCGCTCGCCGATGGCTCCTCTCGCAGTGCACGTCAGTGGAACAGCCATGGCCGGAGCGCCGATCGCACGCCGATCCCGGAGCTGGCATGCACCCGTCGCCAGCGGCCGCATCTGGCTGCCGTCCCCTCCTCAGGAGGTGGCGCGCTGGCACCAGCCGCTCCTGCACGAGCTCAGCGCGGAGCACGTCCGCTCCAACCGCGGACGCGTCGTGCCCCGCGGGGTCACACGCACGATGCGTCACGTCGCGCCGCGCCCTCGACGACGGCACCCAACTCGCTATGCGGACTACGGCGTGCGGACTTTTATGTGCGGCGTGTAGTGGCTGGCGCCGGCGCGTTACGCCGATGGCACCGCGAGCACCCCGCACCGCGCCGCACGCAGCACCCGCGTGGCAACCGATCCCACGATCAGCCGCTCGAGAAAGCTGTGGCGCTGCGTGCCGACTGCGATGAGATCGCACTGCGCCTGCTGCGCAAAGGACAGCAGTGACGCTGCCGGATCGCCGCGCACGGTCACCGTTTCGACAATCAGCCCGTCAGGCGGATCGAGCTGCGCGCGGACTCGGTCGAACAGCGGCGGCAGCGTGCGCCCGTAGTCGGCATCCCACGCCTGCCAATCGGCCGACGGATGCTCAAAGCGAGGTTGTACATGGACCAGCGTGAGTCGCCCGTTGGGGGCGACTAGACGGGCCGCGAGGCGAGCCGCCTGGACGCTGGCGGCGCTGAAGTCGAGGCCGACCACGGCATGCTTCGGATTGGTGGGAAAGCTCGGGCCGACGGCCAGCACCGGCACGCGCGATTCTCTGAGCGTGGCCAGCGTCGTCTCCGTGCCGAACAACCGATCGAGCGGATTGTGGCGCCCGATTCCCATCACGATCACTGATGCATGGCGACGCAGCGCCTCCGTGGCCACCGTGCGCGACGGAGAACCCATTTGCACGTCTACGTGCCACGACGGGTCACCGGCAGCCGAGATCGAGATTGCGCGCCGCACATCCTCGAGCATCGATGCACGACGCGCCTCATCGAGCTCCGCCGGAACCGGCAGCACGTCCATCCCCGCGGCCACGCTAGGCGTCGGATCACAGACGCCAAACACCTGCAGCGCACCACCGAATGCCCTGGAGGCCAACCGACCGGCATTGAACAGCGCCTCGCTCGACACCGGTGCCCCGTCGCAGGCGACCAGCACAGGTCCATCGACGCCGAGCGGCAGATTCTCCGAGTGCATGGAAGATGGTCGCACTTTGTACATCCGCGCTGTATCGGGGAGTCCTGTGCTCTGCGTCAGGGAATCCCGTACGCTCAACCCACTCGGGCGCTACAATGCCCAGCGGAGCGCACGCGCCGTGCGATCGAATACGCGGTGTAACCACGTCCGCTGCCGCCACGCGTCCATGGTGATCTCCCGACTGTCGGCGATATCCGCCTGAAAGCAGCGCTCGAGCGCGGACGCACACGCGCTGTCGAATACCAGCACGTTGCATTCGGCATTCAACCAGAACGATCGGAAGTCCAAATTCGACGAACCAATCAGACTCACGTGTCCATCGATCACCATCGTTTTCGCATGCAGCGTGGCGCGTTCATACTCGAAAATCCGCACGCCGCTCTCGAGCAACGTGCGATACGTCCCATGCGCGGCGTGCCGAATAAGCGCCATATCGGTACGCTCACTGGGCAGCAACAACCGCACGTCGACGCCGCGGCGTGCCGCGGTGAGCAGAAACGAGAGCGCTCTGGTGGGTGGTGCAAAATACGGCGTCGTAATCCACAAACGCTCGCGCGCACCGCCCAGCAACGCTGACAGCACGCTGAGCATTTCGCGTTGTCCACGTCCCGGTCGCGGGTCGAGCACGAGCACCGCGCGATCATCGGGCGCGGCGACATCGATGACTCGACGCACGCGACGTCCGCGACGACGATCACGTTGCCGTCCGAGCTGTCGCTGCACCTGGCGCTGCACGGCGCCCTGCAAGCCAGGTTGCAACGCGCGCGTGCCGCTCGCCGATACGTTCTGCTGTGGCGAGGTATCCGAGGCGTCGCTCCAGCTCACATATTCGAGGCCGGGCAGCGTCGGACCGCGGGCACGATCCCAGCCTTCGGCGAACACGGCCGCCAATTCGCGCGCCACCGACCCTTCGATCTGCACGAAGGTATCGCGCCACACATCGTGACGGGCGAGGATCGACGAGCCGTACTCTTCACCGATATTCATGCCGCCAGTAAAGGACACGCGCCGATCGCACACCAGCAGTTTGCGATGATCACGACGTAATGCTTCGAAGGGATGATGCCAGACTCGATGAAAGTGGCGCACGACCACGCCCTGCTCGGTGAGTGCGTCCCAGAAACGATCGCGCGTGCCCATCGAGCCCACGGCATCAGCCAGCACATACGTGCGCACGCCACGCGCGGCAGCCCGCACCAATGCCTGTTGTACCGACTCGCCAAGCGTGTCGTCCCGCAGGATGTACGTCTCCAGCAACACCTCCTCCAGCGCGGCATCGATCGCCTCGATCATCGTGCGAAACGCCTGGGCGCCATCGGGGAGGAGCACCGGCGGCGGACACTGGTGCATTGGTCCGCCATCGATCAGCTGCAGCAGTTCGCGAAACGCCGGGTCACGCACGCCGTCGGTGACGCGCCGGGCGGCGCCCCACGCGCGATAGGTGCGCACTTCCCGTGGCGACGGGGCGTCAACCATGTTTCAGCATGACTCTCATTCTGCGACTCCTCATCAATGCGGTCGCGCTCTGGTGCGCCGCACGCTTCATCGAAGGTATCAGCTACACCGGCAGCTGGCAGGGACTAGTCGGTCTCGCCCTCGTCTTCGGTGTCGTGAACACGTTGGTGCGACCGGTGCTGTCGTTCTTCTCGTTCCCGATCCAGATCATCACGCTGGGCCTGTTTACCCTCGTGCTGAACGCCGCGATGCTGCTGCTCACCAGCGCCCTCGCGACGCGAGTAGGCCTCCCGTTCCACATCAGTGGATTCTGGGCTGCGTTGATCGGTGCGTTGCTGGTGAGCATCCTCAGTACCATCCTCAGCTGGGTCGTGATCCCGAGCGACGCCGAAAACGACTAACAGGGTGCTGAAACGCTCGAGGCCTGGCGTCAGGCGACGCAATATAGCCGACGGGAAACCATGGGCCGCCCTACGATTGTTGAGTCGAGGGCAAATACGGACCTGACGTTTTTTGCGATCACACCCTCAAAACAGGTGGTGGAACTTCTCTTTTTCTCCTTGCCTCTTTTCCTCTGTGTGATCGGTGCCTTAGCGCTTGCCGAATGACCGCAGAACTGATCGCGCAGAGGAAAGGAGAAAAAGAGCGAAGGAGAACAAGGCTCAATCAGGAAAGAACACCTTCGTGTATTTCATGTTCGTGCGCGGCGATGCCATCGAACCGACATGAACATATTGCCGCCTTCCGAGTGTTGAGGTGAGGGTTCATGCGGGCCGTACGTTTTTTGCGGGATCACCCGGAAAGAGTTTGTCCGCACCCGTCGAGCGCGCGCTGAAGCACCCGTTCCATCTCGTCTCGTACCCGATCCGGCGCGAGAATGACTGCGTCGGGGCCATACTGCAACACATGGCGCATCGCCCACGATTCGTCGGCCAGCGGATAGCGAACCTCCAGCGACCCGTCGGGCTGCATGACACCGGCCTCACGCTCGACGATCCATCGTGCCACCGTGGGGCTGTAGCGCACGACCAGCGACTCCACCGCCGGCGCGTCCTGCACGAACACATGCCCCTGCTGCACCACCGATTCCACCGTAAAATCGTCGGGGCGTTCAAAGCGATCGCTCGTCTCCACCGCGGTGCGCACGCGATCGAGACGGAACACGCGGAGCGCGTCGTGCCGCTCACAGAACGCCACGAGGTAAATGTTCGCGTCGGCGCGCACCATCGCGTACGGACGGACCCGACGCTCGGTCGCCGCCGTTTCGTCGGAGCGCTGATACGTGAGCATCACCACCTGCTGATGCTCGATGGCACGCTGCAGCACGACCAGCGCTTCCCACTCACGGTCACGCGCCGGCTCGACTGCGAGGCCGCCCGCCGCCTCAGCGGTCGAACGCACCTTGCGTTTGTCGACCACGGTGTCGACGGGCTGCACCGCGAGATCACGCAGTCGCCCGCGCACCCTCGTGACGAGATGCCGCTCATCGACGGCAAGTTCCTGTTCCAGAATACCAAGCCCCAGCTCAAGTGACGCGACCTCGGGCCTGGTAAGTCGCATCGGTCGTTTGAAATGCGATGACCGCATCGACACGCTGTCCGATCCCACGTACAGCTGTACGCTTTCCACAAAGCCTGGCGGGGTATCGTCGCGGTCGAGACACAGAAAATCCTCGCGCAATGTCTTGACGTCAGTTCCCACACGTTCGGCGAGCTGCTCCATCGTGAGTTTCATCTCGTCGGCCATCGTTGGAAATGCAATCAAGAGCCGCTGCAGTCGCTCATCGGCGCGCGTCATGCCGACTCCACGATGGTGTCGCTGGTGTGAGCTCGGCGGATGGCCGCGTGGCTGACCGCACGGTGTGCCGCCAGGGTGTCCTGAAGCAGGGCGCGCCATTGGCCGTGCCATTCGGACGGCGACACGATCACTGCGTCACCACCGAACGTGAGGAGCCACCGGAGAAATGGATCACGGCGGCGCACACGAAAGTGTCGCTGCGCGGGCAGGCTCCCTTCGTCACCCAACTGCTTACCCTGCACGACCTGCCCCGAGTCGCCTCGGAAGGCGACTACCACGGACGCAGCTTCCTCGTCGCCGAGCTCCCACGCCTGACGCGACGCGGCATGCGCCTCGAGGTTGAAGGAGTTCGGGATGACATAGTCGGGCTGCTTCCTGGCCGCGTTGCATTTGGGCTTGGAGATGCGGCTCACCCGGAACTGCCGAAGCGACTGCTGGTCGGCGTCGTGCGCCACGAGATACCAATGGCCCGTGAGGAATACGAGGCCATACGGCTCCACCGTTCGCATGCTCTGCCGGTTGCGACCCATGCTCGCGTAGCTGAAGGTCACGCGCTTTCGGGCGGACAGGGCGCCACCGAGCACCTCGAAGGTGCTGCCCTGCACCTTCACCGTAGCGACAAGTGGCGCTCCGATCAGCAACAACCCGACATCCTGTTCGAGCTTGCGGATGGCGGCAGCAGCATCAGCGTCGAGTGTCGGATTGCCGAGCGCGCGGACACGCGCGGCCGCACGACGAAGGGTGAGACACTCGTCGGGGGTGATCGCCAGCACCGGCAACGTCTGATAGCCGATGCCCTGCGGACGCGGAATCGTGCGCACTTCGAGCGCCGGCACGATGCGCGATTCACAGAGTGCGAGAAACGGAAGATAGAACGCGTCGGGTCGGAGACGATAGCGCGAATCACCACCGTCGTTGTCCTGCAGCGTCTCAATCGCCACACCGAACTCGCGGAGCTCGTCCTTGTCGCGCTCGAAGGTGCGCATGACACTCTGCTCATCGACGTCGGCGGCGAGGTAACCCGGCACATCGCGACGCAGGTCGGCGAAGACCGCTCCGTGATGGCGACGCAGGAGCGCAGCGAGGAGATCGAGCCAGCGGGTCAGTTTGTCGGCAGCAGCCATGCAATGAATACCACGAGGTGTCGAACGGATTCAGGAAATCATCAGTGGATGAATAGTGGCACGACGAACTGACAGAAGAGCGCGCCTACGATCGTCATCGCGAAGCCCCACAGCAGCAACTGACGAAATAGCTGCTTCGTGTCGTGGCCGGCCGGGACCGCGGCAATGCACAGCGCGCCGATGGTGGACAGCGGCGACACATCGACCAACGCGGCGCCCACGTTGATACTGATCGCGATCTGCAGGGGGTTACCGCCGCCGAGCTTGGCCACCAGTCCCGGCACCGCCGGAATGAACGCCGGATAGACCACGCCCGACGTGGAACTGTATGTCGAAATCAGCCCAGTCACGCCAGCGATGACACCGTTCACTGATCCGGGCGTGGCCAGTCTGGACAGCATCGTGGTGAACAAATCCATGCCACCGGTCTTTTCCAGCACGCCGATCAGGACGCTCACGCCGCACACCATCACGATCACCGGCCAAGGCACCTGCTTCAGCATGGCGCTGTCCTCGCCGATACCAATCAATACCAGCACCGCCGCGGCGGCGAAGGCCGTGAGGCCAGGGTTGAACTTGAGGAACAGCACGGAACTCACCCAGAGCAGGCCCACTGCCAAGGTGGTCCAGTGCGCACGCGTGAACGCTGACCGCGCGTCGTCGAGCACCACCTGCTTATCGCGCCGCATGGCCGGCCCGCCGAACATCAACCACGCCGCGATCGACACGAGCGCGTGCGCCGCGAAGTTCATTAGCAGCACCGCGGTGGTGTGTCCGCCCAACCCGGCCTGCTCCATCAGCGCGTGCACCATCGCACCAATGGCGCTGATCGGCGACAGGTTGCCAGCGTTCGCCCCGTTGCCCACCATCAACGCCATCAACAGCATCGGGGCCTTGGCACGATGCGCGATGCCCATCGCCAGCGGTGCGAGCAGCGCCGTCGTGGCGATGGCCCCCGGCCCGCTGGTAGAAATAAGACAGGCCAGCAGAAACACGAAGGGTGGCAACAGGACCGCGCGTCCGCGCAGCAGGCGGACCCCGTGATTCGTGACCGCCTGCATCGTGCCGTTGGCCTGCGCGATCCCGAACAGCAACGTTACGCCAAGGAGCGTGAGAAACAATGACGACGGAAACACGGCCATGAGCTGCTCGACCTTCCAGTCGGCGGCGAAGGTAGCGATACCCCACGCCAGGGCGACCGCCAGGACACCGACATTCACGCGTGACGTGAGACTCGCCGCCACCACCAGCAGCAGCGCCAGCAGCGACAGCAGGGCGGGACTCACGTGCCACACCACGGCGGCAGTAGATGTCGCTGCACTTTGCCTAACGCCGTGCGTGGCAGCGCATCCACGCGCACATAGGCTCGCGGCGCTTTGAACGATGCCAGCTGCCGACGAACGTGGCTCGCGAGCGCCTCCAGATCGACCGCCTCGTCACATACCAGATATGCCACCGGGACTTCACCGCGCACCGCGTCCTTGACGCCGACCACGGCCGCCTCATGCACCCCATCCTGTTCGACCAGGAGCTCCTCGATCTCGCGCGGATAGATATTGAAGCCACCCGAGATGATCAGATCACTGCGCCGTCCCTCCAGCGTGATGTAGCCATCCGCCGCCCGCACGCCGACGTCACCAGTGCGAAACCAACCATCCGCAAACGCAGTGGCCGTGGCATCAGGGCGACGCCAGTAGCCGTCGCACACATTCGGCCCGCGCACCCACAGCTCGCCGCTCGTGCCATCGACAACATCTACACCGGTGTCGCCCACAATGCGCACGGCGGTCAACGGCATCGGAAACCCCACGGTGCCAGCACGCCGCTCACCGTAGTACGGATTGCTCACGTTCATGAGGGTCTCGGTCATGCCGTAGCGCTCGAGAATCACATGACCGAAGCGCTCGCGGAACGCCTCCATCACCAGTGCCGGCAACGGCGCCGAGCCGGACACGAACAGCCGCGTCCGCGCACCGATGGCGGCCGCGCGCGCGGGCGCGACGTCGAGGAGCCGCACGAACATCGTCGGGACACCGAAAAATACGGTGGGCTGATACGACTCGAACCAATCGGCCGCGCGTTCATGCTCGAAGCGCTCGGCAAGCCGCATATGGCAGCCGCTCAACAGCCAGACATGCAGGCCGTTGCCCAGACCGTGCACGTGAAAGAGCGGTAGCACGGCGAGATAGCGATCGTGGCTCGTGAACTCCCAGCCACTGGTGAGCGCCAGCGCGTTTGCCGCGAAGTTGCCGTGAGTGAGGACCGCTCCTTTCGATGCGCCGGTAGTGCCCGAGGTGTACACCAGCGCGGCTGGCGTATTCGCCGCGCACGGCACCGCGATGCGTGCCGACGGCTGCCGCGCAGCGTCGGCGACCAGTGCTTCGAGGCGCCACGACGTCACGCCCGACGGCAAATCAGCCTGCTGCGCCGTGGTGGTGATCACGGCAATCGGTGACGCGTCGCTCACGATGTGCGTGATCTCGCGTTCACGATACAGCACGTTCACCGGCACCACGATGATGCCGGTCTTGATGCACGCCAGCCAGAGATCGATGATCTCGACCCGGTTGGTAAGATAGAACGCCAGGCGATCGCCGGCCTTCACACCGCGTGCACGCAGCGCGTGCGCCATGCGGTTGCTGCGCGCTTCGAGCGCGCCGAATGTCAGCACAAGGCACTCGCCGCTCGCGTCGAAGTAGTCGAGCGCCGGCGTCGCCGCGCGCCCAAGCAGCGAGCGATCGTATAATCCGAGGAGGGACATGGGGCGGAAGCTAACGCTTACGAGAGACCGAACTCGCGCGCGATTGCGCGAACGCCGGCCAACTGCAGTCCGTCCTCTTCAAAGACGATGACCCCCAGCAACGCGCGACCGACATCGTCGGGCAGTCGATCGGTTCGAAACACCTGGATCACCGGTCCCATCATCATCGCGTCGCGCAATCGCGGATGCGACCATCCGCTGGCGAGTGTCGGCTCACTATCGAAGCCCTTGGCCAGCACGGTCGTCAGCGCCGACGCCGGCGCTCCGCGATAGCTGACCGCAGGCAGCTCGCCGCCGAAGCTCCGCTCGAAAAGGGCCTGCCACGCCATCGGCCGGGCGCCTTGCGCACGCCTGCCAGTGGCCAGCACGATACGCGGCGAACGTGCGAGCACGTGCATGCGTTGGACAGCATCCTGCAGATCATCGAGAATGCGCGCCTCGCGATCGGGCGCCATTTCGGGTGGTGAATTGCCAGAATCATCGGCCATCCCCCAATCTTCTCTTCCGTCCGCGGCGCAGCCACCCCAATTCACCCCGTGTTCACACTTTTTCTCGTTGTCTTTCTCGACCTGGTCGGATTCGGGATGATCATCCCGGTCTTTCCGTTCTACGCGGAGCAGGTCGGTGTCGCACCGGCGTCGGTCATCTTCTTCCTGGGGCTCTACTCCCTCGGGCAGCTGGTGGGCGCGCCGATCTGGGGCAGTCTCTCCGATCGCATCGGTCGGCGCCCGGTGCTGCTGATCACATTGCTGGCGAACGTCGGAGCGGCGGCGATGCTGGCGTTCAGTACCACAGGGACGATGTTGGCGATCGCGCGCATCGTGGCCGGACTCGCGGCCGGCAATATTTCGGCGGCCTACGCCTACACGACCGACATCACGACCGACGCGACCCGTCCGAAAGCGCTCGGGCTTCTCGGGTCGGCGTTCGGGATGGGCTTCATTCTCGGTCCCGCGCTCGGTGGCGTGCTGGCCGGCGCCAACCCCGACGACGGTTCGGCCTTTGCCCGCGTAGCCTATGGTGCCGCCGTGTTGTCGCTCGTCGCTTTCGTGCTCACGCTCGTCCGTCTGCCCGAGTCGCTCCCGCCGGAGAAGCGCCGCTCATCGACCACGAAACGCACCGGCATGCGCACGTATCTGGCTCGCCCGGTGCTGCGCGATCTGCTCTTCGCCACCGGCATTGTGGTGGCAGCGGTCGCGCTCCTGCAAAGCACCCTGGCGTTGTTCACGGCCGATAAATTGAGCGTCGGCCCGCGCACGCTCGGCTGGATCTACGGCTTCGTCGGCGTCGTGTCGGTCGTGGTGCAGGCCGGTATCATCGGTCCGCTCACAAGGCGCTTCGGTGCGCAGTCGCTCACGCGCATGGGCGCCGTGCTCGTTGGTGTCGGTATGGCCGGTGTGCCATTCTCGCATTCGATTGGCTGGCTGCTCGTCGCTCTCGGCATTTTCGGCGTGGGATCGGCGCTCTTCAACCCCAGCATGAGCGGCCTCGTCGCCACCGCCGCCGAGCCGCATGAACGCGGTAGTGTGCTTGGCGCGTATCAAGGCGCCGCATCACTGGGCCGAGTGATCGGCCCCTTCGCCGCCAGTGGCGTGGCCAGTGCGAGCTCGTTGTCGATCCCGTTCCTCGTCGGCGCCGTCGTTTCGCTGGGCGGCGCACTACTGATTCACACGCGACCCAAAACAAAGCCGCCTCAATAAGTCTGGCCTGAGGAGGCGTAGTATGTTCTGCGCTTGTCCTCTGCGCTTCTGCGTCCTCCGTGTGCGCTGTTCAAGACATGTTGCGGAACTGATCACACAGAGAAAGAGAGAAAAAGAGAAAGGGATTCTCTTTTTCTTCTATCCTCCTTGCCTCTGTGTGATCAGTTCCTGCGAATACGAGATCGGCTGAGCCGACCACGCCGAGGCTACGACCCGATCCCGCCCACCACGCGCTTCATGAGGGCCCCACGCGGCAGCGTCGATGCCGCCTGAATACCGTTGATGATCAGCACCTTGGCTTCCGGCACCGTGCTCGGATACCGCTGCAGGAACTGCGCGCCGGTCATCGCCGACGGCAACGTCACGATCTCCACCCGCGCCGGCTGCACGTTGATCAACGCCGGGTCGTTCAACGGCTTGAATGAGCGAATCGACGCTTCCACTTCAGCACCACGCTGCGACGCGACCTGCGACGCCATGATGCCGAGCAGCAAATACGTCGTGTTCTGATGCGCTAATGAGGCCGCGAGCCCAGCAATCGTACCCTGCTCCGTCTGCGCGGTGAACGACGCGATCACCGCGGGCAGTCCGTTAATCGTCGTCTGGCCACTCTGGCCGACCACGATGCCCTGTTGGCCGAGGAAGCCCTGGAGCGCCTGCGTCGGCGTGCCCTGACCTGGCACCAGCTGAATCTGCGCGCCGTTGTCCGGGCTTCCGGCCACAACGGCGTCCGGCAGGTTGGCCGTCTTCCAGCCCGTCGGGAACGTCAGCTCGAAGCGAAGGTCCGGATGCAGGAAGCGCATGCCGCGGAAATAGCCCTGACGCGGATTCTCGCCGAACACCATGCCGTTCAACAGTCGAAGATATGAATCGCGATTCACCTTCGTATTGGAGAGCGCGCCGGCAGGCAGTTCCCCTACACGCTGCTCGGCCCGCTGCACCCGATTGCCCGGGTCCGGGTGCGTGCTCTGCCACTCGGGCACGCGACCACCACCGTCGCCCAGTCGGCCCAGCGTTGTAAACACATTTGCGGCTTCGCGGACATCGTAGCCCTGCGCGAGCGAATACTGGAAGCCGAGTGCGTCGGCCTGCAGTTCGTCGTCACGACCGAACTTCAGGAACAGCAGGCCAGCCCCGGAACCCAGCACATCGCCGTATTTGGCAACCGTCGGCGAGAATATGCTGGCACCCACCAGACCGATCTGCGCGACTTGCTGTTTGCTCATCGCCGCGACCGTGTGCTTCGCCGTCACGTGACCGATCTCGTGACCGATGACCTCGGCGAGTTCCGCTTCGCTATTCAGGTGCGCCATCAAGCCGCGCGTCACAAAGATGAAGCCGCCGGGATACGCGAACGCATTCACCGCCGCATCGTCGAGCAGATGGAATTCCCAAGGCAAGTTCGGTCGCTCTGATTTCGCCGCGATCTGCGTACCGATGCGCTTCACAAGGGCCTGCGCCTCGGAGCTCGGGTATTCACCGACGCGCTGCAGATCGCCCGCCGATGCCTGTTTGCCCATCTGGATCTCTTGCGATTCCGAGATGAGCGACAGCTCGCGCCGTCCCGTCACGGGATTCGTCGCACAGGCCCCTGCCGTGAGCAGCAGCCCGAAAGCTGCGGCACGGCGCAGTTCTGTCCCCATGGTAATCCTCCGTATTTGTTTGGTCACACGTCCCTCGTCACACAGCACATACGTACTGGGCAAGCTACGTGCCTCATCCGGCATTTCGCTTGACCCTCACTCGTGCCGACGGCACATTCGCACGCTGTGTCATCCGCGATTCGCGCTTGTGCTTCTTCTGACCCCAGTCATGCTCCCCACGCGTCTGCGCCCATCTCCGCTGTCACATCCTGCTGCGGGCTCGCGCCCGAGGTGGTCGATCGTGGCACCGGCGCTGTCTCTGTTGCTCGCGGCCGGCTGTGCCGGTTCGCGCCCGGCGCCCGCCACCGCGGCTCGCCCCGTGACCGCCGCTGACAGCGCCCGCGCTCGGGCGTTGGACGCTGAACGAGCGAGGTCAGACGGCACACGCCGCGGCGTCATCGGTGTGCCGCCGTTCGCGTTCGTCGGACGCGACACCACGCTGGTCCCATTGGCCTATGCGCTGGCTGACCTCGTTGCGACCGACCTGTCACGCAGCAAAGGCGTGACCGTGGTCGAACGGGCTCGACTGGGTGAGGTGCTGCGCGAACTCGATCTCGCCGCGTCGGGGCGAGTCGATTCCACGACCGCGCCGCGCGTCGGACGGCTCGTCAGCGCCGAACGGCTGATCTTCGGTGCCGTCGAACCGCTGCCCGACGGTCGCACCATTCGCCTCGGGGCCCGCATCGGTGACGTCGAACGGTCCACCGTGACCAGCGCCGTTGATGCCCGCGCGCCGCTCGCCGAGATCTTCGCGGCCGAGAAGGAGCTCGTGTTCCGACTCTTCCAGTCTCTCGGTATTGTGCTCTCGCCAGCCGAACGCGCCGAGATCGAGCAACAGCCCACCCAGAGCGTGGCCGCGCTCCTCGCCTACGGGCGTGGCGTACAGCGCACGTATGAAGGCGATTCGAAAGGCGCTGCCGACGCGTTCCGGGAAGCGCAGCGCAGCGACCGAAACTTCCGGGGTGCGCGTACCCGTGAGCTTGAAGCACGCGCGATTGGCGCGATCGGCACGAGTAACCCCATCGCCATCCCCGGCGTGCGGCCACTCGATCGCGCCATCTCCACGGCCGTCGATCGACTCAATCGTCCGCTCGATCTCGTCACCAACGTGTCGCGAGCGGTGTCCAGTGCCATCGACCCCTCGTTCCCGAACTCCAAAGGCATCATCGTGATCACGGTGGTGCGCCCATGAGCGCCGCCTTCTCGACCACGCGCCGTCGGATCGCGCTGGCAGCCACGATGACCGCGTCGCTCACCGCGGTCACCGCGCTACTACCGGTCGTCGCGCAGGCGCAGGATCGCCTCGTTGGCACCAGCGCCCTCGGGGCCGGCGTCACCGCCGACGTGGTGCAGTTTGGTGGGAGGGGCTATTCGCAACCCGGTGGGGCCGGACGGGATTCCATCCGTCTGCGCAGCATCGCCCAGTTCTCCGTGCCGATCTCGCTGGCCGTTCCGCTGGGCAGCAGGTGGACGATCGACCTGCAGTCGGTCTACTCCACCGTGCGCCTCGGCTTCGACCCGCGCACCGGTGCCCGTCAGAACCTCACGCTTTCCGGCATCAGCGACGTTCGCATTCGCGCCACCGGTCGCTTACTGAATGACGGCCTCGTGTTCACCGCCGGTATCAACGCCCCGACCGGGCAGACCGAACTCGGCGTCGACGACCTCACCGTCCTCCGGGCCAGCGCCGCTCCCGCACTCGGCCTCAGTGCACCGCCCGTCGGCGGTGGACCCGCCGGTACCGTCGGACTTGTAGCCGCTCGAAAGCTCGGCCCTTGGGCCGTGGCCGTGGGTAGCTCGTACGAAATGCGTGGGACCTATCAGCCGGTCGCCGCGCTGACCGCAGGGGCCCCGTCCGGCAACTACCAGCCGGGCAACGTGATTCGCGGCTCCATCGGACTCGATCGCCTGGTGGGGAAGCACCGGCTCAGCATCTCCACGGCCGCCGATCTCTACGACACCGACGAACTGCGCGATCCAAACTCCAGCAGCGCCAAGCCGCTGGCCACGGTCCGACTCGGACCGATCGTGAGCACTGATATCCAGCTCCAACTGGCCGCCCCCCGCGTGAACGAACTCGTACTCTGGACGGCCCACCGTTTCCGATCACAGTTCGAGCGCGACGGGATTAAGGTCAATGGTTCGTCTGCGAACTACATAGATGGCGGGTTGCGGACCAGTCTGCCGCTACGCCCGTCGCTCGACCTGCTGATCACAGCCGACGGCCGATACCATAGCGGCCTTGCGATCAATCAGGGGCTCGCCACGTCCGGCGTGATCAGCGGCGGTGGCACTCTCGGTCTAATCGCCCGCCGCGGCAACCTCTCGCTGCAGCCGTACCTGCGAGCCCAGGCCGGAAGCCTGTCGGTACGCGACTCCGCCGCCCCCTCCACATCGTTTGTCGGTGGTTCGGTGGGTTTCCTCGTAGTGACCCGCTTCTGAGCCGCCGATGACCATCATGAAGCATTCCATCCGCCCGTTTCGATCGGTGCCTCGTCGACTCGGGGCCACCACCCTGCTCGCGCTGACGCTTGCCGCGTGCAGTGATCCCGCCGATGTCACCAGCCCCCATCACGCCGCCTCGGCCAGCATCGCCCTGACGACCTCCGTCCTGGCCTCGCAGGCCTCCGTGGTACAACTCAAGGTGCAGTCGGTCTATCTGCGACAAGGCGGCGCCACGGTCGACATCGGCACGCAGACGCTCACACTGTCCGACGTACCAACCCAGCAGGTGCCGATCAGCATCGAGCTCGCGGCTTGCCTCGCCGACGCGTCACGCGCCGGGCTAACCAGCGCCAATGGAGTCGTAGCGGCGCCGGGCGCCGACGAATGCGTTGTGCGACTGCTGGTCGACCTCGTACTCGATGGCGCCGCCGTGGACCGTCAGACGGTCGGCCCGGTGTCGCTCAGCCCCGGGGTGCAGAAAAGCGTGTCCACGCCGCTCACCTTGAACGAAGTCGGCTCGATCAGCATCAGCGCGCCCAGCGCCAACGTCGTGGCTACGGGACAGCCGCTGCGCATGGAGATCACCCGCACGATGCAGCTCACCGCGGCGGTGCTCGACGGCGCGCAGCGCGTCGTCACTGGGCGGACGGTCAACTGGACCAGCAGCGCTCCGGGCGTGATGTCCGTGACTGCCACCGGATTGGTCACGGCCGTCACCACCGGCACGGCGACGATCAGCGCCGCCACCGCCGGACGCGTCAATAGCGTATCGGTGCGCTCGGTGCCGCTGCCTTCGGCGCTCACGATCGTCTCCACCAGCACATCCGGACAGGCCACCGTGCGCTCGGCGCCGGCCGGCATCGACTGCACCGTGAACGGATCAGTGCTCACCGGCGCCTGCGCCTTCACCTTCCCCGGAGACGCATCGGTGGTGCTCACCACGACGCCGTTGGCGCTCTCCGAACTGTTGTCGTGGACGAACGACTGCAGCGCCGCCATCGGCACCACCTGCACGATTGCGACGTCGCAGGCACGCACCGTCGGCGTGGCATTGCGTGCCTTCCGAACGCTGACCATCACCGGCATCGGGAACGGCACCGGTACCGTAGCGAGTGCGGTCGGTCTGAACTGCGTGATCACAGCGGGCATCACGAGCGGCAACTGTTCAGTGAATGTCACCGACGGCACGTCCGTCACGCTGACGGCGAGCGCCACGTCGCCCAACAGCTTCCGCACCTGGGGCGGAGACTGCGCGGGCAGCACGGGGAACACGTGCACGCTCACGATGAACACCAACCGCGCACCAAGTGCCCGCTTCGACACGCCGGTGCTGCTGACGGCCACGCCGAACGGCACCGGCAACGGCTCCATCATCGCGTCGGGCGTGATCTCGTGCACGCGCAACAACAACGTGAACACGGGCACGTGTAGCAATACGGTGAATTTCGGCACCGCCGTGACGCTCACGGCAAGCACCGGATCGTTCTCGACCTTCACCGGCTGGTCGGGCGCCTGTACCGGCAATGCTTCAATCTGTCAGGTCACGATGGATCAGGCGCGCAGCGTCGGTGCCACCTTCACACGGCAAATCGGCGTCGTCTCATTCACCCTCACCGGCACGGGCACGGGTGGCGTGTCGGTGAACGGCGCGACGCTCTGCACCAAGACCGCTGTGCAGACGTCGCTGGCGTGCACGGTGTCGCTTGATCTCGGGTCGTCGGTGTCGTTGCTCGCGCAGCCGGGGTCGAACACCGGGTTCGTGGGATACTCGGGATCGCTCTGCACTGGATCGTCACTTCCGTGCGCATTCACGCTCACGGGAAACGCGGCGGTTGGTCTCGCCTTCGGACCGCTCGCCAGTATCGTCACGGTCAGCGCCGGTGCGAACTCCACAGGAACGGGAACGATCGCGACGCCGGATCAGTCGCTCGTTTGCGCGCTCTCCGGACAGACCGCGACCGGTCGTTGCACCAAGAGCGTAACTGGCGGCGCCTCGCTCACGCTCAATGCGGTCGGCAACAGCAACTCCACGCTGATGGCGTGGGGCGGCGCCTGCGCCGCGTTTCTTTTCGACCCGGTGTGCACCTTCACGCCATCCAGTAATGCCAGCGTGACGGCGCGATTCGTCCCGGCGGTGAACTTCGCGCTGACCGTGTTCTACGGCGGAACGGGATCGCGAGTCAACGTGACCTCACCCACGCAGAACACCAGTTGCCTTGCGACCGTCGTCAACTGCTCCTACAAGCTGGTCATCGGAGAAACGATCCGCATGGAAGCGGTGGCCGGTCCGAATGATCTCTTCTCGAGCTGGTATAGCAGCTGCCAGGAATCGTCCGGCCCCGTGTGCACCTTCGTCGCAACGGCCAACACGACATCGGCCGTCATGTACTTCTACTCTGGCAGCGCGATCGCGGCGCCGTCCGCCGCCCAAAAGCGCGGCGGCGGTCAGTAACCACACACCGACAGTACACTACTTCGCGCGGCGCTCGGCGGAGGCCAACAAGGTCTTCGCCCGCGCATTGTTCGGATTCGCCTGCACCGCTTCCTTGTACAGCGCCACCGCCTGCGTCGAATTCTGCTTGTCCTGCGCTTCGATGGCGCGACTGATCAGCATCATCGAACGGAGCTGGTTGGGGCCCTTCGCGCCCACGGCCGCCCCCTGCTGAAAGCCGGCTTGCACCGCGGGAAGCTTGAGTCCTGCATTCAGCTTGCTGCCAAGTTGGCCCAGCAACTCGAGCATGTTGTCCGCCTTGCCCGTGACCGACGTGGCATACTCAAGCTCCGACGTTTCGGTGTTGATCGCGCGGACATCCATGCGAATCCGCTGCTTCGGATCGATCACGAAGCTGCCCATCAGCATATGGAGCGCCCCCAGCGTCTTTCCGATTTTGGCCGCCGTCTCCTTTTCGACACGACCCGTGGCACCCAGATCCTGTTCGGCCATGAGCGCCTGCAGCCGGTCTCGCTCCACCACGCGGATATTCGTGTTGGCCGACAGTTCCGTAATCATCATCTCCGCGAGCCCCTTGCTGAGCGGCGCATATTCCGCATTGTTGCTGATCGCGCCATTCGTGAAGTACATGACGGCGACTGTCGGACGGGTCGACGGGGTGCCCTGAGCACCGGCCGAGACGATCGCCAGAGGCAGAGCCAGTGTTGTAACGGCCAAAGCCCTACGAGTGCGGCGAACGAGCGAGGCTGCGATCATGCGGGTATTCTCCGAAGGGTGAGATTACCAGAAGATACCGTCGGATGTCCATTTCGTTCAGGTCTGTATGCCGAAAGTCTGTCCCGTCTGTGGCACAAGCTATCCCGATCTGAACGTATTCTGCCCGTCCGACGGCAGTACGCTTCGTGCGGCCGACTCCGATGGTGACCTGATCGGCAGTGTGGTCGCCGACCGGTATCTGGTCACCGACCTGCTGGGCGAAGGCGGCATGGGCAAGGTGTACCTCGCACGGCACGTACGCCTGCCACTCCAGGCGGCGATCAAGGTGCTACGCCCGGAGCTGCTTAAAGATGCGGCGTCGGTGGCCCGCTTCAATCGCGAAGCGGCTAACGCCAGCCGCATTGAGCATCCGAATGTGGCCCGCGTGTTCGACTTCGGCGAAACGAGCGACGGTACGGTGTATCTGGCCATGGAGTACGTCTCCGGCCGCACTCTCAAGGAAGTGCTGGAGAAGGAAGGGCCGCTCACCCTGACGCGCACAGCCGTCCTGATTCGACAGGTGGCCGACGGACTCGATGCCGCGCATCGCATGGGCATCGTGCACCGCGACCTCAAGCCCGACAACATTCTGGTCACCGTCGACGAGAACGGCGTGGACCGGTGCAAAGTGGTGGACTTCGGCATCGCGAAAGCGGTGGGCGGCAACGAGAAGGAAGCAGGCCTCACCCGCACCGGCTTCGTGGTCGGCACGCCCGAGTTCATGAGCCCCGAGCAGTTGCTGGGGACAGAGCTAGACCATCGCAGCGACGTGTACGCGCTCGCGCTGGTCGCCTATACCTGCCTCACGCTCGATCTCCCCTTCGATCGGGACACTCCCGATCGTGGCATGACCGCGCGACTCATGAGCGCGCCGCGTCCGCTGGCCCTGGTCCGAAACGATCTGCACTGGCCCGGCGGTTTGCAGGCCGTGCTCGACCAGGCGCTTGAGCGCGAGCCCACCAAGCGCACGTCGTCGGCCGGCGCCTTCGCCAAGGCGCTGGAGTTTGTCTCGGCCGGTCCGGTCCCCAGTGCGACGCCAGCCGGCGCGGTCGCAGCGGCGGCGGCGGGGCCCGCCGCGAAGGTCGAGGCCGATACACCGGCCGCGGCGCGTCAAATCGCGACCGTGTCTCGTGGCGACATCAAGAAGGAGGTCAAGGCGCGCGGGGGGGTTGTGACTCCGCCGGCGAGGCCGGCAAAACCTGTCTCCAAGACCGGCAAGCAGAGTCCGACAGTCGAGTACGAGGACGAGGACGAGCCGGAAGCGCACCGCCGTCGTTTCCCGTGGCCGCGTGTACGGCTGCCCAGCCTCGGCTTCATTCTGGTCGTCGGCGGCGGGATCTGGTTCTACAACAAGCAGCGAGCGCCACAGGTTCGCGATGTCAAGAACCTTGTGAACGCCGCAACGGATGCCGGCGGATCGTTGATCGACGGGGCACAGTCGGCAGCGGCCAACGCGAAGAAGGCCATCAGCTTGGCAACCACCTCGACGACTTCTCCGGTGCCCGGGGGTCGCGCTCCGGCGACGACCGTGACTCCAACAGCGCCCGCAACAGCGCCCGCAACAGCGCCCGCAACAGCGCAATCTGGCGCGCCCGCGGCTCCCAGACCGGCCGCTCCGGTGGCGTCAGCGTCAGGCGCGTCGGCGCGTCGTTCGATGGACAGCATCACGAAGGCGCTCGACCCGCTCACCGCCGACGAAGCCGTGGCCCGGGTGGCCATTCCGGCCCTTCGCGGACTGCTCACCCGCATGACCGCGGCCGAAGACAGCGCGTGGGCCTACATCCGCATCGCCGAAGCACACCTGCTCATGGACGAAGTGAAGCCGGCGTGCACCGCACTCCGCACCGCCCGTGGGCTTGCTCAATCCATGTCGCAAGCGCGCGTGGTGAGCGACTACACCACGAAGCTGAGCTGCGGCGAGTAGTCGCCACCCCCGCGGGCGACGATTCCATCGTCACCCGCTATCGCGGCACCCGTTACTTCGTCACCCGCGCGACGCAGCTCATGCGTCCCATCCATCCGCGCGTCAGTACCGACGCGGCTTCGCGCTGCTGCGCGTCGAAGCGCAGCCGTACCGGTTCCGCGTCCTTGAGACCGGCCGCATTCCACGTCACCAGCGATCCTTGGAAGGCATCGCCGCTGGCGACCAGCCGGAAGATCGCCCACTCGCCAGCGGTGAGCTTCACGCGAAGCTCCTTGTTCTTCTTGAACCGCGCTAGCAATTCGGCCTGACGTCCCGACGTGGCCGGCCACTCGACCACGTTCTTGAACGACTGTTTGTCGAGCCGCGCTTCGAGGCCGTTGTTCTTGAGAATCACCAGCGGCGTCGTCTCCGTGATCACGCCGCTCACGTTCCACGTGACGTGCGGATTCGCGGCATCCTCGGCGAACAACGCATCGGATACTTCCGCTGCCTTGTTGAAGAAGCCGACGAAGCTTTCCGAGAGCTCGACCCCACCCACCGGCTTCGCCGCGTATTTGGTGCCCGACTTCGTGAGGTACTTGGCCAGTCGATCGGCGTAGAACGTCCACAACTCGCCGGTATCGGGCGTGAGAATCGCCTTTACGTCGGCGATCGTGGCATCGGACGTGGCGTCGGCGTTGAACGGGAATTTCGACGTGAGCGATGCGTCGACTTTCGAGCACAACGCCACGCCGCGCTCGTTGAGCGCCGCGATCTCCGCGGCGGCCGCCCCACCACCACCACCACCGCCGCCGCCACCAGCCGGTGGCGCCGCCGGAAGCGGCGCCGCTGCCACCACGCGCTTTGCCGGCGGGCGGGCCGATGCCACGGTTTTGAGCACCGCTTCGGCACCCACGATCGGCGCCAGCAACAGCTGTTCCACCGCGCTCGCCATCGATGACGCCTCGGCACTCACGTCGAAGCCCTGCGACACACGCTTCGCCGCCACGCGCGCTTTCGTGACGTCACCGCCGGCCAGCTGCGCCGCCTGCACCAGCACCAGCGTAGACGCGGTATCGGTGGCGGGGGGTAAATTGCCGACCTGCGTCAGCGTGCCCTGCAACCCAAGCAGGCCATCCATGTACGGCTGGTTCTTCTCCGACACATACTTGTCGACGATCGCGGGCGGCGTCACCGCATGCACCGGCTGAAACGCGGCCCGCGTGCTCGAATCGGTATCGGTGTTCACCGCGACCGTGCGCAGCACTTGCAGCAGCGGTGATTGCATCCCGGCAATCACATCGAGCTTCGCGGCCGCGTCTTTCACGTTCGACGCGCGCGCCACGCTCGTGCCCTGCACGACCTGACGCCACGAGCGCACGTAGTCATCACGGTAGCGCGTGCGAATAGCACCGATAATCGCCTCGCGATCGACGGACTTCGCCGCGGTCGCATCGCCGACCACCCACGTTTCACCTTGGAAGTAGCGGTCGGAATTGCGGAAGGCGTCCACCATGAACTTCGCGCCTTTCGCGCTGAACGCACCAGCGACTTCCGGCGGTGCCGTCACGGTACCGGGCGACTGTGGCACCTTCACCGGTGGTACCGCCTTGTTCGCTTCCGACAGCATGTTGGCATAAATCTGTTCGCCACCCGTGAAGCGCGACAGGAACTCGCGTGCCTGCGTCACGAGTGACGCGTCGGCGGCTTTCGGCCACGGATTGTACGTGGGTAGCTCGCTCGCATAAAACTCAAACTGACGACGGGCGAGCCCCGTGACATCGGCGTCCGTCGTCACACCGCGCTGCCAGCTGGTAATCAGCACTGGCGCGAGAAACGCCGACGTGCTCTTGTCGGGCGACGTCGTCGTAATGAGATAGCCCTTCAATCGCGCGTACGTCGTGCCGTAGTCGTCCGACGGCGATGGTGCATCCGGCAGTGCCTTCAGCGAATCGATCAGCGCGCCCTGTCCGTCGGCAAAGAGTTGCTTGCGAAATCCATCGTACCACACCGGACGAGCCGCTTCGTACACCGTGGGACCGCTCCACAAGCCGAAACGCAAACGCAACGGCGGACCATCCTGGATCTGTCCACGCAGCGTGTCGAGTTGCGCGCGCAGCGCATCGAGCCGACGCAGCGCCTCCGGCGAGGGCAGCGTGATGGTGCCGGGCGCGGACTGAACCACTGGCAGCGCCGAAACCGCCCGGGCAGCATCCGCCACGCGATTGCCGATGGCTCGATTGCCGAGCCACGACGCCGTTACACCCGTGAGTAACAGCAGCGTGGCGGCGGTGGCCGCACCGAGCATCACCCGTCGCGTGCGCTGCACACCCACGCCACCACGTGCCACCGACGCGGCGCTCGTGTCGGCCAGCACCACGTCACGCAGGAACCGGTCGAGGAACACCCACTCGGGCACCTTGCGCGTGGTCGGTGTCGCGGTGGACAGCGGAGAGGCCGCAGCCACCGCCGGCTGACGGAAGATGCCGGTCGCATCAGTGGCCACCGGCACGGCCGCGGCGGCCATGCGCGGCGTCGCCTGCGCGACATCGGTGACCACGACCGGACGCGCACCCGTAAAGTAGAAGCCGCGCAGCTGCGGACTCGCACCGATCTGCGTGGGACGACACACTTCGAGCAGGAACGACGTCACCGACGGCTGCAGCTTGCGCAGCTCGCGCGGCAACTCGTACGACGCATAGCGGCGATCGATCGCGCCTTCACGTCCAAGCAGTTCAGGGCGTCGCGAGGCGATTACATCGATTATCTCGCGGAACGCGACCTCGAGTCGCGGCGTGAGCCGCTCCGCGTAACTGCCGCTGTTCGACGCGGGATCAAAGGGTAGCGTAGCGCCGAGGGGCGCCCGCAGTTCGTCTCTCGTGAACACACTGATCCACGGCTCGAAGTGCGGCACGCGATCCATCTTCGTGAACATCACATACACCGGCACGGCGAGCCCCAATTCGCGCGACGCTTCGGCCAAGCGCTGCCGCAGCGACTGCGCCAGCTGCTCAAGCTGCTGCCCGTTGCCACCAGTGTAGAACAGATCACACGGCACGCACAACACGATCGCGCGCGCCGCCGCTTCGCCTTGTCCTACGGCCGCCGCTACACGGGGCGCGCGGAGCGCGCGCACCACTTTCGCCCAACGCGGCGCATCGCTGAGCAGCGTGCCACCAAGTTCGGTGATCACCGCCTGACTAAGGGCCCACACATTGGCGGTCTTGGTCGACGTTGGGGCCTCGGTCGACGCGGCCGGCGCATCACCCGCGAGCAACTCGGGATCGCCGCCGGAGCGAGCAATCATCGTGGTCTTCGCGCCGCCTTCCGGGCCGAGCACGAGCACCATCGCACGATTGAAGAACGCCCCGCGCGGCAACCGGGCCCGCGCCGCACCGATGGCGAGCAGCACATCGTCACCGGTGTCGAGTACCGGCTCCGCGTCCTGCGGACGCAGATACCAGAGGATCGCGCCAGCAAGGATCAGCCCCAACAGCAGTAGCCCGACGCGAAGTCCCCACGTGGACAACTCGTCGAGCGTGGCGGAGCGTTCGATGAGCACGATCGCAAGAAGGAACAACAACAGCACTGCGGCGGCGAGAACCCACCGGACGAACGGCTGACGAGACGCCATGATTGGATCCGGGGTTATCGAGCGGTGGTCGCCGACGTCGACGCCACCGGCGCGAGCGCACGAAGATCGGTTGCCGCGTTGCGCAGCGTCAGTGCGTAGGTGCCCCACAACACGGCGAGAAGCACTACGCTCGCGATCGCGGCGATCGAGAGTCGGCGAAGCCAGGGATCCTTCGTATCGACGCGGTCGGCCGGCGGGTGCCAGTGCGGAGCCAGCTCACCCGGCGCACCACGCAGTCGGCCCAGCCGTTCCGCCACCCGCGACGTCGTCGCGTGCAACTGTCCGTTGTCCCCCGCGCCATACTTGCCGCGGAAACCGAGCAGGAGACAGAGCTGATGCACTTCCAGTAGGTCGCCGAGCTCCGGGGCGTCGGGTCGCGCCAACAGCTGATCGAGATGCTGAAAGAACCATTCGCCGCCCATGTGGCCGCCAAACAGTTCGTCCTGCAGTGGACGGCGCGCCCAATCAGCCAACGCTGCGGTACGCGTATTCAGCACCGATTCATCGAGGAACGCCACCACGGCGAAGATCGCCAATCGTGCGTCGGCGGCGGTGAACCCCGACTGCAACGCCTCCTGCTCGGCGCGCGTCAACAACTGAATGATTTGCGCGCGAAACGCAGACGCATCGGTCACCGGCTGACGATCCGCCCGTAGTCGAACCACGGCGGTGATCGATTCCTGCAGCACGCTCGCCAGACGACCCGGCGCCACCATGGTCGAAGCAGACACGGTTGTTCCTCAAAGCGATTGGATTACGACAACGGCAACAGGAGCGCAACTTCCAGATACGCGCCCGGCAACGCATCGGGCACGTACACGCCGATCTCGCGGCTGTCGGTCAGCGACACGGCACAGGGGCCGCTCAGTGTGAGCTCGAAATACGTCAGATCAGGCTTCGGCGCGAGTCCCGCCGGCGGAGTCGGGACATGCTCCGTGGGAAGTCCGTTGAATGCGCGACGAACCAGCTCAAGCACGAACTTGCTGGCGCAGGTCTTCGTGAGCCGCTGCACGCGGTCCACCAGTTCGGCGCGCCCGACATCGGCCCGCACGCCGAGGAACCACCGCGTGCCCGGCTCGAAACAGCGCGGATCGGACAGCGCGGCCACATGCAGCACCGCCGAGGCCGGCGCCAACGGCACCACGATGGCACGGGCTGAGATCACCACGTCGAGATGCGCCCGCAGCTGGAGTTCGAGCGCCGCGAACACGTCGGTGAGCCGATCGTGATCGTAGGTCGGCAGCTCGCGGGGATGTCCGCCCATCGCGAACGTCGAGAGCGCCCCGGCCAGACGCGACAGTTCGAGAAACAATCGTTCCGGATGCGCGCGTCGCGTGAGCAGCAGATGTCGCAGCGGGGCATCGGCCGATCGCACCGCGTGCAACAACCAACGCGTGGCGAGTTCGTTGCCGACATACGCCGCCGCGCCGCCGGCGGCACCCGATGGCGCACTTGACACGGTCGCCGACAAGGCGCTGCCCTTCGCCTCAAGCAGGCTCACCGTCCGACGCGTGAGTTCGAGCAGCGCGTCGCAGGCCGAAAGTTGCAGCACCGGCGGAATGAAGTCGCCATCGACCTGAAACTGTCCGCGTCCATCACGACGGATCCGACCGATCGGCATCGACACGAAGTCGTCGGTGAGCTCATCATCGAGCAGCAGGCGAAGATTCCTGGCGGCGAAACGCACGCGCATCGGATCCGCTCCCGTCGATTCGTCGATCACCAGCTCCTCGACGGCCTGAAAGCGCAGCGGCGTGCTGTTCATATCAAAGGGCTCGCGCGCCTCGGCATCACCGTCGAGATGATCCACATTCGCGGCGTCGGTGCGCCAGCGCGGCAGCGCGAGCAACACGACGTGGGCGTCTCGCGTGGGCGAGAACCGGTCGGCGAGCGCACCGGGCGGCGGCGACGGATCGGCGTCGGGCGTATGGAACACCGTCCCGTCGGGAAGTACTCCCCGGGCATGGACCAGCGCGAGGGTGCCGTTCTGCAGGGCATCGGCATCCAACGCGACCGCCGACAATCCGTACGCGAACGGGAAGAGCAGGTCGAGGGTACGGGTCGACTGGTCTTCTTGATAGCGACGCTGCGCTTGAAAATGCTGCGGCGCGAGGTGCATGCCGTCTTCCCAGACGACACGGCGGGATGGCGGTGACGTCAGTCGCATGGCATCAGGCGCATCGTGTCAGGCCGGACAGGCGAACGATCGGCAGGGCAGGCACAGGCGGGGGGGTGCGTCGTGGATCGGCAAGCACTCGCCGACGCGGACCACAACGCAAGGCACCGGGAAGCGTGTGCGAAACAGCTGCATTACGCGTTGTGCATTGCGCCTAGCCGAGGGCGCGTGAACAATTGAAGAATACATCAGCGGTGCGGTTGTCGCGTCGTTCCGGCGCACCCGTGCACTCTTCCGGCACTTCCCGACCATGAGCGAAGATTTCAATGTCCGCTACCGCCTCCTGAAGTGCGTGGCGGTCGATGACGGCATTCGCAGCCACAACGCGCAGGAGCTGGCGACCGGCCGTGTCGTCATGGTGCACCTCGCCGACGCCGCCGGCCCGGAGGACGTGGATCGCTTGCGGGCAATGCTCACCCGCCTGCCCGGCGCTGACAAGAACCGCGTGCTCGAGACGGCCACGCTGCCGTCGGGGTTCGCGATCGTCACCGAGTTTCTGGCTGGATTGACCTCGTTCCCGGGCTGGCTGGCCGCCCGCGTGCAACCGGGCGAGGGTCCGCCGATGGCTGAACCGATGGTGGCCGCGCCGGTGCTCCCCGCACCGGTCGAGGCGGCCCCCGTCGAGGCGGCCCCCGTTCAGGTTGTGCCGGTTGAGACCGCATCGCCGGTGGAGGCGCTGCCGCTGCCGCCCAGGGACACGCCGCCGGTGAGCCCGCCTCCCGCGGCGGCCCCCGCGCCGGGTGCGTTCACGCAGATGTTCGGCGCCCCCAGCCTACCGGCGTCGCCCGCCCCGGTCACCGCGGCCGCTCCACCGCCAATTGCGTCCGCCCCGGCGTCCGCCCCCGGTGCGTTCACCCAAATGTTTGGCGCGCCCAGCATGCCCGTGGCATCCACTCCCACGCCGGAATCGGTTCGCAAAACCCCACCAATGTTTGCGCAAGATACGCCATCATTGGATCAGTATCCGACACTAAACGCGACACAAGGGCGTATTCCCGCGTACAGGACGGCGACAGAATCCGTCGCCACGCCGGCCGACGCCCCCCAGCCACCGCCACCGCCGAAAGCGGGGCCCGGTGACTTCACGCTAATGTTCGCGGCGCCAGCCACCGCCGCGCCGCTCCCCGGCACGCTACCCCCCTCCCCCGTTGCACCAGCCGCCTGGTCGCCAATCGGCAGCGCACCGCCACCAAATGTGCAGCCGCCGGCCTCGCTGCCGGGTCTCGTCACGCCGCCCAGCTTCATGGCCGCGCCGATGCCGTCATCGCCGGCACCCTCCGCCCCGCCGCCGTTCGCCGCCACCCTTCCGTCGCCCGGCAACGTGTCCCCGGTGTTCGGCCACTCACCGCTATTTGGCTCATCGGCGCCCGCGTCCAGCACGCCAGCATACCACGCACCCGTAGCGCCGCTTCCGATTTCACCCTCCGCCGCTCCCGCCAGCAGCGGGCTTGGCGCTTCGCCCATGAACGCGTCACCCTTGGGCTCGTCGCCGATGGGAGGCGCTCCCGGACTTCCACTTGGCGTGCTGCCACCGCCGATGTTCGGTCAGGGAGGCGCGACCCCGCTCTCGCCAATGGGTGGGGCCGCGCCCAAGGCCACCGCTGGGCCAAGTGATTTCACGCGCCTGATCAGTCAAGCCGCCGCGCCAGTGGTCCCGCCGACGCCGGCCGCCGCCAAGCCGGCCGCCACCACCGCACCGACCAAACGCGCCATTCCGATGGGGTTGATCGTGGTCATCAATGCGGTCCTTCTGCTCGCCGTCATTGTCATCGTCTTCGTGCTACGGAAGCCTCAGCCCCGGGTGCCGTCCAAGCCCGCGGTGCCCAAGGTGCCGTCCGTCAGCGCGCCGGCGTTGAAATGATCCGTCGTCCGTATCAGCGGAGAACGATTACCAGTTCGAACCGCGCGTCGACCAGTTCGGCCGGGACGTACACCGCCAGGTTGCGCGCGCGCTCGATCGCGTCCCACGCACTCCCCGCCTTCCGGATCGCGAAGTACTGAAAGTCCAGCTTCACCGGAACGGCCGAGGGGGGCGACGAGATATGCGCGAGCTCGATGCCCGGAAGCGCCTGACGGATCAAGGTGTCGACTACGTCGGCGGCGCCCACCTTGCACCCCTGCAACACCTTCGGAATCAGCTCCTGCTGGCGCAGTGGAGCACTGACCGCGAGAAACCACTGCGGCGCCTCGAGCCACTTCACCTGCTCGATCGCCACCGCGTGCAGCGTGGCCCGCACCGGCTTGAGCGGCAGCGCGATCGCCGTATCGACCACGGCACCATCGAGCAACTCATACAGCCGACGCTCGAGTTCGAAAAAGCCTTCACCTAAGCGCCGATGATCATAGGTCGGCAAGGACCGCGCATCGCCGCTGGTCGAAAAGGCCGACAAGGAGCCGACCAGCGCCAGCATCGCTTCCCAGAGAGCCGCCGGATGCCCCCGTCGCACATCATGTAAATGGCGGATCGCCGGCAGATGGGTGTTGACCGTGTACAGCAGCCAGAAGCTGCCCACGTCGGCGACCGTGAAATCAGCCAGCCCCTGGTTGCGCTGACGTCGGCTGCCCGAGAGCGACGCACTTCGCGCCGACAGACGCTCGGTGAGCCGACGCATCATCCCCATCATGACCTCACTCGCCGAGAGGTCGAGCAACGGCGGGACGAACTGCGGATCCAGCGTGACGTCCCCGGAGGGCGCCCGACGCAGGCGGGCGATCGGCATCGCCGTGTAGCCTTCCAAACTTTCGCCTTCCAGCACCAACCGCAACGACGGCGGCGAGACCTGAATGGGGCGCTCCGTCAAGCCGGTCGTTTCATCGCGCAACAACTGTTCATCGGCGAGCCACCGTGCCGACGCATATTCACCACGTCGCGCCACGTTACGGGCGCCCGGTCGATACTCCGGCACGGCGACATACGCGAGCAACGATTCCTGATCGGGACCGAAGGCGTCACTGAGCGATTTGGGCGGTGGCGTGGCACCGGCGATCGGCGCATCGAACAGCAAGCCGTCAGCGAAGCGACCGGCGATGGTCGTCGTGACGAGCGTCCCTCCGGCGAGCGCTTCAAGATCCAGCGACAGGTGCGACAGTCCCCACGGACTGAAGGCGAGCGCGCCGACCTGAAAGGCGAGCGTCTCTTCATGATGTCGATCCTGCGCCTGCAGATGCTGCGGCGTGAGCAGGACGCCTTTGGTCCAGAGTACCGGTGGTGAGTGGCGCATCCCCCAACGTATCCCGACAGCCCGTGTCCCGTCAGAGTCGGCGGCGACTCCCCCGCGCTTTCCCGCCGAACCGTAACGCGGAGGAACCGTGGCGTCACTGCGACGTGGCGTTCGCTTGACAAGCGGATGATTGAGAGGGACACTTGCCTGCTCTGCTGAGTAAGCACGAACTCCCCCCTCTCTCAGTTCCAATCGCGCCGGAGTGTTGTATGGCCGAAAGTACGCAAAAAAAGCTCGAACGAGTCCGTCCGCCTCGCATTCAGATCTCGTACGAGGTCGAAACCGGAGGCGCCATTGAAATGAAGGAGCTCCCGTTCCTGATGGGCGTCCTCGGAGACTTCAGCGGTAACCCCGCCGAGACGCTCCCGCGCTTGAAGGATCGGAAGTTCGTCGAGATCACGCCCGACAACTTTGACGATACGCTCGCCAGCATGAAGCCGCGCCTCCAGTTCTCCGTCGAGAACAAGCTGAGCGAAGATGCCGATGCGCCGAAGCTTGGCGTCGAACTGAACTTCCGCAGCATGGACGACTTCTCGCCTGACGCCGTGGCCAAGCAGGTCAAGCCGCTCCGCGAGCTGCTCGAGCTGCGGACGGAACTCGCAAACCTGCGCGCCAATCTGCAAACGAACGAGAAGCTCGACGAAGTGCTGCAGGACACGCTGGGCGACGCCGACAAAATGGCCAAGCTGAAGGCCGAACTCGGGCTGGAGAGCTAACATGGCCGAAGCACAAAAGGCGGGCGCGCAAGCCGTCACGACTGATGCCGAACTCTCCCTGCTCGACCAGATCGTCGAGCAGGGCAAGATGGGCAAGGACGCCGAAACGAAGAGTCGCGGCAAGGATCTGGTGAAGCGGTTCGTCAGCGAAGTTCTCGAAGGCGCGATCACGATCAATCGCGACACCGAGACGATGATCAATGCGCGTATCGCGCAGATCGATCATCTACTATCGCTCCAGGTCAACGAGATCATGCATCACCCCGACTTCCAGAAGCTCGAGGGATCGTGGCGGGGCCTGCAGTTCCTGATGAAGCAGAGCGAGACGAGCGCCATGCTCAAGATCAAGGTGCTCAACGTCTCCAAGAAGGACCTGCTGCGCGACCTGCAGCGGGCGCCGGAGTTCGACCAGAGTGCGCTGTTCAAGAAGGCGTATGAGGAAGAGTACGGCGTGTTCGGTGGTACGCCCTTCGGCGCGCTCGTGGGCGACTATCAGTTCGACAAGAGCGGTCAGGACATCGAGTTGCTCGAGAAGATCTCCAACGTGGCCGCGGCCGCGCACGCGCCGTTCATGACGGCGGCGTCGCACGACATGCTCAACCTGCAGAGCTGGACCGACCTCGACACGCCGCGCGATCTCGCGAAGATCTTTGACAGCACCGAGTACGCCCGGTGGAAGACGTTCCGCTCGAGCGAAGATGCACGCTATGTCGCGCTCGCCGCGCCGCGCGTGCTCATGCGTGAGCCCTACGGCGCCGCCACCGTGCCGGTGGAAGCGTTCAATTACGAAGAACGCGTCGACGGCTCGAACCACGAGCACTACTGCTGGGGCAACGCCGCGTACGCCATGGCGGCGAACGTCAACAAAGCGTTCGCCATGTACGGCTGGTGTGCGCAGATCCGCGGCGTCGAAAGCGGTGGACTGGTGGAAGGTCTCCCCATCCACAACTTCCGTACCGAGTCGGGCGAGCTCGCCATGAAGTGCCCGACCGAAGTGCAGATCACCGATCGTCGCGAAAAAGAACTCGCTGACCTCGGCTTCGCTCCGCTCGTCCACCAGAAGGGCACGGCCAACGCCGCCTTCTTCTCGGTCCAGTCGGCCCAGAAGCCCAAAACGTATGACTCGCCGGGCGCAACCGCCGCCGCGCGGTTGTCCGCACAGCTGCCGTACATCTTCGCCACGTCCCGCTTCGCGCATTACCTGAAGGTGATGATGCGCGACAAGATCGGCGGCTACACGTCACGCGCCGAAGTCGACTCGTTCCTGAATCGCTGGATCCAGAACTACGTCGCCGTCGAAGGGGCCACGGCCTCGATCAAAGCCAAGAAGCCGTTGTCGGAAGCGCGGGTCGATGTGGTGGAAATTCCGGGCAAGCCGGGAGCCTATCGCGCCGTCGCGTTCCTGCGTCCGCACTATCAGCTCGACGAGCTGGCCGTGTCGATGCGACTGGTGGCCGAGCTCCCCGCCGCCGCGAAGTAGTCTCGTTGCGCACAATCGTAGTGCCGTAGGTCGCACGTTTCCGATCGTTCATTCCTCATTTACTCTGGAGTATCACGCACATGGCATTCGATACGTATCTCGATATCACCGGCGTCGTCGGTGAGTGCACCGCGGATGGCTTCGAAAAGAAAATTGAAATCTTCTCGTTCAGCTGGGGAGCCAGCAACCCGACGTCCGTTGGACCGGGCCGTGACGGCCTCTCCGCCGGCCGCGTGTCGGTGTCCAGCTTCAACGTCATGAAGAAGACCGAGAAGTCGTCGGCCGCGCTCTTCGCGGCGTGCTGCACGGGTCAGCACTTCGACAAAGCGACGGTCTCGATGCGCAAGGCCACCGGCACCGGCGGCCAGGATATCTTCCTCACCTACACGTTCACCGACGTGATGGTCGAGTCGATTCAGTGGTCGGGTTCGACCGGCGGCGACGACACGCCCACCGAGTCGCTTTCGCTCGCGTTTGCGAAGGTCGAGATCGAGTACAAGACGCAGGATGACAAGGGCAAGCTCGCAGTGGCCGGTCAGGCCTCGTGGGATCTCACCAAGGTCAAGGCGTAAGGCGAGGACCGCGCCATGGCCTCCTCGCAAGCACTTTACGCGGCCGGCCAGCTCGGCGCGGCAATCGAAGCGTTGGGCGTCGAGCTCCGGAATTTTCCGGCCGACGCCCAACGGCGCACGTTTCTGTTCGAGCTGCTCACCTTCGCTGGCGACTGGTCGCGGGCGCTGAAGCAGCTCGACGTGCTCGCCAAGAACGGCCACATGGCCGAAGCCGGGACCATGCTCTATCGCTCGGCCATCGAGGCCGAGCGCGTTCGTGAACACATGTTCGACACCGGCGACTTTCCGACCACGACCGCCCCGTCACCGGTCAGCGGGACGCTCAACGGCGAGCCGTTTTCCTCGATCGAAGACGCCGATCCGCGACTCGGCGCCCGTCTCGAAGTGATCGCCGGTGGACGCTATCTCTGGATCCCCTTCGCGCATCTCGCGTCGTGGTCCATGCCTGCCCCGGCGCGCCTGCGCGATCTGCACTGGGTGCCGGCGCAGCTGCGCACCGGCCCTTCGGTGGCCGACAAGGAGCTCGGCGAAATTCTGCTGCCTGCCCTCTCGGTCGGCGCGTGGCGCCACGCCGAAGACGAAATCCGGCTCGGACGAGCCACCGATTGGGAGGATCTCCCGTCCGGTGACTTCGCTCCCGTTGGCCAGAAGTTGCTGCGCGTCGATGATCGGCTGGTGCCGCTCGTCGATGTGCGAGAACTCGTCATCGCGTCCTGACCGACGCCCGTCGGTACCGGGCCGTCACCGCGTCGTGCGGTGACGGCGGTCGACGTTTCCGTTTCTCCTTCTTGACATGCCAGTAAACTCCGAGCTTCTCACGACGCTGCTCGCGCCGATTCCGGGAGACAATCCCGCCGGCAGCGATATGCGCTACGATCCGCAGTACGACGCCTTCAAGGAAGCGCGGCGAGAAGAGCTCGCGGTCCCCGACAAAGACGGCAACATGTCGGCCGACCGGAAGGTGCCCGATTGGAATCGCGCCAACGCGATCGGCACCGAACTCCTGAGCAAGTCCACCAAGGACCTGCAGCTCGCGGCCTGGATGACCGAGACGTTGCTGCAGCGTCAGGGCGTGTCCGGGCTCCACACCGGCATTGAGCTGCTGCGTGGCATCCTCGAACAGTTCTGGGACACCTGCTATCCCGAAGGCGAAGACGGCGACTTCGAACTCCGCAGTGGACCGCTGGAGTGGATCGGTAACAAGCTGACGCTCCCGCTGCAGCAGCTCACCATCGCATCCGGCGGCCTCTCGCTGCTCGATTTCAACGCATCGCGCACGATTCCTTCGGAAGGCGTGATCGGCGCGGCCGCGTACGACGTGCAGAAAGCCCTTAGTGCGGCCCGCAGCGAAGCAGAAGCGATGGGCAAGACCATGCCCGAAGCTGCCGACGCCGCCATTGAGAACACGGGGAAGGTCTTTTACAAAGCGCTCGTCTCCGACATCGATGCGGCCGTGGCCGGCCTCGCCGCGCTTGAGGCCATGTCCGACGAACGCTTCGGCCGCGAGGCGCCCGCCTACACCGGCCTGCGCAACGGTCTCGATGAACTGCGACGGTTTACGGCCAGCACGCTCGCCCGGAAGCTCGAGCTCGATCCTGATCCGATCGAAGAAGTCTTCGAAGCGGAGGCATCCGGCACCGCCGACGCCCCGAATGATGGACCGCAAACGCCCGAGCCTGTCAACAAGCAGGATGCCGCGCAACGCGTCATCGTCGTCGCCAAGTGGTTACGGCAACAGGATGCCACCAGCCCGGCGCCGTATGCCATGCTGCGGGCCTTTCGCTGGGGCGAGTTGCGCGGGCACGCACCAGATCTCGATCCGCGATTGCTTGAAGCGCCACCCACGCCCCTTCGCGCGCGCCTCAAGTCATTGCTTCTCGACAATCGGTGGGCCGATCTGCTCGAACAGTGCGAGATGCTCATGGGCACAGCCCAAGGCCGCGGCTGGCTCGACCTACAGCGCTATTCGCTCACTGCCTGCGCCAATCTGGGCAGCGCATTCGATCCAGTGGCGGCCATCATTCGCAGCGAACTTCAGTCGCTGATACGCGCCCTGCCACAGCTCCCCGGAATGACGCTCATGGATGACACGCCGTCGGCCAACGACGAAACCAAAGCCTGGCTGTCCGCCGAGGGACTCGACGCTCCACCAGAGGCGCCGGACAGCGAAGTCGCGAGCGCTGACGACTCCGCCGCTGACAGCGCGATCGGCGACGGCGCGGAACTGTTGGGCGAGGCGCTGGCCGACGATGAGGCCACCGCCAGCCAAGGCGGATTGCGCGCCACACGTCAGCGCCGCGCACCCGTCGCCACCGGACGTGATCCGTTCGACCTCGCTCGCGCCGAGCTGAGCGCCGGCCGACCGAACAAGGCCATCGAGCGGCTGATGGCGGAACTCGTGCGCGACCAGTCGGAACGCGGACGCTTCGTCCGTCAGACGCAGATCGCCTACATCATGGTCGAGGCCGGGCTCAATCAGGTGGCCGAGCCGATTCTCGAACGGCTGCTCGAAATCATCGACGACCGGAAACTCGAGGACTGGGAAGCGGGGGCGTTGGTCGCGCAGCCGCTCGCCCTGATGCACACGGTGCTCACACGAACCGACGAGGATGCGGCCCGACGCTACAAGCTGTATCTGCGTATTTGCCGTCTGGATCCGCTGCAGGCACTCGCCCTGCAGCAGGGCTGAGGAACGCACCCGGCATGGCACGCACCGAACTCGATCGCGCGGTTCAACCCTCGTTGCTCGATCGTCTCACCGACGAGAATCCTCAGGTCAGCGGTGACGTTGCCGTCTCCCGCGAGGAATCCGTGCGTCGGTTTCGTCAGGCGGTGCAACGTGACGTCGAAGCGTTGCTCAACACGAGGCGCTGCATCGTGGAGATCGGCCCGGCCGACGTCGAACTCCGTCGGTCGGTGCATGAATACGGCATCCCCGATACCACCGGCTTGGCGGTCGGCACCAACGCCGGGCGCAAGATGCTCACCGACGATATCAAGGATGCCCTGCAGCGATTCGAGCCCCGCCTCATGAACGTGACCGTACGTCTCACCGACAGTGATCAGGTGCGGACACCACAGGTGCGCTTCGCGATCGAGGCCACGCTGCGCATGGACCCGAGTCCCGAACAGATCGTTTTTGACACCGTCCTGGAAATCGCCAGCGGCTCGTACGCCGTGGACGAGAACGGCTGATGGCCAAGGATGCGCGCGAACAACGGGAACTCAAGGACTACTACGAGTTCGAGCTCACGTATCTCCGCAAGCTCGGCGCCGAGTTCGCACAACGGTATCCGAAGATTGCGTCGCGGCTGCAGCTCGAGACCAGCAAGACGGAAGACCCACACGTCGAGCGTTTGCTCGAGGGCTTCGCCTTTTTGGCCGCCCGCGTGCACCGGCGCCTCGACGACGATTTTCCGGAGATCTCTGAAGCGTTACTGGAGATGCTGCATCCGCAGTTCGTCCGACCTGTGCCATCGATGTGCATCGTCGACATGCCGCTCGATCCGACGCAGGGTCGTTTGCCCGACGGCCATCACGTGCCGCGTGGCAGTGTGCTGCAGACACAGCCGGTCAATCGCGTGCGCTGCACATTCCGCACGGTGTACGACACCATGCTGTGGCCGCTGACGATCGCGAATGCGGAGTGGACCACACCCGACCGCGCGGGCGCCGGCACCAGTGCCCGTGATGCCGTGGGCGCCATTCGGCTCGAGATCCGTGCGTTCGAGGGCGTCAGGCTCGCCGACCTTGCCATCGACGCCCTGCGGCTTCATCTCGCCGGTGGCACCGGTGTAGTCGATACGTTGTACGAGTTGCTGCTCAACAACACGATGCAGATCGTGGTGCGCAATCCCGATCGACCGCACCAGCCGCCGATCGTGATCAAGTCCGGCGCGGTCAAGGCGGTTGGTTTCGGCGAGCACGAAAGCATGCTGCCGTATCCAAACCGTACGTTCGGTGGACACAGTCTCCTCATGGAGCTGTTCGCGTTTCCGCAGAAATTTCACTTCGTCGACCTCGAAGGCTTCGGTGACGCCGTGCGCACGCTGGGCGCCGTCGATCGGGTCGATGTGAGCTTTCTGGTGAGTTCGTTCGAACGTGCCGATCGTCGGCAGCAGCTTGAACTGGAGCTGTCGGCGAAGTCGTTTCGCACCAATGCCACGCCGGCCGTCAATCTCTTCCAGCAGTCCGCCGAACCGATCCTGTTGTCCGAGCGTCGCTTCGAACATTTGGTCGTCGCGGAAGTGCGGCAGCGACTCGAGGTCGAGGTCTGGTCGGTCGATGAAGTGAAGCTGGTGGAACACGAGGCCCGCGAAGCGCGCGAGATCTCGCCGCTCTATTCGCATAAACACAACATCAGCGGTGCTGGCGACGATGTCTTCTGGCACGTCACACGACGTCCGGCCCCGTGGCGCACCGATGGTGGCACTGAGCTCCATCTGGCCTTCAGCGACATGAGCGGCACCGTTCGCGCGCCCGATGTCGACGTGGCGTCGTTGCGCGTGAGCTGCTTCAATGGCGACTTACCGAGTCTGCTGCCCTTCGGCGCCGATAACCGTGGCGATTTCGAACTGATTGGCGCCGGTCCGATTCATCGCATCTACTGCGTAGTCAATCCCACCAAGTCGGTGCAGCCGGCGCTCGGCAGTTCCATGCTCTGGCGTATGATCTCCTCGCTCTCACTGAACTATCTGTCGATCGTCGACGGCACGCCCGATGCCCTGCAGGAGCTGCTGCGGCTGCACAACATGAGCGACGACCTCGGGGCCGAACGACAGATTGACGGACTGGTCAAAGTCAGGAGTGAACCATCCTTCGCGCGCGTCGACTCCCCGCATGGCATCGCCTTCGCGCGTGGTCGTCGCATCGAGCTCGAGTTCGACGAACAACAGTTTCCCGGCGGCGGCATGTTCCTCATGGCCACCGTGCTGGAGCGGTTCTTCGCGCTGTACGCGTCGATGAACAGTTTTACGCAGGTGGCGGTGCGGTCGCGGCAACGTCGGCGATCGGTTACGGAATGGCCGGCCCGCGCCGGTGTGCGGACGCTGCTATGAAGTCGGCCGAGGACGCGCGGAATCGGCGGACGTTGGCCCGCAGCCTCGAGGAGTCGGGAAGCGGCTACGATTTCGTGCAGGCGATGCGGCTGCTCATGCGGCTCTATCCCGACCGCGCCGCGGTCGGTGGCAGGGTCGTCCCAGCCACCGACCGCG
>NZ_JBKJRB010000113.1:0-22514 GCF_046594945.1 Gemmatimonas sp. | reverse complement strand
GCTAGGAATTACGGGCGCTAGGAATTACGGGCGCTAGGAATGAACAGCGGAACGGCTAGGAGCGCATGCGCTGTTGGCCGTTCCGCTGCTCGCAGTTCACGCCCTTTATTCCTAGCGCTCCTAATTCCTAGCGCCGTCTATTCCTGGCGCCGTTCATTCCTAGCGCTCCAAGTAGTTCACCATCGTCCGCACCGAATGACCATCCCTCCCTTCGTCCCGCTTTCCTACACGCGACTCCCTGCTGGCGACTCCCTCGCACGCGCGCGCGCGTTCCACGCCCAGATGGATCGGCGCCGAACGACGCGGCATTTCAGTACCGACCCAGTGCCGCGCGAACTTCTTGCGCTGGCGATACGCACCGCCGGAACCGCGCCGAGCGGTGCGCATCAGCAGCCGTGGACATTCGTGGCGGTCTCGGACGACACCCTGAAGCAGCGGATGCGCGCCGCCGCCGAGGAGGAGGAACGGGCGTTTTACGCCGGCCGTGCGACGCCCGAATGGCTGGATGCGTTGGCGCCCCTCGGCACCGACGAACACAAGCCGCACCTCACTGACGCGCCGTGGGTGATCGTGCTGTTCAGGCAGTCGTTCGGGTACTTCCCCGACGGGGAGAAGCGCACACATTTCTACACGCAAGAGTCCTGTGGCATCGCCGCCGGATTGTTTATCGCTGCGATTCATACGATGGGGCTCGTCACGCTGACCCATACGCCGAGCCCCATGGGGTTCCTCGGCGAGTTGCTGGAACGACCGGCCAACGAGAAGGCGATGCTCGTCATGCCGGTAGGCTATCCCGCCATCAACGCGCGAGTCCCCGACCTGTCGCGCAAGCCGCTCGACGAGATCGCTATCTGGAAGTAAGCGTTCAACGACCGGAACCGGTGACACGAACGTGCTAAGTTGAACGATGAGCTCACCATTGTCTGCCGTTCCGCGTGTCGGCGTCGCCGTCATCGTGGTCCGCGATGGTCGCGTACTGGTGGGCCGCCGATTGGGTGGTACGCAGGGGAACAACAGCTGGCAGTTCCCTGGCGGTCATCTGGAGCACGGCGAGTCGATCGCCGACTGCGCCATCCGTGAAGTCGCCGAGGAAACCGGTCTCGATGTCACGGTGACCGGCTTCGGTCCGTTCACCAACGACATCTTCGAAGCGGCGGGGAAGCACTACGTCACGCTGTTTGTGCTCGCCACGGCACCGGTCGGGTCTCCGCGTGTGCTGGAGCCAGAGAAATGTGCGGAATGGTGTTGGTGCGAGTGGGACACCATTCCCAAACCACGCTTCCTCTCGGTCCAGCACCTGCTCGAGCAGCGCTATCGCCCGCCGGGCGTTGTATAGGCTGACGCGGCCCCGTCTCGATAGACGAGCTGCCCGCCGCTGTGCCCCACGTTGTACCCGAAGCCGACCACGGCGAGTGTACCCGCGGCGGCCACCGCACGGGCCGTCGCACCCACACCGCCACGCGCGAACCCGACACCGGCGATCAGGAGGACAACGCCCGTCGCCAGCACGAAGGCGTCGGCCGCCTCTTCGTGCGTGTGGAGCGCCTCCCGCGGCACGACGTTCTCGACGGTGTCCTCTTCATCTTCGCCCGTCTCCTTGGCCAGCAAGCCGCTGCCAATCGTGAGGGCAATCAGGGCTGTGACGACTCCCCATACCGGTAGCACACGCCCGCCGCGACGGATCGCGATCAGGGCCCCGACGCCAAAGAGCGGCAGGAGGACAGTCATCGCGATCGGCAGGTGCACGATCAGCGGATGAAGCGGTGTCGGAAGGAAAGACATGGTACGTTCCCTTGAAGTGGGTAGGTCATCGTGTTACCCACAGCTTGGGCCCATTCCTGCCGGCATAGTATCCGGCAAGTGCCTATTTCGGAGCGCGACATATGTCGGAGAGGCGAGTTTCTCGGGCGGATTCAGCTGCTGCTGACGACGATGAGCCGTCCAACGACTTCAGCGGGCCACTGCCGATGGTTCTGGCGGGCTTTCTGCTGCTCGTGGTTGCAGGGGGACTGGTTGATCTGATGCTCGACGCGCCCAACAGCATCTGGTCGCTCCATGTGCTGTTCGAGATCGGCCTGGCCGTGTGCAGTCTCGCCTTTGCCGTGGTACTCTTTCGCGGCTGGCGTCGATCGGCCGCCGCCCTTCTCCGCACTCGCCTGTCGCTCGCGGAGAGTGAACGGTTAGTGGCCCAACGGCAGACTGAACGCGACGCTTGGCGAAAGAGCGCTGAGTCGGCGCTGGCCGGCTTCTCGGCAGCTATCAACCGGCAGTTCGATTCTTGGCATCTTACTCGTGCCGAGCGCGATGTCGCCCTGCTGATCCTGAAGGGGGCGGGTCACAAGCAGGCAGCGGCGCTGTTGGAGCGGTCGGAGCGGACGGTGCGGCAGCACGCCGTCGAGGTCTACCGTAAAGCCGGACTGCAGGGACGGGCGGAACTGTCCGCGTTCTTCCTGCATGACCTCATGTTGCCATAATACCTGTGAGATCGCGCGTCACTGCGGCTGTAAATAGCTCCACAACTACGGTACGACGACGGTTCTCGCGGGAGCCTCATGCCGATCAAGGGCGTCCAGCACACCGTTGATCTCGCGCGCCTGCAGCGGCACCGTGTGCGTGACCACGTCGGCTAGGTCGAGCATGCCCTTCTCGGCCATCTCGAGCAGCTCGTACAGCTCGCTGAGTAAATGATCGTTCGACCCAATCAACTCCGCTTCGCGCCCGATCAGGTCGCGATACGTATCGACCAGCAAGCTGATATCGGACAGCCCAACCACGACCGCGCGACCCAACGGCGCTAGCGACTGCAGCGCGGTGCGCATGGTGTCCGGGTTGCCGACGAGTTCCAACGCGACATCGACGCCGCGTCCGTGGGTCATCTGCCGCACCTGCGCCACAACGTCATCGGGCGAGAGGGCGGTTGCCTGGATCGTACGCGCCCCGAAGGTGGCAACCAGCGCCAGCTTCATCGGGTCCCGGTCCACGGCGATCACGTCGGAGGCACCGAGGGCCAGCGCCAGCTGCACCGCCGACATCCCCAGTCCGCCAGCGCCGACCACGAGCACCGACTCGCCGCCCTTGAGTCGACCTTTGCGGAGTGCGTGTAGCGACGTTGCCGAGGAGCACATCATGACCGCGCCTTGCTCGAAGGGCACGTTATGCGGGAGCGGCACGGCGTTCCGGGCCGGAACCACGATGTACTCGGCCCAGCCGCCGTCGGTGAAGTGCCCGAGCATCTTGCCGGTGGCGCAAAACTGCTCGCGGCCGGCGAGGCAATCGTTGCACTGGCCGCAGGTGACCAAATAATGGAGACACACGGCATCGCCGACGTTATGACTGAGCACGTGCTGTCCAACGGCCACGATTTCACCGGCGACTTCGTGGCCAAGTGTCAGCGGTAGCGGCTCCACCCGCGAGCGGCCAGCGCGATAATGCACATCAGAGTGGCAGATGCCGGCGGCGCGAACACGAACGAGGACATCGCCGGGGCCGCATTCCGGGATTGGGATGTCAGCATCGACCACGGGCGCACCCGCGGCGGGAAGTCGCACAGCGCGCATTCGGCGAACACTCCGGAGGGGATGAAGCCCTACGCTACCCGAGGCAGCGCTACCCGCGACGGCGGCAGCCGCCTGACCTGACGACTGCGACGCACCGTGCGTGTGACCTGCAATGAACTGGAGCTACTTGTGGCGGAACGTGATGCGGCCGCGGCTCAGATCGTACGGCGACACTTCGACCGTGACCTTGTCACCGGCGAGAATGCGGATGCGGAACTTGCGCATCTTCCCCGCCATGGTGGCCAGCAGTGAATGTCCGTTCTCGAGAGCGACACGGAACATCGCGCTGGGCAATACGTCCGACACGACTCCTTCGAATTCGATGGCGTCTTCCTTCATACAGCCTCCTTGGTCATGCGCACGTCCTACTAGGTCGTTGAACCGGAGTCGATCGGCGCGTCCTGAAGGAGCGCCTCAAGAGCCGTCCGGAGTTGATCGATACAGCGGCCCGCGAGCTCGAGGGACGCATAGCCTTCGCGTTCCAGCGACTCCGGATGCCAGTGCCACGTGGCCTCGCTGGTGGCGGAGGGAAGACAGGTCTCTTCCCAAACCGACTGCGGGGTGGCCGGTACCTGCCGCCATCCACGCCGTTCGGGAGCGTGTTCACCGCGCGGAGCGATGACGCCACGCCACACGATACAGAGCAACTGTCCAGCTGCTGGGACATCGGTCCCGTTGCGGAGCCACGCGACCGTGAGGGCGACGGGGCCGAGCTGGACGATGCAGCGATCGGGCGACAAGCGAACCGTTGGCGGTTCGATCGACGTCTGAACCGCCAAGACCTTCGTGGCAGCGACCAGGCCTTCGGACAAACGAGCAAACTCACGCGTGCAAACGGCCTGAGCGCGGTGTGAGGACAAGAAAGAAGTGCGAGCAGCCGTGTCGCGCGGATCAAACGCGCGTTCGGCGGGTGCGCTGTCAATCATGCGTGGTTCCCGGTGAGAGGGGACAACGCCGAAGCGCCGTGTGGCGGACAGAGGTCCGGGCACACGGCGCTTCGGGACGTCATGCGTGATTCGTGTTACGCGAAGCACTCATGACGAAAGGGCTGAATGCCCGAATTAGCGACCCATCCGCGTAACGTTCTCAGCGGCCGGACCCTTCTGGCCCTGCACGATGTCGAACTCAACGGTCTCGCCTTCGGTCAGCGACTTGAAACCGCCGCCCTGAATGGCGGAATGGTGAACGAAGCAATCCTTCTGTCCGTTCGCCGGGGTGATGAAGCCGAAGCCCTTGGCATCGTTGAACCACTTTACTGTGCCGGTCGTACGCATCGCGATACTCCTGTTTCTGATTTGGTGCTGGTGTCAGTCGGAGCACGCGGGCAGACGAGCCGATGCAGAACGGAACCAACCACCTGGTACTCGTGATCAACCTCACGACGGTCGCCACCACTCGGTGACTACGATACAAACAAAGACGGACCCGCTCGATTTGGCAGGCCCGTTTCTATCGGAACTTGTCCCTACGCCGAGGCGCATGCATCGCTTCACAGAAGGTACAAGGTCTGCTCCAGAAACGCAAATGAAAGTCCAACTCTTTTTGTCGCTCCGGTCGCCTAGCTCCATGTGGCACGGTGACTTGCCTCCATCCACGAGTGTCCGAGACGATCCTGTGACCTCCAGCAACGTCGAGCTCGCCGGTTTCCCGTCGGCCCCGGTTCTTTTTTGCCCTGCAGGCGATCAGAGTGGTCGTGCTCGTGGTGACGCAGCGCGTCGCGGCGGCGCCCTGGCCACTCCAAGCCGACGGCCGTACCGACGGGCGTACCGACGGGCGTACCGACGGGCGCGTCGTGGCTATACTCCAGCATGGCACGAATTTCCCGGGATCGAGATGACGTCCACATCGCATTGCTGCGTGGCGTCAATGTTGGTGGCACGAAGAAGGTGCCGATGTTGGAGCTCCGCGAGCTCGCACGTAGCCTCGGCTTCGGGAATCCGCGCACGCTGCTGAACAGCGGCAATCTGGTGTATGCCGCGCACGGCAAGCCGTGCGAAGAGGCGGCGATCGCCCTCGAGCAGGGCATTCTGCAGCGCATGAAAGTGTCCACGCGCGTCCTCGTGATCACGGCGGCGGAGCTGGACCGAATTGTCGAGGAAAACACGATCGACGATGACGACGTCGATTCGAGCCGCCTGTTCGTGTCGATTTGGCGTGAGATGTTCGATCGACAGGCGCTGTTGCCGCTGCTGGAGCAGGAATGGGGTGAGGAAACGTTCCGTCTTGGCTCGCGCGCCGCGTATCAGCACGCACCCGACGGCGCCTCGGAGAGTGAGTTGGTGGACGCCGTCGCCAAGCTGCTCGGTGACCGCGTGACGGCGCGCAACTGGAATACCATCGGCAAACTGCAGGAGCTGGTGGACGACGTCGCGGCCGCCGCCAACGAAGACGCGTAGGCCGTGACCCGCGCAGGTAGCGGCACTCGGTCGCGCTCCTTGCTGCTGGTCGTGCTGGTCGTGCTGGCGCTCGGCGGTTGGCTCGTGCGGCCGCGGCCACTGCGGCCACCGGCGCTCAGCGATCGAGATCAGCTGTTGGTACAGCGCGCGGCGCTGCTCACTCTGTTCGTATCGCGAGAGCACGCGACGCAACTTGTGTTCTGGAGCGACCGGGCGAACCTGTCGCCTACGCTGCAACTGCTTCGAGAATCCGGTGTGCAGATCGAGGCGGAACAACCGGATACGGCGGCGCTCGCGATGCCCGTGCCGGTGCATCTGGAGTCGCTGGCAACACTCGAGCAGCATTTCCGAGCGCGGCCCGATGGATGGGAATCGTGGTTCGCGCGATTCCCCGGCAGCAGCGGACTGGTTGCGCTCACGCGTCCGGTCGTACTCGCCGCGCCCGCCGACCGCCTGGAGCGCGTGGCCGTGGTGGTCGCGCGGACCTGCGGCGAGCACTGTCACTCGGCGTGGCGTCTGATATTGATACGTCCTACGGGGCACTCTTGGCAGGTGCAGGCCGTCAAGCCCCTCGCACTGCCGCGCGACTGAGTCCTCGCGTCGCGTCCTCCGATCGCGTCCTCGGATAGCGTCCTCGGGTAGCGCCGGCGCAGCCTACTCGGCACTATAGCACTCCTCCCAGCTCCTCCCCACGGCCGAGACGCGCATGCTCAAAACTGTCGGCATCATCCTGCTTGTCCTGCTCGGCGCTTTGCTGCTCATGGCATCGCGTCAGCCTGATGCGTTTGCGATCGAACGCTCCGTCGTCGTCTCCGCACCCGCTGCGGTGATTTACCCACGGATTGCCGACCTGCACCAGTGGAGCACGTGGTCACCGTACGAGAAGCTCGATCCGCAAATGAAGAAGGTCTTCAATGGCACACCCGGTGCGGCGGGTGCGAGCTACTACTGGAGCGGTAACGCAAAGGCGGGCGAGGGAACGCTCACGGTGCGCGAGCTGATGCCGCCATCGAAGATCACGATGCAGCTGGACATGCTGAAGCCGATCGAGGGGCATAACGTCGTCGAATTCAATCTCGAGCCGACGGACGGCGGCACCCGTGTCACGTGGGCGATGCGCGGCGCAAATACCTTCCTCTCCAAGATCGTGGGGGTGTTCATGAATATGGACACGATGATCGGCCACGACTTCGAAGACGGGCTGGCCTCACTCAAGACCCAGGCGGAGACCAGATGAAATCATTCGGTATCGCGCTCGCGGGCTACATCTTGATGTTCGTCGTGCTCTACGCCACGCTCACCGTGCTGTATTTCGCGCTCGGGACCGAGCGCACGTTTCTGCCCGGAAGCTATGCCGTGACCCCGTTGTGGATAGCGGTGTTTTGCGTCGTTCAGTTCAACTCGGGGTTGTCGGCGGGAATCGTCGTGTCGAAGCTGTCGAGTGACCGCAAGATACCGCTCATCCTCGCGACGATGACGCTGGTGTTCGGCCTGCTCATGGCGCTGGCGGCGACGCAGGGCACCGTTTCGGGCACGGTGCACGACGCCATACCGCGCGACGGATCACTCACGAACATGCAGGCCATGATGCAGGCACAGACGCCGGTGTGGATTCAGCTGATCGCTCCGGCGCTGGCGGCACTTGGTGTGATCGCGGGCGCGACACTCCTGTCGGTCGCTGGGCGCCGCCGCGCATGAACGCGTCGGACGCCTCGCTGTGGGTGTCCGCAAGTGACAATCGCTGGCACGACGCACTTGCCCGCTACGACGACGCGATCGCCGCACTACCGTCGGGACGACTGATCGGGCACGATACGTGGTACCGTTCGGAGCTGCCAGCGCTGATCCACGCGCGACGCCCGGGCTACGTGCTGCACGATGAGATGGTGCGTATCACCGAGTGGAAGATGGCGCGCGGCGTGTGGCGCGCCCCGAATCTGGTACTGGTGCGTAGTAATACCGCGGATGAGGTGGTACGCGCGAGTCGGTCGGCGTGGGAGCAGATCCCGCACCCGACCAAACCGGTGACTGCGCTGGTCGCGCTTAAGGGTGTCGGTGCGGCCACAGCGTCCGCGCTGCTGGCCGTGATGGCGCCGGAGATCTACCCCTTTTTCGACGAGGACGTCGCCGCGCAAGTGCCCGAGCTTGGACCGATGGCGTGGACCAACGGACACTACGCCACGTACGCCATCGCGTTGCGTGAGCGCTCGGCTCAGCTCTCGGCGACGTTCGCACGGGAGTTCTCCCCGGTCATGGTGGAGCGCGCACTGTGGGCTGCTCACCGGATCTTACAAACGGACGCGCCCGCATGATCGCCGCCGACGTAGTGATCTGCGGCGCGGGGATTGCCGGTATCACGACGGCGCACGCGCTCGCGGTGACGCACGGGGTGCGCAACGTGTTGCTCGTGGACGAACGCGCACCGCTCACGCTGACCAGCGACAAGAGCACCGAGGCGTATCGTAACTGGTGGCCAGGTCCCGACGATGCGATGGTGCAGCTCATCAATCGCAGCATCGATCTCTTGGAGCAGTGGTCCGACGACAGCGATGACCGTTTCAGTCTGAACCGACGCGGCTATCTGTACGCTACGCGCGATATGGTTACGGCCGAGCGATTCGTGGCCGATGCCGCGCGGGCGAGTGCGCAGGGGGCTGGCGCGGTTCGTACGTATCGTTCCCTGAGCGAGGCGGGTGCGTATCAGCGCAGTCCGCACCGTGGCTTTCGCGATGTGCCCGACGGCGCTGATCTGTTCCTCGATCACGGCGCCATACGCCAGCATTTTTCGTGGATGCACCCCGACATCGTCGCGGTACTGCACGCGCGCCGATGCGGGTGGTTCAGCGGCCAACAGCTCGGCATGTATCTGCTCGACGAAGCGAAGGCCGCAGGTGTGCAGCTGATGAGTGGACGCGTCTCTCACGTGCTGCAGGCGTCGGGAGTCGTAGAGGGAGTGGAAATCGCTCGCGCCGACGGGACCTCGTTGCGCGTCGCGTCGCCGGTGTTTGTGAATGCGGCCGGCCCATATGCGGCGCAGGTGGGCGAACTGGCCGGCGCGTCGCTGCCACTGTTTTCAGAGGCGCACTACAAGATCGCGATCGAAGACACCGCCGGCGTGATCGATCGCGACACCGGTCTGGTGATTCTCGATGACGCGCAGCACCTCGAGTGGAGTGACGAGGAGCGCGATGAGCTCGCCGCCGATGATGCGACGCGTTGGCTCACCGAGCCGATGCCGGCGGGCATCCATCTGCGTCCCGAGGGGTACGGGGCGAGTCGTACCGTGTTGATGCTGTGGGACTATCACAGCACCCACCGTTTCAGCGCTCCGGAGTTTCCGATGCCGGACGACCCGCTCTATCCGGAGCTGGTCCTCCGCGGCATGACGTCCCTCGCGCCCGGTCTGGCTGCGTATGTCGCGCGTTTGCCGCACGCGTATGTGGACGGCGGCTACTACACCAAGACCGCCGAGAACCGGCCGCTGGTGGGCCCGAGTGGTGTGCGCGGCGCATATGTCTGCGCCGCGTTCTCCGGCTTCGGTTTGATGGCCGCGCCAGCGTGCGGCGAACTGCTCGCCGCGCAAATCGTGGGTGTCGAACGACCAGACTATGAACGGGCCTTTCTGCCCACGCGATACGACGACCCCGCGTATGTCGCGCTGTTGGCGAATTGGGGAAGGTCGGGACAGCTGTAACGCCGAGTTCGCGCTATGGACGTGGCGCGTTGCGCTTGATCTGCTGGTCCATGATGCGCAACAGTTCCTGATTGCTCCACGGCTGCCACCCGTGCGGTTTGAGCGGACGTCCGTAGTCGAACCTGCCGGCGTAGTACGGTCCCTTGCCCGGTTCTTTGGTGCTCTCGAGAAACGTTTCGAAGCGATACACGCCGAGGTTGAGGAAGTAGTTGTCCATGTCACCGACGGCCACATGCAGCTTTCCCACCAACCGCGGTCCGATGGTGGACCAGTGGCGTTCCACGTAGTCGCGAAGGTCGTAACCGTTGGCGCGCATCGCTTCAGCGACGCGCTTGTCGATCACACCAGTGCGCTTGTCCCAGAGAGGCTTCGGATAGCCATCGGTGCCAACGGGGGCCCACGCGGCCTGCCAACCGTCCCACTGTCCGCCCGAGCGCCCGTTGGTGGCAATGACCAGTTCAGCGGTGCTCTCCTCGCGCATCGTGAGTTCGGTCAAGCCTTCCGGCGAGCGACTCGACGGCACCTCGCGGGGGAGCCACGAGCGTTCGTTCATCACGAAAGCATTGGCGTCGGCGTAGACATTGCCGAACTGGTAATTGCGAAAGTCCAGCTGGTCGGGATACAGCGACCAGGCACCGCCGAACACGTCGGGGTAGTGCACCTGGAGGGCGAGCACGTCCCAGCCACCGGTCGACCCGCCTGTGAGCGTGCGCGCGTACGACGACGCGATCGTGCGGTAGCGCTGGTCGATCTCCGGGATGAGCTCCTGCGTGATCGCGTCGCCATACGGGCCATTGTTGGCGGAGTTCAAGACGTAGCTGTCGTCGTAGAACGGGGTGGGGTGCTGAATGAACACCGCGATGAACTCGGGTACCTTGCCGGCGGTCCACGCCTGCTGGAACTCACAACCGGGTTCGCGGGCGCTGCGCACGAGTCGAGCGTCCTTCGCCTGCGCGGTCTCCGGCGTCTCACATCCCTCGAACGTGAAACCGAACGGCGCGCGCTCGCTGAAATGCCCCACCGTGTACACCACGGGATACCGCTTGCTGGTGTTCTGCTCATAGCCCTTGGGCAACAGCACGACGGCACCGAGCGGCATTTCGTGATTCCAGAAGGCACTGACTTTCTTCGACGTCAGCTTCACCCGCTTCACCCACGGCGTTTCGCCCAGCGTGGCGACCGGCGGTAGCACCTTGGTGAGCGAGAGCGAGATAATGGGATTCGTGGCTGGGTCGATGCGCAGTTTCTGCACGGCGCTCACGAGTGAACCGGGAGCGTCATTGAAGCGCTGGCCTTCCCACGAATCCATGTGCGCCCAGATGGTGTGACCATCGGCGCGCGCGAACTTGGTGTATGGCAGGATCAAGCCCTGTACGAAATACTCGCCGGCGGGCAGTGATTTCAGTGAAGCGACCGGAAAACCGAGCGTGGTCGCCTCGATGGTGGCGATGCCACCGGGTCGTATCGCGTTCACATCGACGCCGAAGAACGGTTCGCTGTTGCCGTTGGAGCCCGCTAGCAGACGGGGCTCACGGCGATCGGTGCGCGCGATAAATACGAAGGCGCGTCCGGTAATGGGCCCGGAGGCGACTGAGGCGTCAACGCGGAGTTGAACCGTCTGCGCCGCCATCGGGGCGGCCACCGGGGCGGAAAGTGACGCGAGGCTGGCCACAAGCCATACGGCGCGACGGGAAGAGCGGGGAGCCGTCAACATGATGATCAGTGCTGATGCGAAGGTGGAGGCGACGCGATGGGGACTTCTGACGCGAGTCCCGGCGCCGTGGATTCGGGTGTGTCCGAGAGATGCTCCTGCACGATGCGCCAACGGCCGTTCTCACGGCGCCAGAGCATGGTCCATGCGCCGCTCACGGTATGCGGCGAGCCCTGCGGCGTGATGTGCGGAATGCTGTATACGAGCGTGAGCACCGCGGCATCGCGCGTGATCACGTCCACGTAGGTGGAGCCGAGCACGAAGCGCGGCTGCTGCATGTTACGACCGACGCGCTGCCAGAATCCGGCGATTTCACCGGCCAGTGGTTCGCGCGTGGTGGTCACCCGTCCGGCGACGGCGGAAATGATGCGACCGCTATCGGGATAGAGGCTGAGTAGCCGCGCGGCGGGGGCAGGCTTCGAGAAGTCGTAGGCGCTGGTGACGAGTGCACTCAGCGTATCGGCAATCGCGCGCCGGTCGGCAGGCGACACCCGGAGCGGGTCGGTGCAGGCGGTCATCATCGACATCGTCGAAACGGCGACAACACCAACGGCGAACAAGCGGCGTACGGGAGGGCGCATCGGTGGCCTGGAGTGCGGGTGCCCGATCGGAACAACAGGACGCATCTCCGTGAGGATAACGAGCGCGGCCGCCCGTCGCGCTGGTGCACCGGGTATCCACGCGTCACGGCTGAGATCGCAAGATGTTGGCGGCGTCCGCGTTCTCACTCAGTGGACACCGATTGTCACCTTGAGGGGACGGTTCGTCGCGTGGAACCGAAGGGGTCCCTCTGAGCGACTGACAAAGTCGACTGGCGCGGTCATTGCCGTGCACTGTGGCATCGGGATCACTCGGCAGGCGTCGGGTGAATGCCCGTCTGCCATGGCCGGGCGGCCAGGAGGAGCTCGTGCGGAAAACGATGAAGACGGCGGCGGTAGTTTCAGGGCTGGCCGCGGTGTTCGCGATGGGTGGCTGTGGTGGAGAACGCGACCCGGCGGCAATGACGGCTGATCTCGAGCGCGACCTGCAGTTGGCCACGGCCGCCGAGCGACCGCGCACGGCAGTGATATCGGCGCTGGAAGGAGGTCCGACCGGCGCGCCGAGTGGCGATCAGATCGGTCGCCGCGATGCGGTGCCGACACGGCGCCGTACGGCGCGACCGACGCCGAGCGCGCCGATCGCCGAGACGATGACGGCGGAGTCGGTCAACGAAGCGCCGGCACCAGCCACGGTCGCGACAGAACGCGTGGAACCCGCCCCGTCCCCGAGCCCGGAACCGGGCGTACAGGCGCCGCCCGATCTCTCAACGGAAGCGGTCGCGACCTCGGGCCCGTCGGCGCGCGGTGACGAGGATGCCGGTCGCGATCGCGGCACGAGCAGCGGCAATGTTGGCAACGGAGATGGCGGCCGCCGAGGCGGGGGATGGGGCGGCATTATCGGTGTGGTGATTCGCGGCGGCGGTGCCGGCGAAGACCACTGCGAGGAGCACGACCGTCGTCGCAATGGCGGCCGCAACGGCGGCCGAATTGGCACCCGCGTGGGCGGCAACGGCGGCATCATCGGCACCGTGATTGGCGAAGTGATCGATCGCGGACGAGCACCGGTAGGGACGCCGCAGAGATGGCCGAGGTACTGAACTTTTAGAGCAGACGGCGCTAGGAATGACGGGCGCTAGGAATGACGGGCGCTAGGAATGACGGGCGCTAGGAATGAACGGCGCCAAGAAGAAACCGCGAAACAGCAGACGGCGCTATGCGCTTCTCGCAGTTTCGCCCTTTCTTCTTGGCGCTTTTTATTTCTAGCGCCCCTCATTCCTAGCGCCCTTCATTCCTGGCGTCCCTAGCTTTCTTGGAGCCCTTAGCTTTCCTCCTTCAGCGGTACTATTCTTCCCTTCTCCATGGCTCACTACGACGACCTCGGTGGAGAGGCCGGCATCCGTTCGCTGGTCGATCGCTTCTACGACCTGATGGACACCGCGCCCGGAGCGGTGAACGTGCGCGCGCTTCACGCGAACAGCCTCAAGGGGTCACGCGAGAAGCTCTTTCTGTTCCTGACCGGATGGACGGGAGGGCCGGATCTGTACGTGGAGAAGTTCGGCCATCCGCAGCTGCGGATGCGGCATTTCCCTTTTGCCATCGGCGCGCGCGAGCGCGACGAGTGGCTGTGGTGCATGGATCAGGCGCTGACCGAGCACGCGATGTCCGAGGAGCTCCGCGGATATCTCAGGCTCAGGATGCACCAGCTGGCCGAACACATGCGCAACCAACCTGAGTAGCTCAGAAGACCGTTATGCGCATAGTGGCCGGGAAGTTCGCGGGACGACATCTCACCTCACCCAACGATTTTCGGGTGCGCCCCACGGGGGAGACGGTGCGGGTGGCCCTCATGCGACTCTTGCGCAACGATCTCGAAGGGGCCCGCATCATTGATTTGTTCGCCGGCACCGGCGCCCTCGGACTCGAGGCCCTCTCGCGCGGCGGCAAGTACGTGGACTTCGTGGAGTTCCGTCCCTCGAGCCTGCACGCGCTGAAGGCGAACATCGCCTTGCTCGGGGTTCGCGAGAAGACGCGCATCTACAAGAAGGACGCGCTGCCGTTCGCCGGCCAGCTGCCATCGGGAAAATTCGACATCGCGTTCGCCGATCCTCCATACGAGTCGAAAATGCTGGACCGGCTGATCGAGAGTTGGCATCGTCAGAAGTTCTCGACGATCCTCGCGATCGAACACGCGCGCGTGCACGTACTCCCTACGATCGTGAAGCCGCAGCATACGCAGATCTTCGAAGACAGCGCTATCTCGGTGTATCGCCTGTAGTTCTCACCTGTCAACATTCGTAGCTCCTACCATGCGCACCATGCTCCGTTCCGTCATCGCGGCGACACTGCTGCTCGCGCCGGTTGTCTCGTCAGCGCAGCCCTCCACGTGGAAAAAGCAGGCCGACCGCGTCACGATCATGCGCGATCAGTGGGGCATCGCCCACGTGTACGGCAAGTCGGACGCCGACGCCGTCTTCGGGATGGTGTACGCCCAAGCCGAAGACGACTTCAATCGCGTGGAGACCAATTACATCACCGCGATGGGACGCACGTCGGAAGTGGAGGGCGAGGGTGCGCTCTGGCGCGATCTGCGCATGAAGCTCTTCATCGATACGCTCGACATGAAGGCGAAATACGCCGAAAGCCCGGCGTGGCTCAAAGCCCTGATGAACGGCTTTGCCGATGGCCTCAACTACTATCTGGCCACCCATCCCCAGGTAAAACCAAAGCTGATCTCGAAGTTCGAACCGTGGATGGCGCTCACGTTTACCGAAGGCAGCATCGGCGGCGATATCGCCGGCGTGAACGCCGCGGGCATCGAGCAGTTCTACGCGCCGCGCATGGGGATGTCACCCACGGCGCCCTCGCGCGAGGAGTTCAGCGCGGAGTTCGAGTCGCGCGAGCCCACCGGATCGAACGGCTTTGCGATTGCGCCGAAGAATACGGCCAACGGGCACGCGTTGCTGCTGATCAATCCGCACACCGACCACTACTTCCGTCCGGAAATTCACGTCACCAGCGAGGAAGGGCTCAAGGCCTACGGGGCGGTCACGTGGGGACAGTTCTTCATCTATCAAGGCTTCAACGACAAGAACGGCTGGATGCACACCACCGGTGGCGGTGATGTGGCCGACGAGTATCAGCTCACGGTCGCTGAGCGCGACGGCAAGGTGTACTACCAGTATGCTGGTGGTGAGCGCGAACTGAAGGCCACCCGCATCGTCTTGCCGTACAAGACGGCGGCGGGTATGCAGCGTAAGACGGTCACGGCATACTTTAGTCATCAGGGGCCGATCGTTCGCAACGACAACGGCAAGTGGGTGGCCGTGCGTCTCATGCAAGAGCCGATCAAGGCGCTGATGCAGTCGTTCGGCCGCACAAAAACCAGCGACTTCGCAAGCTACAAGCAGGTGATGGAACTACGCACGAACTCGTCGAACAACACCGTCTACGCTGATGTGAACGGAACGATCGCTTTCGTGAACGGTGACTTCATCCCAAAGCGCAATCCGAAATACGACTACACGCGCCCGGTCGACGGCGGCACACCGGACACCGAATGGCAGGGACTGCACGCGATCGAAGAAACGATCATGGTCACGAATCCGGCTACGGGCTGGTTGATGAACACCAACAACTGGCCCTTCACCGCAGCCGGCCCGAACAGCCCGAAAATCGGCGACTATCCGAAGTACATGTCGCAGTATCAAGAAGAGAATGCGCGTGGTATCCACGCGATCCGCATGCTGAATGGCCGCACCGACTTCACGGTCGACAAGCTGATCGCTGCCGCCTACGACAGCTACCTGCCGGCCTTCGAACAGTCCATTCCGCCTCTCGTGGGCGCCTGGGATGCATTGCCCGGCGCCGATACGCTGCGCCTCAAGCTGGCCGATCAGATCGCCGTCCTGCGCGGTTGGGATTATCGATTCGGTCTCACATCGGTCGCGATGTCGCTGGCCAATGCGTACGGTGAAGAGCTCGCGCGGATCACACGCGGCAATCGCGCCGCGGCGCGCGACAACGCGGTGATGCTGGCCGCGTTGGCGCGCATCTCCGACAAGCTGGCCAGCGACTTCGGCACCTGGAAGACGCCATGGGGTGAGCTCAATCGCTTCCAGCGTCTCGATGGCCGTATCACGGCGGTGTACGACGACAGCAAGCCCAGCATCGCGGTGCCGTTTACGTCGTCGAATTGGGGCTCGCTGGCGGCATTCTCACAGAACGGCGTGCGGACCACGAAGCGCATCTACGGCAACCGCGGCAACAGCTTCATCGCAGCCGTCGAATTCGGCCCGCGTATCGTGGCCAAGAGCTCGCTGGCGGGCGGCGTGAGCGGAGACCCAGGATCGACGTATTTCATGAATCAGGCCGAGGACTACGCGCAGGGGCACTTCAAGACGGTGAACTACTACCGTGATGACGTAGAGAAGAACGCGAAGCGCACGTATCATCCGGGTCAGTGAGCGTGGTGATCGACGCTGTGCTGCGTCCCGCGGCCGCGATCGACTTCGGCGCCAGCAATACCGATGTCGTGGTACGCGACGGCGGCGCAACGCGCCATTGGACACTGCCGAGCGAAGGGCAGCCCGATGAAGCGCGCGTGCGACGGGTGCTCGACGCCGGTGGCGTGGCGCCGCGCGATCTCCAGTGGATCGCGGTCACCGGCGGCAATCGCGCGATGCTCCCGCAGGCGATCGATGATCGCACGCTGCATCGCGTCGATGAGGTGCGGGCGATCGGACGCGGTGGACTCGCGCTGTCCAATCTCGAGTCGGCGCTCGTGACCAGTGCCGGGTCGGGGACGGCGTGCGTGTCCGCGACCATGGACGGCGCGCACCACGTGACCGGAACCGGCGTTGGCGGTGGCACGCTGGTCGGACTCGGTCGGCTTCTGCTGAACACTGTTGATCCACGCGAGATCGACGTGTTGGCGCAAAACGGCTCCGACACGACGCACAACCTCACGATCGGCGAAGTGCTGGGCGGTGCCATTGGCACCCTCCCGCCCGAAACAACCGCCGTGAACTTCGGACGCGTGGCCCGTCATCCCGTGGAGGCGTCGCGCGAAGACACGGCAGCCGCGCTCGTGAACATGGTGGGGCAGGTGATCGCCGTGATTGCGATCAATGCCGCCCGTGCACAGCAACTGCCGCAGGTGGTGGTCGTGGGCCATTTGACGGATCTCAAGAGCATCCGTCGCACGTTCGGACTCGTGGCCAAGTTCTACGGTGCCACTATTCTCACCCCAGAAGCGGGTGGCTCGGCAACCGCCATCGGTGCGTTACTGTCTACCGAGCGCATGCTGCGAACGGGCGCCTAAGCTACGCGCCCGTTCGCAGCCGCACGGATTATTTCGCCTGACAGAGATGGTCGAGGGCGACCTTCGGCATGGACCCAGGAAGCGGCGTGGCGTACCCCGGAATCCCGACTTGCTTGTGCTGCGCCACTTTCGTGCCCTTGGCGTCGCTGTAGTACCAGTTCTCCTTCACGGCGACGACTTGCTTGCGACAATCGAGCATGAGCAGCGTGCGCGAACTGTACCAGTTGCCTCCCGGTACCTTGGTGGGCTTGTGAAACTGCACGCGCAGCGCGGCGGTGATGATGCCCCCATCGCGCTTCACCGACTTCGGCTCGAGCAATACCGTGCCGCCGTTGATCAGGCCGATCGGCTTGGGTGACTGCGCACCGACCGGCGCCGCGCTGACAAATGCGATGAGCACGACGCTCGTGGCCCAACGAATATGCGTCATGGGATGCTCGGCGGCATGCGGCCGGCGTCCATCTCCGCCGTCTCCGTCGGAGCGATCTTCGCGAGTCGATCGTTGAACAGGAAGAGCAGCACCAAGACGATCGTCCACTGCATCAGGATCGTTCCGATGTTCTCGATGCCGAATGGATTGAGGGCGCCTTCGCCGCGCACCTGCCACATCCACCAACCCATCAACGCGATCGCTTCGAACGGTACGAGATACTTCATGCACACATCGAACCAAGCGCCGATGCGAATATTCGAGTGTTCGTGATTGAGCTGTTCCTGGCGGAACTTGGCTGGTCCGATACGATTCACGGCGATCGCGAAGAACAAGCCCGACGCCATCAATCCGACGCCCCACACCCAATCCTGATTGTGCAGGATGTCGATTGAAAACGCCGACGGCAGTCCGAGCACCAACCCGAAGACACCGACCACCCACACGGCTTTGGCACGCGTCCAGCCCATGTCGAGTAACACGCGCGTGCCGAGTTCCACCATCGCGATGAGCGAGGTGAAGGCGGCGAAAAACAGCGCAAGGAAAAAGAACGTCATGAACAGGCCGCCCGCGGGCAGCGTGGCGAAGAGCTTCGGAATCCAGATGAACGTCACGCCTTCGTTGCCGGCGCCGAAGATCGTGTTCTGGACCAGGTCGGCGTTCAGCGGCGCGCCGGCCGCCATCGCTTTCGCGAGGTCCGGGAAGTCGGCCAAGGCCTGCGGGTTGCTGGCAATCGAGGCGACCAGCTGCGGAACGACGGTGAACACGGTGCAGAACACCATCATGCCAGCGCAGAGCGACACTGTGTTGTTCGCGATCGGCAAGATGAACCCATTGAGCGCCGTGTCTTCATTCGGGCGCATGTAGGCCGCATATGTAAGCACCAGACCCCAGCCGGCACCGGTGTCCCATGCATTCTGCGTGAGCGCCTGCAGCCAGATGTTGGCGTCGCCCAGTCGGTCCCAGTCCACTCCGTAGAAGTAGTCGAGCCCCGCCTTGGCCCCCGGTAACATGAGTGCGCGAACGGTGAGCAGCAGGATGAGACCGATCAGGATCGGCATCAGTATCGTGGTGGTACGTTCGATGCCCTTCACGCCTTTGGCCACGATGAACGTGGCGCCCAGAATCGAGATCACGTGCGGCAGCACCGGCGCGGTGGTAGTCGAGAACGTGCGCCAGAAGCTCACCGAGTTGTCGCCGGTTAGCTCGCCCAGACCGGCGGCGAGGGCGTACCGCAGCGTCCACCCGGTGACCACCGAGTAATACGCCATAATGGCCACGGCTACGAAGGCGATGAAGGCGCCCATCCACGCCGACTTCTTCCCCTGCGTGCGTACGAAGGCGCCGATGGGTCCGAGGCGCGTCATGCGCCCCATGCCGAACTCCACGAGAATGAGCGGGATCGACCACGTGAAGAGGCAGACGACCCATGCCACGAGGAACTCACCGCCGCCGTTGGTGGCGGCGATACGGGGGAAACGCCAGATGTTGCCAGTGCCGACGGCCATGCTGAGCATGGCCAGCATCATGGCCCATCGGGACGAGAAGCCTTGCGACTGACTCACGAACGCTCCGGAAGGATGGTAGTGGCGGCCGGGCGGGGTAGCCGCACCACTGTACGGGGCGAAACTACAGCCCGGACCGCGGCGGACCTAGGGGTAGCGGTTTGAATGGTCATCGACGCGTGGTGGGCCTCGGCGGTGCGCGCTAACCTCAAGGCGCCTTCTCATCGAGCCGCCACTCACGCAGGTTGACTAATCAGGTCGGGGAAAAGTTGAAGGCCTCGCGGAGGGCCCTCGGGTTGACGCGAAAGGAGCTCGCGCGCCGCGCGGGCGGCAATTCGCCGCGCAACGTGGAACGGCCACCAGATCCGGCTTGCCGAGGAAGGCGCGGATCCGTTGGCCGCGAACTACGGCGCCGCGGGACTCGCTGCGGTGGGCCGCGTCTCGGCGCAGGCCTTCGCGGTCGCGAACGCACGCCGCCCGTCGCGACGGTAAGTGGATCCACTGTCCAACGATACCTCGGCACTCGCGGGTGATTTCCGTGACTTCTATTGAGGTGCTGAACGCGCACAACGTCGTGTTCATTCTCGTGAGCAGATTCGCGTTCGCCTGTTCACACCGCTGGCGCGCGCGGCGGGCGCATTGAATGACGCGGCGAGCAACGAGGAACGCATGGGCATGGGTCTGTCGATCTCCCGGACCTTTGCGCGTGCTCAGGGGGGTGATGTCCAGCACCGACCACGAGAGAGCGGTGGATCGCTCTTCGTGCTCACCCTGCCACGCGCCCCTGTGCGTTGACGGCGCTTGGTGTCCAATGCGCGCTCGGTAACTGTGGAGCGTCGAGTGAACGTCCGCCAAGCGCGAGGGCGGTGAACATGACCGTACGCGACGGGCCATTCCGCGGTAACGTGCTCCCGCCGAGCATCTGACGATGCGTCCTGCTGACAAGCAGGCCAACCCTCGGCGCATCGCGCAGTATGCGTCGGTCCGCGTGCGGAAGAAACCAGCAATATCGCGTAAACACATTGCGCACGCACGGGACGGCACCGTTCAGCGCGCGACGTGACGCTCCGCATCGAGCAGTTCACGAACGGTGTGCAGCAGTTCGACCGTCGAGAACGGCTTTGCGAGAAACGGGAGTTGGCGCTGCGCCACATCGCGAACCAGTTCGTCGTCGTCTGGATAACCACTGATGAGCAGCACCTTGACCATCGAATATCGTACGGAAATCTCACGCGCGAGATCGGCGCCGGACATGCCCGGCATCACGACATCGGTAATGACGAGCTCATACGGACGATCTGCGCTGGCGAGTGCAGCGAGGCCCGCCTGTCCGTGCTCGGCATGCGCCACGTCGTAGCCGGCACGCGCGAGAATGCGCGTGGTCACCGAAGCGACGGCCAAATCGTCTTCCACCAGAAGAATACGCTCGACGCCGGAGTTAGACGTCGGAGTCGGCACGCGGCCGTCAGCGCGGCTTGGCACGACTGACCGTGCGGCGCCGATCGTCGCCTGTGGTACCAGTGGGAAGTAGACGTGGAATGTGGTGCCATGTCCTTCGGTGCTATCCACGTGAATGGCGCCGCCGGACTGCTGCACGATGCCATACGCGAGCGCGAGGCCAAGCCCGGTACCGCGTCCGCGATCCTTCGTGGTGAAGAACGGCTCGAACATTCGCTCGCGCGTTTCCGGCGAGATCCCGGTTCCGGTGTCGGACGCACTGATCTGGATGTAGCGACCGGCCACGAGCAACGGCGTACGCGGATCGCGGGCGGTAAGATCGACCGCGCTGGTGCTGAGATGGAAGCGGCCGCCACTGGGCATCGCATCGCGCGCATTGGCGGCCAGATTCATCAGCACCTGCTCGAGCTGCCCACGGTCGGCGCGCGTAACGCCCACCTGTGGTTCCAACGAAAGCGTGAGCGTAATGGCCTCGCCGAGCAAGCGCGCGATGATCCGTTCGATGCCGGTGATGACATCGTTCGGATCGAGCAGCTGCGGAGACATCGCCTGCGGGCGGCTAAAAATGAGGATCTGTCGTGTGAGTTCAGCCGCGCGTTGCGCGGACGCCAGTACGCCCTCCACGTCGTCGCGAACCGGCGATGCGTCAGGAAGCTCGGCGAGCGCCATCTCGCTGTACCCGATGATCGACGAGAGGTAGTTATTGAAGTCGTGCGCGACGCCACCGGCGAACGAGCCGAGCGCCTCGAGCTTCTGGGCTTGTCGCAGCTGTTCATGCGACGCGGCGAGTGCGGCGTTTCGCTCGACGATCGCGTCGGCCATCGTGTTGAAGGTGCGTGCGAGCGTGCCGACTTCGTCGTTGCTGACGATCGCCGACCGGCGCGCCATGTCGCCGGCGGATATGGCGCCCGCATCACGCGTGAGCGACTCGATTGGCGAGACGAAGCGGGCGACGATCCCGTACCCGAGCACGACCACCGTAAGACTGAACAGCAGGCCAAGCAGCACGTCTTGGGTAAACTGCGTACGCGACGGACCGAACGCGTATTCGGTCGGAATGCCCACGTACACCCGCCACGGCATCTTCGAGACGATCTGCGCGCCGAACACACGCTCGACGCTGTCGATCGAGCTGAGCACGAACACGCCCCATGCCAGCGGGACGCGCGCGGCAGATGGTCGCCGTTCCTGCGGGAACACTTTCCCGATCCAGGCGTCAGCGTCGCGCGAGCGAAGCACGATGCGATCGGCCGAGTCGATCACCGAAAGAATCGATCCGGGTGGCAGGGTGCGCGCCACGCGCATCGCTTCCAGCGAATCGAGGAGCACCCCGGCGCCGACCATGGCGCGCACCCGCCCCGACGCCGAATCAATGATCGGCGAAATGAACGGCAGGAACCAAGGATTCCCGGCATACAGTGTCGTGCGGACTGGCAGTCCGACGGTGAACCGCTTGGTGCGCAGAGCGTCCTGGAAGTAGGCCCGCGTTCCGAGGTCGACAGACGCGCGACCACTTGCGGGGAGCCTGGCGGCGCCGATACTGCGCCCCAACGAATCGACCACGAAGATGTTGGAGTAGCGCACCGGCGTCTCACGATAGAGCGACTGCAACAGCAGATCGTTGCGCTCCGGCGTCGCGTGCGGATCGAGCAGCCGGCGCAGGCTGTTCAGCAGTGTCTGCGCGTCGATGATCGTGGCATCGAGCGAGCGCGCCACGCTGGTGGCGGTCTCCTGCGACTGTGCCGCGATGCGACGCTCTTCGGCCGCGCGCCGCTCGCGAGCCCGCAGAAACGCCAACATGGTGATCACCCCGGCCACCAGAATGGCGGCGACCTGCAGCCGACCGCGAATGCTGAGCGACGTGAACATCGGTCGGCCGGGGGAGGGAAGGGTCACTCTCGGAA
>NZ_JBKJRB010000039.1:0-22351 GCF_046594945.1 Gemmatimonas sp. | reverse complement strand
TCAGCGGGTGGTAGACTTCATGCTGACTCGAACGTCAGAACTCAGAACTCAGCTGGTTCAGGGACAGACATCAGACTTGGTATAGTGTTCAGAATTCAGCAACCATAGTGGCACCGTGTCGAGCGCCTTGGCACTAACCGCGATGCGAGAGGTCGCGAACCACCAAATCACTCGAAACGGTGCACGGTCGTTGCTGCGTTCTGAACACTATAAGAAGTCTGATCGCTGACGCTGACGCTTGCGACTGCACTCTGAGCTCTGCGCAGTCAGCGGCGGTCGCCGGCGAGCCGCTCGCGCATCGAGTCACCCGTTCATCGAGCAGACCTTAAATCGGTTCCTGCGCGGGCAGCAACGGGACCAGCGAACGCCAAGCGTATCGCCACTCCGGCAGCGCGTTCCCATCCGGGGCCGCGTACATGATGTGCTCGACCGCCTCGGCGCCCAAATGCTCGTAAAATGCGCCAGCTTGCGTGTTCTGTTCGTAGCACCAGAGGAACAGACCGGGATGCGTGGCGCGCGCGTGCGCGACCTTTGCCACAGCGGTCAGCAGAGCGCGTCCGATGCCCGCACCCTGATGCGACGGCAGCAGATGCAGATTGTCCACCAACGTGCCCCACGTGTGGTCGTCGTCGAGGGACGCAAAGGCGAAACCCACCGGCTCACCGTCGTGCTTCGCGAGCCAGCCAAACTGCCGGTCGGTGATCATCGCCAACTTGAGATGCCACACCTCCCGGCGGTCGGACAGCAGATCGCCGTCGAGATACGCGTCGGAGAGAATACCGCGATACGCACGGCGCCAGCTGGCACAGTGGAGATCAGCGACTGCCTCCAGATCGGCCACCGAAAGGACATGCAGCGTCACGGGCGTCTGGTTCAACATGCAATCACTCCGTCGGAAGTTCGGTCCACGCCCGTACGACCGCGCGCTGCGCGTCGGTTTGTGGCGAGCCGTCTGGCCCGAAGTAGGCCACCTTGTCAGCTGACATGGTCGCGAACAGTGTCTTCACCTCGTTGAGCGCTTGGTCGCCGGTGCGTCCGTTTCGCACGAGCCAACAGCCAACCGTCATGCCGGTACGCCCCACCCCGCCCCAGCAGTGTACGTACACACGATGCCCTTGCGCGAGTCGCTCGTCGATCGTGTTGAGGACTCGGGTCATGAACGCATCATCGCACACATCCATGTCGACGATAGACAAGTAGTCGTGCGTCACCTCTACGCCGCGTTCGGTGCCGAGCTCACGAAGACGTCCGAAGTAGAGATCAAGCGGATCATCGGGATGGGTGAGATCCACAAACGCCGTGACGCCCGCATCGAGAAACTGCTGCAGCTTGGCGTCTCGGATGCCGTGCGGCGTGCCAAAACGCATGCCCGGATACTCGCCAGCCAACAGCGCGGTGCCCGGAACGAGGTAGGAATTGTCGATCGGACGAGACATGACTGACCTGACGGAGAATCGGTGATACACTTCGCTGTCCCTACGCCTCCACTGCAAACTCGATTGCTCACCCTGCCCCAGCAAGTCCTCTGTGAAGCCATACGAACGTCTCGCGGAAGCCGCCGCTCCCGATGGCACCGTGCTCACGCTATATCGTCACGACGGGGCGTACCTGCTGCGGATCGACGGGATCGAGCTCATGTCGACCCGCCGTTCGCAGTCGGAGGTACAACTGGCCGCACTGGCGTGCCGCGACCTCTCCGAACAGCCGAGCGTGCGCGTCCTGGTGGGCGGACTCGGCTTCGGCTTTACCATGCGCGCCGCTCTCGAACGACTGGGCCCCGATGCACGCGTGATGGTGGCCGAGATCGTCCCCGAGGTGATCGCGTGGAACCGGAACCCCGACTACGCACTCGCCGGTGCGGCCATGTACGACCCGCGCGTGGACATCCGCCACGGTGACGTGCTGACGCTGTTGCGGGAGCACGCTGGCGTGTTCGACGCCATCATGCTCGACGTAGACAACGGCGCCGAATCGCTGACCACGTCGGGTAACGCCAAACTCTATGCCGATGCAGGGATACAGGCCGCGATCGCGGCCCTGCGCCCCGGCGGCCGCGTGATCTACTGGTCGGCTGACGCCGATCCGGTGTTCGTGAAAGCGTTGCGACGCAACGGGCTCACGGTGACGACCGAGAAAAGCCGTGCGCACGGCACGAAAGGCGCAGCGCATGAACTCATTGTGGGGGAGAAGCGTCGGTAGGCGGGGACGGAAGCTCCAGCACGATCGCCGCTTCGGCCTCGGGGAGTCGCTCGGCAGACCGCAACTTCTTTTCCATGGCGCGACTGCGTTGGCCCGTTTCCTCGATGGTACGGCTGGCCGTGTGGAGTTGTCGCTGCACCCGGTCGAGCACATCACCGAACTTTCCGAACTCGGTTTTCACCGCGCCGAGTACGCGCCACACCTCGGCGGCGCGTTGTTCGACCACCAGCGTCTGGAAGCCCATCCGTAAACTGGTGAGGATTGCAGCCAGGGTGGTTGGCCCCGCCACCACCACACGATACTGCTGCTGCAGGTCACTCACCATTGACGGGTGACGCAGCACCTCGGCGAACAGCCCTTCGGTGGCGAGAAACATGATCGCGAAATCGGTACTCGCCGGCGGATGCACGTACTTGTCGTGGATCTCTCGGGCTGACGCGCGCACGGTGCGCATGAGGGCATCGCTGGCCGCCTGCACGGCCGCCACGTCGCCCTGATCCGACGCGTCCTGCAATCGTAGCCAGTCTTCCTGCGGAAACTTCGAGTCGATCGGCAGCCACACGCACGTGGCGGGATCATCGAGCGGCCCGGGAAGCCGCACGGCGAACTCCACGCGTTCCGCGGTTTCCCGCCGAATGGAGACATTTTTGTCGAACTGTTCGGGCGTGAGCACCTGCTCGAGAATGGCTCCGAGCTGTACTTCAGCCCACGTGCCGCGCGCCTTCACGTTGGTGAGTACGCGCTTGAGGTCACCTACGCCGGTGGCGAGCTGTTGCATCTCGCCGAGTCCCTTATGAACGGTATCCAGACGATCACTGACCAGCTTGAACGATTCGCCCAAACGTTTCTCGAGCGTATCGTGCAACTTTTCGTCGACCGTGCGACGCATCTCGTCGAGTTTACGCTCGTTCCCTTCCTGCAGCTCGCGCACGCGCTGATCGAGCGTGCCGCGCACGCGATCGAGTGACGCCTGCGTGGTCTCGATCGACTTCGCGACCTCTTCGCGCAGTTCGCGCGCCGACGCGCGGGCCTCGTCGCGCGCGTTGCGCAAATCTTCACGGAGCTCACTTCGGGCTCGTTCGGAATCGGGGTTGCCGCGGAACAGGTTACCGAGAACCAATACGACGGTCATGGCAGCACACACCAGTGTGAGGACTGCGATCGGGTCAGCCATGTGCTTCTCCCGTTCGTCCGAGCGGCTGCATTGCACCACGCAGCAGGGTCTCGAGTCCACTACCTCGCTTCACGGTTCGCGACACGGCCGATCGCATGACCGATTCATCGCCGACGATCAGTACCCGCTGTCGCGCGCGGGTCACGGCCGTGTACAGCAGCTCGCGTCCCAGCACTCGACTGCCTTTGGCCGGCAGCATCACGATCACGTTGGTGAACTCTGAGCCCTGCGCCTTGTGTACCGTCATGGCCCATGCCGTCTGCGTGTCAGGCATCCGTGCCGGCGGAATGGTGCGGGTGGTATTCTCGGGTGCCGGGAAGTGCACCAGCATCTCCCCATTTGCTTCCCAGGCCACGCCGACGTCGCCATTGAACAGCTGCGTGCCGTAATCGTTGGCCATGACCATCACCGGACGTCGATGATACCAGTGTTCGGTGATGACCGTGCCCTGACCGCGCAGCCATCGTTCTACTTCGGCGTTGATCCCCGACACGCCAAACACGCCTTCTCGCTCAGCGCAGAGCACTCGAAACCCATCGAGGGCCGCGAGGGCCGCCGCCGGTGAGTCAGCACCGAGGCACGTCTCGAGATGCGGCACGAGCAGCGCCAGCAGCTCGGCGCGATCCTGCGGGGCCGGCGCCCAGCGCACATCGGCGCGTTGGGCATCGTGCACGACCGCCCAGAGCGCAGTGGCGTCGCCGGTCAGTATGGCGGAGGCCGCATCGCCGATGGCGGGATGGGCTTCAAACCGGTAGCTGCGGGTGAGTCGCTCCACACTGGAGTGCAGCCAGTTGCCATCCAACGCGTTACCGACGCCCAGCTCCTGCGCGACGCGACAGATCGCGCCCAGCACATCGCCCGCCTCCACGCTGGCCAGCTGATCCTGATCACCCACCAGCAGCAGCGTGGCGTGCGCGGGAAGCGCCGCGATCAGCGCATCCATGAGCAGCACGTCTACCATGCTCGCTTCGTCGAGAATCACGAGGTCATACGGCAACGGTGAGCCGGCTCGCGACCAGAAGCGATCGCGGTCGGGCTGGTAGCCCAAGAGTCGATGCACCGTGCGCGCGCGTTGTGGCACGCGGGCGCGAACATCAGGAGAGGCTTCGAGTGCATCGAGCCGCAGGCGGACCGATTCTGAGAGCCGCGCCGCCGCTTTGCCGGTGGGCGCAGCCAGCGCCACGCGGAGCGTCGGATTTCGATCAAGCGTTTCTACCAGTAGTTCCGCAATGCGCGTGGTCTTTCCGGTGCCAGGGCCGCCAGTGATGACGCGAAAGGTAGGACGATGATGGGCTAGCGACTCGCGAATGCGCGCCACGATGCGCTGCTCCGCGTCGAAGTATCGACGAAACTGCAGCAGCGATCCGTGCAGCAGCAGTACCGACGGCACCACCGCTGTCATCGCTTGCAGCGCGGTGCGCCACCAGGCGGCATCGCGACCCTGAAGTAGCGCGCCCATGTCGTTGGTGGCGACATGAGCGGCCAGCTCCCGTACGAGCTCCGAGGCTTCGGCGGCGAGATCGCTCAGTGACAGGGCGCTGTGGCCTTCGTCGCGGGCGCGCGCCAGCAGAGCGACGGCCACGGCAACAGACGTCGCCGCGTCACCGACCATTTCGGCGCGACGCGCTGTGAGTTCGCCGAGCACCCGATCGCTGGTGGAGAGTAGATAGTGCTCCACGGCGGTGTCGAAGAATGCGGTGAGACTCATGCTGGTACTCTGCGCGTACTCATGGCGTGCCTCCGAAGGCACGATCGAGCGCGTACAGCAACTCCGGCGTCGGTGTATCGGTGAACCAGCCCTCGCGTCCGGTGGCGGCAATACCGCGCAGGAACGCATAGGTGACCTGCCCCCAGTGTTTGCTGGCGTCGTATCCACGCTGACGCGCGCGCAGGTGCCGGTGCAGCGCCACCAGGTACACGTGGTACTGCAGTGTGTAGTGCGCGGCGTGCATCGCCTCATCGAGCGCGCCAGTCGCATAGTCGGCGTCGGCGACGCCGAGCCAGTTCGACTTCCAGTCGAGAATATTCCAGCGCCCGTCGTGTTCGAAGGCGAGGTCGATAGATCCGGTGAGATATCCGCGAAACTGTTCGTCGCGCAGTCGCTTGAGCAGCGGCGCGTAGGCCTGCGCATGCGGCGATCCGTGTGCGGCGAGCGCGTCGGCCACGGCTGCGATGGAGAAATCGCGCACCGGCATCGAGAAGCGCCACTCCCGCAACGTGGCCTCGCGCGGCACCGCCGCGAGCGCAAAGCCCGCGTGGGGGATCTCGGCGTTGCACACCGTATCGATCATCTCCCGGATATGCGCCGGCGTCCACCGCGCGTGGGAGGGTACCGGCACGCTGTAGTCACGCAGGGCATTCTGTACGTCGGCGTCGGTGATCGCGCCCGGGTTGGTGAAGTCGGTGTGTTCGAACAGGCCGTGCAGCACGTTGCCGATGTCGGCACCGGCCGGCACGCCACGGAAGCCGGCCACGTGCGCGACAGTACGCCGCGCGTCGGTGGGCACCAGAATGTCGTCGACATCGCGACTGTCTACGTGTGACACGTTGCGCGTGAGCATGGTGAAGCTGCTGCTGCGCCAGATGGCGAGTTGTCCGGCCGCCACGTGGAACTGCAACGGTGCTCGCGGGGGTGTGGTGACGGCAGCCACCGCCGTCGGCGCCGCCGGCAGCTGTAGGACGACATCGGCAATCGCCATCGTGTCCGTGTTCGCGGCCACGAGCGTGTAGATGGCGTCGCGGTCAACGCTGTCACCACCGCCCTGAATGAGCCAACCAAGCGCTGAGGCAGCGGCATCGGAGAAGTTGCCCCACGTGACGTAGCAGCGGGACTCGGCGCGGGTCAGCGCGACATACGCCAGTCGCAGCTCTTCGCTCAGTTGTTCAAGATCCTTCTGCTCGCTGCGCTGCGCGTGCAGCGGCGAGTCGATATCGAGCACCATCCCGTCATTCAGCGGCGTGAGCGAATACGGCACATCGAGGGCTTTCGTGGCGAACGACCTGCTATTCCACAGCGTTGGGCAAAACACCACCGGCCACTGCAGTCCCTTCGCCTTGTGAATGGTGAGGATCTGCACAGCATCGCTATCGCTTTCCAATCGCATCTCGCGGCGTTCCGGCGTGACGACCGACGCGCGTTCGCTGGACACCCAACCCAGCACCGCGTCGGGCGTCAGTGGCGACGTGGCATCTGCTTCTTGCAGGATTTCAAGGACGTGTCGCACGTTGGTGACCCGTCGCTCGCCGCCCTGCAGCGATAACAGACGCGCGGTGGCGCCGCACTCGTTCAGCAGCCAGGCCAGTGCTGTAGCGCCGCCATGCCGCAGCCATATCGTTCGTGCCCGAACCAGCCGATCAAGCATGGCGTTCCACGCGCCATTGCCGTCGTTGCGCAGCGTATCGGCCACGGCCGAGGCGTCGCCCCCCCAGAGTCGCGTAGCCATCGCGGAACGCACCGCAACCCCGTCTCGCGGCGACGCGATCGCTTCAGCCAGCCGCACCAGCTCATTGGCCTCTTCACTGGCCAACACATCCTGATTGGCGCCCACAACACAGGGAATGCCGACCGCATCGAGCGACGCTTTCACGGCCTGCGCTTCGGCGTTGGTACGCACCAGCACCGCCATGGCGCCCGCGCCCAGGCCTGCGACCGTGAGCCGGCGAATCTCCACCGTGACCGCCTGGATGGCCACTGTGGTGCCGCGCTCCTTGCTCACCATGTTTCTGGAGGTGTTGTACTCATCGCCCACCCACATCCACTGCAACGCACGGTTCGCATCGCCCGCCATGGCGTCGGGCACGCTTACGTGATTCGCCGCCGTGACCTCGGGCAGGCCAATGCGCTCAGCGCTGCAGGCGAACGGCTCACGGTTGTTCCGGAACAGCTGCGTCACGCCGCCAACCATCGCCTCCGTGCTGCGGAAGTTCGTGAGCAGCGTGTAGCGCCGTTCGAGGTCGATGGTCGCGGCGGCCTTGAGATAGGCGTGTACGTCGGCGTTGCGAAACGCGAAGATGGATTGCTTCGGGTCGCCGATCAGGAACAGCGGACATCCACTGAAGGCGGTCGAGAAGATCGGAAACTGGGTGGGGTCGGTGTCCTGAAATTCGTCGATCAGCGCCACGCGAAAGCGCTCGCGGATACGCGACGCCAGCAGCCCATTGGGCCCTTCGGCCACCAGAATATCGTGTAGGCGACGCAGCAGGTCGTCGAAGCCCATCAAATGGCGCGTGTGCTTCTCCTGCTCGAACGACTTCGACACGGCGAGCACGAAGTCCTTTAACAGCTGGGGCGCCGGATCTGGGGCCGCCTCAATCGTGGTGCGGGGGTGTCGCATGTACGGCCGCACAAGATTCCTGATCCAGGCCAGCGGATCTTCGCCGCTCGCCGAGATGATGTCGGACGCCGCTTCGTCGTGCAGCACGCGCCGACGTATCCAGTCTTGGCCGAGCCGCTGCAGGATTTCGGTATCCTCTTCGAGGAACGTGCCGCCAAAATGCACGCGACTTTCCAGCGCGCTTTCGGACAGCACGCGGTGGCAGAAACCGTGAATGGTGGACACACCAAGATCATCGAGCGCAGCCAGTGCCGCGCGCACGATCGGCGCGCCGGCGCTTCCGTGCAGGTCGCGCAGCACGAATAGATCGTCGTTCTTGTCGTTACGTGGTGGCGGTGCGCTTGACCAGACGCGATCGGCGTCACGCAGCACGGCGCGAATGCGCCCGATCAGCTCCTGCGTCGCCTTTTCGGTAAAGGTGACGACGAGGATCTCTCCGAGGTGCTCGACCTTCCGCTCGAGGAGCAGTCGCAGCACGAGTCGGGTGATCGCAAACGTTTTTCCGGTCCCTGCGCTCGCCTCGACGAGCGTGATGCCAGGGTCCAGTGCGACGCTGAGCGCGTTGAAGGGCTTCATGACGCGCCCTCGGCCAGCATTTGCGGCGACCACGATTCCTTGAACAGCAGCTTGGTGAGAGCTTCGAAGTCTTTCTCGAAATCTTTGAACGCGAGTGAGTCGCGGAAGCAGAGCTGGAGATACGGGTCGGACTCGTCGCCGGCCGCGCCAAAGCTACCGCCGGTGAAGGCGGCGGCGGCCTTCGCGATCGGAACCTGCTCCTTGGCGCGAGACTTCGGATTCGCGGCGATCGTCGCGTTGTGCACCATAGCCGCGCGATACGCTTCCGCCGCATTCGGGAAAAACGGCAACGGTGCACGACGCGCCGCGTGCATGGCACCGATCCAGTCGTCCAACATGTCCCTGGCGTTCGACACGGACGTGAGCGTTTCGACGATCGCCTTCTCCTTCTTGGCGTCCGGATACAACAGCACCGTCGTGGCGGGCACTTCGGCGCCCTGCTGCCTCGCCGCGCACATCACGACATGCTCGACCCAGGCCACGATGCGATGCTTTGCCGCAAATCTCCCCGTGCGCACGACGTACCGGACGTCGTCGATGACGCCCTCCACCGTTCCGGAAATGCGCCAGTCGGTGCCGATCACGGTCAGTGCCGCGCTGGTGCGCGCACCCGTGGGCAAGGCATCGATAATTGGTCGCGCCTCGTGTTCCAGTCGCGCGAACCACGACGCGCCAAGATGCGCCGGCGGAAGCTTGCCAACCGCCACCAGCTGACGCGGCATCCACTCGGTGTCCCGACGACCGGTCATCACCGACCGCAGAATATCGGCGCGCACGCCACCCTGCTTCATCTTGTTCAGCCAGTGCAGCTCGGTGTCCACGCTATCGGTCGCGCTGGCATCGGGCAGACGCAGGCGCAGCTCCTGCTCACAGAACCACTGCGACGGATTGCTCCAGAAGCCGGTCAGATTACGCAACGCGATTTCGGCCACATCGTCGTTCACGAGATCGGGCACCGTGTCCGCGAAGAACGGGAAGCCGTGAGCCGGCTCACCGGCGGCGGCCTTGCCCGCCAACGGCGAGAAGGTGATCAGTCGCGGGTCGTCGTTGCTGACATAGCGATCGCTGAACGCTTGCAGCGGGTGCCGCACCACCAGCGTGGCCCGCGCGCTGCCATTGGTGCGACGATCGAGATGGTCGAGCAGTTCATCGAGTACGATGGACGGCGCCCGCGCGGCATTGTCGCGGGGATCGTTTCCACTGTACGTGAGCACGACGCGCGACTCGGCGGCCAGCAGCAGGTCGAGAAAGAGCTGCCGGTCGTCGTCACGCAGACTACGATCGCCCTCGCGCGCCTCGCACGACAACAAGTCGAACGCCGGCCGGCGGTCACGTCGCGGGAACGCGGCATCGTCGAGACCCGCCACGGCGATCACCTTGAACGGCACACTGCGCATGGGCTTGAGCGCGGCCACCGTGAGGCGGCCACTCAGAAATCCCGAACCGCAGCTGTCGTCACCGAGTTCCTGCTCCAGCCAGTCGCGCACCACGCTGAATGGCACGACCGCGTGGTATGCGACCTGGAGCGTCGTTGTGGACAAGGCTTGGATCACGCGGCGCACCGCGTTCAGCCCGTCGCGCTCGCTGGCCGATGTCGGCTGCACGACCCGATCGAGGAACAGCGAAAGTGCTGCGGTCCACGCAACTATAGTCCGCGACTGCTGCCACGACTTCAGCGTGACCGCGAGCAGGTCGATCCATTGCGACAACGCGGCGAGCGCCGCCGCATCGCCCACCGTGTCTCCGGCTTGCGGCCACAGGCCCATTGCCTGCTCGGAGAGCGCGCCGGTCAGCTGCCCCAGCAGCAACCGATCGAGTCCGGTGCGCCACGTAGGCATGTCGGTGGCGGGCAACGCCAGACGTTCGAGGGCCTCGTCGTCGTAGCCCCAACGCACGTTGGCATCGCGCGTGATCCGCGCCAGATACTCCACCTGCCCGTCGTCGAGACCGGCCGCGGTGTACACCGTCGGCCGCTCGAGCACACCGAAAACGTCGGAGTGCGTAAGACGCCCGCCCTCGAGCGACAGCAGGCTCAACGCCGCAGCGGCCACCGACTCATCGCGACGGCGCCGATCGGCTACAGCAAACGGAATGCGGACCGTTCCGTCATTCGCACCGAATACCGTCTCCACGAGTGGTGCCCAAGCAACGATATCCGGCACCAACAATAGCACGTCATGGGGCTTGAGCGTACGATCGGCCACAAACGCCAGTCCGATTTGATCACGTATGATCTCGAGTTCGCGCAGCTTCCCATGCGCCGCGTGTACACGAAGCGACGCGTCGGCGGAGGAGATCGTCAACGGCCCCGACCCATCGCTGGCGTACGTCATCTCGTGCTGGAGCTGCGCCAGCAACGACTCCGGACTGGCCGTTGCCGAATCCTCAAGTACAACGACTGTCGCATCGCGAGACACCAGGAGTCGCTGGAGCGCCTGTCCTTGTGCCCCGAAGGCGGCAGCCAGCGGATGCATCGTCGCGGTCGGCGCGGACATGGGCAACAGGGCGGCATACACCGCGACCTCAGTGTGCCTGGCCACCGCGGCCAGCAGTTCGATCACGCGAGGCGGTAGCGAGCTGATACCGAACACCGATACCCGCGACGGCAGCGACAAGGATCCGGGTTCGGCCGCGTTGATGCGCGCCAGCAGCTGCGTGAGCCGGCGCGCGCCATGCTCAGCGCCGTCGCGACAGAGCTCGCGCCACAGCGCGGCCTGCCAGATCTCGTGCGTTGAGTCGAGCCGATGCTCACCACGCTCCCACGCCTCGAGCAGATCGTGCCGGAACAGCTGATAGTCGTCGAAGCGCGATGCCACACGGGCCGCCAGCCCGAAGCGCATCCGGTCGTCACCATCACTCAAGTACCGAGACAGGGCGGCGTAGCGCGCGTCGCGCAGGTCCACCTCGCGCAGCAAGGCGTCCAAGCGCCATGTCAGCGCTTCGCGCGAAAATGCGCTCGCGGCGTTGCCGGACACTCCTACTGAGGCGGCCAGCGAGTGCACGAAACGCGCGGGAAACGGCAGCTCCAGCGAGCCCGCACAGCCCAGCGCGTCGGCCAGCGCCAACGTGAGCCATTGGCGCATGCCCTGACTCTGCACCACGATGATCTCGGTGTCACGCGGCGGAAGCGGCGCTGCTCGCAGACGCGCGATCAGATGATCGCGCAGCACGCCCAGTCGTGGGGCGATATACACCTTCATGATCGGGATGCTAACGAGTGAAGCGCCCGTCGTGATCGAGGAGTCACGCGAGCACCGTGCTGCACGCGGGCGATCGCGACGTGATCGTGCGTGGGTGGGTGTTCAGCACGCTCGGCGACGTGTCTCCGCTCACCTTTCTGCCGTACCTTATCTCGGAATGATCGGCAGCACCACGTGCGACGGGTGCGCGGCATCGTGCACCACACGCTGATGCGCTGACACGAACAGCGAGTCCCGCTCGTTGTTGCCGCCGGTGTTCAGGTTGCGGTTGTACTTCGGAAAGAGCGCCGACGAAATGCTGACCCGCAGCCGGTGCCCCGGCTTGAAAACCATCGACGTGAACCACAGGTCTATGTCGTATCGCTCCACGGCACCTGGTACCAGCGGCACCATCTTGTCCATCCCCCGCCGGAATCGCGCTCGCGCAATGCCATCCTGCACCCGCTCCGCGTGACCATCGGGAAAGACATCAAGCAGCATGATCGCCCAATCGGTGTCCTTGGCGTCGCTCGCCGCCCACAGCGTCGCCGACATCTCGCCGGTGACCTCGATCGGCCGCGTGAGCGGCGCTGAGGTAAAGACCAGCGCGTCCTTCCGTGTCGCGTTGAGGACCGTGTAATCCTCATTGAGCGACTCCTCCAGTTCGCGCGAGTCGATGAGGTACGGTGTAGGGTCCCCCGGGTCGTACGTATACGTGTCGTCGGCGGCGCCCTGCGGCGGCAGCGTGTCGAGCACGCCGTCGCCAGCGCTGGTGCGCGCATTCCCGCGCGATGAGACATACCACTTGGTGTTGCGCGCGCGCGCCAGCGGCCACTCCTTTTCCTGGCGCCACGTGTTGTCGCCCTGCACGAAGATGTCGACCGGCGGCAGCCGATCGACGCCGTTGTCTTTGCCCAGCAGATAGTGATCGAACCAGCGCAGCTGGAGGTCGCGATACTTGTAGCGCGCCTGTGGTCCGAAGTCGCCGGAGACGTAGTCCACGCCCTTGTGCGCGTCGACCCCCATCACGAGGTGCCACGCCGGATGATTCTTCGCCTGCAACAGCGCGTTGGTGTAGTCGAGCGGGCCGCGCGAATCGTCGTGCCAGCCAGCCAATGACAGCGCCGGCGCCTTGACCTTGTCTATGAATGTCGTCACTGCACGCGAACGCCAATATGCATCGAGCGTGTTGTGCGAAATCCACCGTTCCCAGAGCGGCAGATGGCCGCACCCGAGTCGTTCTGGCAGGTTCGACAGGGGCAGTTTGGTGATCGCCTCGCCGATGTCGAGCTCCGCCGTGTTCGTGGCCATATCCCGTCCGCGCATCAGGCAGGTCCAGTACACATTGATGGGACCGAAGGTCATGGCCGCGTACGGTACGATGCGCCACGGATCGCTAGTCGCCGCCGACGGGGCGATCGCCGCGAGGTGCGGCGGGGCGCTCACGGCAGCAAACCAGGCCAGCCGACCCTCATCCGAGTGGCCGATCAAACCAATCTTCCCATTGCTGCCGGGCAGCTTCGCGGCCCACTCGACCGCGTCGTAGCCGTCCTGGATGTCGGTCGCGTAGTCGCCGAAATTGGCGACATCGCCGCTGGACTTGCCGCGGCCACGCACAAGTTGCCCCACGAAGATGTAGCCGCGCGATGCCCACCAGTGTCCCGGGCCAGGGTTCGTCGCGCGATACGGCGAGCGCTGCATGACCACGCCAAACGGTCCGGCCCCCACGGGCCGCACAATGTAGGTCTCCAGCTTCGCGCCATCGGGCAGCGGCATGAGCGTCGTGGTGTCGACCACCGAGGCGTACTGCGAATCGGAGGCCGGCATCGTCCAGACCTGATAGTCGGGCTCCACCACCGCGGGCGTGGCGCGGCGAACCAGCCGATATCGGCGATCCTGCACGACACCGCTGGTGTAGTGGAGCCCGACGAGCGTATCGCCATGCCACGCCGCGCGCATCACGACGCGCGCGTCCTGCGTCAGAATCACCGAATCACCGCTCGTCGAGACCTTGGTGACGGTGAGCATCGGCTCGCCAGTGCGGCGACGTAGCCCGCCGACGGTGCCGGAGTCGCCGCCGGCGAAATGCGCGAACCCCATGCGGCGCCACCCTTCGAAGCCGAACTTGGGCGTGGCGCTGAGCGCGATGTAGACGTCCCAATCGCCGCTGAGCGTGGCGACAGCCGGCGTACGGGGCGCAGCACAGCTCCCGGTGACGAGCGCCAGCGCCACGATCAGCCAGTGCCGACTGCCCGGCATCCATGACATGAGATTCGACATGCTTATGCCCCTTGCTCAAAACGTTGGGATCGCCGACGCGCCGCGACCAAAACACCGACGCCAACCAGATTCATCACCACAATCAACGACGCAACCTTGAACGCAAACACCCCGACACTCGCCACCTTGATGATCGGGAACACGGACAGCGTCACATACAGCAGCGTCATCAGCAACCCCGACCACGAGGCGAGGCGCAGCCACAGCGGCGGGCGCGGCGTCACGCTGCGCAGACCGAAGATCGGGATCGAGAACATCACGAGGTACGTGAGGGCGTAGAAGATACCGCCCGCGTTGAAGAGCAACTGGAAGGCTTCTGCGCGCCCCACCCCGATCAGACTGAGTAATGAGAGGCAGAAAGAAGATACCGCGACCACGGCCACCGAGTTGACTGGGGTCCGGTAGCGCGCATGCAGTTGAGAAAACCACGGCGGCAGGAGGCGGTCCCAGCCAGCCACCATGGGCAGGCGCGTCACGGCGGTGAACGTCACGCTGACCTGCCCCAAGCGCATCGCCAGTGTCATCAGGATCGCGATCGTCACCAACGGTCCCGCGATGCCGAATGGTCCGAAGCCGGCTCGGAGCACCTGCGGCATCGGCCCGATAAGGTCGATGTCATTCGTCGGGACGTACGCCACCACGGTGGCGGTGCCCAGGATGAACATGATGGCGATCAGCGGTGCCGCGATGAAGACCGACTTGCGCATCGCACGGGCTGGCGCGCGTGTTTCGCCAGCAAGAATGGCGATGTACTCGAAGCCACCGAGGGCGCCGAATCCCATCTTGCCAAGGAGATTGAGATTGAGAAGCGAGAACTCGGGCAACTTGGTGCGGAACGGATGGAATTCCGTGAGATGCCCGCTGGCGAGCCCGATGAATGGCAGCCCGATGAGAATGCCGAAAATGATCAGCATGAAGACGCCGCCGGTATTGTGCACCCACTTCCCCACTGACAGCCCGATCGTCGCGGCCACGGCCATCAACGTCAAGATCACGGCCGACGCGAGCGCGATGAACCAATTGCTTGAGGTGATCCATGCAGCACGTGGGCCCAGCGCGTACGACAGATACGTCGCGGCCTGCAAGCCGATCTCCGACGTAAACACAATCACGTACAGCCAGAGGTTCCACGCCACAAGAAATCCCACCGTGGAGTTGAAGCCGATCTTCGCCCACTGATACAGACCGCCCTCGAGCGGCATCAGCTTGTTGAGATAGATCACCACGGCCGACATCGGGAGGTAAAAGAGCACAATCGCGAGCAACCACATCACGACGTGCGAGGGGCCCAGTTTTCCGGCGACACCGATCCAGGTGAGGCCGATGATGAAGAGAATCTGGGTCAGCGCCAGATCCCTGACCCCAAGCTCCTTCTTCAGTGATGCGCTGTGCGCCTCAACCTGCGCCTCGACCTGCGCGAGTTCCGTGTTCTGCGTCATGGTTGCACCTCGCCGAGGATACTCCAGAGTCGCGCCCAGGCTTCGAGCCCTTCGTGCAACCGATGCAGGCGGAAGAATTCGTTCGGTGCGTGGAAGTCCTCGTCGCCAGTCGAAAAGGAGAAGTACACGGTGTCCAGCCCCATGACGCGTTGGAAAATCTCCGCGACCGGCACCGTTCCGCCCATCCGGACGATCAGTGGGTCGACGCCGTACACCGCATGCAGCGCAGCCGCCGACGCTTTCAGGGCGAAGTGGTGCGGGTCAATGTGGGCGGCGGGCGCGCCGTGATCATCGGGAACGACCGAAAGTCGTGTTCCGAGCGGCAAGTGCGAGTGCAGATGACGCGTGACGAGTGACACGATGTCGGGCGGATCCTGATCGGGGACCAACCGACAGGTGATCTTGGCGTGCGCTTCGCTCGGGATCACGGTCTTGTGACCTGGCCCTTGGTAACCACCCCACATCCCGTTGACCTCGAGCGTGGGTCGCGTCCATTGGCGTTCGAGCGTGGTATAGCCCGCTTCACCAAATGCGGCGGGGGCACCGACCGCGTCGAGATACGCTTGTTCGTCAAAGGGCAACTTTGCGATGTCGCCACGCTCCGCCGCGCTCAGCCCGCGCACACGATCATAGAAACCGGGAACGGCAACACGCCCATCCGCATCGTGCAACGACGCAATGAGCTGGGCCATCGCGTGCAGCGGATTGGCAACACCACCGCCGTGCCGACCGGAATGCAAATCCTTCGTGGCGGCAGTCAGCGTCAGCTCCAATCCGGCAAGGCCGCGGTTCGACACCGTCAGGGATGGCTCGTCGATGCGCCACATCCCGCCATCGGCTGAGATGACGACGTCGGCGGCGAGCAGCTCGCGGTGCTCCGCGACAAACGCCTCGAGGTTAGGACTGCCGACCTCCTCCTCACCTTCGAAGAGAAACTTCACGTTGATCGGCACGCGCGACTCAGTCGCGAAGCAGGCTTCGGCGACCTTGATCGGGATCAGCATCGGCCCCTTGTCGTCGGAGACCCCGCGGGCATACAGGCGTCCGTCACGCAGCGTCGGCACCCACGGCGGGCTTTGCCATTTCTCGATCGGGTCGGGCGGCTGCACGTCGTAGTGTCCGTAAATCAGTATGGTCAACTTGCCAGGCGCGCCGAGCCATTCGGCGTAGACGACCGGATTCCCGGACGTTTCGATGGTGCGCACCTGCAGTGGTCCGGCGGCGGCGAGCGTCGAGGCGACGAATTGCGCGGCCCGGCGCAGGTCGGCGGCGTGCAACGGATCGGTGCTCACGCTTGGAATCGATGCGAATGCAATGAGCTCGTCGAGTATCGCGTCGTGGCGAGTCTTGAGGAACGCCAGCACGCGTTCAACTGACATTATTTTCCTCCGTCGATCGAAAGGACCTGGCCCGTAATCCATCCGGCAAGCTCCGACGCGAAAAAGAGAACACCGTGGGCGATGTCGTCCACGGTGCCGAGTTTTTTCAGCGCAATGCGATCGACGAGTGCCTGTTGTCCTGCGGCACCGTACGACTCCCATTGCTTTTCCGTGGTGGCGTTCGAGCGGACGAATCCGGGGGCGATGTTGTTGACCGTGATGCCCCAGGCGCCGAGTTCGTGGGCGAGTTGCCGTGTGAGACCGATCTGTGCAGCCTTGGCGGCAGCGTACGCTTGGATGCCCGTGAGGGAGATGCCGAGGCCCGCGCCGCTTGAGATATTGATGATGCGACCGAAGCGTGCGGCTTTCATGCCGGGCGCCACTGCCTGCGAGAAGAAAAATGCGCCGCCCACGTTGACGTCGAAGATTGCCTGCCATTGCTCCGCTGTCACGTCTTCGAGTGGGCGCCCCACCTGCCCGAGCACGCCGCCGGCGTTGTTCACGAGGACGTCGACACGGCCGGTCGCCGATGAGGCCGATGCGACAACGGCATCCACGGCGTGCTTGTCACGCACGTCGAGTCGGCACACGGTGCAGTTGGCACCCGCCAGTCGCTGCGTCTCACGCAGCTCATCCTCGATCAGATCGACGCCCCAGACCACAGCGCCACGCTGGGCGAATGCGATCACAATTGCGCGTCCGAAGCCATGGGCGGCGCCGGTCACGATCACGGTCTTGTTGGTGAATGCCAGGTTCATGGCGTGAGCACGTCAGCCAGCGCGTCCAGTGTGTTTAGTGACTGCGGCCGTTCGCCGCGCTCAATGTCGTGAATGAGCCCCACCAAGCGAGCGGTGAGCGGCGTCGGCACGCCCGCCTCGGCACCAAGGGTCACGACAATACCGAGCTGGGCGTCGACTTCGGTGGGCCGCCTGCGCACGGCGAGGTCGCGCCAAATGCCGCTGTGCGTCTTGGCTGATTTGCGATTGTGGGCGACGAGGTTGTCGAGCGACTGCCGGGCGGCCTCCGGCGCACCGGTTGGCAAGTACGCGGACGGATCGAAGCCGTCGAACGCTTGTGGCTGGACGCCGCGTGCGGTCGCGACCGCGAGAATTTCTCGGGCGAGCGCGATGAAGAGGTCGCGGTACGGCGGCATCGCGAGCGCGTCGGCGATCGACTCGTTGGTGAGTGCCGTGGCGAAGAGCATCGCACCATACGCTTCCTTGCCCCAGAGATAGCCCCAGATATGCGATGTCGCGGTGGCGCGCTCGTCGAAGTCGCGCCAGGCATCGCGCGCGGCAAGCACACGCGGCGAGACGCGTTCGGTGGCCGGACCAAACGATTCACCGATCATCACGGTACCGCGTCCGCCATAGAGGATCAGGCCGGGCTCGAGGTAGTCGGCGCCAAAGTTGACGAACGCACCGACCGTGCGGCGTTCGCCGATCAGATCAGCGATGGCGAGTTCATTGAGCCCGTTCTGCGCCGAGATGACGCAGGCGGTTGCACTCAAGTGCGGGAGCAGTGCGCGCACCGCAGACTCCGTGTGATGCGCCTTGGTTGCGAGTACGATGGTGTCCCACTCGCCCTTCAGCGTTTCTGGCGTGAAGGCGGGAATGGGCACGGTGAATGTCGCGATCGGCCCGGTGATGGCGATCCCGCCACTGTTTATGGCCTCGACATGGTCGGCCACGGAATCCACGACGGTCACGTCGTGTCCGGCGCGGGCGAGGAACGCCGCCATGGTGCCGCCGATTGCGCCTGCGCCCCAGAAGAGGGAGCGTGTTGGATGCGGAGTCACGACGCCGGCGATCCCCACGAGCCGTCGAGGAGCGCGCGTGTCTCGTCAACGGCGATCTGCCAGAGCGCCTGGAGTTCGTCATCGGGTCGCTCGTAGAGCCCGCCGAAGTTGCCATCGCCGAGGAAGGCGCGGAGGGCCTTGGGATCGAGCGCGCGGATGGTATCCATCGGCGGCACCGGGCCCTTGGTTGCCTTGGGCAGTTCGATGCCGGGGAGCCGGGTCCAGGGGAAGTTCTCCATCCACGATCCGTGCGACGCGACAGGATCAAGCTCCTGCACCTTGGCCCAGGTACGCGGCGCGTTCCACCAATTATGAAAGATCACTCGACACCCGGGGTGGTCGGCGGCCCATTCGGTGGCGAACTGCTGCACCGCCCCGTTGCCGCCGTGACCGTTGCAGATCAGAATGCGACGAAAACCGCTGTGCGCCATCCCATCGAGGATATCGCTCACGACGGCGAGATGCGTCTGGACGCGGAGCGAGATGGATCCCGGGTATTCCCTGAAGTAGGGTGTGACACCGTATGGCAGAACGGGAAAGACCGGGATGCCGAGGGGTTCGGCAGCTTCCGCGGCGACGCGTTCCGGGAGGATGCAATCAACCGTGAGGCGGAGGAAGCTGTGCTGCTCGGTGCTGCCGAGGGGGAGGACGGCCCGATCGTCACGGCGCAGGTATTCGTCGACCTGCATCCAGTTCATATCGCTGATGCGCACGTTCGAATCTCGATGTTGGCGTGGACGAGGAAAATACGCTGGGTCCGTGGCGCACGCCACGTGGCGTGCGTACAAAACATCAGCGCTTCTCGTTGAAGAAGGTCACCGGCTGCGTATCGGTTTCATTCACCAGCAGACGAAAGACATCGGGACGTGCATAGTGCCCGACGACATCGAGATCATACTTACCGCGCGCGATCGTTTCGAGATCGATGTCGGCACAGAGCAGCGCCTCCCCCTCGAAGTGTGGACCGGCCAGCACCGTTCCGAACGGGTCAACGATGCAGCTGCCACCGGGACAGACGACGTCATCGCGATTGCTCTCCCGTGTGTCGTCGGCGTCGGGGTAGTCGCTGCGTCGCGCAAAGAGATTGGCACTCAGGACGAAACAGCGTCCTTCGATGGCGATGTGGCGCATCGTCGGCTGCCAGCTCTCGCGTCCGTCTGCCGTTGGCGCGCAATAGATCTGAATCCCTTTGGCGTAGTGCGCCGCACGCAGCAGCGGCATGTAGTTCTCCCAGCAGATCACGGCGCCCACTTTGCCCAACGGCGTATCGAACACCGGCATGGTCGATCCGTTGCCGTAGCCCCAGATCAGCCGCTCCGACGCGGTCGGCATCAGTTTACGATGCTTTCCCATCAGCGAGCCGTCGGGTGCGAAGAACAACACGGTGCAGTACAACGTGCCACCGTCACGTTCGATCACGCCCACCACGACGTACATCGCATTCTCGGCGGCGATCTCACCGATGCGCGTGCAGTGCGCTCCGGGCACATCGATCGCGCTCGCCCAGTAGCGACGGAACGCGTCGCGTCCCGCCTCAGTGCGTGAGCCGACCATCGCGCCGAAGCTCGAGCCTCGTGGATATCCGCCAACGAACGCCTCCGGAAAGAGCACGAGGCCCGCGCCGTCGGCCCGCGCGCGTGCCGTGAAGTCCGCGAGTTTCTCGATCGCGTTCTCCGCCGTCGAGGCGGGCGATAGTTGGGCAACGGCCACTCGGCCGGTTGGAGTCGACATGACAGTATCTCGGTCTGGCGGTGGGCGGCGGTGGGACTCCACGAAAAGATCGCCCATTGGTGCGCTCGGGGAGAGGGATGACGGCGAGGTCGTGCCGTCACTGCGAAGTAGGGAAGTGGGAGTAGGGAGTAGGCAGTAAGGCGTTCGGAGTTGGGAGTCGTTCGAAAGGCACGGGGGGGCCACCATGGTTGCCCTACGCGTTTCGTGACGGCCCGAGTAACGCCTCCGGCACGACGGCGAGGCCGGCCTCGCGACGGTACGCCTGACGACCGGTGGTCACAATGACAGCGTCGACGACAGCGTCGACGACAGCGTCGGCCAGTGCCCTCTGCAGCCAACGCCAATGATGCACGTTGCCGTGATTCACGGCGGGATTCTGCTTGATCTCGAGGGCGCGCACCCGTGGCTGGTTCTCCGCGGTCACGTGGAGATACGCCCCGTCGTGGGACGATGTACACATTCATGTTTGGGATGCTAACGAGTGAAGCGCCCGGCGGCGTCCCGGAGTCACGCGGAACCGCGCATGACGTCAGGAGAGTCGCACGGTCTGACAATGCCGGATGCGACGGACCCGCATAAGGGCACCACTAACAGTCCACTGCCTCTGCGCTGGCGACGTTACGCCTTGCTGTCATCGGCTTGATCGAATTTTTTTAGAGGTGCCATCATTATTGTTCGTTGCTGTTCTTCGCGTTGCTTCGCGTCCTTTGCGTGAACCAGCTGGCTGTCCGAGAGATCCGCCGCCGCAAGCACCGCGATTGACGCGACGGGCGCGAAGATCGCGAAGGCACGCGAAGAACAGCAATAGTATGAGCAGGGGTTCGGCCCGCCCCCGGGCCACCGACGCGATTCCATTCTCCATCACGGGCACCTCTAAAACTTCACTGCCTTTGCGCTGGAGACATTGCGCCTTGCCGTCATCGGCTCGATCGAATTTGGGGGTGGTGCCCTTAACGCGTGCTCACGCCCGCCCATCGCCGTCGCGCGGCAACGGCCAGTACCGCGGCGTCCACAAGCCCGAGCTGAAGCGCGGCGTGTTGCGCGCAGAGCGCGTGCGTGCGAACGAGGTCTTCGTCGCAGCCCCACTCGATAGTGAATGCGCCCGCAGCGAGGTCTGCACGGAATGCTTCGGCCGCTAGTGCGCTCACCTGCCGAGTGAGTAGGTGGTCCACTTCAGGGAGGAGAGCCCACGGCAGGACCCATTCGTCGCCACAGGTCTCGTACACGGTGCGTAGCGCGCGGTGATGCCGGTCGCTTGCGTCGACCAACGCCACGATGGCACCCGTGTCGACCACGACCACCTGCTGGACCCCATCCCCTCCAGCAACTCCTCCGCCCGCTCGCTCACATCCCCTCGTGCGCTCCGGCCAACGCCGATGCACGTCGCGCGCACCGGCGGCGCCTTGGCGGCAACGTACGCGGCCACCGCCTCACGGACGAGCTAACGGGCCGACCCTCCGCGCTGGCGCGCCAGCACCTTCAGGCGACGATAGTCCTCAGCGTCGACGTACACGGTGGTTTTGATGGACTCTGGCATATGGTAACTACATCTGGCACTCCAGAAATGCGGTAGTGTTCTGTCTCTGCCCGCTCGTCTCGTCGGGGGGACTGCGCGCGCCACCGAGCGCCCGGGGGTGGCACGGGCGCGCAGGTGGGTCAGGATCTGGTCGATCACTGACGGCTGGGTGATCGCTCGATGATCCGCCAGGGGCCCGTGGCATTCTGGGCACGCGGGGGGTCGACCTCAACGATGTGCTGGAGGAGGGCCGCCGTAGCGCCTTCGCCCAGCAGCGAGTGGCCTCGCTGGGTGCCCGTCGTTGCGTGGACGAGCAAAGGAGCACTGGGCTCGACGATTGCCGCCGTGCCCAGTGCTCCGGAGCGGAAGAGCGCACGGCCCGGTTGGCGTACCGGCCATCGTACCGCGTGGTCACGTGCCCCATATCCGGGAGCTGCACCAAAACCCAGGCGAGAACTCAAGCGGATCGGCGGTCTCGGTGGCCTTCGTCTGGCACTCCGCCTTGTCGGACGCGGGCGCTCGCCGCCGTGGCAGTCCGCTCGTCAGTGAGCCGTTGTAAAGGCGACCGAGACGAAATGCGGCGAGCAACGAGGCATGCTTTTCAAACGTGATTCATGCACGGGGTCCGCGCCTCGCACTCCACGCTGTTCGTGCTGGTCGTGGATGCCTTGGTGCTACGCGTATGCGCAGCGTATGCGCAGCGTATGCGCAGCGTATGCGCAGCGTATGCGCGCGACCTGCGTGAT
>NZ_JBKJRB010000050.1:0-3917 GCF_046594945.1 Gemmatimonas sp. | reverse complement strand
CGAGGCGACGCCGGTCGACAACCTCTACTTCGCGGGCGAGACCACGGACTCGTTCTACAGCTGGCAGGGCTTCATGGAGGGGGGCGCCCTCTCCGGCCTGCGTGCGGCAGCCGAGGTCTCGGCGGACTTCTCGTAGCGCTTCTCCGAGCCCTTTCTTGCGGCTCGAGAAGAACGCGATCGTCGGTCCCCTCGGGCGTCCAACGAGGATGCAGTTCGTCTTCAGGGCCCGTGAGCAGGGAACCGACGCCGTCGAGGGCGAGCAGCGCGGGCAGGCGTCGGCGCGGTGGAAGCAAGAAGAGGGTGTCGCGCTGTACGACATCCTCGAAGATGGGCAACGCGTCTACGACGCTTGGATCTTCCCTACCAACAATGGCTCCTTCTTCGTTGCGGGCTCAAAGGAGCTCGCCCCGTTCGAGCTCGCCGACGGCGAGTAAAGGCGCGCGCCGAGCAGACCGAGGTCGTGCGAGGCGACGCACTGCAACAGGCCTACGACGGGATCCTGTCGCTTCGGGAAGGAGTCGAACCCTCCAAAGACGCGCGAGGCGGATGATCGTGATCAGGGACGCCTCCGATAGGATGGGTCGATGAGGGCCCGCCTCGCCGCGATCGCTGTGCCCTTTGCGGTGGCCGCTGGGTGCCACGCGATCGCTGGAATCGGCGACGTGACGCTGAGCACGGTCGAGGATACTTCGCCCGAGACGTCACCAGAGACGTCACCCGAGACGTCACCAGAGACGCTGGCCGACTCGTTGACCGACACCGCCAAAGAGGCTCCCTGCCCCTCCGGGCGAGGCCCGAACATGATCCGCGTGGCCACCGAAGCGGGCTCGTATTGCATCGATCAAACCGAGGTCACCGAAGTCGAGTTTGCGCTGTACCTGCTCACACCGGTCCCTCCGACGCTGCCGGCACGGTGCGCCACGGTCTCGATCGCCAAGCCCGAGTCCTGGACGAGTCGCGGGAGCGGGTACCCGCGGGCCTACGTCAATTGGTGTCACGCGTGGAGCTTCTGCGCGTGGGCGGGAAAGCGACTGTGCGGCGCGATCGGCGGCGGGAAACCAACGCCGACGGCCGCGTCCGAGTGGACGTGGGCGTGCTCGCAGGGCGCGTCGTCGACCTATCCGTACGGCAACTCCTTCGTCGACGATCGTTGCGCGACCTCGTACGCCGACGGCGGCGCGGCGGAGATCCCGCACAAGGCGCGCGAGAAGAAAGATTGTCGCGGCACCATCGCGCCGTTCACCGAGCTCTACGACATGAGTGGGAACCTCTTGGAGTGGACCGCGGGTTGCGACGACACAGACGAGAGGTCTCTCTGCGGGGTTGCCGGTGGCTCCTTCTACGACCGCGGGCTCGAGGTCGCGTGCAGCGCGGGCGGGGCGCGTGAGCTCGGCGACAACCTGCCGGGAATCGGGATCCGCTGCTGCGCTGACTGACGACGCGTGCGCGCGACATCGTGCCGCACTGCTCGATGCGATCACTCTCACGTCATACGCGGTCGCTTCTCGCAACGCTGACAGATTGTCGTGACCCTCGACAGCGAACTGCCGAAACCTCTGTCGGCAGGCCGCGACAGACGCGAATTCGACGAAAATTCAAGCGTCAAAACGTTGGTGCGCGGGTTGCTGTGTGACCGCCGCAAATGGCGACACGTCTTCTTGCATCCTTCCTCATCTCCGTCCTCTCGGTGCTGCTCTACGCCGGCACCGCGTCTGCTTTCGAGCTCACGGGCGGATATCCCCAACGCACGAACACCACCCGTGCAGCGCCGGCACACGGTCTGTTCGCGCTGTCGGCGAGCAACACCGGGATCAATCGCAACGACTGCCTCGATGGCAGCCAGCGGTGGCGCTTCGCGCTGACCGGCGTCCCGGCCGACACGACCTCCGTCGAGATCTGGGCACGCGCCGATGCTGCGAGCTGCGCTCCGCCCGCCGAACGCTCCGGGAGCAGTGACGAGCCAAAGTCACCCCACTGTTTTCGAGTCGCCAAGCTGTCTGCGGCGGATGTCGCGGGCGGCAGGGAGTTCGAGATCGACAACCTGTCGATCGTCCAGGCGATCGACAAGAAGAAGAACGCGCAGTCGCCACTCGATGCCACGCAGGTCTGCTCCAAGAGCGAGCACATGCCGCCAACGGAGGTTCACCTGCATGTGATGGCGTTCCGTGGATCCGACGTCATCACGGGAGGCGACGGGGCGAAGGCTGCCGAGATCGACTACGTCACGCTCTACGATCTCGCGGGCCCTCCCGCGCCCGTCGGAATGACGACCGGGGCCGGCGAGGGGTTGGTGACGGTGAAGCTGAAGCCAGCGAGCCCCGCGCCGAGCGACTTCAAGCAGTACCGGGCCTATTGCTTTCACACGGTGGCCGCTGCGCCGACCGATGCCGGGACCGATGCAAGTGGCGATGCAGGCGACGCAGGCGATGCAGGCGACGCAGGCGACGCAGGCGACGCCAAGACGGAGAAGCTGAAGTGCCCGGTGGGCCACAAGTTCGTCCCGGGGACGCTCCCGACCAGCGCGCTCGACCCCTTCAAGTGCGGCGAGTCCAACACCATTGCCGGCGACATCCCGCTCGAAGTTCCCGTGAATGACGTTCCGTACGCCGTGGTGATCGCCGCCATCGATCGGCAGGACAACATCGGCGTTCTCTCGGAGGTGGTGTGCGAAACCCCGCGCGCGACCAACAGCTTCTGGGACAACTACAACGCTGCGGGCGGCCGCGCCGGCGGTGGCTACTGCTCGATGGGCGGCCCTCCGGGTACGGAGGGAGTGGCCGAGCTCACGCTCGCGTGCGCCGCGTTCGCCGCGTTCGTGGCTCGGCGTCGTGGTGCGCTCGTTCTCGGTGGGTCCTTCGCCGCGCTCCTCTCGGTGGCAACGCCGAGCCGCGCCAGCACGACCTCGGAGACTCCTTCGATCGTGATGATGGAGGCGCGCTTGGGCCCCTACCGGCCGCGCGTCGATCGCACCTTCACCAACGGAGAGACACCCTTTCGGGACACCTTCGGCAACGCGCCGCGGTTGATGGTCGGCGCCGAGGTCGAGGTCATTCCCTTCCACATTCCGAGCTTTGGCTCGATCGGTTTTGGCGCGCTCGTGGGATACACCTCCGCGAAAGCCAAGGCGGCGTTCGCGGACAAGTCGGGCGCGAGTGACGAGAACACCTCATTCGACCTATGGGTGCTCTCCGCGCTGACTACAGTGCGGGTGGACGTCCTTGCGCGCCGGACGCGCGTGCCGATCGTGCCGTACGGCAAGCTCGGGCTGATGACCAGCCTTTGGTCCAGCTCCGATGGTCGTGGCGTCTCGCAGGGGCCAGCCGGCCGCGACGCGCGGGGGCGCACCAACGGGTTTCTCTATGCCGTCGGCGCGATGATTCTGCTCGACGCGCTCGATCCCGCCGCGGCGAAGATCTTCGCCACCGAGCATGGCGTCAAACACTCCTATGTGTTCGCCGAGCTGACCGTCGCTGATCTGCGCGGGTTCGGTCAGGCCCATCCCATGCGCGTCGGCGATCTCACCTGGACGGCGGGCCTGGCGTTCGAGATGTAGCCGCTACTTGGGCTGCTCCGCGCGCCACGCGTTCGCCGCGGCCCTGACGATCGGCGCGCGCAGTCGCGAATCCGGGTGTGTTCGCAGGAAGCCGACGGCGGCGAGCAGCGGGGCGTTGCCCTCGAGCCGCCCGAAAAAGTCGAACAGCCAGAGGCCACCCTGCTCACTCCAAGCGTACAGTGGACGGCGCGCGCGACCTGCGTCGAGCACGTTGAAGCAACCGGCCGTGTCGGCGGCGATCTCGGTGGGCTGGTTCAGGCCGGGGATCACCGTGGTCACGATTTGACCGATCACCGCGGGGTTCGGTCCGGCGGCACCCGCCTGTCCGTTGGCGCAGCCGGTGTGACCGAGGTGGTGATGCGCG
>NZ_JBKJRB010000018.1:0-40506 GCF_046594945.1 Gemmatimonas sp. | reverse complement strand
CAATCACCCCCAGCCCCCAGCCCCCAGCCCCCAGCCCCCAGCAACAGACTAGATTCCAGTAAGAACCCCTAAGCGTGTAAAGGAGTAGATGAATCGCAAGCACAAGCGTTTGATCGTCGTCGGCGACCGCGTTCTCGTGAAAGCCGAGGATGGCGACCAGCGATCCAAAGTCGGGCTGTATCTGCCGCCCACGGCCATCGACAACCAGGCCGTGCAGGGGGGAGAGATCGTCTCCACCGGCCCCGGTCTCGCGCTGCCGGAGCTCACCGACCAGGGCGAAGAGCCGTGGCGGATCTCCGGCGGCTCCGGTCGGGAAGCGCGTTTCGTGCCCATGCAGGCGCAAATCGGTGACTACGCGCTCTTCTTCAGGAAAGCCGCTGTCGAAATCACGTTCGAAAACGAGCAATATCTCGTGGTGCCGCAGGCGGCGATTCTCGCCCTCGTGCGCGAACCGCGTGAAGACATTCCGGAATACTAGGAGATCGACCCATGATGTATCCTGAGTACATGCTCCAGCCCATGCGCGAAGAACTCACGCGCCTCGGCGTGCAGGAACTGCGCACGGCCGACGCCGTGGACGCGCTCCTGCAGGAACACAAAGGCACGGCGCTCGTGGTGGTGAATTCCGTGTGTGGCTGTGCGGCGCGCAACGCGCGTCCCGCCATTGCCATGGCGCTGGCCAACGGCACGACGCCGAACGTGTCCACGACCGTATTCGCCGGGCAGGATCGTGAAGCCACCGACCGCGCGCGGTCGTACTTCACGGGCTACGCGCCCAGCTCCCCGTCGATCGCGCTGTTCAAGGACGGCGACGTCGTGTTCATGCTGGAGCGCTACCAGATCGAAGGACGCAGCGCGCAGGAAATCGCGACCGACCTCGCCGGTGCGTTCGATCAGTACTGCGCGGCGTAATGCGCGATCCGAACGACGGCACCGCCGCCGCGTTGGCGCGTGCCGTTGTCGGACAGTTCGCCATCGAACGCGAGATCGGACGCGGTGGGATGGGCGTGGTGTATCTCGCGCGCGATGAGCAGTTGCATCGCGCCGTCGCGATCAAGACGTTGCCGCCGCACCTGTCGTACGATCCTCAGGTGCGGGCGCGCTTCCTGCGCGAGGCACGCACCGCGGCGGCGCTCTCGCACCCCAATATCGTACCCGTCTTCTCCGCCGCCGAGCGCGACGCCGTCGTGTATTTCGCGATGGGCTACGTCGAGGGTGAGTCGCTCGCCGACCGGCTCGCTCGTGATGGACCGATGCCGGCCGCCGCGATCGTGCCCATCATTCGGCAGCTTGCTTCCGCGCTGGGCTACGCCCACGAACAGGGGGTCGTGCATCGCGATGTAAAAGCGGAGAACATTCTGCTCGATGCGCATGGTCGCGTCATGGTGACCGACTTCGGCATCGCACGCGTCACCGAAGCGCAGCCGCTCACGGCCACTGGGACCGTACTGGGAACCGTGCAGTACATGAGCCCTGAGCAGGTGTCGGGTGAGCCGTTGGATGGGCGCAGTGACCTCTACGCGATCGGCGTGCTGATGTTCTTCGCGGTCAGCGGTCGGTTTCCGTTTGAGCGTCCCAGCGCGTCGGCGGTGCTGGTGGCCCATGTCATCGCTCCGGCCCCGCGATTGCGGGACCTCGTGCCGGACGTCCCGTCGCCTTTCGACGATCTGGTGGCCACGCTGCTCGCCAAGTCGCCCGACCAGCGGTTGTCGTCGGCGCGCGATCTGCTCACGGCGCTGGCATTCATGTCGAGTGCCGTGGAGGGTGGCGTTGACAGTCGTACGCTGGCCCGCGCGCCGGTCGTTCCGCTGGCATTTCCTTCGCCGCTGTCGAGCGCCGACGCCCAGCAGGTGTGGGCGCGCGCGGCCGAGTTACAGGCCAACACCGGGGCGATGGTGCCGCCGGCGCACTTCGAGCCCAGTCCGGCGAGTGAGACACGGGGGTACACATCCGCCGTGGTGAGAGAAGCGGCGGTGGACGCCGGTATCGATGCGAAGTACGTCGAGCGTGCGCTTGTCGAACGGGCGGCTGCTGGTATCGGGCCGGTGCAGGTGCCGGTGCAGCGCGGCGACACGATGACGCGACGTCCGAACGTCTTTCTTGGGGCGCGCACAAAGCTCGAGCTCTCGGCGTCGTTCGACGGCGAATTGCACGGCGACGGCTTCGAGGAAGTTGCCGACGAAATCCGCCTCGCGCTGGGCGAGATGGTGACCGTGAGCGCGGTGGGGCGCACCCTCACGGTTACGACCGGCATGCCGACCAATCGGCAGGGCGGAATGCCGCGTTTCATTCAAGTGCATCTCGCCTCGCGCAACGGACGGACGACAGTGCGAGCGTTTGAGGATATGACGCAGCTGGCCGGCGGACTGTTCGGCGGATTGGGGGCAGGGCTTGGGGTTGGCGGCGGCGCGATGATGGCGGGAATTCTCGCCCAGGTCGCTGCGGTCGGGCCGGCGCTCGCCGTGGCGGCGGCCGCGGGCACGCTGCTGGCGGCGTTCAGCGCGGCGAGGTTTTTCTTCAAGCGAACCGCGAGCAGCCGACAAGACGAGCTCGAGCAGCTGGTTCGGCGGGTGATTGCGCGGGTGAGGGAGAGCCGCGGGTCGGTGTAAGGCGTCTGACGCACGGGTGCCTCATGTTTGTAGGGCAATCGTCCCTGTTGCGTTCGCACCGCGAAAACGCGGCTTGCGTGCAACGTATTTCCGAGCCTGGCGAAGGCGAACGTCATGACGCGTCGAAGCCTTGTACTACTGAGTAATACAAAATGAAGGCTTCTTAATGCGGCAATATGTTGTTGAGAATCGCTTTACATGTACTCGCGTTCACATTATGCTAGGGTTTGCCGTTCTTTTTACGCGACCATTTCAGTCTCCAACGCGGTGACGAGTCCGTCACACTGCTGGCGCGGCGATTGCTCACCAGTGGGCTGTGCGGCGAATCGCTGCCATATACCTCGAAAGGGCAGGATCGTCAGATTATTGCCCATTTCCCAACCCGGAGTGGAAATGATGTCGACCGTCAAGAACAACCTGCGCCGCTTTGTCCGTGAAGAAGAAGGCGCCTCACTGGCCGAGTACGCGCTGCTGCTCGGCGTCATCACCGTGGCCCTGATCACCGTGATCACGTCGTTCCGCAACTCGATCTCCAATATTTTCCAGAAGACCACGAACACGCTGAATTCCGCCGGCTCCTGAGCCGTGGGGCGGACCGGCGTGGTCTTGTCCCGGCGGTCTTCACGGTGCCGAGCCCTTTGCGCCTTCACCCTCACTAGGATTTGACCATGCGGAAGGTCACGAACATCGCCCGCCGGTTCCTTCGCGAAGACGAAGGCGCCTCGTTGGCTGAGTACGCGCTGCTGTTGGGTGTAATCACGGTCGCGTTGATCACCGTCGTCACCCAGTTCAAGGATTCGATCGCGAACATCTTCAGCAAGACGACGAACACGCTCAACTCCGCAGGGTCCTGATCCTCGTGCGACGTCGGTCTCTCCGTCGCCTGAACGCGCACACTTTCGCGCGGGAAGACGACGCTGCGTCGTTGGCCGAGTATGCCTTGCTGCTCGGCGTGGTAGCGGTGGCGCTCCTTGTTGTGCTGTCGCAGTTCTCGGGGGCCGTGTCGAACCTGTTTGCGCGGACTACGAACAGTTTCTCCCAGGTCAGTGCGGATGCCGGAGCGTCGGGTGGCGCCGGCGGTGGCGGCCAAGGAACGGGCACTGGAACCGGCACTGGAACCGGCGGAAACGGCGGCAGTCGGGGCAACAACGGCAACGCCAATTCCGGAAACAACGGCAGCAATAGTAAGCCGTAGGGTCGTTCCAAAAATGAACGTTGCATCATGATATCACCGACCTCAGTCGTCCTGTTGTCCTTCGCGCTGTTGGGGACGTTGCTGGCGGGCGCCGTCGTCAGTGATCTCCGTGCGCGCCGCGTCTCCAACGCGTTGAATCTTGGCGTATTGGTGGCGGGGGTTGTCGTTTCGGTGTTCACGCTTGGTGTTGCCGACGGTGCGCGACAGGTGCTGTCGGGCGTGGGCGTAGCGCTGCTGATCTGGTTCCCGATGTTCGCGTTGCGACTGATGGGCGCCGGCGATGTGAAATTGATGACGGCCAGCGCGGCGTGGCTGGGGTGGCAAGGCACGTTGGTCGCGTCGCTCGCGACCGGCATTTTTGGTGGTCTGCTTGGAGCCTTCTGGCTACTGCGGTCGCACGGCGCCGTCAGCGCGCTCCACACCATGGCAACGGCCGTTCGCGCGCCGTGGATTATGAAGTTGCGCCCATATGAAGCGCGTGATCGTGTACCATACGCCCTCGCCATCGCGGCCGGTGTCGCCACGGCCTGGTGGATCACCGTTGGTTCTGCTCTCCGGACGGCTCACCCATGATGCATGCTCTTCGTCGGTTTGTACGGGAGCGCGCCGCGGGACCTCTCGTGGAATTCGCGGTGGTGGTTCCGGTATTGCTGCTCATGCTGTTCGGGATCGTGGACTTCGCGCGGGCGTTTTTTCAACGCAACAACCTCGTGGCGGCGGTGCGTGAAGGTGCGCGCAACGCAGCGGTTCTCGAGTTCCCATGCGATGCGGCCAGCACCACAGCGATCAAGGCACGCGTAAAGAGCTATTTCTCGTCAGTGGGCGATACGGCACCGACCGATGCTCAGATTGCGGTTTCGCCGCTGCCCGCAAACGCGTGCGGTACCAATAGCATTGAGACGATTACGGTACGGATTCAAAACTACCCCTTCACGCCGGTCACTCCGCTCTTCACGCTGCTGGGTGGCAATCGAAGTATCCAATTGAACGCAAGCGCCGTCTATCGGTGGGAACGTGCCCCGTGAGTGGTGTCCTGCGGGGCACCGTCTGTCGTATACCTCTTGTCGTGACCACCTATGTTCGGTGACCGTCGCTATCGCTTCGTGCTGTATGTCGCCCTGCTCGTTGCTGGTTTGGCAACGCTCGGGGTGTATCGCGTCATTGACGGAATGCGCGCCAGCAGCCGCGTGGCCACCCAAAACGTCGTCATTGCCTCGGCCGACGTCCCAGAAGGCACTGCCCTGAGCCTCGCGACGCTGGCCGTCGTTCAGTTGCCGGTCGCTGCCGTACCGGCCGGCTCGTACACGTCGCCCGACTCGGTGGTCGGACGCGTCTCGCGCATCCCGATCTTCAAGGGCGAAGCGATCGTGCCGGGACGGCTCGCCCCCGACGGCACCGCCGGCGGCATCGAAGTGAAGATTCTCCCCGGCAAGCGCGCCATGTCGGTGCGCATCGACGACGTGGCCGGTATCGCCGGTATGGTGCAGCCCAACTCGCGCGTCGATGTCATGCTCACCACGCGTGACGGGACCGCACAGGGTGCGCAGGTCTCCAAGCTTTTCATGAGCAACATGCGCATCCTGTCGGTCGGTTCGCAGGTCGCGCGGGGCGAAGATGGTCGTCCAATCAACGCGCCCACCGCCACGCTCGAAGTCACGCCGTCCGAAGCCGAGCGTCTCGCGCTGGCGGTTCGGGAAGGCGCGATCCAGCTCGTGTTGCGCGGCTACGGCGATCCCGACTCGGTGCAGACCACCGGGGCCAAGCGCGGCGACCTCCTCACGCAGGTCGATAACGGTCCACCGCCAGCGCCGGCACCGGCGCCCGTGCCAGCGCGGAGCTTCCGCGCACCCACGCGACCGGCGCCGGTCGCCACGGTGCCGATCCCGGAAAAGACCGACTCGGTGGTGGTGCGCGTATATCGCGGCGACCAACTGTCGTCGATCAAGTTCGAACAGGCGCGAGACAGCGCGCGCCGCGATTCGCTCCGTCGCGCGGAACAGCGTAAGCGCGATTCCATCCCGCCGTCGCCGTTTCGCTGAGTGACGCGCGACCTGTCTATTGCCCCGTCATTTCGATTTCGCATTTCTGGAGACTTTATGCGTGCTTTGAACACAGCGTCCAGGCATACGGCCCACACGTCGATCGCCCGGCAAGCCATCGCTGTCGTGGTGCTCGTGGTCGGTTCGGTCACGTCACCGGTTGCTCACACGCCCCTGGCCGCGCAAGCAGTGCCCGCGGTGACGCCGATCGAGACAATCACGATGTCGGTGGGTCGCTCTCTGCCGCTCGACCTGCCCGCCGCCGTAACGCAGGTCACGCTCGCCAATCCGGCCATCGCCGACGTGGTGGTGCTCAACGAGCGTAGCGTCGTGCTGAACGCCAAGGCGGTCGGTGAAACCGACGTGTTGCTTTCCGGACCGGCCCTCGGCCGACGCCATCTACGCGTGTCGGTGTTCCAGGCTACCGACTCCCGGCAGATAGCCCTCGGTGTGAAGTTCGCCGAAGTTCGGCGTGATGCGCTGTACGAGCTCGGTATCTCCGGCCGCTACGACGGGAAGAACGGGAGCACCGTCGCCGGCAGCGGCGTGCTGGCGCCCACGGCGGCGGGCGACGGCATCGCCGGATCGTCATCCACGCGCTTTGTCGGCGCGCTCCTCAACTTCGGCACCACCGACATCACAGCATTTCTCGACGCGCAGCAGCAGGCTGGTCGTGCGCGCTCGTTGGCCGAGCCCACGCTTATCGCGGGCAATCGCGAAGAAGCCAGCTTCTTGGCCGGTGGTGAGTTACCGATACCGATCGCGCAGCCGCAGCCAGGGGGGCAGACCCTCATCACGATCCAGTACCGCCCGTACGGGGTGCAGCTCAAGTTCCGCGCCGAAGTCATGTCGGATTCGCTCGTGAAACTCAAGGTCACGCCGGAAGTGTCCAGTCTCGACTTCGGCAACGCTCTCCTGCTCTCGGGTTTCCGTATTCCGGCCATCCGGGTGCGCCGCGTGGAGACCACGCTCGATGTTCGCCCCGGCGAAAGCCTCGTGATTTCGGGCCTGTTCAACGAAGAGCGGGAGTCGGTGCGTACCGGAATTCCGGGCCTCATGAATCTCCCCATTCTCGGCGCGCTGTTCTCCAGCAATCGCTGGCAGAATTCCGAGTCGGAGCTGTTGGTGGTGGTCACGCCCACGCTGCTGAATCCGAATGCCGTGCGCGGCCCGCGCACGATCAAACTGACGCCGGACAGCCTCACGCCGGCCCTCGAGGCGCTTAAGAAGCGTCTCCCGCCGCAGTGATGCCGGGTTCCTTGTTCTCCCGGTTGTCCTGATGCGTCGTGCGGTCATCGTTCGTGACTCGCTCGGTCCCCTGACATCGCTGGTCCCCGTTTTTACGGGGGCCGGCTTTGGTAAGCCGATCGAGGTGGAAAGCGTCGAAGCGCTAGTCACCACGACGCAGGATGTCAGCGCCGATCTGATCGTCCTGCCGCTGCTCACGTCAAGCAGTGCGGCGCTCGACGAGGTCGAGACGCTGTTGCGCGATCGCCCGTCGATCGCGGCGATCGGCACCGCGCCGACCGCGAGCAGTGACCTGATTCTTGCGGGCTTTCGCCGTGGCCTTTCCGAATTTCTCGTCGTGCCCGCCGATTCCGCGGAACTGGCAGCGGCGCTGGCGCGTCTCGAGTCGCGCTGGCAACGCGCGCCCAAGGGCGGACACGTGACGGCGGTGTACAGTCCTGCTGGCGGCGCCGGCGTGACCACCGTGGCAGTGAACCTGGCCCACGCGCTCGCCCTGCGAAAGCCGGCCGGACGCGTGGCGGTCGCCGACCTCGTGGTCGGCCTCGGCGACGTTGCCACGCAGCTCAATCTCGCGCCCACCTACGATCTCGGTGAACTCGTGCGCAAGCTCGATCGCGCCGATCACGAGTCGCTGCAGTCGATCGTCGAGAACGTGGCCGACGGCATGGATGTGTTGGCGGGCACCAGCGATCTCGAACTTGGTGAAGAGGTCACGGCGGACGCGGTACAGCGCATCATGACGCTGATGCGCTCCACGTACACGTATACCGTGATGGATGTCGAACACACCGTCTCACCACGAACGATCGCGGCGCTCGACGGGGCCGATCGCATTGTGATGGTCTTTCAGGTTACCGTTGCCGGACTGCGCAAAGTGAAGCGCGCCCTCGCGCTGTTCGGCCAACTCGACTTCCCGTCGGAGAAGGTGGTGCTGGTGGCGAATCGCGTGGGCGCCGGCGACGTCATGTCGTGGCCCGATGTGGTCAAGGCCCTCGGACGGCCGGTCGATTTCCGCTTGCCGAACGCGTACCAGGTGGTGGCCGATGCGCAGACGCGTGGCGTGCCGATCACCGCCAACGCGGCCGGTCCCGGCGCGCAGGCCCTGATCGAAGCGTACCATTTGCTGGCCGTGCGTTTGATGGGACAGAAGGGATTCGTGTCGGGCAGCAGCGAGGTATTGCCGATCGCCCGCGCCGGGTTCGGGCGACTACTCGGAAAATTGAGGAAGTGACCGTGGAACGCTCGTTACGCGATCGACTCCTCGGCAAAAAACCAGCCTCCGGCGCAGGCCCGGCCGGCAACGCCGAGGCCAATGGCGTGGCGCCGATCGAGACGGTGATCGATCCGTTGCAAGGGCTGCCGCAGCCCGAAGCAAAGAAGGAAATGGACAACGGCGTGCTGTCGCCGGTCGACCTGCTCAAGCGCGACCTGCACCAGAAGCTCATCGACCGGCTCGATTTGGCCGCCCTCGAAAAAATTCGCGACGAAGCAGCGCTCGCGCAGCAGATTCGCGCGGCGGTACTCGAATTCTTGCGCATCGAGCAGGCACCGCTGTCGGCGGCCGAGCGCGATGAAGTCGTCGAACAGATCGTCTGGGAGGTCACCGGACTCGGTCCAATCGAGCCGCTCACGCGCGATCCGACGGTGTCCGACATTCTGGTGAACGGCCCGAAGTCGGTGTACGTGGAGCGCCGCGGCCGCCTCGAAAAAACCGGCATCACGTTCCGCGACAATGCGCACCTGCTCACAATCATCGACCGCATCGTGAGCAAGGTTGGTCGTCGTGTGGACGAGTCGTCGCCGATGGTCGATGCGCGTCTTGCCGACGGCTCACGTGTCAATGCGATCATTCCGCCACTCGCGATCGATGGCCCCGTGCTTTCGATTCGACGCTTTGGTGCGTCGATTGGTCCGCGTCGTCTGGTGGAACTGGGCGCCATGTCACCGCCCATGCTGCGTTTGCTCGCGGCGTGTGTGGTGGCCCGTCTGAACGTGTTGGTGTCGGGTGGTACCGGCGCCGGCAAGACCACGATTTTGAATGCGCTGTCCAGCTTCATTCCCGGCTCGGAGCGTCTGGTCACCATCGAAGACGCGGCCGAATTACGACTGCAGCAGGCGCATGTGGTCCGTCTCGAGACACGGCCGCCGAACACCGAAGGCCGCGGTGAAGTGAGCGCTCGCGATCTCGTGAAAAATGCGCTGCGTATGCGTCCCGATCGCATTATCATCGGCGAAGTGCGCTCCGGTGAGGCGCTCGACATGCTGCAGGCCATGAACACCGGCCACGAAGGGTCGCTCACCACGGTGCACGCCAACACGCCGCGCGACGCGCTTGCGCGCCTTGAAACGATGGTGCTGTTCGCCGGCACGGCGCTGCCGACGCGCGCCATTCGCGAGCAGATGGCATCCGCCCTGCACGTGATCGTGCAGGTGTCGCGCATGTCCGACGGGACGCGTCGCATCACGAGCATCACGGAAGTGACCTCGATGGAAGGCGACGTGATCACGACCCAGGAAATATTCCGCTATCGTCGGCGTGGCGTGGCCGATGATGGTACCGTCCTCGGCAATTTTGAGGCGACCGGTGTGCGCCCGTTGTTCATGGAAGCGATCATGGCCCGCGGCATCGACTTGCCTGCGGAAACGTTTGCCTTCGGCTCCGTCAGTCACGCCGGGCCTGGCGCGCTCGGACTGCTCGGCGAGGGCGGAGGGTCGGCATGACTGCGCTCGTTCTGACGCTGGTGTTTCTCGGAGCCATGTTGCTGGTGGTCGGCGGCTTCGTGTTCGCCAACCGTCGGCGGTTGTCGGCGGCCGATGCGGCGCGCGTGCGCGTGGGCGAAGTCGGCGGCGTATTGCGTAGCGACGTCCCCATTTCGATTCTTCGCGACGAGCGCGTCTCCGATTTCAAGACGCTCAACGAGCTGATGTCGGGCCGAAACATCACGGTGAAGCTGGAGAAGCAGCTGGCCCACGCTGGGTCGCGGCAGAAGCCCGGCGAGTTCGTGCTCTTCACGTTGCTCTCCGCCATGGTCGGACTCACCGTCGTGCAGTTCCTGGTGGGTGGCGTTGTGAACTTTGTCGGGGCATTCTTTTTTGCGTTCGTCCCGTGGCTGCTGCTGCGTCGGCGACAGCGCAAGCGGATGAAGCAGTTCGAAATCGCCTTTCCCGATGCGCTCGATCTGATGACGAATGCGCTGCGGGCCGGGTACTCGTTGCAGGCGGCGATGGAGTTCGTCGGGCGCGAGTCGCCGGCGCCGCTGCGCGGGGAGTTTCTGCGCTTCTATGACGAACAGCGACTGGGCGTCGACGTGCGCACGGCGCTGCTGGCCATGCAGGAGCGCATCGGCACCGAGGAAGCGCGCCTGTTCGTCACGTCGCTTATTCTGCAGCGCGAAACGGGCGGGAATCTCGTGGAGCTGCTGTCGAATATTTCGAACCTCATTCGTGAGCGGCTCAAGTTCCAGGGCAATCTGGAAACGCTCACCGCCGAACCCAAGATGTCGGCCCGTGTGCTGGCGGCGATGCCCTTCGTGATGTTCGGTATCATCTACACGATCAACCGGGAGTACATGCAGCCGTTGTTCACTGATACCCTCGGCAAGGCGCTGATCGTGTACGCGTTCGTGTCCGTGATCATCGGATATCTGATCATGGAACGGATCGCCAACGTGGACATGTAATGGCTGAGCTTCCGCTGTCGCTGCTCTTTCTCGTCGGCACGATCCTCGTGGCGGTGTGCACGATCGTCTACGTCGCGATCGCGGAACGCGAGCGCCGCGACACGATGCAGCGTGTATCGCCGGAAACCGATCCGGCTCGGCTGGCTGAGCGGTTGTTGCTGAACGAAGACGCCAAGGCGTCGTCGCGACTGGCGGCGTGGCTCCGTGAACGGATGCCCGAAGGGCTCATCTCCGACGAGGCCAGCTCCAGCAAGCTGGTGCATGCCGGATTCGATGGCACGGCGGCACCCGTGATTTTCTCGGCTATTCGCATTGCGTCCGCGCTGTTGATTCCTGTGCTCGCCTTCGTCGCTGCGCCGCGCGATAATTCGTGGTGGCTCACGATGTCGATCGTGATGGGCATCGTGGCTGGGGTGGCTGGACCGCAGGCTGTAGTGGATCGACTCGCGCAAAACCGTCAGGACCGGATTCGTCGCGCCGTGCCTGATGCACTCGATTTGTTGGTGGTATGCGTTGAAGCCGGTGTATCGCTTGATGCCGCGATCATTCGCGTGGCTCGTGATCTCGCCAACGTCCGTCCTGAGCTGGCGCTGGAGTTCGCCCAGGTCGTGCGGCGGGTGAATGCCGGTATGCCGCGCGAGCGTGCTTTGCAGACGCTGGCGGCGCGAACCGGCGTGGATGAGCTGCGCACGCTGGTGTCGAGCATGGTGCAGACGGAGCGGCTGGGTACGTCGATCGCGCGGGTGCTGCGCGTGAATGCGGAGTCGCTACGGGTGCGCCGCCGACAGAAGGCTGAGAAGAAGGCAGCCGAGGCCGCTCTCAAGATGATCTTTCCGCTGGCGCTGTTTCTGTTGCCCGCGCTGCTGGCCGTGATCGTGGGACCGGCGGCCCTCACCGTCGTGAGCCAGCTCGGTAATTTGAGTAAGTAGACCGGCATCCAATGGGGCCGTATGTGCGTCGTGACTTTCCGCGAGGAGGCGGGCTATGCGTCGGAAGCAGCGAGTGGGTATGGGTCGGCCGCGTCGCGGCGCGACGCTCGTGTTCGTGGCCGTGTTTGCGGTGGCGCTCGTGGCGATGGCGGCCTTCGTGATCGACTTGAGCCGGTTGTACGTGGGCACGAACGAATTGCAGACGGGTGCTGATGCGGCGGCGCTGCGCGGCGCGCTGCAACTACAGTACGACCCGGCGCAAAGCCCCGCCTCCGTTACCACGTCATTTGCCACGTCGAATCAGGCATTGAATCAACCGGTGACGCTCGCTGGCGCCGACGTAACACCAGTATTCTGGAATCCCGCCGGAAGCCCTAAGGCCACGATTCTCAATGCGTGGACGAACGCCAACGCCGTGCAAGTATCGGCGTCGCGCAACACGGGCCTCTTGTTCGGAAAACTGCTGAGCGAGGTGAGTCCTACGCCGCAGCGCAAGTCAATTGCGTGGGTCGCGAATATCACCCGCGTAGCGTGTCCCACACCGTGGGGGTTTCCGTTGATCTCGCTCAACGAACATTTGTATCCGAGCGGGGGCAGCGTCAATTACGCTGTCACGCCCACTATCTACGCCGATCTCGACTCGGTACTGAAATCGACCAATGGTCCACAGTCGCTCACGATGATTTTCTGGCCGCCGTCGCACCTCGAAAATGGCAGCACTAAGCAGATTCCCAAGCAGATCGGCACCGACTCCGCGTTCTACGCACTTGCGTCGAGCATCAACGAGTACGCCGATCAGATTGCGGCGCCGAAGAGCAAGTGCTTCAACTCGATCATCGAGATCGACCAGTCCGAGGCGTCCGGCGTGTTCCCAGGCCAGGGTACTGGCTCGGTGCAGAAGAAGACGGTCAACGGCGTGCAGGGTGATGGCCCTGCAAACAAACTTCCCGGTCTGTGCGAAACCGCCGGACTCCCCAGCAACCGCGCGGACTGCTGGCCAAAAGGTACGACACTCTTCACGGGGCAGACGCCCGGGGTCACCGTCACGGTCGCGTGGGTCGGAGCGATCGCGGGATCGAACGTACCGGTGCGTACCATCGGAGGCTTCCGCATTATGTGCGTTTACCGCAGCGCTGGCGGTGGAGCTGGCGGCGGTAACGGCAAGGGTAACGGCGGCAACGGTAGTGGTGGTGGTGGCGAGCGGTGCGAGTGGCTCGACGGCACGAACAATGGATTCTTCACGTCACGAGGCGTGAGTACGCCGTACGATGAGGGTACGATCGTCGGGTATCCGGTCACGACGTACCCGGGACTCGGAAACGGTGTCGTGCTCGGTAACGCCCCGTCGCTGGCGCAACGTCTCATACTCGTTCGCTGATCTCACTTATGCGCTACTCCCTCGCGCCGGGCGCCGCTGCCCTCGCGTTCGTCGCACTCTGTGCGTCGAGCGCTCGTGCGCAGGGACTCGATCCCACACCGGCCTCGCAGTGCGGCGAACGCGTCGTCACGGTGCAGCCCGATAGTGCGGTTGCCGATTCGCGAGTGTTGATCCGTTTCGCGGCCGGTCTCGCGTCCGACACCGACGATGCGTTCCTCGCGCGCGCCCTCGGCACATTGGTGGCCGAGCGTATTCGTCAGACGCTCTCGCTCGATGTGCGATCGCGCGGTTTCAGTGGTGGATCGGGCAGTGCCAGCGCCGCGAGCGCGGTGGCCGAGGGTCGCGTTCTGGGCGTGCGTTACGTGTTGGTCGGCACCGTGCAGCGACGCGATGATCGGTCCGTCATAGACTGGCGGTTAGTCGATGCACGCTCGGGCAAGCAAACGTCGAGCGGTACGGCGAGTGAGCCGGTGGGCGCCGTGGACAGTCTCGTCAATGCGATGACGTCAGTCATGACGCGCGCCCTCGGGCGGACCGCCAGCAGACCCGCAGCGCGCGATCGACTCCATTCACGCTCGCCCAGCGCCATCCTGTCGTTCCTGCGTGGACTGGCCGAAGCCGAGGCGTTCGATCGTGCCCGGTTGCAGAGCGCCGCCCGTGCCCTGCAGCGTGCCATCGAGCTCGATCGGTCCTTCATCGCGGCCCGCTATCGGCTGGCCGAACTGAGTGTGCGCCAGCTGGACTGGGTCGAGCATGGCGACCGCGCGCGTGCACTGCTCGTGCAAACAGGACTCTGGTCCATCGGCGCCGTGCTGCTCAAGGAGCCGTACGACCCGCCGGCGCTGGCGCTCATGGGGAGACTGTATCTGCACAAGGGCACGCCTGCGTTGGCGCAACCGATCGTGGCGTCGCTCCGCACCTTGGCGCCCGACGATCCGGCCACGGTGGAACTGGATGCCCGTGTGGCGCGCGCCCTCGGTCATGATGAAGACGCACTAAACATTGTGCGAGCGTCGGCCTCGGCCACGGAGCGAAGTATCGACGCGTTGATGGTGCGTGCCGATCTCGAGCGACGCGTGGGCGATCGCGTCGTGGCATGCCGCGTGCTCAATCGCGCGATCTCGCTCGACGCCACCCATGCGCCGGCCTACGTGTGGCGCGCGATCGTACGCAGCACCCTCGGCGAGTTGCGCGAGGGATGGGGTGACGCCGAAGTGGCGTCGCGTCTGGGACGTGCCGACTGGGGCGAACTCACCGGAGCGTTGATCGATGTGGCGGTACGTGACACCGTTCGGGCGCGCACGCGGGTGAAGCCGCTCATGACGCCCTCCAGTCTCGACTCCGCCGGCTGGCTCGACCTGGTGCTCCGGGCCGCGGTGGCCAATAGTCTCACCACGCCCGCGGCCGCCCAGCAAGCGATTCTTCGCATCTCCTGCCGAGACCCGCGTCGGATTGGCTTGTCCAATGAACCGTTGTTGCGCTACCTGCGACTGCCTTCCAACTGCGTCGGCGGGATCGCGGCTATCCGTCGAGACGGATCCAGCGGATAATCTCACGGATGGACGGGCGCTTGCCGTACATGAGCAACGCGGTGCGATAGAGACGGCCAGCCGCGACCATCGCGCCGATGGCAAGCAGCGACAGCAGGCCGATCGAGACCACGAGTTCCGAGGCCGGTACGGCCACCAACCCGAGTCGCAATGGCATGATGATCGGCGAGGAGAACGGCACCAGCGACAGCGTGCGGGCGATCGGACCGTCGGGGTCGGCGAGGGCCGGCTGCAACAGCGCGACACTCCCCACCAACAACATCAGCACTGGTGTCTGCGCCTGCTGCGCTTCCTGTTCGGAGCTGACAATGCTGCCCACGGCGGCGAAAAGCGCGGCATACAACACGTATCCCAGCAGGAAGTACGCGAACAGGGGAATCATGTCCGTTACTGACACCGACGGCAGTGTCATGCTGGACGACGCCACGCCGAGTGCGGACAGGATACGCCCGCGGTTCGCCATGAGTGCGACCATCGACGCGGTCCAGAACCCGAGTTGCACGAGGGCGACGCCACCGATACCGAGCACCTTACCCGACAGCAGGATGCGCGGTGAGACGCTGGCCAGCACCAGTTCCGAGACGCGCGACTGTTTCTCTTCAGTCACGCTGCGCAGCACGATCTGTCCGTACAGCACGATCACGATGTACAGCAGCACGGCCACGCCGGCGCCGAAGATCAGATTGACCTGCGCCGATCCCGTACGGCCATCGCGCATCACGCGCTCCACCTTGAGCGCCACTCGCACCTGTGCCAGCCTCAGCGCCGACTCGGCGTCGAGACCGGCCGCCGCGACGCGCTGTCGTAGCAACTCGCGTTCGATGGCGTTTTGCAGTCGCTCCGAGGTCGAAATCGGTGCGCTGCTCGATAGGAGCACCGACACGGCGCCCGACTCGATCGAGGTGGCGTCGAGATAGGCGACGCCGGGCAATCGGTCGGCCGCGATGTCGATGCGTAGAGAGTCGACGGTGTGCGTGGCCTCGGCCGCGCTCGTCGTGATCACCTTGGGTGTCGGTGCGGTGCCCATGAGACCACCGGCGAGTTCCGTCGCGATGCCAGCACCAGCCTGTTTCCCGGTGGCGTCTACGATCACGATGGTGGACAGGTCGACCGACCGCGCTGAACGATACGCGAGCCAAGGCGGCCCCAAGGTGAGGGCGGCGAACAGGAATGGACCGAAGAGCGTGGTGAGCAGGAACCAGCGTGAGCGCACGCGCTCGCTGAATTCGCGTCCGATGACGGCGTAGAGCTTACCCATTGCCACTGAGCCCCGCCTCGACGCCCGTCGCGCCCACGCGTTCAAGGAAGATCCGATGCAACGACGCTTCGGAGCGATCGAATTTCACGATCTCGACCTCGTGGGCCACCAACTGGCCGAGCAACTGCTGCGTCGTCACGCCCGCTGCGAGGTCGATCTCGACCCGTTGTCCCTGATCGTCCATGCCGATCACCAGTGCTGTGTTTTCGAGCACCGGGCGGGCGCGATCGCGTCCGTCGCCGGCGAACTCGATGCTGACTCGTCCCGGACCGCCGTATTGTTTCTTCAAGGCACTCAGCGCACCGTCGGCTACGACTTCACCGCGCGCGATGATGGCCACGGCGTCGCACATGCGTTCGGCGTTGTCCATGAGGTGCGTGCTGAATATCACGGTGCGGCCTTCGCGCCGCAGATCGAGTACCGTGTCCTTGAGGACTTGGGCATTGACCGGATCGAGACCGCTGAAGGGCTCGTCGAGAATGACGAGTTCGGGATTGTGCAGCATGGTGCCCACGAACTGCACCTTCTGTTGCATGCCGCGAGAGAGGTCTTCCACCTTGGCATTGCCCCAATCCTGCGTGGCGGTGCGAAGGCCCATGCGATCGAGCCAGAGGTCAATCCGCTTGTCGGCTTCCTTGGTGGGCAGCCCTTTCAGCCGTCCAAGGAAGCGCAGAACGCGACGGACCTCCATCTTGCGGTAGAGGCCACGCTCTTCCGGCAGGTATCCGACGCGATCGGAGACGGCGGGGTCGCCGGCGGGCCGCCCAAGTACCTCGATGTGTCCCGTGTCGGGCACCATGAGGTTGAGAATCATCCGGATAGTCGTCGTCTTCCCGGCCCCGTTGGGGCCAAGTAATCCGTACACCGTACCCGTAGGCACCGTCAGCGACACGTCACGCACGGCGACGTGATTGGCGTAGGCCTTTCGAACGTGGTCCACGCGAATGGCAACAGATGAATAAGTCACCCGAACAAACTAATACCGGCGCGGACATTGCCGAGCTCAGCCATAAAAATGGTGTTGGCTGGGACGTCGCGCTCTGTGTTCTGGTGGCAGTGGTGGCGGCGCTGCTGATGCCGCTCGACGACGCTGACCTGCCGATGCACCTGCGCACCGGCGCCTGGATTCTCGATCACGGGCGCCTGCCGTTGACGGAGCCATTTGCCTGGACGCGAGCGGGCGCGCCCTTTTTCGCCTACTCGTGGCTGCCCGAGGTGGCCTATGAGGGGGCGCAACGCCGGTTGGGGCTACGCGGGGTCTCGGTAGTGCACGCGGTGGCCGTCGCGGGCGCCGTAGTGGCCGTGTGGGATCTGGCGCGCGCGGCGCGGTGGTCATTATGGGCCACGAGACTGATGCTGTCGGTGCACGTGATACTGTGGCTCCTGGTACAACCGGCCACCCGTCCGCAGCTGGTGCTGGCGATCGCGGTGCCGATGGCGTGGGCGGCGGCCATACGGATGCGAGACGCGGCGCCGGCGAATGGTTCGGTGCTCGGGGGCGGGATCCTCACGTTTGCGGCCGCGGTGCTGGCGGTGAATTCCCACCTGTTGTTTCCGCTCACGATCGTGCCGGTGGTGGTGCTTCTCGCGGCCGCTCCTGTGAGCGCGCGTGCGGTGGCCGCGTTTGTGGGGGCGACGGTGGTGGGCTGGCTCTGCACGCCGTATGCGTGGCATCTGGTCGATATTTTACGACTCAATCTCGGCCCGAATGCGCTGTTGGGAGCGGCGTCGCCGATCATGGAGCTCGAACCGGGGTTCGGCTTTTTGCTCACGGCGGCCGTGGGCACCAAGCTGGTGGCGGGCGGACTGATGGTGTTGCCGCTGCTGCCGTTTTACGCGCAGTTGTCGCAACGGGAGCGATGGTGGTTGGGGCTCGCCTGGCTGGCGGGGCTCGGGCTCTTCGGACTGGCGATACGCGGATTGTTGCTCTGGTGGCTGCTGGCGATGCCGGTGGTGGCGATGGCCTTGGCCCGCGTTCCGTTGCCTACGCTGATGGCGACGAAGCGCGCGGTCGTGGGCGCGTGGGTGGTGGCGGTCCTCGCGCCGATCGCGCACGCGCTGAAGGCGCGGGAGTTGCTCGCGGACACCGAGGGACTACCGCACCCGGAGGCGATCGCGTTGGCGCCGGCGGTGCGCTGGTTGACGTGTGCGACGGACGGCGTGAACGCGGATAGTGTTCACGTGGATAGCCTGCCGCGCGGCACCACGGTGTTCGACGACGGGAGTTATCTCGTGTGGCGTGTGCCCGGCGTGTCGTGGTCGATGGATGGACGCGCCATTTTCCCGGACTCGGTGGCGAAGCCTGAGGCGGGTCAGCAGCTCCGATACGGTGCGGTGCTGAGTCCTCCGTGGAAGCACGGCGATATTGCGCTTCTCCCCGCCCGGCATGCCTCCGCGGTGGCACTCGATGCCGATCCCATGTGGCGTGCGGTACCGACCGATAGCGTCGCGGGCGCCACGCGCATGCGATTATGGGTACGACGGGCGTGGCTGGAGCGTCATCCTCCCGGGCGTCCCTGCGAAGCGAGGCCGGCCGCTCTGTCGCTTTCAATGGCAACGGACAAATCGTGAACGATAGAGCCGTGTCAGACATCGAGCAGTCGGAGATCGAGCTCTCAGTGGTGATGCCGTGCTTGAATGAGGCGGAGACGCTGGCCGTTTGCATCCGGAAGGCGCGGTCGTTTTTGCACGACCGCGGTGTGGTCGGTGAGGTCGTGGTCGCCGACAATGGAAGTACTGATGGCTCGCCGGCGATCGCGACGCAGGAAGGCGCGCGCGTGGTCCATGTGCCGGTGCGCGGCTACGGGGCTGCGTTGCAGGCTGGAATCAGCGGCGCGCATGGACGTTTCGTGATCATGGGCGACGCCGACGACAGCTATGATTTTTCGCGACTCGAGGCGTTCGTCGAGGCCTTGCGCGACGGACACGATCTGGTGATGGGCAATCGATTCCGTGGAGGCATTGCACCGGGGGCCATGCCGTTTCTGCATCGCTACCTCGGCAACCCGGTGCTCACCACCATCGGTCGCCTGTTCTTCGACAGTCCGGCGCGAGACTTTCACTGCGGACTGCGCGGCTTCGGTCGCGAAGCGATTCTCTCGCTCGATCTACGTACCACGGGTATGGAGTACGCCAGCGAAATGGTGGTGAAAGCCTCACTGGGTGACCTGCGCGTGACGGAAGTACCGACCACGCTGTCACGCGATGGGCGGAGTCGCCCGCCGCACTTGCGCACGTGGCGCGACGGCTGGCGGCACCTTCGGTTCTTGCTGTTGTACAGCCCGCGGTTTCTGTTTCTCTATCCGGGGGCGGCGCTGTTGTTGGTGTCGGCGGCGGTGTTCGCGTGGTTGTTGCCCGGGCCCGTGGTGTTCCGCGGATTTGGGCTCGATGTACACACGCTGCTCTTCGCGTCGGCGGGAATTCAGCTGGGACTGCTGTCGATGTACTTCTGGTGGTTCGCCCGCACGTTCACCACGTCCGTTGGCCTGCTGCCTGTATCGGCTCGGGTGTCTGGTCTGCAGCGGCTCCTTACCCTCGAAAGAGGGTTGATTGTCGGAGGCGCGGTGTTCAGCGTTGGGCTGTGGCTTGCGGTCGAAGCGGTGTTCTCGTGGAAAGCCAAGAACTTCGGGGAGCTCGACTACCAGGTCACGCTGCGCGTGGTCATCCCGGCCGTGACGGCGCTGGTGAGCGGTACGTTGATTGCGCTCGGGAGTTTTCTGGTCAGCCTGCTCACGCTCGGACGCCGATAGTACGTCGCCGTCGGCGCTACGTCGTGCTGCTCACACGAGTCGGTACCGCCCGCAGTCCGGACGCACCCTGTTCCGACGCAGTGTTGCCACCGACTTCCTCGTGGTACTCGGCGTCTTCATTCACACTCCACGCGTCATGCAGTGCACGCCCAGCCACAATGTTCTCAGCCGTCAGTAGCGCCGTCATCATGGCGTGATCCTGATTGTTGTACTTGTGCATCCCGTTGCGACCCACGAGATGCAAGTTGGGGTATCGCTGGGCGAGTTCGTCACGAATCGTCTGCACATGCGTCGCGTAGGCGTCGTCGTACACCGGATACGCCTTCCGCTGCCGCACCACGCAGCCCTCGAGCACGTCGGCCCGATCGGCCAGGCCGAGTTTCACCAGCTCCTCCGACGCACGTTCGATCAAGGCCGCATCGGTCGACGTCCACAGTCCGTCGCCTTCGAAACAGAAGTACTCGAGTCCATAGCAGGTGAGCGACGGGTCGGGCACCATCTCGGGCGACCACGACTTGAAGTTCTGAATGCGGCCCACCTTCACGCTCGAGTCGTGCACGTAAATCCAATTGTCGGCGAACCGCTGGCGCTCTGTCAGCACCAGCGCCACGGTGAGAAAGTCACGATAGCCAAGCTGCTTCGCGGCCGTTGTCACCGCCGTAGACGGGGCCGGCGATAGTGATTGGGCGATCTCGCGCAGTGGGGCCGACGAGATCACATGGTCGGCCGAGAGCTCTTGCCGATCGCCGCCGGCACTGGTGTGACCGACTGTCCACTGGCGAGTGGCTTCCTCGTAGCGTAGGTCAACCACGGTACGGCCCAGCGTGACCGCGCCGCCCTGGTCGCGCACGGCGCGTGCGCAAGCGTCCCACAACATACCCGGGCCGAGGCGCGGGTAGCGGAAGGTGCTGATCAGACTCTTGATGGTTCCGCCGTTTCCCTTGCCGAAGCCGGCGGGTTTGAGCGCCGACACCACCGCGGAGAACAGGGACACGCCTTTGATGCGCTGCGCGGCCCAGTCGGCAGAAATATCAGTGCAGCTCATCCCCCATACTTTCTCCGTGTACGTCTTGAAGAAGATCCGGTAGAGACGCGAGCCGAACTCGTTGGTCACCCACTGCTCGAAGCTGCGCGGGTTGCGAATGGGCCGCAGACGGGCGTAGGCGTACGACAGCACGCAGCGGATCGACTCCCAGACGCCTAGGTCGAAAAGGGCCCGCATGGGCTTCAGCGGATAGGCGAAGAAATGCCCGTTGTACAAAATCCGGCTGGAACGGGGACGCTCGAGGAAGTCGTTGGGGAGCATCTCCCGCCACAGCGCTTCGATGCGTTCCGATTTCGAGAAGAAGCGGTGCCCGCCAATGTCGAAGTGGAAGCCCTTGAAATGCACGGTCCGCGAAATGCCGCCCACGTATTGCGGGTCACTTTCCAGCACAGTGACCGGGAATCCAAGCTTGCTGAGGTGGTAGGCCGCCGACAGACCAGCGGGACCGGCACCGATAACAATTGTAGAAGGCGGCATGGGGCGGGGCGAATAATAGCGTGCTTGCTGTATGTCTTAGCATTAATGTATCGACCTTATGTTGACGACGCACTCGCCTGTCCCTGAGACACACCTCGGCCGCGTCATGCGGCGCGTTGCGGCGTACGCGATTCTCGTGGCCTCGTTTCTGCTCCTGCGTCCGTATATCGGAATCGTTCATGATGCGCGCCTGTATGTAGGCTACGCCATGGCGTCCATCGATCCGAGCGGCATTGGACAGGATATCCTGTTTCTTCATGATGGGCAGTCGGTCTTTTCGATCTATCCGAGGGTGTTGAAAGCGCTCGTGCTCTGGATCGGGCCCTCTCGCGCAGCAATGGCATCAGCTTTCGTCGGACTCTCGCTCTGGCTTGCGGCTTTCCTCGTGTTCGCTCGGCAAGTGTTTGGACCGCTGTCGTCGACTAAGCACTTTCTGGCGGCGTGTGCTCTATCACTTGCGGTACCGTCTTACTACGGCGGCACAACGGTACTTCGCTTCGCCGAGCCTTTCGCCACGCCACGAGCCTTTGCGGAAGCAATGTCCCTGATCTCACTCGCGTGGATGAGTGAGCGGCGGCGCCTACCAGCGGTATTCGCGTTATTGGTGGGCTTGTTGGTCCATCCGCTCATGACGCTACCAGCTATGGGCGTCGCGATTTGGATCGCTGTTCAATCTCGGCGTATGCGTCAAATCCTCATCGCCATTGGCATCTGCGGTTCGATTGTACTGTGCGCGATACCTCTATTGGGTTCACCAGCAGGTATCCTATCCGCGCGCTTTGACATCGAGTGGTTGCGGATACTGAATGAAAAGTATTCACTGGTATTCTTGCGTCACTGGCACTCGCTTGATTTCGCCAGGATTCTACTTCACCTCGCGACGATCGCACTGGCGTGGAGTACGTTGACGCTCGAAGCCAAAGCCGTAGTCGGCGGCGTGCTAATTATGTCGTTGGGCGGGGCATTGCTCTCGTTGATCGGCGCCGATCTCGTTTCGAGTGTTTTGATTACGCAGGGACAGGCATGGCGCGGACTGTGGCTGCTCGCGATAGTCGCGAGCATGCTTCTCGCAAAGCTTACGTACGATACCTTTTCTGCACGGCAAAAGAGCGATCTTGACCTGCGAGATGCCAGGCGGATCGCCGCAGTATCCTTGTTGCTAGCGGCGTGGTTTGCTGTGAGGGTCGGCTCGGCAGCGTGGGTTCTTGCTGGCCTTGCCGTGTTCTTAGGTCAAGCGCATCGTTTCGCTCCCTCGCTGACGCTTCCCAAACGCGGTGAGTTGGTGATCGTAGCCATATCAATTGCCGTTGCCGTAAGTGTGACGGCGATTGAATGTGGGGTCGTCGGCTCGCTCGTGTTGTCCTCGCCGGAGCCGAACACGATGCTCGTCTGGCAGACCGCCGTGCTCTCCGGAGTGCCGGCGCTGGCTGTGATCGTTTGGGCGATAGGCGCGATGCGAACCACAGCGGACCGTTGGTCATTGAGCGCAGTGACAGTAGTGTCGGCGGCGTCCCTCGCGGCAGCCGTATTGCTGTTCGACTCCCGCCAACCATACCAAAGATTTGTTGAACACTCACTCGACCAAGCATTGCTAGAGCACCATCCGAATGGACGCCAGCCGATCGCGTGGAGCGGCGGGGACCTTGAGCCATGGGCCATCGAAAGCGCACCCGCCTGGGGTAGCGTTCCGCAGGGCATAAGCGTTGTGTTCAGTCGAGACTTGGCATTCCTTTGGCGGGCGCGTTGGGATCTGCTCGACTCGGCGCAAATGCGCGCACCAACTGGAGCCGACAGTGCTGCGGACGCTTGGATCCCCCACGTCGACATTACTACTCTTCGCACACTGTGCTTCGCTATAGACCGACCGGGATCAATCGTAGTGCCTTCGCAGAGCTTTCAGGGATTTCCAGCCGAAGTACGTCGCCTCTCTGTTCCTCATTTCATTGCGCCGCGAAAATTCGGTGGTAGATGGGCGCGAGTCGACTCAGTGAGTCGGGTGGATTGCGCCCGAATAACGAAGCAGCAAATCGGTGCCCAGAACGGTGGCGCGGAAACCCTGATCCGTAAATCGGCTCGTTAGAAGAAAGCAATGCCCCACCCCCTCCGCTTCACCCGCGCCGAGTTCTCCGGCGCCTTCGGCGATCTCGGGACCGACCTCCCGCTGCTCGTCGGCATTGTCGTCGCCACCGGCATGGACGCCACCACGGCCTTCGTCGTCTTTGGCGCGCTCCAGATTGCCTCCGGGCTCGCCTACCGGCTCCCCATGCCGGTCCAGCCGCTCAAGGCCATGGCGGCCATCGCCATCGCCGGCAAGCTCGCCCCGCCGCTCCTCGCCGCCGGTGGGCTTGTGGTGGGCGTCGTCATGCTCGTCCTCGCCCGCTCCGGCGCCCTCGAGTGGATCGCGCGCACGGTTCCCAAACCCGTCGTGCGCGGCATTCAGGTCGGACTCGGCATCCAGCTCGCCATGCTCGCCCTCACCCGCTTCATTCCGGCCAACGGGAACCGCGGATGGTTGTTGGCGGCGGTGTCGCTCGTGATCATCCTCTGGCTGCGCGAAAGTCATCGCGTCCCCGCCGCGCTGGTAGTGCTCGCGCTTGGGCTGGTCGTCGCTGCCCTCACGTGGCCCACCGGCGCGCCACTGCCGCTTGGCTTCCGGCTTCCGACGCTCCCCGCTCGGTGGCCCACACCCAGCGAGTTCGTTCAGGCCTCGCTGCTGCTGGCGCTCCCGCAACTCGCCCTCTCGCTCGGCAATTCCGTGCTCGCCACCAAGCAAGTGGTCGCCGATCTCTTTCCGGATCGTGAGCCGCTCACCGTGCGCCGCATCGGCACCACCTACGCGCTCATGAACCTCGTCGCCGCGCCGCTAGGCGGGATTCCGGTCTGCCATGGCTCCGGTGGGATCGCCGGGCACTACGCCTTCGGGGCCCGCACCGGTGCCAGTGGCGTTATCTACGGCACGTTCCTCGTGCTCGCCGGACTGCTACTCGTGGGCGAGCCAGCCGCCTTTCAACGCCTCTTCCCCGGCCCTATCCTGGGCACGTTGCTGTTGGTCGAGGCGATCACCGTGCTGCTGCTGGTGCGCGATCTGCGCGAGACGCCGGGTTGGTTGGTGTTCGCCGTGGGCGTTGGACTGGCCGCCGCGTTCGCACCATATGGTTACGCAGTCGCGCTCGCTGGCGGTACATTTCTGAGCATTGCCCTCCGACGCTGGCCGGGCCGGGTCGTTTCAAACTGACTGCACCGGATGCTCTCGCGCTGGCTGCTGCCTACACCGCTGTCGAGGTCAAACGCCATCCTTCTCGCGATGGCGTTTTTGGCGACGCATGCGCTGTCGCTGCTGCTGATCCGCTACGGCGGCCCCCTTGCTCCCGCGTGGCCGCCCGTCGGCATCGCACTCGCCGCGCTCATCTGGCTTCCCACCTCGCACCGACGACTCATCTTCGTCGGCGTAGTGGTGCTCGACACGCTGTCCAATGCGCTGCAGGGCTACGCGTCGCTCACGACCGTCGCCTATCTCGGCGTGACGATGTCGGAGCTGCTGTTCGCCGACTGGCTGCTACGCCGGTTCGCCTCGTCGCCCCTCCGCTTCGCGCGGCTGCGCGATGTCTCCCTGCTGCTGCTGGTCACCGCGCTCGCGACAGCGGTCGGCAGTGTCCCCGCCGCGTTCATCGCGCACGCGGCCAGCGGCGACCCGCTTATCGAAAACGCGATCGTGTGGTGGGTGGGCGACATGCTGGCCTACGTCATCGTCACACCGCTCACCGTGCTCCTGCTCGAGCGCCGCGAGTCGCCGGCCGCGCACCGGCGTGCGCGCTGGTGGTGGCGCGACGCGTTCGCGTTGACCCTGCTATTTCTGGTCGGATCACTCATGGCGTTTCGCGGCGACACCGTGTTCGGGGCGCTATCGGCGCACCCATACATGCTGTCACTGGTCGTGCTCTGGGCAACGCTTCGCTTCGGTCAGATCGGTGCCCTCTGCTGCCTCATGGGCATTGCGACCGTCGGCGTGACGCTGTTGCTCGCCGGGCAGTCGCTTTCGCTCGGCGGAAAGAACGGCACTGATGCGTTGGTGATTCTGCAGGTCTACCTCGGCGTGCAGGCGCTCATCGGCCTCGTGCTGGCGACGGCACTGCGCGAGCAACGCGAGACGGCCGAGGCGAACGCGCACATGCTCGAAGCACTGTCGTCGAGTGAGCAGCGATCGCGCCAGAGTCAGAAGATGGAAGCGATCGGACAGCTGGCCGGCGGCGTCGCGCACGACTTCAACAACGTGCTCGCCGCCGTGCTGATGCAGCTCGACGAGCTGCGCCTGCTGAAGGCGATGCCGCGAGAAGCGCTCGAGCTGCTGCGCGATGTCGAAACATCCGCGCAGCGCGCAGTGCGACTCACCAGGCAGCTGCTTGTGTTCAGCCGGCAGCAAGCCATGCAGTCGAGTCTGCTCGATCTCAACATGCTCGTCCGTACCCACGTGCGACTGCTACGGCGCGTCGTGCCGACCACCCACGCGCTCACCGTGGAGACGGCGGCCGACGCGCTCGTGGTTTCGGTGGACGGCGGCATGATTGAACAGGTGCTGCTCAACCTCGTGCTGAACGCCCGTGACGCGCTCGCCGAGGGCGGTCTGATCATGATTCGGACCGATCGCCGCGTCGTCGACGAGGTCGAGGCAGGCGAGCTCACGGCGGGTCACTACGCGGTGCTCGTGGTGCAGGATACGGGCGCCGGCATTTCCCCCGAGAACATGCCGCGCATCTTCGAACCCTTCTTCACGACGAAGCCGCCAGGGCAGGGCACGGGCCTCGGTCTGGCCACGGCGTACGGTATCGCCCAGCAGCATCAGGGACGCCTTCTCGTGTCCTCCACGGTCGGTGTCGGCACCACGGTCGAAGTGTGGTTGCCCGTGGTGGCCGACGTGCTCCCCGACGACGGCGCATCAGCGTACGCGGCGTCTACCGACTCCGATGAATTTGCCGTCGCCGCCACCGTGCTGGTCGTCGAAGACGAGCCGACGGTCAGTCGGCTGTTACAGCGCGTGTTGGAGCGCGACGGCTTCACGGTGCGCGCCGCGACCAGTGGTCGCGAGGTGCTCGATCACTGGAATCTGTACGAACGATCGGTGGACTTGGTGATTACCGATCTCGTCATGCCTGGAGGCGTGAGCGGTACGCAGCTGGCCGCGGAGTTACGTCGGCTCAAGCCGTCGCTGCCGATTGTTTTTACCAGCGGCTATGACCCGGAATTCGATCCGTCCGACGAGACCATGGTGCCGGGCGAGAATTTCATTCCGAAGCCGTCAACGGCCGAGCAGATCCTCGCCGTGGTACGCCGCCAGATCGCGTCGCGCGTGTCGATCGGCGAGTCCTGAGAAAGGTGGAATCGGCGCGTGGAGGCAGTTGACTATAGTAATTGACCATGGTCCAATTGCTAGGTAGCTTCAGGTATGGCGACCGAGTCCATCTCCATTTCTGCGTTCAAGGCAACCTGCCTCGCCGTGCTCGAGCGAGTCCGTCGCACGGGTGCGCCAGTGGTCGTCACGCGTCGGGGAGAGCCGATCGCGGAGATCATGCCGCCATCCACGATGTCGTTGCGCGCCGAGTGGATCGGGGCCCTGAAAGGCACCGCGCAAATGGTCGATGATCTCGTCGCACCCGTTGGAGACGCCGACGAGTGGGACGCGCTTCGCCCATGAGCGTGCGGTGAGAGTGCTGTTGGATACGCATGTGTGGATCTGGCTCATGCTGGAGCCGGCTCGTCTGCGGCGGTCCACGTACGAGCGGCTCTCGAATCCGGAGACGGTGATACACCTGTCGCCGATCAGCGTGTGGGAGGCTGTGCTGCTGGTTGAGCGAGGGCGCCTGCGTGTGGTGGGCTCCGCACGGCGTTGGGTCGAGTCGGCCCTTGCCGCCACGCCGCATCGCGACGCACCGCTCACCACTGCGGTGGCGATGTCGAGTCGCGAGATCAGCGTTCCGTACAACGATCCTGCCGATCGATTCCTGGCGGCTACCGCCGCCGTGTTTGATCTCACGTTGGTGACGGCAGACCAGAACCTCTTGCAGGGGTCGGGCTACCACGTGTTGCCGGCGGCGTAAGCCAATCTGCTTTGCCATGATGAACTGGACTCGACCGTGCGCCCGCGTCGCCGATCCACCGATGCCTCTGGCGCCAGGCGGCACGGGTTGGCGCGCCCACTCTGGGGTATGAGGCACAGGGTGGAACGTGCGCTGAGAAGGTGGCCACTGACACCCCCGCTCGCCAACCGCCGTATAGATGATACCTTGTACAACATGGGTCCCGATCAGCTGCCGTCGAGCGTCCTCCCCCACCTTTCAGATCTCTCATCATGACCAAGATCCGTATGGCCGTCGTTTCGGTCGCACTCGCGTTGTCTGTGACGGCCGTGGCCGCGCAGCGCATGCTCGCCGACTTCAGTGGTAAGTGGAACGTCGCCATCGACGCGCAGGGACAGTCGATGCAGTCGCTCATGACCGTCGCGCAAAAGGGCGACTCGGTGTCCGGCACCACCGAATCGCAGATCGGCACCGCCAATTTCGACGGTGTCGTGAAGGGTGACTCGATTTTCTTCGGCTTCGCGCTCGACATGGGCGGCCAGCAAATCAAGATTCGCGGCACCGGCGTGATGGCAGAGAAAGACAAGATGACCGGCACCATGGAAGCCGAAGGACTCGGCGCCTTCCCGTTCGCTGCTGCGCGTCAGCCGAACTAGCCGGAAATGCCGTCGACCGTCCTCGGCGAGTTTCTCGGAACATTGGTGTTGATCCTGCTCGGCAACGGGGTCGTGGCGGGCACGTTACTCGAGGGGACGAAGTCGAACGGCGCCGGCTGGATCGCCATCACCGCTGGTTGGGGATTTGCCGTGCTCGCCGGTGTGTTGGTGGCCGTTGGCCTCGACGCACCGGGTGAGCTCAATCCGGCAGTCACACTCGCCAACGTGCTCTTTGGTACGCGCACCGCGCCCGATGCCCTCTGGCACGTCGGCGCGCAGATGCTTGGAGCCATCACAGGTGCAACGCTGGTGTGGCTGCACTACCTGAGCCATTGGGGTCTCACTCGTGATCCCGCTGCGGTGCTTGCCTGCTTTTGTACCGCGCCCGCGATACGCAAGACGGTGCCAAATCTGATCAGCGAAATTCTCGGGACGATGGTGCTTGTGATCGTGGCCAGCGCCATTGGAACGCGCGCCGTTGCCGGCACCACGCCCGCCACGAATCTCGGCCCCGCGCTGGTCGGCGCACTCGTATGGGGCATCGGGCTCTCGCTCGGCGGCCCCACCGGCTACGCCATCAATCCGGCGCGTGATCTCGGACCTCGCATCGCACACGCCCTGCTGCCGATCTCAGGAAAGGGCGGCAACGACTGGGGCTACGCTTGGATCCCCGTTGTCGGACCACTCGTCGGCGGCGTGCTCGCCTCAATGATTTGGCAAGCTTCCACAGGCACCTGACCACGATGGTCGGTCATGTACTCTCTCCCCAATTCGGTTCGCGATGAGCATCAGTAGCGGACGTATCCTGACGGCGGCGCTCTGTGCCGCCGTTGGTATTGGCACCACCTACATCGGGGTTGCGGGGGCCGGACCGCTGCCGCCGCTCGGTGGACTGCTGTCACCCTCCGTCGGACTCTGGGCGAATGCGGTCGATGACTTGCCCGCGACGGCCAGCAGGCGAATCGCCGGTCTCGATAGCGCGGTCGACGTGCGTTACGACTCGCGCAGCGTACCGCACATTTTCGCCACGACCGATGCTGACGCGATGCGCGCGCTCGGCTACGTTACCGCGCGCGACCGGCTCTTTCAGCTCGAGATTCAGTCGCGCGCCGGCGAGGGCACACTGACCGAGTTGGTGGGCGACGTGGCGCTGCCGGCCGATCAGGAAACGCGACGGCTTGGCATGCCGCGCTCAGCGGAACGGAAGTGGCGTGAGATCGGTGAAAGCACGCCGAGCGGGAAACTGCTGCGGGCATACGCAGAAGGCGTGAATGCGTATCGCGCGTCGCTCTCGCCGGGACAATGGCCGGTGGAGTACAAACTGCTCAACCGCGCGCCGCGCGAATGGCTGCCGCTGCACTCGGTACACGTGCTTAATCGCATGGCTTATACACTCGCGCGCGCACCCGGTGAGCTCGACCTGCTCGCAGCGCGCGCACTGGTGGGCGAGGCCGCGGCGAACGCGCTGATGGAAGAGAATTCGCCCGTGCAGGAGCCGATTCAGCCGATGAATCGCAACGCTGCGAGGGTGGCGCTCGCGGTGATTCCGGCTCCGGGAGCGCCCGACAGTTCGGCCGCGCGCATGGTGGCGTCGCTGCGCTTGAACTCGAACGCGAAGGCGACGGGCATGTCGCCGTTGTCGTGGCTTAAGGACATCGATCCCACCGTCGAACAGGCGCGCGCGTTCGCGAGCAACAACTGGGCGGTCGCTCCGTCGCATTCGGCGAACGGACACGCGCTGCTGGCCGGTGATCCGCATCTCGAGCTCACGCTGCCGAGCATTTGGTATGAGGTGCACATCGTCGTGCCGGGCAGCTTCGAGATCGGTGGCGTGTCGATTCCCGGTTTGCCGGGTGTGCCGATCGGCTATTCGCGAGCGGTGGCGTGGAGTGCCACGAACACCGGCGCCGACGTCATGGACTTCTGGCGCGAGAAGGTCGACAACGACGCGGCACCGACCATGTATGAACTCGATGGCGTGATGACGAAGTTCACCGACACGCGCGTGGAGTCGTATCGCGACAAGGTTGGAAACGTCATAGACGTTGACACGATCTACTACACGCACCGCGGCCCGATGCAGCGTCAGGGACGCGAATGGCTGTCGATGCGCTGGACGGTGCTCGAGTCGGGAACCGAGCTGCAAGGGTACTTCGCCGCGTTCCACGCTACGACGGCACCGGCGTTTCTTGACTCGATGGCGAAATACTATCAGGCACCGGCGCAGAACTTCATTACCGCCGACACGTCGGGCACGATCATGATCCGCTCCACGGGACGCTATCCCGTGCGGGCCGACAGTGGACGCGGCACCGAAGTGCGTGACGGATGGTTGCGTGCGAACGATTGGATCGGTGACTGGCCGGTGTCGCGCTATCCGCAGGGCCGGAATCCGGCGCAGGGCTATCTCGCGTCGGCCAATCAGCAGCCCATCGATCCGCAGCAGGATGCGCTGTATCTGGGCCCCGATCCGAATTTCGAGATTTGGCGTGCGCTGCAGATCAATCGGTTGCTTCGCGCCGACAGTACGGTCACGGTCGACGAGATGCGTGGCTTTCACACGAATCCGGGCAGTGTGCGCGCCGAGCTCCTGGCACCGGCGTGGGTATCGGCCGCGCAGGCACGCTTGGCGGCCGGTGATACGTCGCGTTCACTGAAAGCGGCCACCACGCTGTTGGCTGCTTGGAATCGGCAGTACACGAGAGACAACACGGGCGCGCGGTTGTTCGAAACCGCCGTCGCGCACACCGTCGCGTTGTTGTACGACGAGTTCATTCCCGCCAAGTCGGTGCTCCGCGTCGTGACGCCAAGTGAGTCGCGGCTGCTGCAGCTGTTGGCCGATTCCGCTAACGGGTGGTGGGACGACCGTCGTACGGGAGATGTGCACGAAGATCGCAACGTGATTCTCGCCAAGGCGCTGCGGGCGGCGTACGACACGTTGGTCACGGAGTTCGGTGATCCTGCAAAGTCGCCGTGGACGTGGGGACGCGTCGCCCCTGCGCGACCGAATCACTTGCTGCGCTTGGCGGGCTTCTCAGCGCCGGAGATGCCGATCGACGGCGGACGCGGTACGCTCAACCCGTCGGTGGGCTCGAAGCGCGCTAATTTCGGCGCGAGCTGGCGTATGGTGGTCGACATGGACACGGAGCCACGCATCCGCGCGGTCTATCCGGGAGGGCAGAGTGGCAATCCGTCCAGTACGCGCTATCTCGATCGCTATGCCATGTGGGCCAACGGACAGCTCGACAGCGTGCGTACTCCGCGTAGCGCGAAGGATCTGGCGGCGTCGGATACGCGCGCCGTGCTCACTCTCACTCGCTGACCGGGCCGCCGACGATGTGGATGAATTTCCTCAGCGCAGTCCTGCTGCAGTTCGTTGCGCAGCGCTTCTTGGGCGTGTGGGGCGCGGCCGTGGCCGGCATGTTGACCGGCGTGTTGTTCCGGCAAGGTGGCGCGATTCGCGCCGGTGCACTCTCGGCGGCACTCGCGGCAGCGGTGTTGCTGGTAGTCGCGGCCGAGCGCGGCGCCGCTCTCGGCCAGTTCGCGTCGACGATCGGACGCAACTTCTCGCTGCCCGGCTGGGCGGTGCTGGTGGCAACGCTGGCATTGCCGGCCCTACAGGCCAGTGGGTTTGCCGGCCTTGTCAGCCGCGTCCTACGACAGGAGCGCGTGGCGATTCGCTAGACCCGTCGCGACGCGATCACTTGGAGGCCCCATCGAGTTCGGTCCACAAGCGACGAATCGCGATGGGGCTTTGCTGTTCCGCCAGGAACCACTTCGCGTACGGACCCCAGTTCGCCTGTGCGATCGCCTGATCGACGGTGAGTCCGGCCGCCTTGAGCCGCGTCACTTCAGCGATCACGGCGATCACGGCGTCGCGGAACGCGACGAGCTCTTCGCGCGACACGTTCGCGTTTTCGATGAAGCCGTGACCGGGAATGAACCGGTCCACGTGCTTGAGCGCGAGCGCCTGGTTGATCGTGCGCACCCACTCGGCGCCATAAGCCGAGCGCATGGCGGGGAAAACACGGTTCAGGTACGCCTCGCTCATGAACAGCAGGTTCTCCGACGGCACTTCGACCATGAGGTCGCCACCCGTATGCGCGCGACCGAGAAAGCGCACGCGCACGCTGATGCCGCCAAGATCGATGATCTCATCGTCGCTCCTCATGGCCACCGGTGGCACGATCACCGCCGGGCGGTTGGCAGCCACCGCAGCGGCCGAATCTTTCTTGAGCTGCGCGAGCGAGTTGGCGTGCACCACGAACTGCATGTCCTCGGGAAGCACACTATTGCCGGCGGTATGATCGCCGTGATCCGAGCCCACCACGTACCATTTCACCGGCAGCGGCGAGATCGTCTTGATCCTGTCGAGCATGGTCTGCGTGGCTTGCACGCTGCCCTGACCATCGGCGACCAGCACGCCGTTCCGTCCGATCACAATGAGACTGACTGTTGTGAAGCCGGGCTGCCGGATCTCTTCGTAGCCGTACACGCGCTCGCTCAACTTTACGAAACGCGGGAAGGCACTGAGGGGAACGCCGCGAACCGCTGGGTCGGCGGTACGGACGGAGGCCTGGGCGTGAAGGCCGGTGGCGGCGAGGCAGAGGCAGAGGCAGAAGAGGAGTCGCATGGGGGTTTTTTGAACTGCGAGGGGCGCTAGAAATAGAGGGCACTAGAAATAAAGAGCGCTAGGAATAAACGGCGCTAGGAGTAAACTGCGGAACTGATGAACAGCGTGGTACTGCGCTGTTTTGTTTTTACGCTGTCAATTCCTAGCGCCCCTCAGTCCTAGCGTCGTTCGCTTTTGATGAGGCGCCCGAGCATTTCCACGAACTCCGACCGATAGCCGCCTTCGTCGCTTCCCATGGCATCGTTCGCCATCTCGAGCGCCGAGCGTAGTGTCGCCGCGCCTTTGTGTTCCGAGTTGCGTAGCACCATCCCGAAGGCGGCCACCGAGGCCGCGAAGCGGAAGTCGTTGGACGCACTCTCTCGGCGAGAGTCGATCACAACCTGTGTGAGCTGCTTGCTCGTGCTTTCGTCCGGCGTCTTGTAGCGCATACGCACGAACATCAGCTCGTTCTTCGCCGCGGCGGTGCGCGGCGCGTCGCTACTCGGCACCTGGTAGCGCAGCGAGTCCTGGTTTCGCAGCGTAATCGTGCTGGTCACGCCGGCCGGGACCACTTCGTACAGCGCCGTTACCGAGTGTCCGGCACCCATATCACCGGCGTCCTGCTTGTCGTCGGTGAAATCTTCGGTGGCGAGCAGCCGGTCTTCATAGCCGATCAAACGATACGCGCGCACCGCGGATGGATTGAACTCGACCTGCAGCTTCACGTCGTTCGCCACGGTCACCAGCGTCGCACCCATCTCCTTCACCAATACCTTCCGTGCTTCGGCGATATCATCCACGTACGCGTAGTTGCCGTTGCCGCGCTTGGCGAGCTTCTCCATCTTCGCGTCTTGGTAGTTGCCCTCACCGAAGCCGAGAATGGTGAGGTACGTGCCTTCCGATCGCTTGCTCTCGATGAGGCGCTCCAGGTCGCCGTCGCTGCTGGCGCCCACGTTGAAGTCGCCATCGGTGGCTAGGATCACGCGGTTGTTGCCGTTGGGCTTGAAGTGTTCGCGCGCCGTGCGGTAGGCGAGTTCGATGCCCGCGCCGCCGGCGGTGGAGCCACCAGCTTCCAAGCGGTCGATGGCGGCAGCAATCGTCGACTGCTCTTTACCACTCGTGCTCGGCAGCACGAGCCCCGCGGCACCGGCGTACACCACCAGCGCCACGTGGTCCTGCGGACGCAACTGATCGACCAACAGGCGTAACGACGACTTCACCAACGGCAGCTTGTTCCACTGGTTCATCGATCCCGACACATCGATCAGGAACACCAGGTTACTCGGCGGCAGCGCCGCGGTCTCGATACGACGCGCCTGCAGCGCCACACGAACCAGGCGATGCTTGGGCTGCCATGGGGCCGCCATCGTTTCGGTGGTGATCGAGACCGGCGCGTCACCGCGCGGTGATGGGAGGTCGTACGGGAAGTAGTTGATCAACTCTTCGATGCGCACCGCATCGGGCGGCGGCGTCTTCCCCTGTGAAATGAAGCGGCGCAGGTTGCTGTACGAGGCGCGGTCAACGTCTACCGAGAAGGTGGAGCGTGGGTTCACCGACACGGCGAGAAACGGATTTTCGTCGATCTTGTCGTATTGCTCGCGATTGCCGCCGTTGTCTCGGCGCGGGTAGTCGCGGGGGCGAGTCGGTGCGAGGGAGACGGGAGCGGCGACCCCGCGCGCGATGCCACCGGCCACGCCACGTCCGCTGAAGTCCTGCGCTGGCTGAGCGGCCGTGACGACCGCCGCCATCGACGCGACGGACACTCCGCGTTCCTTCGACGCCTCACCGTTGACGATAACCTCACTCAACGACATCGCGGTCGTCGTCATTACCTGATCGATGCGGAGCGTGTCGCCCGTTGCTTTCCGGGTCGCGGTTGCTGGGGTGAAACCGAGCCGTTTGAACGTAAGGCGAATGCTCGAATTTGGCATCACGCCAGAAATCGAGGCGGTGTAGAAACCATTCGTCGCGGTGACGGCGGTGCGCGCCGCCGCGAGACTCCCCGCCACCGATGCCTGCACCTGCACTCCCTCGACTGCCCGGAGGGTGTTCACGTCGCGCACCGTTCCATACACGACGACGGTACGCGGCGCGGGTGACACGGCCCGCTCCGACGATGAGGCGATCGTCGCCATGGTGCGACCACTCACCATCGGGTCAGCAGCGTTGGCCGAGGTCCCCGTGGCGGATGACGCGCTGTCCATCGGTGCCGTGGCCTTGCGAGCCTGCGCCATCGGTGCGGTGGCCGCGATCACCTCCGTTGCAGCGGGGCCTGTGGCCGCTGGTACCGCCGGTGCAGCGGATGCCGAGCCCACGAGTGGCGTGGGCGCCGGTGGCGTGGGCGCCGGTGGCGTGGGCGCGTCCGCCAACGGTTGCGTCGTCGGTGCCTGCGCCGTCGGTACCGCCATTACCGCTCCCGATACAGCCGCGCGCTCTGTCGTGACCGTCAGCTGCTCCGATCGCGACATCACCCACGTGGTACCGCCCGCCATCAACGCGAGCGCGGCGGCTACACGGAACATGGGCCGCGAGTGCCATGCCGGCGCAGCCTTCTGTTCCGCGCGGGTGCGCACATCCGCCTGCGCCACGATTGCGGCTGCCGCTTTTGCCGTGTCTGCCGGCGACACCACGCCGCCCGGTGCATCGTCGAGCGCTCCCAGCATGCGTGAAGCCGCCGCGGTATATCCGCGCAACGTCGCCACTTCCTGCTGGCACACCGCGCACCCACCTACATGCGCCTGCACCTGCGCGCTGTTCGCGCTGTCAAACGCGTGGTCCAGCCACGTCTGCAGCGATCCCTCGTCGGGATGTCCCGCGTCGGTCCACACGATCTGCAGCGTGTCGTCCGGCGTCATTTCGTTATGCGACATCGGCTCCTCCCAATGCTTTGCGTTCGCGAACGAGCGACTCGTAGATGTCCACCAGGCGGCGTCGGGCGCGCGAGAGCGTCGTGCCCACGGATCCCGCCGACAGGCCAAGGGTGGCGGCAATTTCGTGATAGTCGAGTCCTTCTTCGCGCAGGAGCAGCGCCGCGCGATCCTTCTCGCCGAGTGCGTCGATCGCCGATCGCGCGAACGCCTGTTCCCGCAGCAGATCGTGCCGCTGCTCCTGCGTCACGGACTCATGTTCGACCGTGCGCGTCTGCGACTCGTCGGTGCGCAGCGCTTCGAGATGACGACGTCGGCGCGTTTCACGGCGGCCTTCGTCGCGAATCAGATTCGTGGCCACGGAAAAGAGCCACGATCGTTCATTCGTGAGCGGCAGATGCCGCATGGCGCGGAGAAAGGTCTCCTGCGCGAGTTCTTCCGCGAGATCACGGTCACCAAGGCGCCGCGCGAGATAACGCACGACGGGTTGGTGGTACTCGCGGAACAGGCGGTCGATGTCGTCCATCGCCTCGGGAGCTGGGGGTTCACGAGTTGGACGATGACGCAGCTCAAACTTACACACACCCTCTCGGGCACCGGAACAATAGGGCGAATTTAGCCCCAACAGCGTCCAGCGGGGGTAGTCGCGGCGATCCGTGGCAAGGCAGTGCTTGAAGACGGCTGACGAACAGCGTACCGTCGATCGGCACGAATCGCTGCTGAGAAACAGCAATCGCAACATTTTCAAGTATGTGGCGCTTCGAGCGCACTCGCCGACGAGCGACGGAACCAGCCCGCAAAATACTGGTCTTCCCGACCGCCAGCATCCATGCACAGTGCTGGCGCTAGCCCCTCTTCTGCTCCAGTCGGGCCACCCGCTCCCGTACGTCCTGTACCACCGGCTGCAGCTCGGGGTCCGCATCCTTCCACAGTTCCACGAACTCGCGATAGCGGCGAATGGCCTGCGCCACGTTTCCGCGCTCCTCGTACAGCTCGCCCAGCCGCTTGAGCGCGCGGGCGCGCTCGAACACGTCCTCCCACCAGCGTGCCTCCGGGTCGCGGCTCGCCAGCATGGACTCGTAGAGCGCGACCACCGAATCGCGCTGGCCCATCGCATTATAGGCGCGGGCCAGCGCGCCCGATCCGCAGATGTTGCAGAACATTTCTGCTCCCAGCACGCGTCGGAACGACCGGACGGCGTCGGCCGGACGACCCTCCGCCATCGCGATCTCGCCAGCGATCCAGTTCCTCCACGTGGTGTCTCGCGGCAGCAACGGTTCGGCCGCCGCCAGCATGCGCCGCGCTTGCGTCACGTTGCCCGCCCGCGCATGCACGAAGGCGCGATACAACGTCCTCTGCTCCGCGGGCGCCGCGCCCGATTTCGCGATGGATGTTTCAAGTCGGGCCAAGCGGGCTCGGGCGCCGACGCTGTCGTCGAAGGCAACGATCCGCGCTTCGGCGATATTGGCCTCCGCCTCGAAAAGCGCGGCCGGATCCACCTTCATGGCCAGTGGACGAAGCAGCACATCGACGTCGCGCTCGGCGGTGTTCAGTTGTCCGCGCATAAGCTGGAGTCGGAATCGCCGCTGCACCGTCGGGCCCTCGATGTCGATCGCCGGCTTGGACGCCAGGACGCTGTCGAGCCGCGTGGCAATTGACGTGTAGTCGCCTTCCGAGGCCGCCTTGTCGATGGGCAGTACGAGCCGTGCGCGCGGCGACGAGATACTCGCGACGGTGCGCCGCAGTGAGTCGACCAGCGCTGCGTCGCCGCGGGCCAGCGCCGCGTCATACAGCATCTCCCACGGCGCCAGCGCTCCCGGCCGACTAGCGAGCGCGGCGCGCAGCAGCGGCGTGGCCTCGGCGTAACGACCCTTCCCTATCAGAAGGCGACCAAGATTGTTGAGCGCCGCATAGTTGGTCGGCTCTATCGCCAGCAGGGCATTGTGCGCCGCCATTTCTTCCGTGTATTCGCCGCGCGCCGAGTGATAGCGCGACTCGATCCGTAACCGTTCGACCTGAGGGAGCTTGCTGCGCAAGTTGTAGGCGCGCTGCACCGCACGGTCGCGATCGGCCGGCCGAATACTCATGTTGCTCAGCGTCGTGGAGAGCCCGCTCCATGCACTGGCAAAGGTGCTGTCGATCTTGAGTGCCTGCTCGAAGGCCTGCGACGCCGTGAACTGCTCGCCGTTGCGCATCAGCTCCACGGCCGACGCATACGCCACCAGGGCGTCGATCGACGACGTGGTGACAGAGGGCAGTGCGGGGCTCGCGCGCAGCGACGACACCGACTCGCCGGCCTGCTCGCGCAGCGCCTTCGACAAGCGATCGATGGCGTCCAGCAACTCCGACGACGACTTCGCCGTTTCACGGAGTGCCGCGACTTCGCTGCCATCGGCCACACTCACCAGTCGCGCCGTGAGCGCGTAGCCGGTGCCCAGCGGCCGTAGCGCGCCCGTGACAAACGCCTTGGCGCCGGTGCGCCGTCCGAGATCGCGCGCCAAGCTGTCGGTAAGTTCGGCGTTGGCTGCCACGCGCATGGTCTGCAGAGTGCTGGCTACCAACTGCGGCTCTACCACACGAACGGTCGGCGACTGCTGCAAGTCGATCCGCAGCGCTTCGGTCACGGCGCGCGAGTACGACGAATCCTTCGCTTCATGCGCGAACGACGCCACGACCAACAGATCGCGTTCGGCCGTGGTCACGGCGGTGTCTGAATCGCGGCCTTTCACGAGCAGCCATGTAGCAAGTCCCGCCGCCGCCAGGGCGAACCCGAGAAATGCGAGGCCACGACCACGCGATGTCGAGCGCGGCGGCGTTCGCGACGGCGCATGCGCATCCGCCCCCGTGACCTGCGATGAGGGTGTCGCGACCACTCCTGCGCTGTCGATCGCGTCGAGTGCTTCCAGCACCGCATCGGCCGTGGCCGGACGATCGTCCACATCTTTGGCCAGGCAGCGCATGAGCAGCGCGTCGATGGCTGGTGGCAGTTCGGTCCGCAACGTACGCGGCGCGGCCGGCATGGTCTGCACCTGCGACGCCAACGCGCGCGCGGGCGTCATACCGCCGAACGGCGCGTTCCCCGTGAACATCTCGTACGCCACAAGCGCCGTGGAATACACATCGGCCCGCGGATCGATCTCCGTCATGCCCGCCGCCTGCTCAGGCGCCATGTACGCCGGCGTGCCGACCACGAAGCCGATTCCTGTAAGCGCGGCCGAGCCACCGCCGGTTGAGGTGGCTGATGCCACAGCCTTCGCGATGCCGAAGTCGGTCACGACCGCGTGGCGACCGCTGAGCAGCACGTTGTCGGGATGATGTCGCGGTGTACCACGCCCGCCTTGTGGGCATACGACAGCGCATCGAGCATGTCACGCCACACCGTGATCACTTCGCGCACGGACATGCTACCGGTGCTCATGCGACCACGCAGCGTGTCGCCTTGCACGTAGGGCATTGAATACCACAACGTGTCCGCATCCTCACCGGTGGCGAGGACCGGCACGATGTGTGGATGCTGCAACCGCGCGACGAACTGCACCTCACGGCGGAACCGGTCGGTATTCACGGTGGCCGCCATATCCGGCGGCAACACCTTCAGCACGACGCGCCGACCGAGCGCGAGCTCCTCGGCCACGAACACGCGACTCATGCCACCGCCCCCGAGCTCCCGCTCGATACGATAGCGGTCGCCCAATTGGACCCGGAGGGTAGCGAGCAAATCACTCATGGCGATAAAATAACGCCCCAACGACCGCTACATGTCCTACGCGCCTTTGGCCCGGTAGCGCTCCAGCCAGGCCGAAGACCACGACGCGAACCGCTCGTCCCGGATCGCCGACCGGATCTGCTCCATGAGTCGCAGCAGAAACGTCAGGTTGTGCAGCGCCAGCAGTCGCTGTCCCAGTGGCTCCTCGTTGGCGTGCAGATGCCGCAGATAGGCGCGGTCGTAGTCGGTGCAGGCGGGGCAGGGACACGTATCGGTAAGCGGCCTGCGGTCGGTGCGGTGGCTGCTCTTCCGGATCGACAGCTTGCCGTCTTCGGTGAACACGGTGCCGTGCCGGCCCATTTTGGTGGGCGCCACGCAGTCGAACAGGTCCATGCCGCGGCGCACCGCCTCGATCAGATCGTCGGGGAACCCAACGCCCATGAGGTAGCGCGGCTTGTCGCGCGGCAACAGCGGGGCACAGCTGTCGAAGGTGGCATACATGAGTGGCTTGGCCTCACCGACCGACAACCCTCCCATCGCAATGCCGGCCCAGTCGCCCGTTTGCAGAATGCCGCGGATCGACGCCGTGCGCAGCTCGTCACTGGTGCCGCCTTGAATGATCGGAAAGAGCGCCTGCGGTGGTGCCAAGCGTTCGCGTTCGACATCGCCACCGTACATCGCGGGCGCGCCTTCGGGCACCGCGAACGGCGTGGCCGGCTCCCGCCCGTCGCGCTCGAGGCGGTCGAACTCGATGCGGCAACGCTCGAGCCAACGCAGACTACGCTCCATGGCCGAACGCGACGCCGCATGTTCGGCGCCACCTTCGATCAGTTCGTCGAGCTGCATGATCACATCGGCGCCGAGATTGCGCTCGATCTGCATCACGCGCTCAGGCGTGTAGTTATGACGTGACCCATCCACGATGCTCTTGAACGTCACGCCCTCTTCGCGCACGTGGCGGAACTTGGCCAGCGAGAACACCTGATAGCCACCGGAGTCGGTGAGCATGGGGCCGCTAAAGCGCGAGAACGCATGCAGTCCACCCAGCGCCCGCACCATCCGGTCGCCCGGATTCAAATACAGGTGATACGCGTTGGCGAGTATCATCTGCGCCCCCGCGGTGCGCACCTCGCGCATGTCGAGGCCACGCACCGCAGCACGCGTACCCACCGGCATGAACTCCGGCGTCTGCACCACACCGTGCGGCGTGGTAAACCATCCCAGTCGGGCGCCGTCGCGATCGTGCGACGCGCGAAACGCAAAGCCCGGCGAACTCGTGATACTCACGACGAGTCGGAGGTCGCGGCGTCGTGCCGCAATGCGTCGTGCCGCAATGCGTCGTGCCGCAATGCGTCGTGTATCGACGGCGGATACTCTGCCGGCTCACCGGCGCGCTGGCGCGTTTCCGCATCTAGCATGCCACGTAACGCCGAAAGC
>NZ_JBKJRB010000166.1:0-4596 GCF_046594945.1 Gemmatimonas sp. | reverse complement strand
CTCGACGACGCGCTTGGTCTTCTTTGCGGTAGCCATGGTTTACTTGGTCACCTTCTTCTTGCCCGCGATAGCGCGGCGCGGCCCCTTCTTGGTGCGCGCGTTGGTGTGCGTGCGCTGACCACGCGTGGGCAAGCCACGACGGTGGCGCGTGCCACGGTACGAGCCGATGTCCATCAGGCGCTTGATGTTCATGGCGATCTCGGTGCGCAGGGCACCTTCGACACGAATATTGCGCTCGATTTCCTGACGGAGCTTGTTGACATCCGCGTCATTCAGATCGCGGATGCGCTGATCGGGCGAGACGCCCGAGGCAGCGAGAATCCTCTGGGCGGTCTTGCGACCGATGCCGAAGATGTAGGTCAGTCCGATCTCAACCTTCTTCTCACGCGGGAGATCGACGCCAGCGATACGTGCCATATGTTACGCTTCCCCTCAGCCTTGACGCTGCTTGTGCTTGGGGTTGCGCTTGCAGATGATGCGAGTCACGCCCTGTCGCTTGACGACTTTGCAGTGCTCACAGATCGGCTTTACGCTGCTACGAACTTTCACGGGTCACCTTGGCGCTCACGCGCCAACGGAGTCTCCCGCACCGGATTTCTCCGGCCGGCTGGACTCCCCATGCGTCCATCGCTCATGAAGCATCGCATTTCAGCGATTCCGCGCACGAGCGAAGCAAATGTGGCCAGCGGATTGGCCTAGAATCTCACCCGAAAACAGGCAAGACCCTCATCCTAGTGGACTTAGGTCGCGCCCGCAAGTGAGTCTCGAACCGACGCCATGGCTTGGACCGGGTCGGTGGCTCCAGTGACCGCTCGTCCTAGAATCAGCCAGCGGGCGCCGGCGTCGGCCGCCGCCTTCGGCGTCATGACCCGACGCTGATCGTGGGCGTCACCGCCGGGCAGTCGAATGCCCGGAATGAGCAGCCCCATTCCCTCGCCGAACGTAGTTCGAACCGCGGCGGCCTCGTGACCGGAGCAGACGATCCCGGCGCCACCGCCCCCGCGCACCAATCCAGCCAATCGGACCACCTCGCCGGTGACGTCGACGCCGTCCCGCCCCCACGCCTGACCGACCCCTACGGCGTCCATGCTCGTCAGGATCGTGACCCCGAGAATACCACAGCCGCCCGAGGCGGCGGCCGCCCCGGTTGCTCCGTCGTTCGCGCCCTCGACGGCCGCCCGGATCATGTCCGATCCGCCCGCGGCGTGCACGGTCAAGAGCGACGCGCCCTGCCGGGCGACACTGCGAGCCGCGCCGCGCACGGTGTTCGGGATGTCATGCAGCTTCAAGTCCACGAACACGGACTTCCCGGCGTCGCGTAACCAACTCACGATGTCTGGACCTTCGGCCGCGAACAGTTCAAGCCCAACCTTGTAGAAGCCGCACGAACTCCCGAGCCGGGTTACGATCGCTTGCGCCGCGCGGCGATCGGTGACGTCGAGGGCGATAATCGGGGTGACCGTGGCAGCACCGATGTTGGACGAATCGGAATTCACGAGGGCCACTCCAGTGTGCCGATGATCGATCGAAGATCGCGAACCCCTTGCTGGTCCGCCCACGCGGCGAGTTCACGCGCGATTCGTTCCGGCGCACGAGGATCGCGCAGGGCAGCAGTGCCGACACCCACCAACGAGGCGCCGGCCAACAGATACTGCGCGGCGTCATTCCCCGTGCTAACCCCACCGAGACCGATGAGCGGAACGCTGGGCAGCGCCTGACGCACGCGCCATGTGGCGAGCAGCCCGAGGGGAAGCAGCGCCGGACCGCTCACGCCGCCGGTGCCGAATCCGATCTTGGGCCTGCGACGCGCGGCGTCGATCACCAACCCCGGCATGGTGTTCACGAGCGTCAGGCCGGTGGCGCCCTGGTCCATTGACACGCGCGCCGCGTCGACCACGCCGGCGCCGAGCGTGGGCGAGAGTTTGACGAAGAGCGGACGCGACGTCTTCGCCCGCGCCGCACACACCAACGCGGCAAGCGCAACGGGATCGGCGCCGAACTCCAATCCACCAGCCTTCACGTTCGGACAACTGACGTTGAGCTCAAAGGCATCCACGCCAGGCATGTCGTCGAGACCACCGATGACCGTCTCGAAGTCTTCCACGCTATTGCCGACGACGTTCACGATGACGCGCGTGTCCGGATAGGCGTGGTGCAACCACGGCAGGAATTCGGCCCGGACCGCGTCGAGACCAGGGTTGGCGAGGCCGATGGCGTTGATCATCCCACCGGCGAACTCGCTGACGCGGAGCGGCGGTGCGCCGTGTCGGGCAGTGACACTCACCGCCTTCGTGGCGATGCCGCCGATGGCCGCGAGGTCGAGCACGTCGTCGACTTCCTTCCCGAAACCCGCCGTGCCGGCGGCAAGGACCACGGGGTTTCGAAACGCCAGCCCCGCGACGATCCAGTCCTGCTGGTCAGCTGCTGTTACTGTCACGCGGTTACCGAGATCCGGCAGGCTTGGGAGGGAGACGCAGCTTTCGCACGCTGTCGGTCCAGATGCGGAGCGCACCGGTCCAATGCAATGTCAACAAATCGGGCGTACTGAGAAAGTCCGGGCGATCGGTGGGATCTTCTCCACGCAGACGGGCCGCGACGGCGGAGTTACCGAAGTCCAGGCGAACGCGGCGCTGCCAAGCCGCGGCACTGTCCGGCTCGAGGAGCGCGGCGGCATACCAGGCGTCGGGCACAAGTGGCGACGTTGGGGACTCGCGAGCAATACGCAGGAAAAGCGTACGGGCGAGTCTCGGCGCGCGCAATGAGTCACGCGCGATCTCGGCGGCGAGGTACAGCGACGCGCGCTCGGGTTCACCCCGCCCGACGAGCAACCGGAACAGGAGGACGCGGTCGGCGATCTCACGGGCGTAACTGGTTCGCCAAACCGCGCTGTCCTGCCGCGCCACCAGCGTATCGAGTTCGCGCAGCGACGCGACGCGCTTGAGATCGAGCAAGGCCAGTCGCGCATTCGCTTCGTGCGCCGTGACGGTGTCGCGCTGTGACAACGTGCGGGCCGCGTACAAGTGCCGGCGGGCAATCGAATCGAGGCCGGTGCGGGCAAGCATGTCACCGATGGTGTAGTGCATGCGGGCGCGGCTGTCGTCACGAACCCGCGCGGCGTCGTACTGCGCTACGATACGTTCGGCGGCATCGTGGCGACCATCGGTGAGCAGCTCGCGTAGGGCGCGCGTGACGTCTTCGCGATAGTCACCCACGCGGGCCCGCTGCACGAGCAGCGACTCGACTCGCGTGAACTCGCGTGCCGACATCGATGCGCTGATGAGCTCCCACTGCAAGACGCCCGCGTCGAGATTGGCGAGGTACGCGGGAACCGCGTCGCGATCACCCATGCTGAGCGCCGCGCGCGCCGCCCAGATGCGCGACTGTCGCGCCAGTTCGCGATCGCCGGAGCGAAACATCGAGTCGAGCCGGGGCCGGGCGTCCGCGCTTCGTCCGGAACGGACCTCGCAGGAGGCGAGCGCCAACCGGGATCGATCCCGCTCACCTGCCGCCAGCGTGGTCCCAGCCAGTAATTGCTGCAGTCGCGGCATCGCGCGTTCGCATTGTGCCGCCATCGCTCCACTGCGCGCGGCGATGTACCGCGCGCGGTTCCGCCACTTCGAGTTGGGATGCCGTACCAACACCGTCTCCGCGATGGCGGCCGACCGTTGAAAGCGTGTCGTGGCCTCGCCGTCGTCGTCACGCCGCAGGTTGGCGTCCGCCAGGCGGGCTTCGGCCTGCGCGTTGTAGATGCCGTTGTAGTACACGCATCCTGAACCGACCAACCATGACGCAAGCCCCAGCGTCAAACGTCGTGCCGCGCGCATCAGCCGCCGCCTCCCACCTTACGCTCGTACTGTTCGAGGTAGCGCACCACCGCGTCGGCCAGCGTGGATGCCAACTCACGCTGCCGATCGGTATCGGTCATGTACTGCGCTTCAAGCTTGTTGGTGCCGAAGCCGATTTCGACCAGCACGGCCGGCATGAACGCCGTCACCAACACCCGAAATCCAGCCTGCTTCACGCCACGACTGGGTCCGGGATGAACCTGCTTCATTCCCGCCTGCAGCAGCTCGGCGAGACGGCCCGACTCGCGCAGGTGTTCATTCTGCGCCATGTCGCGCATGATGAAACCCAGCGGATCGTCGCGCGTTACGTCGGCCTCGGTCTCGAAGCGGATGGCTTCGTTTTCCATCGCGGCTACCCGACGCTCGTCTTCGGTTTTCGCTTCGGCGAGAAAATACGTTTCGAAGCCGCGCGCCCCGCCGGGATTGGTCCAGCGCGGATTGGCAGCATTCACGTGAACGGAGAGGAAAAGATCTGCCTTCGCCTGATTCGCGATCCGTCCGCGATCGCCGAGGGCGATCAGCGTATCGGTAGTGCGAGTCATGACGACCTGAAGTTCCCGTTGCTCGAGCGCCGTGCGCAGTTCCTTCGCGAACGCGAGCGTAATGTTTTTCTCGTAGATCTTTTTCGGTACGCCGATCGGTCCGGACATTCCGTTATCGGGCCCGCCGTGACCGGCATCGACCACGACCAGGCGCTGCCGGACCGACGCAGAGCGGACGGCCGGTGCGCTGCGCACCTTGTCGGTGGGCG
>NZ_JBKJRB010000096.1:0-41923 GCF_046594945.1 Gemmatimonas sp. | reverse complement strand
GTCGTGGTCCCGGCGCTGCCGGTCGTGGTCCCGTTGGAACCGTTCTTCGGCGTCGTGTTGTTCGTCGAGTTGTTCGTCGGGTTCTGGACGACCGCCTGCACCGCGAGCTTCTCGTCGAGCTTCGCGATCATCTGCGCTGCGTCCTCGGTGTACTTGCCGAGATCGATCACGCGCTCGATCGCGCGGAAGCCGCTCTTGCGGATCTGGACGCGCACGCTCTTCTTCGCGGCCTGCGCCTTCGTCAGCTCGACATCGAACGGCGTCGAGTGACCGGTGGTGCCACCATCGATGAAGATCAGCGCGCCCGGCGGCTGGCTGTTGACCGAGATGACGCGCGGCTTGCCGATCAGCTTGGCCGTCGCCTTGTCGCCGCCCTTGACGTCCATCTCGAGCATCATGAAGCCCGGGGCCTGGACGCGCGCGCGGTACGGCTTGCCCTTCTCGAGCTTCGCCTTGAGCGGCGATGCGCCGGTCTGATCGGTGCCGAGCACCTCGACCGTTGCCTTGTCGGCGCCGGCCGCGGAGATCAGGGTCTCGACCATCTCGACTGCCGGCGCGACGGCCGAACCAGCGGAGCCATTGGAGCCCGTCATCGCGACGGCGCTGCCCCCGCTGCCGTTGTTCGAGCCGATCGAGTCGCTGCCCGCCGAACCGGCCGAGCCGGTATCGGGGTTGGTCGCCATCGCCGAGCCGACCGAGCCCGCCGAGCCTGCAGAGCCCGGGGATCCCGATCCCGGATCGGGCTGGACGACCTTGGTCTCGTCGGCCTTCGGACGGATCACGAAGAACCAGACGGCCGCGGCGCCCGCGGCGACGAAGAACAGGAGGACCAGCAGCACGCCGACATTGGACTTCGAACGCGGCTCCGTGGGCCGGGTCTCCGCGGCGACCGCACGCATGCCGGTTGGCTTGGTGACGGCATCCTTGGCGACTGGACGTGCCGGCGCCGGAGAGGTGACCGGCGGCGACGTCTGAGACGAGGGACGCAGCGGGACGCGCGCGCCCTCGGCACCGAGCTTGGCCTTCGCGGCATCCGCGGCGACCGCCTCGGGCATCCGGCCCTCGGGCGGGCTCGGCAGGCCAGGGGCCGAATCACGGTCCACGACGACCGCTGGCTTTGCATCGCCGGCGACCGGCGCGGTCTCGGCGCGCGGCGGATCGGCAACCGTCGCGTCTGCGCGCGGGCGGCGATCGGCCAGCTCGTCGCGCAGCGTGGTGGTCGAGGTCGCGTCGGCGGTCTGCGCGATCAGCTCGTCGAGTGCGCGGACCTTGGTCGCCTCCTCGAACGCCTCCTCCGGAAACTCGTCGGCGTCGGAGTGGAACGGCATCGGCCGCGGCAGTGGCGTGCCGTCCCCGGTGGTCTCGCCGAACGAATCGGGACGCTTGCGCTTGGGCAGTCCGGTCGGGTTCGCCTCCTTCCCGAGCAGCGCTTCCTGCACGGGAGCCGGCGCCACGCGCGTCGGCGTATCGGTGAACATCGGCGGCTTGCTCGATTCAGTCGCGGGACGCTGCGGTGCCTGCTTCGCCTTCTCGGCGAGGATCCGCTCGAGGACGCCCTGGCTACCTTCGGCGAGGCGGTCGAACCGCACGCCCATGCCTGGCGCGATCGCCGGGCGGCTCGGGTCGTTCTCTCTCGTCCACACGACGGTGCCTTCGCCCGCGATCAGCGGTGACGCGTCGCGCAGCTGGAACTCGAACCGCATCTGCGTGCCGACGGCGAGTGGCTCCTTGGTCCGGATGAAGATGCCACCCTGGCTCACGTCCACGGCGTAACGCTCGATGAACTGTTCGAGCGTCTCGCTCTTGAACTTGATCTTGAGCGTGACCGGCGTTCGCTTTCCCTGTCGCGTATTTGGATCGGCCAAGCAGGTTCTCCCGAACCGGTGTGCCCCCCTCATCGCTGGGGCGCAAGACACCGATTTGGCTCGATTCTATGGCGCGGCCGTGCGCAATGCAACGCGGCCCTGGGTTTGTGTATGTTGTGCGACAGATGCCTTCAGCTATCCGCCCCATCCGCCGCGTCCTGGTCGCCAACCGGGGCGAGATCGCTGTCCGTGTCATGCGTACGTGTCAGGAGCGCGGCGTCTCCACGGTGGCGGTCTACAGCGACGTAGATCGCCTCGCACCGCACGTGCTGATGGCCGATGCCGCCGTGGGCCTCGGGCCCGCCGCGGCCGCCCAGAGCTACCTCGTGATCGAGAAGATCCTCGACGCGTGCAAGCAGTCGGGAGCCGATGCCGTGCACCCCGGCTACGGATTCCTGTCGGAGAACGAGGATTTCGCCGATGCCTGTGCCGCGGCGGGGATCACGTTCATCGGGCCGTCCGCCGACGCGATGCGCAAGATGGGGAGCAAGACCGAGGCGCGCAAGACGGTGACCGCGGCCGGCACGCCGGTGGTCCCCGGCGACAACGGACCGACCGGCGATGGGTTCCCGAACGCGGAGCTCGCGCTGGCGTCCGCACGCAAGATCGGCTTTCCGGTCCTGACCAAGGCGGCCGCCGGTGGCGGCGGCAAGGGCATGCGCTTGGTCGCGACCGAAGCCGAGCTGCCGGCCGCGTTCGACGGCGCCGTGCGCGAGGCGACGAGCTCGTTCGGGGATGGCACCGTGTATCTCGAGAAGGCAATCCAGCAGCCGCGCCACATCGAGATCCAGGTGTTCGGTGACACGCTCGGCAACCTCGTCCACCTCGGCGAGCGTGATTGCTCGATCCAGCGGCGCCATCAGAAGGTGATCGAGGAGGCGCCGTCCCCGGTGGTCTCTGCCGACCTCCGCGCGAAGATGGGCGCGGCCGCGGTTGCCGCGGCGAAGGCGGTCAACTACGTCGGCGCCGGCACCTGCGAGTTCTTGCTCGGCGCTGATGGCGGCTTCTACTTCCTCGAGATGAACACACGGCTCCAGGTCGAGCACCCGGTGACCGAGATGATCTACGGCGTCGACCTCGTCGCGTGGCAGCTCGATGTCGCCGAGGGCCGTCCGTTGCCGATGACGCAAGCGGAGCTCGACGCGCGCCGCCGCGGTCACGCCGTCGAGTGCCGGATCTACGCCGAGGATCCCGTGAAGTTCTTGCCCTCACCCGGCCGGATCACGCACATGCGGGTGCCCGATGGTCCGTACATCCGCAACGACAGCGGCTGCTACGAGGGCTCCGAGATTCCGGTCCACTACGATCCGATGATCTCGAAGCTCGTGGTGTGGGGGGAGGATCGCAAGACCGCGGTCGCGCGCATGCGCCGCGCACTCGACGAGTACGTCGTGCGAGGCATCGAGACCAACCTCGCGTTCCACCGCCGCTGCTTCCGGCACGACGCGTTCGTCGCCGGGGAGTACGACACCGGCTTCATCGGCCGCAATGCAAAGCAGCTCGCGCCGCGCGCGGACGAGGCGGAGCTGATCGCTGCGATCGTCGCGGTCGCGCTCGACAGTGGCCAGAACCTGCACGCCGCCGGCAAGCCGAACGGCACCAGCGCGGGCGTCCCGGTTGCCGCCGCCTCGACCGAGATCTCGGGCTGGCGCCGGCAGCTGTCGTGAAGGCGGCCCTCGCGCTGCTGCTGATCGCCGCGTGCACTGGCGATCCGGTGGGCGAGGACACCGGATCGACGTGCCCGCCGAGCGACCCGCCGACCTACGCGAGCTTCGGACAGCCGTTCATGCAGACCTACTGCCTGGCGTGTCACTCGCAGAGCAAGCTCGGCGATGACCGCAACGGGGCTCCGGTGACGATCGACTTCGACACGCGGAGCCTGATCCGCGAGAACACGAGCCGGATCGACAAGCAGGCCGCGTTTGGACCGACGTCAAAGAACCGGTTGATGCCCGACGATGATCACCAACCGCAGCCGAGCGACGCGGAGCGCGTGCGGCTCGGCGAGTACATCGCGTGCGAGATCGGGCGCTGATCTCGCTGCGGGGATCTACGAACATACTCCCCTGGCCAGATTGTTCAACGGTCAATCGACGGCAGCGATCACCATGGGTTAGTCGACTTCGTTACCGCATTGCGTGTTCTCACTGCACTCGGTAGAACGCACGGATCCATGGCGCAGCAGACCAAGTTCGTATTCGTCACCGGCGGTGTGGTGTCGTCGCTCGGCAAGGGGATGGTGTCCGCCTCGATCGGTGCGCTGATGGAGAACCGCGGCCTGAAGGTCGCGAACATGAAGCTCGATCCGTACATCAACGTGGATCCGGGCACGATGAACCCCACGCAGCATGGCGAGGTGTTCGTCACCGATGACGGTGCGGAGACCGATCTCGATCTCGGCCATTACGAGCGGTTCGTCTCGACCAAGATGTCCCGGCTCAACAACATCACGACGGGGCAGGTCTACTCGGCGGTGATCGGCAAGGAGCGCCGCGGGGAGTATCTCGGCTCGACCGTTCAGGTGATTCCGCACATCACCGACGAGATCAAGGGCGCCGTGAAGCGAATCGCGCCGGGCAACGATGTCGTGCTCGTGGAAGTTGGCGGTACGGTCGGCGATATCGAATCGTTGCCGTTTCTCGAAGCGATTCGCCAGTTCCGTCGCGAGGTGGGTAAGGAAAATGCACTGTTCGTGCACCTCACTCTCGTGCCGTATATCGCGGCTGCCGGCGAAGTGAAGACGAAGCCGACGCAGCATTCCGTGCGCGAACTGATGGAGATCGGTATCCAGCCCGACTTCCTGATCTGCCGAAGTGAGAAGCCGTTGCAGGACGACGTGAAACGTAAGATCGCGCTGTTCTGCAACGTCGATTTCGGCGCCGTCATCGAGAGCCCCGACGTGCCCACGATCTACGAGATCCCGTTGTCGTTCGAGCAGCAGGGCTTCGCCGAGCGCGTGATGGAGCGTCTGCGCCTCACGGCCCCCACGCCCGATCTCTCGAACTGGCGCACGATGGTGCAGCACATCACGAATCCGCATACGCGCGTGAAGATTTGTGTCGTCGGCAAGTACACCGATTACATCGACAGCTACAAAAGCGTGCACGAAGCGCTCATTCACGGTGGTATCGCGAATGATGTCGGTGTCGACCTGGCGTGGACCTCCAGTGACCTCTTCACGTCGGCGGAACGGGCGCGGGAAATTCTCTCGAACTATCACGGATTGCTGGTGCCCGGCGGATTCGGGGTGCGCGGCGTGGAAGGCATGGTCGAGGCGATTCGCGCGGCGCGTGAATTGTCGATTCCGTTCTTCGGGATCTGTCTTGGCATGCAAGTCGCCATTATCGAGTTCGCGCGGAACGTGCTGGGTCTCGACAATAGTCACTCCAGCGAGTTCGCCCCGGAGTGCCGAGATCCCGTCATCTCGCTGATGGATTCGCAGCGCGATGTGACCGACATGGGTGGCACCATGCGCTTGGGTGCCTATCCGTGCCGCCTGCAGCGTGGCTCGAAGGCCGCCGAAGTGTACGGACAGCCCGAAGTCAGCGAGCGGCATCGTCATCGGTACGAGGTGTCGAACCGGTACCGCGACTCGTTGATTGAGCACGGCATGCGCCTCAGTGGCCTTTCGCCCGACGACTCACTGGTGGAGATGGTGGAACTGCCGGCGCATCCATACTTCATCGGTTGCCAGTTCCATCCGGAACTGCAGTCGCGCCCGCTGCGCCCGCATCCGTTGTTCGCCGGCTTTGTGGCGGCGGCGGAGCGCTATCACCATGCGCAGCAGCACGCCGCGCCGCCGTCATTGGCGCACGTGAATCAGTGATCGACTCTCTGATCGACTCTCTCGCACCCATGACCACGTCGCCTTTTCCCGCAAATCGACTCTTCCTCATTGCCGGCCCATGCCAGCTCGAGGACGACACGCTCAATCTGCGCGTCGGTGAGGCGCTCGCCCGATTGGCCGAGCATGTGCCCGGCGGCATTATCTTCAAGGGCAGCTTCGACAAGGCAAACCGCTCCAACGTCGATGGTGTGCGGGGCCTGGGTCTGGACGCCGGGCTCGCCGCGCTCGCGCGCGTGCGCGCCGCAACGGGACTGCCGATTCTCACCGACGTGCACGAGGCGTCACAGTGCGCGATCGCGGCGGACGTCGTGGACGTGTTGCAGATCCCGGCCTTCCTGTGCCGCCAGACCGACCTCCTGTTGGCGGCCGGCGCGACCGGCAAGGCCGTAAATGTGAAGAAGGGCCAGTGGATGCACCCGGAGGGCATGCGCGGCGCGGTACGCAAGGTCGAAGCAGGGGCCGCACTGGCCGCAGTCGAGGCCGGGGCGCTGGCCGTCACGGAGCGCGGCACCTTTTTCGGGTACGGCGATCTCGTGGTGGACATGCGCAGTTTCGCGCGCCTGCGTGAATCGTGCGAGGTCCCCGTCATCTTCGACGCGACCCACAGCGTGCAGCGTCCGGGACAGGGCGTTGCCGGCTCCAGCGGGGGCGCCCGCGAGTTCATCCCGCCGCTCACGCTCGCCGCGATCGCGGCCGGCGCGCAGGGGCTCTTCATCGAAACGCATCCCGCTCCGGATCATGCGCCAAGCGACGGACCGAATATGCTGCGACTCGATCAGATGGGGGATCTCATGGCACGTGCGGTCGATATTTGGGATCGCGTGCGCTCGTGATGACGGCGGACGCGACGGGCGCAACGGACGCCCTTCCACCGCTCGTGGTCCACGCGCCACGCATCGAGCGGACGTTGGCTCGCCGCATCCGCGTCGTGGGCCTCGATGTCGACGGCGTCCTGACCGACGGTGGGATCTATCTCGGTTCGGCCAAGACCGGCGAGGGCGATGTCCCGTTCGAGCTGAAACGTTACGACATTCAGGACGGTCTTGGTATTCATCTGCTCCGTGAGTGCGGTCTCAAAGTGGTCATCATCACCGGTCGTGTGTCGGAGAGCGTGGCGCAGCGCGCACGGGAACTTTGTGTCGATGCCCTGGTGCAGGATCCTGACGCGCGCAAACTCTCGGCGCTCACGACGATCGCCAACGACTGCGGCTGCACGCTCGATGACGTCGCGTTCGTCGGTGATGATCTGCCCGATCTCTCGGTGCTCCGCCGCGTTGGACTTCCGGTGGCCGTCGGGAACGCCGTGGCCGAAGTGCGTCGCACGGCGCAGTTACAGCTGCGTGCACATGGCGGGCACGGCGCGGTGCGCGAGTTCGCCGAAGCGCTGCTGGTTGCGCGCGGCGAGTGGACCGACGCCGTGGAGCGCTACGTCGCGAGTCGCAGCGTGGCCGCAACGACGGAACGCGTGACTGCACATGAGACCGCGCGTGAGGACGCGCACGCATGAGTGCCGAACTGATCATCGAGCGAGGGCGACGCGTGCTGCAACTCGAGGCGGCCGCGCTGGCCGATGTCGAACGCACACTGGGCGACGATTTCGTGCGCGCCGTGCAGTTGCTGGCCGCCTGCCGCGGCCGTGTCATCATTGCCGGCGTCGGAAAGTCGGGACTGGTCGGCCGCAAGATGGCCGCGACCTTCACGTCGACCGGCACGCCGGCGATGTTCTTGCACCCGGTGGAGGGTGTGCACGGTGACCTCGGCATCGTGGGTGCCGAGGACGTGGCCATTCTCATTTCGAAGAGTGGTGAAAGTCAGGAATTGCTCGGACTCATCGACGCCCTGTCGCGGCTGGGCGTACACCTGATCGCGATGACCGCCGACCGGTCGTCGCGCTTGTCACGGCACGCCGACGTCACCATTGATCTCGGCGTGCGCGACGAAGCGTGTCCGCATGATCTCGCGCCGACGACCAGCACCACCGTCACGATGTCGCTGGGCGACGCGTTGGCGGTCGCGCTGATGGAGGAGAAGGGATTCCGCGCCGAGGATTTCGCCCGGTTTCATCCCGGAGGATCGCTTGGCCGCCGGTTATTGACGCGTGTCAGCGACGTCATGCTGACGTCGGATCTGCCCGTCCTCGATCGGGCCGCGACGATGCGCGAGGCCATCGTGCTACTCGCCGAACGGCGTGGCATCGCGGTGGTCGTGGAACATGGGAGCGTGTCGGGGGTCGTCACCGCAGGCGACTTGACGCGTTTGCTGGAGCGCCACACGGACGTGTTGTCCGTTCCCGTGGTGTCGGTGATGACCACCACGCCTCGGATGGCGCATGATCATGAACTGGGGAGTGCTGTTGTGCACCGTATGGAAACGCATGGCATCATGGCGATGCCGGTGCTGAATGCGCAGGAGCAACTCGTCGGAATCGTGCATTTGCACGACTTGATGCGCGCAGGCGCGGCATGAGCGGGCGCTCAGTATCCGCGCTCTTGCTCGCAGCGCTTGTTCTTACCGCCGCCGCGTGTTCGAAGGCCAAGGGCAAGACGCAAGTCAAATCCAAGGCCACGAAGACAGTGATCCCCGACTCTGCCGATCAAATCATCTTCGGCGGTCGCATTTTTTTGACCGATCAGGGCGTCTCGAAGGGCGTGTTGTTGGCGGACACCGTATTGACCTACGACGAGGGCACCCGGATGGAGTTGCGCCGGGTCAACGTCACGTTTTACACGTCGGTGGGTATGAAAGATGGGGTGCTGACGGCCAAGGCCGGTACCTACAATTCGCGACTGTCTCGTCTCGACGCGCGCGGCGACGTGGTCGTCGTTCGCGATGATGGAAAACGACTCTCATCGCCGCAGCTCGTATATGACCAAGTGCGAAACCAGATTTTCACGGACAGCGCCTTCGTGCTCAATGAGCCGTCCCGTACGTTCACCGGGTTGGGGTTCGAGTCTGATCCTCAGCTCACGAAGTTCCGGTGTCTGCGCAACTGCAAGGGCCTCGCGCCCGTCAAGATTCCGACCAAGTAGCACGTGACTCCTCGACGCTTGCGAATTCGCGCCTGTACGGTGCTCGGTACCGTCGCGCTGCTGGCGATAGTTGCCGGGTGCCGAGGCGCGCGCCGTGGGGCGACATCGGTCGCGCCCGCCACGGCGATAGCGGTCTCCGACAGTGCGCGTCGTGCCGGTGCGCGGGCCGATTCGGTGCGGGCCGATTCGGTGCGGGCCGACTCGGTGCAGGCGGAGTCGTTGGTGGTCGCGGCGACGGCAGCGAGAAAGGATAGTGTGGCGGCGCGCGATAGCGTGACGCGCGCCGCTGCCCAGCGCGACAGTCTCGCGGCCGTGGCCAAGCGACCGGCCAAGAAGGCGACGTCGTCGGCCACCAGTCGGAACTGCGTGCTCGACTTTGCCGACAGCCCGCCGGAGACTCGGCTGTTATACACGCGGCTCCCTGATAGCACGGCCAACACCTTTATCGGTGGGGGGTTCGTCGGCCGGTGTCAGGGTGAGAACAACCGAATCAGCGCGGACAGCGCGGAGCAGTTCGAGTCGGCTGGCATTGTCAATATGTACGGCAACGTCGTGTACGAAGAGCCGAACAAGTTGCGCGTGACCGCGGCGCACGCCACGTACTTCACGCGTGAAGGCCGCCTGTTCGCCGACGGCGGCGTGGTGGCCACGCAACTTGCAACGGGCAGCACCTTTAGCGGACCCAATATCGAGTATTACCGGGTCATGCCGGGGCGCCCGGTGGCGAGGCTAGTGGCACCAAACCGGCCGACGGCTCAACTCATCGAGAAGGACAGCACCGGAAAGCCGAGCCAGCCGACGATCGTGACCGCTGACCGTTTTGAAGACGTCGGCGACACCCTGGTGCTGGGATGGGGCGATGTGATTATCACGCGCGAGAAGATCATCGGGCGTTCTGATTCGCTGGCGTACAACAAGACGACCCAGTTGGCGCGGCTCGTGCGCGCCGCGCGTATCCGCAGCATGGATACGTCGCAGGCATTCACGTTGAATGGCGATACGATCGACCTGTTCACCACCGACAAGAAGCTCGACCGCGTGTTCGCACTGCACAGCGCGACGGCAACAAACAAGGATCTCGTCATCAACGCAGAACGCATCGATCTGCGGCTCAAGGAGCAGAAGATCGACGAAGCGTTCGCGTTCGGCAAAGGCCGCGCGCGCGCGCGCACGCCCCAGCAGGACGTGGAAGCGGACTCGATGCGCATCGTGCTCACCGACCAACGTCCGCGCGAGGTCCGCGCGATCGGAGGCGCCGTGGCGATGGGGGTGCCGGACACGCTCAAGATCAAGTCGAGCGACCGCGATATGCTGCGCGGCGATAGTCTCTTTGCCTATTTCGATACCACACAGGCCCCGGCCGACACGAGCAAGCAGACACGTATCAAGCAAATCCATGCGTTCGGCAATGCCAGCTCGCTTTTCCAGATTGCCTCCAAGAAAGGGCCGACCGCGCCTCCGGCGCTCAATTACGTGCGAGGCCAGCGCATCTTCGTGCAGTTCGATACGGGCTCCGTGCGGGATGTTCGAGTAGATTCCGCAGCATCGGGACTGTATCTCGAACCGACGCCGGATAGTCTAGCAGACACGACCGCGAAGACATCGGTGGCCAAGAAGCCCCCGCTCGCTCCAACGGCGCCTCGACCAGAGTCGCCGGCTTCCACGTTCTTCCCGCTTCCCGCCGCCGCCGTCACCATCTCTCGCCGCCCGTCATGACCGATTCCGCATCGCCCACGCCGACTTCGCTTGAGGAGACCATCGCGTTGGTCGATCGCGTCGTGCACGGCGATCGGTCGATGGCGTTGGCGCTCGGGGCGGTGATCGAGGCGGCGGATGCGCATGGGTCGGCGGCATTGCATGCTATCGCCGGTCGCTACATCGAACAGCACGCCGACGGCACGCGCCTGCCCATGGACGAGGTGCGTGCCCATCTCGCGACGGAGATTCTGCCACGTCTTGCCGCGGGAAAGGTGCTCGAGATTCCGGCGCACGGCCTCTCGTCGCCCGAATCCACGGTGCAGGTCTTGCCGTCGCTTTGGACGGCGCTACGGGCGCATCGGGTCGATCTGGCCCGTCAACTCAAGGCCACCGGCGAATTCCCCCGCGTCGGCCGCGCCGCCACGCCGACCACGGACCTGCCCGTCACCGGCGATTCGGTCCTTAGTGCTGACGGACTGGTAAAAGCGTACCGTGGTCGTCGCGTGGTGAATGATGTGGCGCTGCGCGTAGCGCAGGGGGAGATCGTTGGACTGCTCGGGCCGAACGGCGCCGGCAAGACCACAACGTTCTATATGCTCGTCGGTCTCATCGAGCCGCAGTCGGGGCGCATCAAGCTCGACGGCCAGGACATCACGAGCATGCCGATGTACCAGCGGGCGCGTCACGGCATCGGGTATCTCTCACAAGAACCGTCGATCTTCCGAAAGCTCACCGTTGAACAGAACATTCTGGCCATTCTGGAAACGCTTCCGCTCTCCTCGGCGGAGCGAACGAATCGCCTGGAGACGCTGCTCGATGAACTCAGTATCAAGCACCTGCGCAGCAGCCGCGCCTTTCAACTCTCCGGCGGTGAGCGCCGTCGGTTGGAGATCACCCGCGCGCTGGTGACGCAGCCGAAGTTTATGATGCTCGATGAGCCCTTTGCCGGTGTCGACCCGATCGCGGTGCACGACATCCAGACCATCGTGGCTGGACTGCGCCACCGTGGTATCGGCGTACTCATCAGTGACCACAATGTTGAGCAGACGCTGGACATTGTGGACCGGGCGTACATCATGTTCGATGGGCAGGTGAAAGTCTCCGGCACGGTTCGCGAACTGGTGTTCGACGATACGGTCGCGGAGATCTATCTAGGGCCGACGCTGACTGCGCGACTCCGCGCGCGCTTCGCTGAAGCGGATGAAGAGGTGGTGACGTCATGAGGCCAGGTCTCCAGCAGAGTACCGGACTCCGACAGGAGCTCAAGGTAAATCCGCGCCTATATCAGGCGATGGATTTGTTGTACATGCCCTTGCTCGACCTTCAGCAGCACCTCAAGCAGGAGCTGTTGACGAATCCGTTTCTCGATCTCGTTGAGCCCGAGGACGAAGACGACGAGTCGCCGGACGCTGACGAAGTGCCCGAGGCGCAGGATCTGGCCGAGCCGGATACGAACGTCGAGTCCGAGCCGGAGAAGACCGGCGACGATGAAGTTGACTGGGAAGCGGTGTTGCTGGATGGATTCGAGACCGGCGGTCAGCGCGAAGAACATGAGCAGCGCGAGTGGTACGAGCCGGTCACGGTCGATACCAAACATCTTTCCGACCATCTCACCGAGCAGCTCACGCTGATCGAGATGTCGGCGCGTGAAGCGATTTTGGCGGATGAATTCGTCGGCAACATTTCCGATGACGGCTACCTCGCCTGTCCGATCGAAGTGATCCAGCGTGGCGTGAATGAGTGGCTCGCGGCGGAGGCGGAAGAGCGCGACGCCGACGTCGCGCCCTTCAGCGACGCCGAGATGCAGGCAATGCTCGCCATCATTCAAGAGCTCGATCCGCCCGGTGTAGGGGCACGGGATCTCCGTGAATGTCTGCTGCTGCAGCTTCGCGCCGCCGGTCATCGTGATGCGATGGCGTACCGTCTCGTCGAGGAGTCGTTCGAAGAGCTCATCTCGCACCGGTGGAGCGAACTGTCGAAACGATTCGGGATCAGCGCGCAGGAAGTGCAGAGCGCGGCTGACGAAATCGCCAAGCTCGATCCCAAGCCCGGACTACGCTACAGCGCCGCTGGTGACAACTACATCATCCCTGACCTGGTCGTCGACAAGATCGGTCAGGCATATCATATCTTCTTGAACGACGGCAATCTGCCGCGGCTCAAATTGTCGCGCGCCTACCAGGAGATCGCGCGCGACAAGAAGAAGTTCGATACCGAGAGTAAGGACTTCATTGCCAGTAAGCTGAACTCGGCAAACTGGATGATTCAGGCGATCGAGCAGCGCCGTCAGACGATGTTGAAAGTCATGCACTACATTGTCGATCGGCAGCGGGACTTCTTCGAGCGTGGTGTTCAGGCGCTGCGTCCGCTTACGCTCCGTGAGGTCGCCGAGGCCGTGGGCATGCACGAATCGACCGTCAGTCGCGTGACCAACGAGAAGTTTGTGCAAACACCGCGCGGTGTGCTGCCGCTAAAGTTTTTCTTTTCGTCGGGACTCGCCACCAGCGACGGTGACGACGTCTCCGCGCGTGGTATCAAGGACCAGATTCAGAAGTTGGTGTCGGGGGAAGACAGCAAGAATCCGCTCACCGATCAGGCGATCGTCGAGATTCTGCAGCAAACCGGTGTGCAGATTGCGCGTCGTACGGTGGCCAAATACCGTGACCAGCTCGGCGTGCTTCCGGCCCGCATGCGCAAACGCGTCTGACCCCCGCGCTCGACTGATCGCGATCTCATCTCTCTCTGAATGGCCGTCTCCCTCCGTCCGCTTCGGCGTACTTCCCGTCTGGCGTCTACCGCTATCGTAGACGTCAGCGTGCTCGTTCCTGCCAAGGATGAGGCGGGGAACCTCGCGCTCTTCCTGGAACTGTGTGAGGCCACGTTTCGCGGCGAGTCGGCCCGCTATGAAGTGGTGGTGGTCGACGATGGTTCGACTGACGGAAGCTGGGCGCTCCTTCAGGAGCTCCGCGCGCAGTATGCGTTCCTGCGACCTGTGCGCCATCGCGCCCAGCGCGGGATCGCTGAAGCGCTGCGTACCGGCTACCTCCAGTCACACGGGCGCGTGCTCGTCTTCTATCCGGCTGACCTCCAATTCAAGCCGGAAGATATTCCGCGGCTGGTGAATCCGATCCTGGCCGGCGAATCGGATATGGTCACGGGATACAAGCAGGGGAAGTACGAGAAGGCCTTTGTGTCGGGCATTTACAACAAGCTCAGTCGCACGCTCTTCCACGTGCCGGTGCGCGATCTGAACAACGTGAAAGCGTATCGCCGAGAGATCATGGCGGCGCTGCCAATGCGCCCCGACTTCCATCGCTACATGATCGTCATGGCGGCCGCTCAGGGCTTTACGGTCACGGAGGTGCCGGTGCCGCTCTATGCGCGCCACTCCGGTAAATCGAAGTTCGGCTTGTCGCGCATTCCGATCGGCGTGCTCGACATGCTCGCGGTCTGGTTTGAGCTGAAGTTTGGTCAGAAGCCGTTGCTCGCCTTCGGCATGCTCGGCGTCGCGTTGTTCGCCGTCGGCGTGCTCTCCGGACTCGGAGCGCTCGGGTGGCTCGCGATTACCGGACAGGGGCAGCGTTGGGTCTGGACGGTCATTCAGACGTGCCTCATGCTTGGCTCGATCTTCTTCGCTACCGGATTGCTTGGCGAGCAGATCGCGCAGCAGCGCTCCGAAGTGCGCGAATTGCGACGCGAGCTCGATGATCTGGCAAGCGCGCAGCAGGACGAGGATGCCGACGACGTCACGCTCGCCGTGACACCCGGCGTCGATCGCGACCGCGGCTGACGGCCGGCGCTCCGGTGCCTCGCGCCGTGCGCGTACTTTTCGTCACCCACAACGTGCCGCGCTTCGATGGCGATGCGGCCGGCTCATTCGTGTTGCGACTTGCGGTCGCGCTGCAGTCGGCCGGTGCCACCGTCGACATCCTGGCACCAGCCGCCGCTGGCCTCGCGCACGAAGCAATGCTGGAAGGCGTTCGCATTCAGCGGGTGCGCTACGCCAGCGACTCGCGAATGACCCTCGCGTATGCCGGCAACATGGCGGAACAGGTGATGTCGTCGTGGGGCGGAAAACTGGCGCTACTGGGTATGCTGCGGGCGATGCGTCGCGCCGTTCGTTTGCAGATCGATGCCGCCGCTCGCGTCGGCACCCCGTACGACATCGTGCACGCACACTGGTGGTTCCCGTCGGCGCTCGCACTCTGGCGCGCACGTCGGGCGGGCGATCCACCTCTGGTGATCACTATGCACGGCTCCGACGTGCGCCTCGCGCAACGGACGGCCCTCGCGCACCCCGTGATGCGCGCCGTGCTCGGCGAGGCGGCTAGGTGTACGGCCGTCTCTGGATGGCTGGCCGAGGCCGCGCGCCGTATTGCACCCGACGTGTCGATCGCTGTTTCACCGATGCCGGTCGATGCGCGGTACTTCGCCCCTGCCGCCGAGCCGTCGGCCGTGCGGCGCGGGATCCTGTTTGTTGGGCGACTGAACGCGCAGAAGGGGCTTGCCGACTTGCTCGACGCGATGGTGTCGCCGGCCATGTGTGCCTATGACGCGGAGCGCGACGGAGCGCCGACCTCCCTCCACGTGGTCGGCGACGGGCCGGATGGCGATGCGTTGAAGATCCGCGCCACGGAACTCGGCCTCACCGACCGCGTGTGCTGGTACGGTGCACTCCCGCAGCCCGCACTGGTCCCCCTCTATCAAGGAGCGCGCGCACTGGCGATCCCGTCACGCGAAGAAGGGCTTGGCTTGGTTGCCGTGGAGGCACAGCTGTGCGGCACGCCGGTGGTGGCGTACGCGGACGGTGGCCTGATCGATGTCGTGCGCCCGGAGCATGGTGGTACGCTGGTCACGGTCGGGGATACGCGCGCTTTGGGCGAAGCGCTTGCCCGCCTACTCGCCAACGAGATCACCGCGCGAGAACTCGGGATGAGCGCGCGGCATGAGATGCTTGCGCGTTTTGCTCCCGACGCCGTGGCCGATCGATACCTCACGCACTATCGACAGGCGGTGCGATGACGAACGCCGCGATCTGGCGTGAGCGCGGCATGCGGTATCATCCCGCACTCAAGTTCCTGTTGCTGCTTTTCACGGGCGTGTTCATCGCGTGGGCCCTGCACGGCCAGTGGACCGAGATGCGGGCGTCGGCGCGGGAGCTGCACGTGGAGTGGCGCTGGATTGTCGCGGCGAGTGTGAGCGTGCTGGCGGTCTACGCAATGTTGATTCAAAGCTGGCGTCTGCTTTTGCGCGGGTGGGGCGGCGAACTTGCCTATCTGCCGGCGGTACGTATTTGGTCCATCGCGAATCTCGGTCGATGGATTCCGGGCAAGGTGTGGTCGGTCGGTGCCCTAAGTGTGTTGGCCGCGCGCGAGGGCGTCTCGGGTGCGGCGGCCGCCGGTGCCGCCGTGCTCGGAACACTGTTGAACATCGGTGCCGGGTTCGGCGTTGCCGTCATCACGGGTGCGGAAGGGCTGGACACGGTTTATCCCGGTTTCCGCACCGGTGCCGTGATTGCCACCGTCGTGTTCGTGGCCGGCGTGCTGGCGTTGCCTTTGATTCTGCCACGGGTACTTGGGTGGTTCGCCGAAAAGCGCGGCGTGTCGATGTCTGGCCGACAGCTTACCCCCGGGACGCTCTGGGGAGTGACCGCGATGCACGCCGCGTCCTGGCTGGGATACGGTGTTGCGTTTGCGTTGTTTTCTCGCGGCGTGACACCGCGCATCAGTAGCGATCCGACGCTGTTCATCGCAGTATTCACGGCTTCCTACCTCATCGGATACCTCGTCCTCTTCTCTCCCGGTGGACTCGGATTCCGCGAGGCGGCGCTGACCGTTTTCCTCGTAGGCGTCGGTGCTGCAGGGCAGGGGGACGCCGTAATCCTCGGCGTCACATCTCGCGTTTGGCTGACCCTGCTCGAGGTGCTGCCGGGACTCGTCAGCCTGCTCGTCCTCCCCGCCGCGCAGCGGGCGGCGCTGCAGCGCGCGACATGAGTGGTTCCGCTTGGAACGTGCTCAGTGCTCACCCTTCCCGTCTTCTCGATGGCTCGCTCTGACGCGATGAATGCGCCGCCCCCGTCACCTCGCTTTCCTCTAGCCTGGGGGACACTCGTCTGTTTTCTCGCGACAATGCTGCTGGCATGGCCGGCGCTCGGTGGTGCGTTTCTCGTCAACCCGAACTCGGATCAGTATATCGCCGGGTATTCGTTCCGCGAGTTCGCCGCACGCGCGCTCCGTGACGGACAAGGATTCCCGCAATGGAATCCGTTCCAGTTCGGTGGCATGCCGTACGTCGCGGCCATGCACGGCGATATCTTCTACCCCACGTTCCTACTGCGCTGGTTGCTTCCCACCGACATCGCGATGACGTGGGGTTTCGTGCTGCACACGTTCCTCGCCGGCGTCTTCACGGTCGGCTTCCTGCGCGCGGCTGGCGTTCGGTTCCAGAGTGCCACTATCGGCGGTGTCTCCTATTTGCTCAGCGGGGCGGTCGCGTCCTACGCGTCGCCGGGACACGACGGCAAGTTGTTCGTCAGTGCACTGCTGCCGGCCGCCCTCTGGGCACTGGTGCGCGGCATGCGCGATGGACGCCGTGGTGCCTGGGGGCTGCTGGCGCTGATCGTCGGACTGGCCATGTTGTCGCCGCATCCACAACTCCTGCAGTATATGCTGCTCACGTGCGGTGCGTACGCCCTGTTCCTCGCCCGTCGACCGTGGAGTCTGGCCTCGGCGCCTTCAACGTCGACCCGCGACGCGACCCCGTCCCGCCGAGTCCCCCGACTGGCATTGGCATTCGGTGCCGTCGCGCTCGGCGCAGTGATGGGGGCTATTCAGTATCTCCCCGTTCAGGAATATGTGCCCTGGTCTCCGCGCGCCGGTGGCAAGGGATACGACTACGCCACCAGCTTTTCGTTTCCGCTCGAGGAGACCATCAACATGTATCTTCCCCAGTTCTCGGGAATCCTGGAGCGCTATTGGGGCCGTAACCGCATCCACTTTCATAGCGAGTATATCGGTGCCACTGTGCTGGTCCTGGCGCTTTTCGCATTCGGCGGCGGACTCGTGAACCGACATCGCTCACATGCTTGGTTCTGGCTCGGCGCGCTGATGGTCTCGCTGCTCTGGGCGTGGGGCGGCCACACCCCGTTCTATCAGCTGGTCTACGCGGTCGTCCCCGGCTCCAAGTTTTTCCGGGCGCCCAGCACGATTCTCTATGTGAGTGCCTTCTCCTGCGCCGTGCTCGCCGCGTTTGGAGCCGAACGGGTGCTGGCGGGGAAGGGGACCATCCGGTACGTGATCGGCTGGGGTAGCTTTGCGCTGCTCGTCGGTATCCTTGCGACTTCGGGAACGCTCACCAACCTCGCGATGTCAATCCACGGCGATGCGCGCGGCGATCTCATCGAAGCCAACGCGCGGCACGTGGTGGCCGGCGCATGGCGAGCGGCCGTCGCCGTCCTGGCGCTGCTCGGGCTCATGATCGCCGTCGCTCGCGGGGCGCTGAAAGCGCCACTGGCGGGGTGGCTTCTCGCGGCCGTGGTAGCACTCGACCTGTGGAGTGTGGAGCGAGACTACTGGATCTTTTCGGCCCGCGCCGATTTGCTCTATGCTGAAGACGATATCATTCGATTCCTCAAGTCGCAGCCGGAACCGGCCCGTGTCATCGCCATTCCCCTCGGCGACAACATGGCGCCCCACGACCCCTTCGTGCTCGGCGACGCTCTCATGCACCACGGCATACGCGGCGTGCTTGGTTACCACGGAAACGAACTCGGCCGCTACCAAGAGCTCTACGGCAAGAGCGAGGGTTTTGAGTCGATAGCCAACCCCAACTTCTGGGCGCTCACCAACGCGCGTTTCTTCTACACAAACACGCCCGGCTTACCATTTCAGGGCGCAAAGCTGGCCGCGGGTCCGGTAAGAAACGCGGCCGGCACCATGACGTATTTGTACGAGTTACCCGGTGATCACCCAGCGGCGTGGGTTGCGCCGCTGATCGTGAAGCTCGACGACCAGACGACCAAAGCGACCGTGCTCAACCCGTTGTTCGACCTGAAGCGCGTCGCGATCTTTGATACGGCATCGACCATTCAGTCAAGACCGGTGAACTCTCCGCTGCCCGAGCCTGTAGCCTTCGGCGTCGCGGTTACGAAGTATGAGGCCGGGGCGATCGACCTTACCCTCGAAGGACCGGCACCGGCGGGTAGCGCGTTGATCGTGTCTGAAAATTTCTATCCAGGTTGGAGCGCGACGGTGGATGGCAAACCGGCCACGATAGCGCGTGCGGATTTTACACTTATCGGCGTTGAGCTGCCCATGGGCGCGAAGTCCGTACAGCTCCGCTTCGACAGCGCACCATATCACACGGGGAAGTTGTTGACTTTGCTGGCACTTGGCTTGGCACTGCTCTGGTGGATCATCGGATTCGCCCTTGACCGAAAGGCCGGTACGACGGCCGACGTTTTTTTGGCCGAAGGAGGATGACGTGACGCGAATTCCGTCACCGGCTCGTGGCTGCCTCGCGTTAGGCGAACGCGGCCTAGTGATCGTACCAACGTATAACGAGAGCGAAAATGTGACCCGCATCGTCCCGCTGATCCTGGCCCAGGATGAGCGCCTCGATGTGTTGGTGGTCGACGATAACTCTCCGGACGGCACCGGACAGCTCGCCGATCAGCTGGCCGCGGCCAATCGCCGCGTCCACGTGCTCCATCGTGCGGGGAAGGAAGGACTCGGCCGTGCGTACCTGGCGGGGTTTAAATGGGCGCTCGAGCGCGAATACGCCTTCATCTTTGAGATGGACGCCGACTTCTCGCACGATCCCAGTCACCTGCCGGAGTTCCTGGCCGCGATCCGCGACACCGATATGGTGCTCGGCTCGCGCTACCGCGATGGCAGGGTGACGGTCGTCAACTGGCCGATGACTCGCCTGATCTTATCGTATGGCGCGAACATCTATGCGCGCGCGGTCACCGGACTTCGGCTCGGTGACGCGACCGGCGGCTTCAAGTGCTTCCGCCGTGAAGTGCTCATGGCGATTCCGCTCGACCAGGTTCGCTCCAACGGATACGCCTTCCAGATCGAGATGAGCTTTCGAGCGTGGAAGCGTGGATTTCGCATCGCGGAGATACCCATTGTGTTCCACGATCGTACGGAAGGCGAATCGAAGATGTCGAAGCGGATCGTACGGGAGGCGATTTGGATGGTGTGGCGGCTCCGATGGTGGGCGATCACGGGGAACGCCTGATGTCGCCGCACTCCCCGTTGCGGGGAATCCCCTTTGTGAAGATGACGGGATCGGGCAACGATTTCGTGTTCTTCGACGGGCGTGAGGTGTCGCGCGACATTGTGACAGCACCTGAGCTGATCAGGTCTATATGTAATAGAAACAACGGGATAGGAGCTGACGGGCTAGTGGTTATCGAGCCTGCAACGCCCGATGCCGATGTGCGACTGCACTACTTTAATCGCGACGGGACGCCGGCTGATCTCTGTGGAAATGCGACGCTCTGTTCGACGGCACTGTCGGCGATGCTGGGACTTGCTTCCGCGTCGGGGATGACGCTCACCACGCCGGCCGGACTCATTGCCAGTCGTCTCGCCGATTCAGAGCCCGAGATCGATTTGCAGCCGGTCACGGTGATCCACACCGCCATGCCGATCGACTTGGTGGCGGGGGAGCAACGCATCGGGTTCGCACTAGCCGGCATTCCGCACTTGGTGATCCTGTGTGATGATGCCGACCACGTGGACGTGGACGGTCGAGGGCCGACGCTTCGCCGCCACACGGCCTCTGGGCCAGCGGGGGCAAATGTGAACTGGGTTTCGTCGTTGCCTGGTAAGCGATGGCGGTATCGTACCTTCGAGCGAGGCGTCGAAGGGGAAACCTTGGCGTGCGGTACGGGGGCTGTTGCCACGGCGGTACTGCTGGCAGCGTGGGGGTTAGCTACGTCATCGACGGTCACGATCCGGACGAGTTCTCGGCGTGATCTGGAAGTGCGGCTGTCGGCGACCGCGTCAGGCTTTGAGCCGACACTTCGTGGCGAGGGCCGCGTGGTGTTCCGCGGCGTGATCGAGTCGATCTAGCGGCTTGCGAGAGCGTCGTGATCCGGTGGTGTGTGCGGGTCGCACGGCGGATTGGTTGAGTCGCGGACTCATGCGGTTTTGATCACAAGATCCATGTGGGAAGGTGGACAGCTTTACAGTTCGTGAGCTTTGACGGTTCATCTGCCTTCACGCAGACAGCCTAACCATATGCTGTGCATAACGTTGCTGCGTTCATCCACAGGTGGATGGAGAAATCCCCAGAATGTTTCCCACAGTTATCCACCAACATTGGTTTACATAACATGTATTATGCGCATACAATAAGGAGACAGTATCCACAGAATGACGCTATTGCGACGTGTTCGGGGCCCGTTAGTGTCGTCTCTGCCGCAAACAAAACAGCGGTCCGGATCTACTCCGGACCGCCGTCACCTACCACTTCACAAAACGCTCGCGGTGCTGTTCACTCCACACCGCGTCGATCAGTTCTTTCCCGCACCGGCAAGTTCGCCCAACCGGACATTGGCTTCCTGCGCCGACGGACTGTCGGACTTAACCAACTCTTCCCAGATCTTCTTGGCTTCCGCGTTCTTGCCGGCCGCCATCAAGCTGCGGGCTTCCGACGCCTTGTAGCTATTCTTGTCGTTGTCGAACTTCGCGGCCGTCGACGCCTTGGCGTAGTGAGTCGCCGCCTCAGCCATCTTACCCTGGAGTTCGTATCCAACCGCGATCATCGACTCCATCGACGCCTTGAAGTCGGCACTGGCGCTGCCCACGGACTTCTCAAGTGAGGAGATACCGTCGGCGTACTTCTTCTGCTCGAAGAGCGTTTGAGCCAGAAGCAATGCCGCCTGCTGGCCGGCAGCGGTTCCGGAATAACTCTTCGCGACCTTGTCGAGCGCCTTCGTGGCTTCGTCGAGCTTGCCCTGGGCCATCGGGGCCTGCGCGGCGTAGAGCGCCGTTGAGGCCTTGGCGTTCTGGCCCGACGAGTAGCTACGGTAGCCGAAGATCGCCAACGCGGCAACGGCGACGCCACCAACCGCCATGCCGATCGGACGGCTGTTCGACTGGAACCAATCGCCAAGCCTCTCCATCGGATCGTCGGAGAGGCTTGAGGAGGACGACGCGGAACGGGACGACTGGGCCATGCGGAAGACCAGCGATGAGGGGCAACGATGGGTGCGCCCAGCCTCCGGTGGCACGATCACGCGTGCGGCAACGGAGCGGACGGATCTAGCCTCTAAATATAGTGACGAACGCCCCCGGATTGTATGGGGGCGTTTGCATTAGTCGCAACTGATGTCCCCGGCAGGGATCGAACCTGCGGCCTGAAGTTTAGGAAACTTCCGCTCTATCCAACTGAGCTACGAGGACGACAACGCACAACGAATCAGAACGTGGTTCGGGGGCGTGTAGTGTAAGGGCGAGCGGTAAACTTGCGCACCTGAAGCCGACGACTCAAGTCCTCGCAAGTTGCCTCACTCCGCTCGGTGTCCGCCGCCAGACACCGATTCGGAGTGAGCCTGTCTCGACTCGCAGGGTCGGGTCGCACGCGGCGACGCTGCCATACTTGTACTCTTGATGACACGGCGAGCGGCTCCCTCCGCGCCGGTTCGCCCGCAGCCAGCTGAGTCGCCGTATGGCGTACCGTATGGCGTACCGCATGGCGTACCGCATGGCGTACCGCATGGCGTACCGTATGGCGTATGAAGGTGCCGTGTGGAAAGAGCGCTCGAGCATTGCCCTACGGAACACCAGCCGACAGTTCACGTCTTGCCCGCTCGCGAAGGAGTGCTGCGCGCAAGACTGCCCGTCGGTTCGGTGCCTACAGCGTTACCACGGAATGCACCTCTCTCCCTGGCAACCGCGAGCGACCCTCAAGAAAGCACAACTCGACCAGTACCGACAGGCCAACGACCTTCCCCCCGAGCCGCTCGATGAGTCGACAGGTTGCGGCCGCCGTGCCGCCGGTCGCGAGCACATCGTCGACCACCAGCACGCGAGCACCTGCCCCGACCGCGTCCGTGTGCATCTCGAGCACGTCGCTCCGGTATTCCAAGTCGTACGACTCACGCGCGGTTTTCCACGGTAACTTGCCGGGTTTGCGCGCAGGCGCGAATGGCACATCGAGTTCCAGCGCCATCGGCATGCCGAACAGAAAGCCACGACTTTCCACCCCGACGACATGCGTCAGGCCGGCGCCGCGGTACGGGGCCACCATCGCAGAGATCACGTCGCGCATCAGTGCCGGATCGGCCAGCACCGGGGTGATGTCCTTGAAGAGAACACCCGGCGACGGGAAGTGCGGGACGTCGCGGAGTGTAGCGGTCAATCGGTCGATTAGAGCGGCAGCCATGCGCGCCAAGTTATCACACGACGTGGCTTAGCGCTCGATCACGAATGCGGTCGGTAACCCGACCGCGTCGAAACTCGTGAGTTCCCGTCGGACCACGTTCGTGACAGTCGAGTGGCGCGGACCGATATGCAATTGACGCTCTAACGCGTCCAACGATTCCGCCTCACCGGAAGCGACCAGTACCACAGCGCCATCTGGTTCGTTCCGGACCCAGCCAGCAAGCTCGAGCGCACGCGCCTGCGCACGCACATACCACCGGAAGCCAACCCCCTGCACTTCCCCTTCTACTCGATAGCGGCGAACCGCCAGCGCCATCAGCGACGGACGCCAAGGAGTGCGGCCAGCGCCGCCGCCAACGCGGCAGCATCGCCGAGACGGGGCTCGTACCCCGCCAGCGAGATCTCCCCGTCTCGCACGCGGCGCGCGAGCACCTCGAGTGCCTTGGCCGCCGCCTCCGCGCTCTCCTCCCCCGCCCGACGTGCCCGATCGGCCCAAGGTTCGATGACGCTGCTCGAGCCCGGAGTGGGCACCCGAGCCGACGCGATCGCGCCGTCTTTCTGAAGCGGCATGATGTCGATCAGGTCATCGTCGCTCCACGCCGGAAGTGGCTCCGGGGTCAGCGACGCGTCGAACAACCGTGCGGACTCACCCGCGTCACTGGCAATGCCCTCGTGGTCGCGTAGTTCATCCGCCAGCGACCGCAGCTGCGCAGCTGCCTCGTCAAGCGCCCACGCATCCGACGGCATCGGTGTGTCCGAGGCGGGCGGCGAGTGTGGCGCGGTCGACTCGTCTACCGCCCGCATCGGCATTGCCGGGGTCGATGACAAAAATGCATCGATCCACGGCAGCGACGCTACCTCCGGTTCCAGCGGCGGGGGCGGCTCGATCAAGGACACGGCGAAGACTTCCTCCGTGGCATCGACAAACGCCGGGAGCGCGAATGCCGGCGTCACGAAGTCATCCTGCGCCTGCGATCCGAGCGGCGTGAAGTACGCCGGCGTCGGATACGATGGTGGCATCCCGGTCGCCGGCATCTCCGCTGGTGGTGCATGGGCCGAGGCGATCGGCGCGACGAAGCGCGGCGTTACCGGGCGCTCAACGACGGGCTTTCCACGCCATGGCTCCGGCACGTACGGACCGACGTTGGCCCAACCCGACTGCAGGCCACGCTCTATCGACGCGCTCCTCGCTTGCGGAAACGCGTAGGGAGCGGCGGGTGAGCGCTCGATGGCGCCGTGAGATGGAGTTGAGGCAGGTGTGGACATAGCGTGGTCAGTCCGTGAGTGCCGAAGATGCGCCGAGGAGCAGTCGCGCGCAAACGTGCGCAACGGCCAGATCAATCAGGCCGGCCAACCACCGGCCCCAATTAAGGGGACGAAGCGGACCGGAACGATGTCACGACCTTCTAAAACTCCGTTGCGCTTTACGAACAGTGTCAACATCTGTTCGTCCCTACCACCGATCGGAATCAGCATCCGTCCACCTTCAGCCAACTGCTCCTCCAACGCCGGTGGCACGTGCGGCGCGCCAGCGCTGACTACGATGCCGTCATAGGGACCATACTCACGCCAGCCGAGTGTGCCGTCACCGAGCAGGATGGAGACGTTACGCACGTTGGCCTGCTGCAGAATCGGGCGCGTTTTGTCGAGCAAGGCCGGAAAACGTTCGATCGAAAACACCTGCGCCGCGAGTTCGGACAAGAGCGCCGTCTGATAGCCGGAACCCGTGCCGATCTCGAGCACCTTCTCCTTGCCCGTGAGCATCAGCTGCTCAAGGGCGCGGGCGTGCACATAGGGCTGTGAGATCGTCTGCCCGCTGCCGATCGGCAGGGCCGAATCTTCATATGCGCGGTGGCGCACGGTGGGCGGTACGAACAGATGCCGGGGCACCTGATCGATCGCCCGCAGCACGGCCAGATCGCGAATGCCCTTGTCTTGAAGCGCCTCGACGAGCCGTCGACGCGCGCCACGGAACTCCGGCTCTACAGTGGACGCCACCAATCCGTCGCCGTATCGAGCACATCGCGGTGCGTGAGGTCGAGATGCAACGGGGTCACCGAGATATATCCGTCGTGCACGGCGCGGAAATCGGAGTCGTCTGGACCGCTCCACTCCACACTGCCACCGCCGATCCACAGGATCTCGCGACCCCAAGGGTCCTTCATCTTGGTGATGGAATCGCTGAACACGCGACGACCGAGGCGCGTGAGACGCACGCCCTTGATCTGATCACCGGCCACGTTGGGAAGATTCACGTTCAACAGCGTTTCTCGCGGGAACGACGTGAGCGACATCAGGTGCGTCAACAGATCGCGCAACACCTCCACCTGCGTCTCGAGCAGCGCATCCGCGCGCAGCACGCTGCCGGCAAATGAGACCGCGATGGACGGAATGCCGAGGGCGAGACCTTCCATCGCCGCCGCCACCGTGCCGCTATACAGCACATCTTCGCCCATGTTCGGGCCGTGATTGATACCGCTGATCACGTAGTCAGGGCGCGCGTCGAGCAGCGCTTCGCACGCGAGCATGACGCAATCGGTCGGCGTGCCGTCCACCTGCCAACGACGCTCACCGAGTCGCACCGGACGCAGCGGATGATGCAGCGTCAGCGAATGACTGGTCGCGCTCTGTTCACGATCTGGGGCCACGACGCTAAGCTCGCCGAGCGGCAGACAGGCCTGCTCGAGCACGCCCAAGCCCTTGGCGAGAATGCCGTCGTCGTTACTGAGAAGAATGCGCATCGGATCGGGTGAAAGACGAAAAGCGAAGAGAGCGAACACGCAAAAACACGGCGTGGGTCGCGCTATCGAGGACGCGGTGCCGGTCGGTCATCGAGCATGGCCTGCAACTCCGCCAGATCTCGCTCGATACTCTCGAGCGTCTCCACTTCGAGCGCCGCTCGGGCCGTCGGTCGCAGCGAGCCGCCCTTGCGGTGCTCATCGAGCTTCTGTCGGGCGCCGTCGATCGTGAACTTCTCAGTGTAGAGCAGATGCTTCACGAGCAGAATCAGCTCAACTTCGCGACGGGCGTACACACGATTGCCGCTGCGATTCTTGGCTGGGTTAAGCAGCTTGAACTGGCTCTCCCAATAGCGCAGCACGTGCGGTTTCAGATCGGTGAGTGAACAGACCTCACCAATCGAATAGAACTCCTGGATCGGTTCGCCGCGGGGCGCTGCCAACTCAGTCGCGCTCCGCGCGCAGTTCGCGCACCATCAACTCCGCAACCGCTTCCTGCGGATCCTGTTTCTCAAACAGGATCCGATACGTCGCATCGATGATCGGCATCTCGACACCGGCCCGGTCGGCCAGCGCCTTCGCACTCTGCGCGTTCAGCACGCCTTCGGCCACACTGTCCTTTCCCGCCAGAGCCTCGTCGAGCGACTGCCCCTGCCCGATCGCCACGCCGAGCGCGCGGTTGCGCGAAAGCGCGCCGGTGCAGGTCAGCACGAGATCACCGAGGCCCGCCAGCCCGGCGAAGGTCTCGGCACGTGCTCCGAGGGAGACCCCAAGTCGCGTCATCTCCGCCAAACCGCGTGTCATGAGTGCGGCTCGCGGATTGTACCCGAGCCCGAGCCCGTCGAGGATACCCGTGGCAACCGCCATCACGTTTTTGAGCGCGCCGCCGAGTTCCACACCCACGACGTCATCGCTGGTATACACGCGGAATGCGGCAGCACTCATGGCGCCCTGTACCAGTTTGGCCGCGCTCGGCGAGACGCTGGCGGCGACGACGGCGGTGGGCTGACCCTTGGCCACTTCAGCCGCGAAGCTCGGACCACTCACCGCCACCACGTCATGCCCGAGCGCTTCCTGTGCGACGACATCGGTCATCAACGCCAGCGTCCCGCGCTCGATGCCCTTGGTGGCCACCGACAACACCGCGCCCGGCGCAATCGCACCGGCGCAGGACGCGACAACCGCTCGCAGCACGTGCGACGGAGCGGCATACACCACAAGACCGGCGTCCAGCAGCGCGACAGCCATGTCGCTGCTCGCGATAAGCCCCGGTGCCAGCGCGATATCGGGCAGGAACCGGGGGTTCTCGTGACGCGCGTTGACCGCATCGACCACATCCGATTCGCGCGCCCAGAGCGTTACACGATGACCGTTGCGCACCAGACGATCGGCGATCGCCGTCCCCCAGGCACCACCACCGATCACGGCACAGGCGATCGTACGATCCATCAGGCGCGTCCTCCGGCGGAAGGCGACGATGTCCGTTCCACGCGGCGTTCTTCGCCGCGGCGCAGACGGCCGATGTTCTCACGGTGGGTCCAGAAGACAAACGCGCCAACGACGGCGCTCACGATCACGAGCGGCGTGATCGCACGTTGCTGTAGCAACAACGCCACCGGCAATACCACAGCACCGACCAGCGAGCCAAGCGACACGTACCGAGTCGTCGCGACCACGATCACGAAACCGCCGATGGCACAGAGCGCCGGAATGGGCGTCAACGCGATGAACACGCCACTCGCGGTCGCGACGCCTTTGCCTCCCCCTTTACCCATCAGGAACACGGGGCGAACATGTCCGAGAATCGCAAGCAGGCCACACCCGACTCCCCACGGCCACCCCGACGCCATTCCGATGGCGGCGGGGAGCAGCAGCACCGGTAGTGCCCCCTTGAGGCCATCTACGACATACACCAGCAGCCCCCACTTCCACCCCAGCGTGCGAAACACGTTCGTCGCACCGAGGTTGCCAGATCCCACCGTCCGCAGATCGACACCGTTGGCTTTCCCCACGAGGTACGCCGTGGGAAAAGAGCCAATCATGTACGCGGCGAGCAGCGTTGCGGCCTGGGCGAGCATGGAACTCACGACTCGCGCTTGCTCCGCATGATGATGCGCATCGGCGACCCGGTGAAGCCCCACTTCTCTCGAAGTTGATTGTGGATGAAGCGGATATAGTTCTCGGGGATCAGCTCCGGGTGATTCCCGAAGAAGGCAAACGTGGGAGGAGAGGTCTCCACCTGCGTGGCGTAGTTCAGCTTCACTTCGCGACCCGCCGCCTGCGGCGGCTGCAGTCGAGCAATGATCTCCTGCAGTGCGTCATTGACCTGCGACGTGGAGATGCGGCGAGTGCGCTGTGCCTGCACCTCGAGCGCCATGTCGAGCACCTTGTTCACGCGCTGGCCAGTCAGCGCCGACGTGAACAGGAAAGGCACGAAGCCAAGATACGGCACTTTCTCGACGGCGTCCTTCCGGAACTTGGCCGAACTCTTGTCCGTCTTGTCCGCGTACAGGTCCCACTTGTTGATTACCATGATCAGCCCGCGACCGGCTTCCCACGCCAGCGTCGCGATCTTCAGATCTTGGTTTTGCAACCCCTCCGTTGCGTCGACCATGAGGATGCAGACATCCGACGAATCAATGGCCCGACGTGTGCGCAGCGCCGAGTAGAATTCGATGCCGTCATCGATCTTCGACTGCCGCCGCAATCCGGCGGTATCGACGAAAATGATCTCTTGATCGTGATAACGCATCGGGGCGTCGATCGAATCGCGCGTGGTGCCCGATTCGTCGTTTACCACGAGTCGCTCTTCACCGAGCAGCTTGTTCACGAACGATGACTTGCCCACGTTCGGACGGCCGATGACGGCAATGCGCACTGCTGCTGACGGGACTTCATCCGTTTCCGGAATGGCCGCGACGACGGCGTCCAGGAGGTCTCCCGAGCCCTTGCCGTTGGCGGCGGACACGGGGTACACGTCGGTCACGCCAAGACGGTAGAAGTCGTAGAAGTCGGCGCTGTTCGGATCGTCGACTTTATTGGCGACCAGTACCCACGGCTTCTTCGCATGACGCAGGATATCGACGAGGCGCGCGTCGCTGGGGTGCACGCCGACCTTGGCGTCGACCACGAGCATGAGCAGATCCGCTTCGTCGATCGCCTGCATGACCTGGTTGCGGATGGCGACGTCCATCGGCTCATTCGAATCTTCGACGAGACCGCCGGTATCGACCAGCCAGAAGTGATGGCCGGCCCAGTCGGCCTGGCCGAAATGGCGGTCGCGGGTCGTGCCCGCTTCCTCGCTGACGATCGCGGACGCGTCGCCGACGATACGATTGAACAAATGGGACTTCCCAACATTGGGACGTCCGACGATGGCTATGACTGGAAGACTCATGCGGCTGGTTGGAACGCCGCGTCACCTTCCGGGACCAGCGCGTCTATGAAATCGTACGAAGGGTACACGGGCATCGGCAGCGATTCTCGCACCGCCACGAACGACTCTTCGTCGAGAAAGAGTCCATCGTCGTTGATGCACTCGGCGGGAATGAGCGCAAGATCGAGATCGAGCCGATCAACGAGCGCCTTGCGAATATCGGCCCCCACCAGCAATCCGGCGGTGGTCGTGGTCGGACCGAACAACGAGTTTTCCATGGTGATGAGCGAAAATTCGGCGCCGGTGGCTTCACGTAGCAGGTCGAGCAATTCGGGCATCAACGGCGTCATGGAGACACCCGTCACGACGCCAATCTTCTTGCCGTCGAGGCGGGGCAGTTGCGAGAGTCCGGCACGCAGGCGGGCGCGCAACGAGGTCACCGCACCGACACCATTCTCGATCTGCGAGAAGTCGCCGTAATGCGCCATGTCGGGAAGCGGCTCGTCGGACAACAGGTACAGCTCGTCAGAACCGAACACCCACCGGTCACCACGTTCGACGACGCCACGCTCGGCCCATCGATGCACCGTATCGAGCAAGCAGCGAGCATTCACCGCATCCATCGACTTGCCGTTGTACAGATGCGAAAACTGTGTCACACCGACCGGCACGAGCGCCACGGACATCACCGCATCACCGAGGGTCCAGAGATCGGTGAGTGACTGCTCAAGCACGTCGCCATCATTCAGGCCGGGAACGATGACCATCTGCCCGTGGAACTGAATACCGCCCTCGGCCAGCCGCGTGAGCTGGTCCACGATATTCGGGACGCGCGGGTTGTTGAGGAGGACCTTCCGTGCTTCCCACGGCGTCGCATGAACGGACACGTACAACGGCGACAGTCGGTACTCGAGGATACGCGCGATGTCCTTTTCTTTCACGTTCGACAGCGTGGCAAAGTTGCCGTACGCGAAGGACAGCCGGTAATCGTCGTCGCGGATGTAGAGTCCCTTCCGCAATCCCTTGGGGAGTCCTTCAATGAAGCAGAACTCGCACCGGTTGGCGCATCGTCGCACCGTAGGCGGCGCGAGCTCCACACCCATCGGTTCACCGCCGTCCCGTTCGATATCGTATTCAACTTCCGAACCATCCGGTAGCCGCGCCGACACGATGAACGCCTCATCGGCCGTCAGGAACTCCCAATCGAGGAAGTCTTCCAACGGCCGTTCGTTAACGGCGAGGAGTTCAGTGCCAGGAACGATGCCGATCTCGTCGGCAATGCTCCCTGGCTGCACACGTGTGACGCGAACCATGACCCGGGACGAAAACAGGGGAAGAAGCCCAAAGGCCTTCCCCCGGATGACAAGGGGCGGCAACCGTAGCGCTGCCACCCACGTGACAAAATATACGAACTGTGAGGTCCGAAGTCAATTTAGAACATGGACTTACTTGAGGGGCGCGTAGCGATACGCGACGGCTTTCGGCGCCTCGAGTTTCACCGAGAAGGTCGTGTTCCCACCAGCATCCACCGGTCCGATCGCTACGTCCTTGCTCGCGACCACGGCGCCCGCTGCGTCGAGGAGCTCGAGCTTCATCGTCCAGGATGCCGTGACGCTACCTTCGTTATTGACGGTGCCCTGGACGGTATAGGCATTCCCCGACTTCTGGGCGAGCGTCATGTCGACCCGCGGATTCGTTTTGGTCTGCCTATCGAGGTAGAACAACACCGAATCGTTGGCTGCCTTCTTTTTGGTGGGATCGGATTCCGCCCGCGCGCGGAGCTGCCAGAGCGCGGCGATGAGGCGGTAGGCCCGGTCGAAGTTGGGATCGATTTCCGCCAACCGCGTAACCACCGGCGCCATGCGAGCGGCGTCCTTCAGCGTGAGCAACACGTTGGCGTAATTCGTCAGCGCCACCCGATGGTACGGATTCTTCTTGAGTCCGTTCTCGAAGAGCTTGGACGCGTCGGCGTCGTGGCCCGTCGCGGCAGCGTTCGAGGCGGCCTCGAACAGTTGGTCAGCCGTGAACTTGTCCGGCGCGTTGAGCATGTCGGCGAAGATCGCCGTGACCGCCGCCGTGTCACCCGACAGACGAACTGCCCGACCCAGCGCCTGCGCCGCGTTGGCGTCCCCCGGCGTGTCCTTCAGATATGCCTCCAACAGCGCACGAGCAGCCTTGATCTCGGCGTCCCTCTTTTCGCCTGCCGCGTCCGCCTCGGCACGGGTCAACGACATGACCGCCAGATTATAGCGGCTCTGCTGCTTGACCTTGGCGTACAGCGTGTCGGAGCCCGAGAGCGCAATCACCTTCTCCATCGCGATCATCGCACTATCCATCTTGTTCTGCTTCTGATAGACGGACGACAGCACGTTCCACGGACGCGGATCGGAACCCGCGACCTGCAGCGAGAGGGTCGCGAAGTACGCCGCCGAGTCGTTCTGCTCTGCGCCCATGGCGGCGATCGACTTGTTCAGGATCTCGCCGAAGAACTGTTCACGATACGGGCGCACTTTGTCCGTGCATTGCGGCAACATCGACTCGACGGCCGTCGCCGCCGAATCGAGGGCGAGGAGCAGGTTCTGAGAGCCGGCCGGATTCTGCGTAAAACCAACGTCGCCCCGCTTCATCACGTAGCTCGCGTCCTCGCGTTGAAGCCACTGCGCGTAGGCGCGCACCAGCATCCACTGACGACCGGCGTCGTTCTTGATCTTCGACGGGTCGTCGGTGAGCACACGAATCGCGTTCCGCAGGTGCTTGGGCACCTCATCAGCGCGCTTCGCGGCCGCGGCGGCGATGACGTACTGCTTCGCGCCATTCACCTGAAACGGGCTGCTGTCGTTGATCTCGCACGCGCCCTGCGCAACCGCCGCCGCCGGCATTCCCGCGCTCAGCACCGTCGCGCTCACCACTGCTGTCCACATCCGAGCCTTCATCACTGCTCTCCTCGTAAGTGCCATGATAGCTACTGCGTTGTTATACCCCGACGGGCGCACAGGTTCGCGCGGCGCCTCTTCGCGCCTTCAGTCCAGCGCAATTCGTCCCACCGAACACTGAAACGCCACTCGAGTGATAGGCGAGCGGCGCAATTACGCGCGGTACGACGCACCACTGCCCGTATTAAACACCACGACTTCGGCGTCGGCCGAGAGTGTGCCCGCCGTCACCGCATCACGCAGTACCGACAGTGCACAGCCGCCCTCTGGCGCGGCATCGATGCCCGTCGCCATGGCCAAGCGAAGCGTCCACTCGCGAATTGCCTCTTCGGTGGCCGTATCGGCGATTCCATCGGTTTCGCGCAGCACGCGCAGCAGGAGCCGATCCCCAAGCGGAGACGGCACACGCAGTCCGCTGGCGTACGTCACGGGATCGACCCAGGGCGTGGCGCGATCCTCGTTGGCGGCAAAGGCTCGCGCAATCGGTGCACATCCCGCGGCTTGGGCCACCACGTACCGCGGCTGTTTCGCGCCGTCGGGCAACCATCCGCTGGCCATGAGCTCGTTGATGGCTTTCCAGATCCCGATCGTCCCTTCCCCTCCGCCGGTCGGATACACCAGCGCGTCGGGCAGTCGCCAGCCGAGCTGTTCGGCCATTTCGAAGCCCATCGTTTTCATGCCTTCAACGCGATACGGCTCGCGCAACGTCGAGACGTTGAAATACCCGGATTCCGCCGCGTAGGCGATTGCCAGCTTGCCAGCATCACCAATGTGCCCGTCGATTCGTACGAGCGTCGCACCCATCGCCTCGATCGTGTCGAGAATCGGGCGCGGCGTGGTACGCGGCGCAAACACGCGCACGGGCATGCCAGCGGCGGCGCCGTAGGCGGCGAGGGCGGCACCGGCGTTCCCTGCCGTCGGTACCACGAGGCCGGGGTAGCCTTGCGCTTTGGCGCGGGTCACGGCGGCGCTCATTCCGCGTGCCTTGAACGACACGGTCGGATTCTGTGACTCGTCTTTGATCCAGAGACGGCGAACACCGGTCGCCGCGGCCAGCGCCGGCGCATCGATCATCGGCGTCAGCCCCTCGCCAAGGGACACCGGGACTTCCCCGGTCTCCAGCGGCATGAACGGCGCATAGCGCCAGGCATCCCACCGGTCGAGGAGTGGTGTTCCCTTCGGCACTGGCGCGTAGTACGCGAAAAGGGGTTGTCCGCACGATGCGCACACGGAGGCGCGATCGCGCGCCGCCGCCATGTCGCACGCGGAACAGCGCAGAGTCCAAGACGCAGCAGTCATTCGGGAGTCGAGTCGAGAGGAACGTCAGAAGTCGGAACGATGGGAATCTCCGACGGAGGTACACGGGATGGAACGCCCAGCGCCGAGAGCAGCCGTTGAGCGGAGGCCGGGCCGAAGCCCGGGACCGCGGCAATCTGCTCGACGGTCGCCTCTCGAACGCCCTGCACGCTGCCGAAGGACGTAAGCAGGGCACGCCGCTTGCCGGGGCCGACGCCGGGAATCTTCAGCAGCTCCGACGTGATCGTACGCGCCGCGCGCTTCTGTCGCTGAAATGTGACGGCGAACCGATGGGCTTCGTCGCGCGCCTGTTGCAGCATGCGAAGCGCCGGCGAGCGACGTGGCAGTCGCACGGGATCGCTACGGCCAGGAAGGAAGATCTCTTCCTCTCGCTTGGCGAGGCTGATCAACCCGATCGATGTGATGCCCAACGCATCGAGCGCGGCGCGTGCGGCACCGAGCTGACCCTTGCCGCCGTCGATCACGGCGAGATCGGGTAGCATTAGCTCTTCGGTCACGCGACGCGTGAAATAGCGCGTGACGACTTCGTGCATCGATTTGAAGTCATCGTTGCCTTCAAAAATCGCAATCTTGAACTTGCGATACTCGGCGCGCTTCGGCCGTCCATTTTCAAACCAGACCGCGCTCGCCACGACGTCGGTGCCGTGCGCGTGCGAGATGTCGAAGCAGATCAGTGAACGCGGCAAGCGCGGCAAGCCCAGCTCTCGCTGCAACTCGTACACCGGATCGGCGGCGCGTTCATCAGCTTCCAGCGCCGCCAGCTTGAACTCTTCGAGCAAATGCTGCGCGTTCTTGTCGGCGAGATCCACCAGCGCTCGACGCGGACCGCGTTGCGGGATGCGGATCGTGGTGCCGCTGAGCGACGCGGCCAGTGACTCGCGATCTTCGAAGTCGAACGGCACGAGCAAATCCGCCGCGCGTGCTTCGGCGGTGCGATACCACTGCGCGAGACAGGCGCCGAGCACTGCGCCATCCTCCTCGTCGTCCGCATGCTCCACGAGACGGTGGTCGCGCGCCAGCAACTTCCCGCCCCGGATACGCATGATGACGACACACGCGTCTGCCCCGTCGCGGGCGTAGCCAACGACGTCGCGGTCGCCCCCCTCGACCTCGAGCACGACTGTCGGTTCCTCCATTTTCTCGAGATGTCGCAACGCATCGCGCAGCTCACCCGCGCGCTCGAAATCAAGACGCGCCGATGCGTCGAGCATCCGTTCCCGCACGTGGCGCACGACATCGCTCGTGCGTCCGTCGAGAAACCACACCACTTCGTCGATCATCGCGCGATAGTCGTCGGTGGTCTGATATCCCACGCACGGCGCCTGGCAGCGTTTGATGAAGTAATCGAGGCACGGCCGTTCCGGCGCTTCCTTCGGCAGGTTGTAGTGGCACGACCGAACGGTGAAGATCCGTTTGACGACGTTCATGGCCCGTCGCATCGAGCCGACGTCGGTGTACGGTCCGAAGTAGCGAGCGCCATCGTCCTGCAGTCGGCGCGTCACGATCACGCGCGGAAATGGCTCCTGTACCGTGACCTTGATGTACGGATACGATTTGTCGTCCCGCAGCGCAATGTTGAAGCGCGGATGATACTCCTTGATCAGCGTCGCTTCGAGAATCAACGCATGCGATTCGTTCGGCACCACGATCGTGTCGAGATCCCGGACCTTTCGCATCAACCCGCGCGTTTTCGGACTGCTCAAGTGATCCTGCGCCCAGTAGCTCTTGACTCGAGAGCGCAAACGCTTAGCCTTGCCGACGTACAGCACCTGCCCTTCGGCGTCCTTCCAGAGATAGACGCCGGGCGATTCGGGAAGATGCGGCAGCTTCTGCGCAACGCCTGTCGGCATGCCGCGCGCAATCGCCGCGCTGGTCCAATCGTCCTCGGGCACCAGCAATGCGTCGCTGAGCCGCTGCTCGTGGTCCGCGCTCATGCACCCACCTTGCGCACCGGTCGCCGGAGCCATCGCGCGGCTTCAGCCGAACCCATGGTCCATGCCACCAAGAGATACGTCGCACCGAAGGCGCTCAGCACCGGTATGCCGGCAAGTCGCGGGTGCATGGTGGGAAACCAGTGAGACTGCACAGATCGCAAGAGCGTGCCCACCACGGCGGCGACGAATGCTGCGAACACGATGCGTCGTGTACCGCTCCACATCGTCGCCGTGTACAACGCGCCGAGCCGGCGCCGCAATCCACTGGCAAGTATCGCCAGATTGACGTACGACCCAACCGCCGATCCGAGGGCGATGCCAGCCGCCGCTACGGAGAGTGATCGCAGCGGCACGGCAACGCTCACCGACACGATCACCGATACCACGATACTCGCCATCGAGGCGCGAAGCGGAGTGCGATAGTCCTGAAGGGCATAGTACGCCGACCCGAGCAGCTTGACCGACCCGAAGCTCACGAGGCCGATGGCGTACGCTGCCAGGATCCAGTGCACTGACGTCTGCTCCGCCACACCGAACCGTCCGGCACGGTAGAGAATACCGACACAGTAGTCACCGAGCGTGATGAACACCACGGCGCTGGGTACGATGTAAAACAGGATGCGCTGCCAACCACCGCGCACCCGTTCCAACAGGGCCTCCATGGCCATGGCACCGGAATCACGCGACAGGTCGGGCAGCGCGGCGGCCGCGACCGAGACGCCGAACAGCGATACAGGCAAGAGCGCCAGGGTGTTCGCGTACCCGATGTTGGCGACGGCCCCCGAGGGCAGAAACGAGGCGATGTACAGATCGACGAATGACGAAATCTGAACGACACCGAGCGCAGTAACCACCGGCAGCACATTGCGCAGCATGGGCATCACACCCTCGGCCGCACGATCGAGGGTGGGTCGAAGCGGGCCGGCGAGACGAAGCACTTCCGGAGCCTGCGCACCGATCTGCAGGACCGCACCCCCGAGCGTAGCCCAGGCAAGCCAGTACGAGAGTGTAGCCGTGTCGGCGGCGTGCGGCCCGCCGATGAGGAGCAGCGCGATCTGGGCAAGCGACCAGATCGCAGCGCTGGCGTAGGACCAGAAGAAGCGTCGATGCGAATTCTGAATGCCGAGGCACCAGCCACTCAGCACCATCAGGCCGGTCATGGGAAACATCACGCGCGTCAGCCGCGTGGTGAGCTCTCGTGTCGTGTCATCGAACCCCCCCGCCAGCACGCGTGTCAACAGCGGCGCCGCCAGAATCCCGATCAGCGTCAGTATTGACGTTGCCGCCAGGAGCAGTCCGAGCACCGCGTTCGACAACGCGCGCGCGGCGCGCGGATCGTCGCGCGACAGCAGCCGGCTGTAGATCGGTACGAACGCCGCCGAGAGCGTGCCCTCTCCCAGCAAGTTGCGCACGGCATTGGGAATCTTGAACGCGGCACCGTAGGCGTCGGCTGCCGGTCCCGCGCCAAAGTAGTACGCAAACGCGGTTTGTCGCAGCAACCCGACGACACGACTGATCAGGATGCCCGCCCCGACGACGAAGGCGGAGCGTCCGCCCCCGGCGTCACTCATGAATCGGCGCGAGTTCCGTGCACGAGCGCGTGCGCGTGCGATAGCGAGGCCGATCGAAGGCGCGTCAGGAGCCCGACGCCGAATCGCGCGAGATACGGCAGCAGATTGAGCACCCGCTCCGGCGACGAACCCATCGGTCGCAGTGATGCGCGCACATACGCGAGCTCGCGCATCGCATCGACTTCGTTGCGCTTGACGCCCCCCAGTACGCGGTGCTCGAACTTGTCGATTCGGTGCGTCAGGTCGCGCGCGAGTCCCGCAACCACGTCGTGTGTGACGGGAGACCCGGCGCCATCGACACTGTCGCGCAGCGCGCGGAGCTGCGCATCGATCGCGACTCGCAACCGTTCCAGAGTGTCGCTGATTCCGTCGTCCATCAGCCGCTGCGCTACCTGCTGCTCGGCGGCGTGAGGATCGCGCAGCGTCTCTTCGGAGAGGCCGAGCCGATCGAGCGCGCGGTAGGCGTCGTCGTCGAGGACTTCGCCGGCCCAACGCGGCGAAACGATCGGCGCCGGCGCGCCCAGCGCCGACGCGATCGGTGCGACTTGTGCGAAATACGCCAACTCCCCGGGGCCAGCGACGTAGGTCAGTGTGGGCAGCAACGACCGCTCCAGCACCGGGCGTAGCAGGACATTGGCACCAAGTGTCCCGACCTCGGCTTCACGAGCCACCGTGGCCGCGTCCGCCACAGGAACACGAACTCGAACGCGCTGAACCGCGTCGGCCTTCGACACGAGCGCCGTGAGGAACACCAACGACAATCCGTCGACTCCGTCCACCTGCGGCGCGTAGCCGGCCGCCACGATGGCCTGCGTTCGAGCCGAGAGTGCTTCGGAGACGCTCGCCGCTGCGGTGAGCGCACGGCGAAGAAAGGGATCGGAGGCTGCCCGGAACGCCGGATGCGCCGCATCGAGGACCGCAATGCCGAGCGGCTCGAGGAGGGCCCGGAGCAGTTGGACGTATGCGGCGCCGACGGTGGCGTGGGGAACGTACGCCGCGTCGACGGCGTCGAGCACGCTCGAGTGGGCGGCCGATCCGCAAGCCGCGGCGAGTGTCGCACGGGCGGCACTCAGGTCGCCAAGTGGCACGTCGGCCATCGCGATCCCTTCGGTCGGTTCTCCAACGAGAGATAAGGTCTGGAGGCCACGGGTTGTTGCAACATGCGTAACGGCCGCTTCCATCCAATCAGCGTCGTCACTGGCCGCCCAGAATACAGGCGCCACCGGCATATCGAGCGCCGCCGACAGTTCGTCGGCGAGAGACAGCGCACTCAGCGCCTTGGTCCACGTATACGCCGGACCGCCGAACAGTCCGGGCTGTTGACCCGTCGTCACGACGACGCCTCGCGCCGCCGCCTGCGCGAGCCGGTCGGCCGCCGCTCCCGTTGCCGCGAAGGCCGGCGCGAGCGTCGTGAGCCAATCGAATCCCTCCAGCGAGGCTCGCACCTGAAGCGCATGCGCGCGCCACGCCGCGGGCGACGACGGCCGATGGGAATACCACTCCCCACCGACGTCGCCGCGCTGCACCGCCTGCGAAAGCGTGCTGCCGCCCAGCTGGGCCGTACGTATGATCACGCCGTCTACCGACATCGGAACTGGCTCACGGACACTCACGCCCTCTGCTCACTTGTGGTACGGTTCGCCTCGAATGATGGTGCCCGCTCGGTACAATTGCTCCGAGAGCACCAGCCGCGCTACCTCATGCGGCAACGTCCATGGGGCCAACGACAATCGACGGACCGATCGCCCGCGGACGGCCTCACCGAGACCGTGTGCACCGCCGATCACAAACGCTACGCTGCGAGCATGCTCACGGAGCTCCTGCAGCCACGCCGCGAACCGGGGCGAATCCATCGAATCCCCGCCTGGATCGCAGGCAACGACCTGCGCATCGGATGGAATACGCTCAGCCAGTCGCTCGGCCTCGCGATCCATCACCAGCGCCGGGGTCAGCCCACGTCCAGATTCTTCCTTGACTTCGATGACATCGAGCGGCCAATAGCGCGTCGCCCGCGTTTCGTAGTCCCGAATGGCATCGGCCAGCCCCGCGTGGCGGGGCCGGCCGATTACCAGCAGCGAGATCCGCATGGCTCCGGATCCGGCGCCGCCTCACCGATCATGCGGAGCTGCAGTCACGCGTAGATGCCGCGGAGGCGGTGCACGGTGGCCACGCGGCTGATCGACAACATGTACGCGGCCGTGCGCATGTTCACGCGATGTTGCTTCGATAGCGACAAGACATCCTGGAAGCTGCGGGTCATGATGCCGCCCAGTCGCTCGTTCACGTCGGCCTCGGACCAGAAGTAGCCCATGCGATCCTGCACCCACTCGAAGTACGACACCGTCACGCCACCCGCGTTGGCGAGAATGTCGGGAATCACGAAGATTCCCTTCTCGTCGAGAATCGGATCAGCGGCGGCCGTGGTGGGTCCGTTGGCGCCCTCGCAGATCACCTTGGCGCGAATGCGCGCGGCATTCTTGGTCGTGATGACGTTTTCCAGTGCCGCCGGCACCAGCACGTCCACATCGAGCGTGAGCAACGTATCGGCATCGATCATGTCGGCGCCCGTGAAGCCTTCGAGCGAGCGATGCTTCTCCACGTATGCGATCGCGGCGTCGACATCGATACCTTTCGCGTTGTAGAACGAACCGGCGCGGTCGCCGATGCCGACGATCTTGCACCCTTCCGCTGCCATCAGCTTGGCCGCCGTCGAACCGACGTTGCCGAAGCCCTGCACCGCCACCGTCGCCCCCTTCATCGGCAGGCCGAGGTGTTCGAGTGCCTCGCGGGTCACCAGCATGCAGCCACGACCTGTGGCTTCACGGCGACCGTACGAGCCACCCATTTCAATCGGCTTCCCGGTCACGACGGCATTCTCGGTGCGACCGACGTGCATCGAATAGGTATCCATCACCCACGCCATCACGCGCTCATTGGTATTCACATCCGGCGCGGGGACGTCGGTGTCGGGCCCCAACAACGAAATAATGCCCTTGGTATAGCGGCGCGTCACGCGCTCGAGTTCGCCAACGCTCATCGTGAGCGGATCGCAGATCACGCCTCCCTTGGCACCGCCGAAGGGCAGATTCACCACGGCGCACTTCCACGTCATCCACGCGGCGAGCGCCTTCACTTCTTCGAGCGTGACCTTCATGTCGAAGCGAATGCCACCCTTGGCCGGCCCCCGCGACGTGTTGTACAGCACGCGGTAGCCGGTGAACACTTCCACGTCCCCATTGTCGAGCTGTACGGGGACCGAAACGATGAGCTGCTTTTCGGGATTACGAAGAATCTTGTAGATGCCAGGCTCGAGATCGAGCAGCTCGGCGGCACGGTCGAAGCGGGACATCATCGCTTCGAACGGATTTTCTTCGTTGAGAAACCTGTCCTTGTCCGGTCGGACGATACTGTCCGTCGGCAGGCGGAGGAGGTCGATAGCCATTTCGCCAGGTATTTTAGGCCGGACTCAGCCGGCGGTGGGAGTGATGGCCCTGCGCGCCGCCAATACGTGGGCTACTGCCTGATCCAGTATCTCGGCGCCTTGCTCGACCACCACAGTCAGGGAAACATACCAAAGAGCGGCCCCGGCGCGAGGCCACAGCGGTACCAGTTTGACGGCATCTTTGAGGGTGCAGAGCACCACTGCTGACGGATCGGCCCGTGCCACGATGTCCGACAGGTCGCCGGTCGCGAAGTTATGATGGTCCGGATACACGGCGTGATGTTGGACCACGGCTCCTGCCGCCTCCATCTGGAGACGAAACGCGTCGGGATCCGCGATGGCGCTCACCAGGACAAGCGTTCGTCCGCGAAGCCAGGTCGGATCGTGCTGGAGCCCGCGCGGCGACCCCTGGCCGAGGCCAATTGTCTCGGCCAGCCGAATGGTCCCCGGCACTAGTCGTATTTGTGCGATAGGCACGGCCGGCGCCGCCGAGCGAATGGCCGCCCGCAACATTTGCACTTGCTCAGGCGGGGCCGCCTTGACGGTGATCACCGCGACGGACGCCCGGTTCAGGCTGTCGAGCGGTTCCCGATACGGACCGCTCGGCAGCAGCCGGACCGGCTCCTGCCACGCATCAGCACTCACCAACACCACATCGATGACCCGTGACAGCTGACGATGCTGGAACGCATCATCGAGCACGGCGCAGTCGCACTGTTTACCTCGAGCCGTGACAAGTCCCACGGCACGCTCGGGTGCGACGATCACGGGAACACCGGGTGTCAGCAGTCCATGAACGCGCCACTCATCGTCGCCGTAGCCACGCAACACCAGCGCTGGCGATGCACCGCCCGCTTGCAATCGCGAGACAAACCACGAGGCGATGGGCGTCTTCCCGGTGCCACCCACGGTGAGATTGCCAACCGAGAGTACCGGCAACGCCGACACGGGGAGCGCGCCAGCGCGCACCCGCACGTCGAATACCGCATTGCGACGCGCCACGATCACACGGAACAACCAACTCAGCGGCATGAGGGCCATGCGTACCAGACGCGCGCCGACCGATGAAGAGGTCCAGACGTACGACACGAACGCGCGACTGCCGGTCCCGATGCTCATTGTGTCACGCGCTCGTCGGCGCTTTCGACAGCGTCTCCACACGAACGACCGCATCGCGCATCCGCTGGGCGAACTCCTCGGTACGCGCGGCGACGGCACGCCCATCGGGACCCTCCAGCATGACCGGCACGCCGTACTCGATCGTCACCCGTGCGAACGGTTTCGGAATTTCGAATCCGTCCCAGCTGCGCAACTGCCACGTGCGATCCACATGCGCAACCAGTGTCACGATCGGCGCGCCCGCCCGATGCGCCAGCACGAGCGCGCCGGCGGCAAAGCTGTAGCGTGGTCCTCGTGGACCATCGGGCGTAATCGCCATATCGGCGCCACGTTTGAGCACTTGCACCGCTTCAAGCAGCGCGCGGGTGCCACCGCGAGACGACGAACCGCGTACGCCAAAGAAGCCGAACGCACCGACGATGCGCGCGATGATCTCGCCATCTTTGTGCTCACTGATCATCACGCCGGTCGGCTGTCGATGCGCCCAGAGGATCGGCAGCATCTGTCCATGCCAGAGCGTGAAGACGACTCGCGGCGCCTCCGGCGTACGATCGAGCAGCGCGTGTCGGCCATGCACCTTCACGCGCCACGTGGCCCCAAGCGCGTACAACACCCAGGTGCCGACCGTGATGGCGATTCGCGTGCGCCAGTCGAAT
>NZ_JBKJRB010000169.1:0-21728 GCF_046594945.1 Gemmatimonas sp. | reverse complement strand
GGAACTCCGCGAGGAGGCCTTCGGCAAGCTCCTTCTTCGCGAGCTCGACGGCCTCGATGCGCGTATGCTTGTCCTTCTGATTCAGCGCCTCGCGGATCTTGCCGGACGCGAGATCCTTTGCGCGTACCACCACGCCTTCCAGCGGCTCGGCCTTCTTCCATTCCATCTTCTTCTGCTGCACGCCCGACTTGCCAAGCAGCTCGCTCTGCATCGCGACCAGTTCGCGGATGCCGTCATGCGAGAGCTTGATGGATTCCAGGACGTCCGCTTCGGAGACTTCCAGCGCGCCGCCCTCGACCATCACGATGCTGTCCTGCGACCCTGCGACGATCAGCTCCATGTCGGAGAACGCGAGCTGCTGGAACGTCGGGTTGAGCACCCAGTGTCCCTGCACGCGACCCACGCGCACGCCGCCGATCGGACCCATGAACGGGATCTTCGAGGCGTTCAGCGCAAACGACGTGGCGAGCAGCGCCAGCACGTCAGCGTCATTCTCCTGGTCGGCCGAGATGACGTAGACAAACACCTGGACTTCGTTCTTAAAGCCTTCCGGGAACAGCGGGCGGATCGAGCGGTCGATAATGCGGCATGCCAGGATCTCGTGATCGTGGGGACGCCCTTCGCGCTTGATGAAACCGCCGGGGATCTTGCCGGCGGCGTAGGTCTTCTCCTTGTACTCAACCGTCAAAGGGAAGAAGGGGAGCGGACTCTGGTTGTCGCTCACGGTGACCGCGGCGAGCACCATTGTCTCGCCGAATTGTACGATCGCGGAACCCGCCGCCTGCTTCGCCATCCGACCGGTCTCGATGACCAGGGGGCGACCGGCGAACGTCCGCTCGATTCGATGCATCATCTGCTGAATAGCCTCATGAGAACGCAAATCGCGCGGGAGGCATGACTGCCCCCGCGCGACGACATGGCGTGGTCCGACTTAGTATCGGAGACCAAGGTCCTGGACGAGCGTGCGATACTGCTGCACGTCCGTACGCTTGAGATAGTCGAGCAGGCGGCGACGCTTGCCCACCATCTTGAGTAGCCCGCGACGACCATGATGGTCCTTCGCGTGCGTACGAAAGTGTCCCGTGAGGTAGTTGATGCGATCCGTGAGGATGGCAATCTGAACCCGGGTCGATCCGGTATCCACATCGTGGGACCGGTACTTGTCGATCGTGAGTGCCTTATCGAACGCCATCGTCGTAATATTCTCAGCGCGTGTCGTGCGCAGCCTTTTGTGCGCGCAATAGTAGGAAGCACAAAAGCTTAGTCCACCTTGCCCCGCCTGTAAAGGACCTCGACGTGCCTGACCGCTATTTGGGGCAAACAATCAGCAAATATCAGATCACCCGGCTGCTTGGCTCGGGGGCCTTCTCATGGGTCTACGAGGCGATCGACCTGGATTTGGAGATCCCGGTCGCCCTCAAAATCCTCCGTCCGGAGTTTTCCGGACTAGAAATCGCGGAAGCGCGTTTCCGGCGGGAAGCCGCCACCGCCGCCCGCCTACGACACCGCAATATCGTCACGGTGCGCGACGTCGGTCAGGTCGATGGTACGGTGTTCGTGGCCATGGATCTGCACCCGCTCACCCTCGGTCGACGACTTGCCTTGGCGGGCCGCCTCCCCGAGGCTGACTGCATCCGGCTCGGCACCGATGTCGCCGCCGCTCTCGCGATCGCGCACGCCGGCGGCGTGATTCATCGCGACATCAAGCCCGACAACATTCTGCTAGGTACCGAGGGCGAAGCAGTCGTTGCCGATTTCGGGCTGGCGAGAGCGCTTGCCGGCGCGCCCTCACTGAGCGCGACCAATCAGGTGATGGGCACCCCGCATTACTTCAGCCCGGAACAGGCCCGCGGGCAAGAGATCGACGGACGCAGCGATCTCTACGCACTCGGTGTCACGCTCTATCGCGCCGCGACCGGCCACCTGCCATTCGAAGGCGACGACTGGTATGCCGTCGCCAGGCACCACATCGAGACGACTCCCACTTCGCCGCACACATTTGCTCCCGAGCTCAGCCCGGAGTTCGAGGCGGTCATGCTGCGACTGCTCGCCAAGCAACCCGAACAGCGGTACCAATCGGCCACCCAACTGCTCGACGCCCTCGCTGCACTCTCCCGCGCGCCCACTCGCAGCGGATTCACGCCGCCGCTTGGTTCACACACCATCGATGCATTTCCCGCGGTGCGCGCCTCGACCGGGCGGGCCGCCGTCGTGGGCACGCTTCTCGTGATCGGCGCCGCCTTCATCTGGTTTTCGCTGCGCAACCGCTCCGACATGCCCGCCCTCGGCGGTGGCACCACCTTCGACTCCGCGTCGCTCACGGTCCCTCCGACACCTGGCTCACAACCGATCGCCGACAATCCCCTCGGAGCGCGCGTCGTTCCCCTTCGGGATTCCGTCGCGGCGCGCGCCACCCCGCCGCCCGTGGGGGGAAGCCTGCTCGCCGCGCCGTCCACTCGCCCGACTCGCGCTGCCCCCGCGCGCACCGCGCGCGTCGAGATCTTTGCTCCTGATTCCGCGCGGCTCTACATCGACAATCGACTGGTCGGCACGGGTCACTACAGCGGTGACTTCTCGGCCGGTTCCAAACTGTCGGTCCGCGCCGTCATCGCCAGCGCGTCAACGTCGTGCACCGTCGCGGTCCGAGACACCATGCTCGCGCTCAAGGCCGGTGATCGTGTAAGCGTGAACCTGCCCGTTCGGGGCTGTGCGGTGGTGAGCTACGACGTGACGCCCCGCGATGCCCGGGTTACCTTCACCCCGCTGGACGGGGGGGCAGCGATTGAACTGCGCGCCGACAGCGCCCGGGCCCTCTCGCTGCCCGAAGGACGCTACGAAGTACGAATCCAGGCCCCACGCTGTGTGATGGGCACCGACACGCTCCAAGTGGCCGGTAGGGCCGATGGCACCCCGATTACGCGACGCTTCCCCCTCATCTGCAGCTAAGCCATCACCGGCCGTAGGTCCGCGACCAGACCCGTCGAGCGAATCGCTCAGCGGATCGCTGCGGCAGTTCCGGCGCCGACGACGCCACCGACCACTGTGCCGATCCAGAAACGCTTCACACGCCACCACGGCGTAGGCGGCGGCGGAACAAGGAGGAAATGTTCGGTCGTCACTCGCGTGACTTGTGATGTCACCAGCGCGGTCGCCGTCGTGCTGTCGCGACGAAAAATGGTGAGACGGGCCACCAGCGCATCGCGATGCGCTGGATCCACGACATACGCCGACAGTCCGGCGCGCAACCAGCGGCTCTCAAACACGCGAAACGTCGCCGTGCTATCATCCACCGCATCGATCTCAAAGCGAGCCGCGTCCCGGGGAATCCGCGGCAGTACCGGCATGAGCGGCGCCGCCGGCCGTTCGCGGCGACGACACCCACTGCCGGACACCGTCACGAGCGCGACGAACACCAGCGTCGCGCGGCGCACCAGGACCGCAGCGCTCATGCAGTCACTTCGTGAAGAGATTGCGAAGATCGTTGAAGGTGACGAGCACGATCAAGGCGAGCACCGCCAGCACTCCCACGCGCGCAAACCCCTCCTTCACGCGCCCACTGAACGCACTCCCCTTCACGCGCTCGGCCAGCACCATCAGGATCTGGCCGCCGTCGAGTACCGGAATCGGCACGAGATTCAGGATGGCGATGTTCAGACTGAGGAATGCGATAAGCTCCCACAGTCGTTGCGTACCGAGCTTGGCGGCCTGCACCGACGTGCGCGCAATCGCGATTGGACCACCTAAATTCTTCGCCGAAACCTGTCCCGATGCGAGTCCACGCAGTACCGACCCCACGCTCGTGGCCATGCGCCAAGTAGCGCCGCCGCCGGCACTCATCGCGCCGACGAGGCTCAGCGGTTCGTTGACCGTTGCCGCGCGCACCTGAATGCCGATCCGCCCCACCGTTTTTTTGGCCCCGGTGATAGGATCGTCGATCTCCGCCGTCTGCGGCCTGAGTTCCCGCGTCAAGCGTGCGTCCCCACGCTGAATCTCGACGCGGAGCGATCCGCTCGTCACAGGCGCCACTTCATCCAGTACATCATCCCACGCGCGGATCGGATGGCCATTGATCGCCACAATGCGATCGCCACCGGTGAGTCCGGCCATCGCGGCCGGCGCCCCGGGAACGACCGAATCGATCACCGCCGGCACATACGTGTTGCCAGCGCGATAGTATATCCCCGTGGAGACGACGAGCGTGAGCACAATGTTCATGATCACGCCAGCGGACAAAATGAACACGCGGGCCGACGTCGACTTGTTCTCCACCCAGCGATCGGCCGGAACAGCCCTCGGCCCGAACGGTGCCATCGCCTGTGCATCCCAGAGGGCGGGCGAGACGTCGGCCGGACGTTCGATCGCGGCACCGAGCGAGCCGCGATCGCTTCCGCCTTCTATGCCCGCCATCGACTCGTCATCCTGACTGGCCATCCGCACGTACCCGCCGAGCGGGATCAGTGACACGCGATAATCGGTCTCGCCGCGGCGCACGCCGAATAGCCGATTGCCCCACCCGAGGGAAAAGACGGGCGCGTATACCCCCGTCATCTTCGCAGCGATGAAGTGCCCGAGTTCGTGAACGAAGACCACCAGGCCGAAGACGAGCAACGGCGCGATATACGGTGTTATCGAAGACATCTGTATCAGCACCCCACCTGAGCGTTCACGTGGTCCCGCGCGGCCGCATCCGCTTGAAGGAGATCATCAAGGGATGTTCCCGGCGCGCCGGCAAACTCCTGCAACGCCGCCGACACCCGCTCGGCGATTCCTGAAAAGCTGAGGCGGCCGGCGAGAAAATGCACGACGGCGATCTCGTTCGCGGCATTGAACACAGCCGGCGCTGCGCCTCCACGTCGTCCTGCATCGATTCCGAGCTGCAGCATAGGGAAATCCTTGTAACGCACCGTTTCGAAGCTCAGACCGCCCAGAGCGACCGGATCGAAAGATGGTACGCCGGAATCCGGGACGCGTTCCGGATACGTGAGTGCGTACAAGATCGGCAACTCCATCGACGGGACGCCCATCTGCGCCAGCACACTGCCATCGACGAACTCCACAAACGAGTGGATGATACTCTGCGGATGCACCACGACGTCGATCCGATCGTAGGGCACGCCGAACAGATGATGCGCCTCGATCACCTCGAGCGCCTTGTTGGCTAACGTGGCGCTGTCGATGGTAATCTTGCTGCCCATCTGCCACGTCGGGTGCTTCAAGGCGTCCGTGACCGTGGCGGCGGCGATACGTTCAGCCGGCCACGTGCGAAAGGGGCCGCCCGATGCCGTGAGGACCAGTCGCCGCACTTCGTGTGGCTGCCGGCCGGCCAAGCACTGCAGAATGGCGGAGTGCTCGCTATCGACCGGCACCAGCTCGCCCCCATGTACGCGGGCGGTCTCCGTCACGATCGCACCAGCGAGGACCAGCGTTTCCTTGTTGGCCAACGCAACGCGTTTCCCCAAACGGAGGGCGGCGAGCGTCGCCGGGAGTCCGGCCGCTCCCACAACGGCGTTGATCACGACCTGGACGTCGGGATGCGTCGCGGCCGCGACCAGACACGCCGCGCCAACGTTCCAATCATCAGGGGCATCGACGTGCGGCTGCACGAGCCCCACGAAGGTCGGCAGCCACGTAGAGACCTGTTCGGCGAGTGCGGCGACATTGCCGTTGGCGGTCAACGCCACCGGCGTGAAGCGCGCTCGTTGGCGCGCCAGGACGCGTAGCGCGCTGGTCCCGATGGATCCCGTGGAGCCGAGGATTGCGACGCCGGCGGGCGTCGACGCGATCGCATCGGAAGGGGGGGGGGTCATCGAGCGCCGGGTGCCGGAAGCAACAGCGCGTAATACAGCGCGTAGGTCACCGGCAATACGAAGAACAACGAGTCAAGGCGATCGAGCACCCCGCCATGACCCGGGAACAGCGTCCCGCTGTCCTTCACACCGGCTTCGCGTTTCAGTAGTGATTCCGTGAGATCCCCGATCTGTGCCGTCACGCTGATGCACACCGCGAAGATGATCAGCCCGGTGGGACTGAAGGCGAGTTGCGCCTGCGGTTTGAGCAGATAGTGGACGAACGCCGCGCATGCGCCGACGGTTGCCACCACAGCGCCCACTGCGCCCGAGACCGTTTTGGCCGGGCTCACGGAGGGAATCAGCTTCGGGCCGCCCAGCAGACGACCGGTGAAGTACGCCCCCGTGTCGCTGGCCCAGGTGAGCACGACCGGCATGATCACCACGAGCGCGCCGGCCGTGTCGCCGACTGCGTAGCCGAAGTAACGCAGCGCGTAGATGTAGCTGAGCGTCCCGCCGGTATACAACGCGCCGAAGACGGTCGTGGCCGCGGCGCCGAGTGGCTTGCCGCCGACCCCTCGGGTCCAGATCGAGAGCGCGAGGATGAACAACGGCACCAGTATCCAGGCATAGAGCGGCACGGCATACACGCCGAGCTGCTGCGCATGCACGGCGATCGGGATCAAGGCCGACAGCACGATTCCGACCACGCTCATCGGAGTGGTGCCCCCTTCGCGGGCGATCCGATAATACTCCCACGCGGCGATGCCCGAGAGCCCACCGGCGAGCGTGGCGAGCGGCGCGCCACCAAGCCAGATGATCCCGAGCGCGATCGGCGCTCCGATGAGGGCGACTACGGCGCGCCGGGCAAGTTCGTTCACGCGAAGGGGGAAGAGAGCACGTTCACGCGCGCGGGACGGCGCGTCCGGTGAGACATCAGGTACTGACGCGCCCGAAGCGACGATCACGACGCTGGAAATCGCTAATCGCTTCGTACAGGGCCGCGCGTCCGAAATCCGGCCAGAGCACGCTCGAAATGTAGAGCTCGGCGTACGCCACCTGCCAGAGCAGGAAGTTTGAGAGCCGCTGTTCGCCAGACGTCCGGATTAACAGGTCGGGGTCGGGACAGTCAGCCGTATACAAGCGCGCGCGAAACGCATCTTCGGTGATGGCGTCCGGCGTCAGGCGACCAGCCTGCACGTCTTCGGCGAGCATCCGGGCCGCGCGCACCAATTCGGCGCGACCACCGTACGAAATAAAGAGATTCAACCCCAGCCGCGTCCCCGAGTCGGTGATGCGCATGACCCGCTCCACGGCGGCGGCGGCAGGACCACTGAGACGATCAAGGTCTCCGTGAACACGAACGCGAACGCCCTGCTGGTGCAGGTCGTCCGCTTCACGGGCAATGAACTCTTCCAGCAGCGACATCAGCGCCGACACTTCGGTCTCCGGTCGCTGCCAGTTTTCCTGCGAGAACGCGAAGAGCGACAGCCACTCGACACCGGCCGCAAGACAACCCTCGACCACCGCGCGCACCGCCTTCATACCGGACCGATGGCCGAAGGGCCGGGGCATGTGACGTTCACGCGCCCAGCGACCGTTGCCGTCCATGATGATCGCGATATGCCGCGGCACCGCTCCGTGCACGCGAATGCGCGCCAGCAGATCCGTTTCGGCGTCAGCCATGTTGGGCGGGGGCAAGGGGCATATCAGCGAGCGGTCCGCAGGGCGGCCTCAAACCTCCATTATCTCGGCTTCCTTCGTCTTCAACAGCGCCTCGAGTTTGGCGATGCAATCGTCGTGCGCCTTCTGCAGATCCTTCTCCGCATGCTTCTTGTCGTCCTCGGAAACGCCGTCAAGCTTCTTGACCTTGTCGCGCGCATCCGTGCGAGCATGGCGAATGGCGATGCGGCCGTCTTCCGCGAGCTTGCTGAGCACTTTGACGAGCTCTTTACGACGCTGCTCATTCATCGACGGCAGGGGCACGCGGATGACGCCACCCTGATGCGCGGGATCGAGGCCGAGTTCCGACTCCCGAATGGCCTTTTCGATCACCTTCGCCTGCCCCTTGTCGAACGGCGTCACGAGCAAGATGCGGGGCTCAGGGGCCGAGACCTGTGCCACCTGGTTCAGCGGCACGAGCGAGCCGTACGCTTCCACTTTGATGGTGTCCAGCATGCTCGGTGACGCCTTGCCCGTGCGGATGCCGGCAAAGTCGCGCTTCGAGGCCTCGAGGGCCTTGTCCATACCGCTCTTCGTGTCCTTCAGAATCTGCGCTGTAGTGCTCATGAAACCAGTGTCCCCACGCGTTCGCCATTGATGGCGCGTGCGATCGCGCCCGGCGTGTGAAGGTTCAGCACGATCAGGGGCAACTGATTCTCCTTGCACAGCGTGATGGCCGTCTGGTCCATTACGCGGAGCTCTTCGAGCATCACATCGCGATAGCTGATCGACTCGTACATCGTGGCGTTCGGATCCTTCTTCGGGTCGGCGGAATACACGCCGTCCACGCTGGTGGCTTTGATGATGACATCCGCCTTCATCTGGATGGCTCGCAGCACCGCCGCCGTGTCCGTTGAAAAATACGGATTCCCAGTGCCGGCGGCAAAGATGACCGTACGCCCCTTCTCGAAATGGCGCAACGCGCGCCGGCGAATGTAGGGCTCGGCCAACTCTTCCATGCGAATCGCGGTCATGACGCGCGTGTCGAGCCCTTTTTTCTCGAGCACATCCTGCATCGCCATCGCATTGATGACGGTGCCGAGCATGCCCATGTAATCGGCGCCGACGCGATCCATTCCCATCTGGGAGAGTTGCGTGCCGCGCACGATATTTCCGCCTCCGATGACCAGACCGAGTTGCACGCCCATGCGCGCCACTTCGACAATTTGGTCGGCGAAGGAGCCGATCCGTTCGAAATCGAAACCGACGCCGCGATCCCCGGCGAGTGCTTCGCCGGAGAGCTTCAGGAGGATGCGCGTGTAGCGCTTGTCCGTGGCGCCCACGGCGCTCACTCGGCCCCGAGTTGCAAGCGCGCGAAGCGATCGACCGTAATCGTTCCACCAGCGCGCTCGGCGTGGTCCTTGATCAGCGCAGCGATCGTGATGGCAGGATCGCGAACCCACGCCTGCGGGAGCAGCGTCACGTCCTTGAGAAATGCGTCGAGCTTGCCCGCCGCGATCTTTTCGATCATCGCTTCCGGCTTACCGGTTTCGCGCGCCTGCTGTTCGTAAATCCGCTTCTCGCTCTCAATCGTTGCCGCCGGTACGCCGTGCTGATCGACTGCGAGTGGAGCCGACGCCGCGATGTGCTCGGCGATGAACTTCACGAGCTGCAGCGTTGACTCGTGCGCCGCGGCTTCCGGCGTCGAGGCCGTCACCTGCACCAGCGTGGCCAGCTTGCCATTGTGGTGACGGTACATGCCGACCACTCCGGTCTCGCCGGCATCGAAGCGCGCGACGTGCTTAACATTTACCGCTTCGCCGGTCTTCGACGACGCGATCTTCACGAACTCGGCAACCGTTTGCGACGGATCCGCCTCGAACGGCTCGGCGAGGAATGCGTCGACGTCGGCCGCGGCGGAATGCACACGCTGCGCGACGAGCTGCGCGACGACCTTGCCGAAATCTTCATTGCGCGCGACGAAGTCCGTCTCGCACGCCACTTCGACGAGCACCCCGGAGCGGCCGTCCTTGAAGATCTCACCACCGATAATGCCTTCGCTCGTGGAGCGATCGGCACGCTTCTCCGCCTTCGCGATGCCCCTTTTGCGGAGGTACTCGACGGAAGCGTCCATGTCGCCGCCATTCTCTTCGAGCGCCTTCTTGCAATCCATCATGCCGGCGCCGGTGCGCTGGCGGAGTTCCGAAACAGCCTTCGCGGTGATCACCGTGGTCATCTTCGAGCCCTGTATATGCGGAGTGTCAGTATCTGCGATGCGATGGTGCGACGAATAGTGTCGAGCTACTGCGTACGAACGCCGCCGGTGTTGAGCCGGCGGCGTCGCGGTGCTGCAGTGGAAGCCTGATCCGGCGGTCAGGAAACCGACCGAACGTTACTCCTGTCCAGCCGACTCGGCTCCTGCTTCACCAGCGTCACCAGCGGATTCCGGGGTCGCGCCCTCTGCGGCCGCTCCCTCGGTGCCTGGCTTCAAGCGGGCGGCGATGGCTTCCGGCTTGGCGCGGCGACGGCGCGGGCGACGGCTGTCGCCTGCTGCACCACCACCCTGTCCACCACCCTGTCCACCACCTTGACCGCCACCTTGACCACCACGGTCCCCTCCCTGACCACCACGGTCTCCACCGCGACCGCCACGCTCACCTCGACCGGCCGGCTCCGTGCCGCGGTCGCTGGAGAACGTGTAGCTCTCCTGTTCCTCGTCGCTCGGCCGGGCCGGCGCCTCACGACGCGCCTCGTCGATCGTATCCGCGATCACCTTTGCGATCAACTCAACCGAACGGATGGCGTCGTCGTTACCGGCGATCGGCACCGTAATGAGGTCGGGATCGGCATTGGTGTCCACGATGGCGACGATGGGCACGCCGAGCTTGTTCGCTTCGGAAACGGCAATACGCTCCTTCTTCGAGTCGATAATGAACAACAGCCCCGGAAGGCGGTTCATCGTCTTGATACCCGAGAGGTACTTGCCGAGCTTCTCGCGCTGACGCGACATGAGAAGCTGTTCCTTCTTCGTGTAGTTCGTGAGCGTGCCGTCTTCCGTGCCGGCTTCGAGGTCCTTGAGCTTCTTGACCTGCTTCTTGACCGTTTGGAAATTCGTGAGCATACCGCCAAGCCAGCGCTCCGTGACGAACATACCGCCACAGCGCTCGGCCTCGGCCTTCACGATCGCGGCGAGCTGGCGTTTGGTGCAAACAAAAAGCACGTTTTCGCCACGCAACACGACCTCGCGGACGAGCTTCTGCGCCAGTTCGATCTGGCGGAGCGTCTTCTGCAGGTCGATGATGTGGATGCCGTTGCGCTCGGCGAAAATGAACCGGCGCATCTTGGGGTTCCAACGACGGGTCTGGTGCCCGAAGTGAACGCCCGCGGCGAGCAGCTGCTCGAGGGACGGAGTCGTCATGTGAAGAGTGCTTTGAGGTTTTGAAATTCGTCCGCCGTCGTCACCGTCGGCTGCGACCAACTCCCGAAGGAGCTTGGTACCCGCAGCCGACTCGGACAGCGTGAGAGATACGCGGGGCGACGCGGAAAACCGCGTCGACTAGCGCTTGGAGAACTGGAAACGCTTACGGGCGCCGGCACGGCCCGGCTTCTTCCGTTCGACTTCACGCGCATCACGCGTCATGAGGCCGTATTCGCGCAGCTTCTTCTTGTTGCTCTCGTCGATCTTGACGAGGGCACGTGCGATCGCGAGACGCACGGCACCGGCCTGACCCGCCACGCCACCACCGTCAAGGACGGCCTTGATGTCGTACTTGCCAAGCGTATCGGTCAGCGTGAACGGCTGCTGAATCGCGGACACGAGCGTGGGACGCGGGAAGTACTCACCCAGCGTGCGGCCGTTCACGTCCCACTTGCCTGAACCCGGCGTCATGTACATGCGGCAGACCGCGCGCTTACGACGACCGATGGTCTGAATCTGCTCTGACATTACTTAGCCTCGGCGGAGGAGAAGGTGAGCGCCGTCGGCGTCTGCGCGACATGCGTATGCGCGGCACCCGCGAAAACGCGTAACTTGCGGCGCAGGACCTGACGGCCCAGCGCCGTCTTGGGGAGCATACCGTACACGGCCTTCTCGATCACGCGCTCCGGATGCTTCGCCAACACCGAGGCAAACGGCGTGTGCTTCTCGTGGCCCATATAGCCGGTGTGGCTGAAGTAGGTCTTCTGCTCGGCCTTACGGCCGGTGACTTGTACCTTCGACGCATTGATCACGATGACGAAGTCACCCGTGTCCATGTGCGGCGTGTACATGGGCTTATGCTTGCCGCGGATGATCTTCGCGACTTCCGACGCGAGACGGCCCAGGACCATTCCTTCCGCGTCGACGATATACCACCGACGGTCGATATCCTTCGGGGTCGCGCTGTAGGTCTTCATGCTAACGTGATCCGTGCGTGATTCGGAGACGCCTCCAGAGGCGCTCAGAAAAGAGATAAAGGAACTACGAAGGGAAAACAGGCACTGCTGAAAGCTGAATCGCCCGGAAAACGGGACAGACCCGTAGGTTACTCAGCATTGAAGTCTGTGTCAATCCGAGGGTTGAGGGTCGTGGACGGCGAGACCTCTTCCAACATACATGCTCCAGCTCGCTTGCTGATCCGGTAGCCTCTCAACCAGACTGTACACTGCGGGCGGGGCGGCCTGCCAATACCCCCTCCAGGAGTGAGCATGTCGATGATGTCCGAGTTCAAGGAATTCGCCATGAAGGGCAGCGTGATGGATTTGGCGATCGGCGTCGTCATCGGCGGTGCCTTCCAGAAGATCGTCGACAGCCTGGTCAACGACATCATCATGCCGATCGTCGGATTGGCGACCGGCGGCGTCGACTTCTCCAATCGCTTCGTGGCCCTCCAGGGTGGGCCCTTCACGACCCTCGAGGAGGCCAAAAAGGCGGGCGTCGCCACGCTCAACTACGGCCTGTTCCTCAATCAGCTGCTCACGTTCCTGATTGTCGCCTTCACCCTGTTTCTGGTCATCAAAGGCGTGAACCGTATGCGCCGCGACGTGCCCGCCAAGGTCTGATCGCCAACGGGGTCGATTCCGCTCCCGGTCGTTTACTCTGACGGGATCGGCCCCAGTTGGACCAGCAGCGCCCCCTTGTCGACGGCCTGCCCCGGGACCGCCAGCACAGCCGTGACCACACCGGCAACCGACGCGCGCAATTCGTTCTCCATCTTCATGGCCTCCACCACGACGAGCCCCTGCCCCGCGCTCACCGTATCGCCAACCACCACCGACACACGCACCACAAGTCCCGGCATCGGCGCCATCAACGGCGCCGGCCCACTGGCCGCGGCCGCGGCCGCCGTGAGATCGCGGATCGCCCGCATCCGCTCGTCGAGCGCCTCGGCCTCCACCCGCTGACCGTCCAGATCGAGTGTCCAGCGGCCCCGCGACACACCACGGCGCGCCACCAGACGGTGCACCTGCTCGCCGATCCGCAGGAGTCGCACGGGCGTCCCCTCGATCGCGGACAGCGAGGCGGCCACGCGCTCGCCCTCCACCTCCGCATGCGTGCCATCGAGTTCCACGACCACTCGCTCGCCGTTCACATCCACGATGTACTTCATGTCGTCGTCTCCGGGCGCAGCACACACACGGTTTCCACGTGCGCCGTCTGCGGGAACATGTCGAAACAGCGTACCGCATCGATCCGCCACCCGGGTACGCGCGCGAGGTCCCGCGCCAACGTAGCCGGATCACAACTCACGTACACGATGCCGCGCACGCCGCGGCTCGCGGCCTGTTCAAGCAGGGTCGTCACACCTGTCGCCACACCGACACGTGGCGGATTGAGCACCACGACGTCTGCCGGCAGCGCCGACGCCAGCGCCGATTCCACCAGCGCGGTGAGCACCTGCACGCGATCGCCGAGTCCGGCCTCCTCCACGCGTCGACGCGTGGCCGCCGCCCCCGACGCGTCGGCCTCGATCGAAACGACCTCGGCACCATCGCGGGCAAAGCGCTCGGTCAGCTCGCCGCTGCCAGCGTAAGCGTCGATCACGCGCGCCGGCGCAAACGCTTGCACCGACGCAAACACGAAGTCACGCAACGCCGTGGCCACCGTAGGGTTCACCTGCGCGAACGCGAGCGCCTCGCGCGCATCGGGCTCGTAGTGTCCGGCCTCGGCGGCCTCGAACTGTCGCCCGAGGCCGCCGGCCGCGCCGTCCGTCGCCACGTCGCCAGCCAACCCGACCGGCTCGCCGCCTCGCGGCAACCACCACACCGCACGGACCGGTGCCGAGGCGCGCAGCAAGGCTGCGGCCCACTCCGCACCACCGCTCCACGACTCACCACCTTGTACGACGACCGCGACGGTTTCCTGGCCCGAGTCCGCCGACAACAGGCGGAACGACACACGCAGAAAGCGATCCGTCGGCATGCCATGCAGTCGCTCACGCATGTCGAACCAGCATTGCACGAGCACCGGATTCGCGATCGGACACTCGTCCAGCGCGAATACGCGCGCCGCATCATCGTGCGGATGCAGTCCTCCGGTCCATCCGCGACCGCGCGGCAGCAGCATCAACGTGAGTCGACCGCGATAGCCCCACGACTCACCGGTCACCAGTTCCGGCAGCTCGATCGTGCGCTTCCCGATGCGTAACAGCGCATCCTGCACGATGTGGCGGCGCGCATCGCGCTGTGTCTCGTCGTCGAGATGCTGCAGCTGACAGCCTCCGCAGTGATCGCGCTCGTAGTGCACGCAGCGCGCGTCCACCCGATGCGTCGAGGGCGTCACGATCTGTAGCACGCGGCCACGACCGTGCCGCGCGTGGGCGACGTACGCCACCTGCGCCACGTCACCCGGCGCCGTGCGCGGTACGAAGCACGCCATTCCATTCGCCCGGCCAACCCCGTCGCCGCCCTTTGCGATACGGTCGATCGTCATCGTGGCGATCTCCTCCACCGCCGGCTTCTCCGACACGCGACGTGCGCCATGCCACGAGGTGCCGGGACGCGACGAACCAGGCGGCGATCCGCGTCCCTCGCGGCGATCCGGACGTTTCTTCTTCACGAGGACCTCAGCGATTCGCGACGCGCCACGTCACGCCACGATGGACTGTGCGCAGCGCGGCTCGCGGCCGTGACATCGTTCGCCTCCAACGTCGCTGGCGACACGACCGCCACCGCGCTGCCGGCGCGCCGCTCTTCATGCGCCACCAGCGCCGCCGCGATGGCCGCCAGCCGGATCGATTCGCGATCCATGTCGGGCGCCGTCAACGCCGACAGATTCTGCTCGAGCCACTGAATGTTGATATCGCCACGCTGAAAGTCCGGGTGATCCATCACGCGCAGATGAAAACTGCGCGACGTCTCGATGCCATCGATGGTGAGTTCACGCAACGCACGTCGCATGCGTGAGATGGCGAGATCACGCGTCGGCGCATGCACGATCAACTTGGCCAGCATCGGATCGTAGTGCAGTCCGATCTCGCTACCCGACTCGATACCGCCGTCCCACCGCACGCCAGGCCCCGTGGGCAGATGCAGATATTCGATCCGCCCCGTGCTCGGCAGAAAACCATTTGACGGATCCTCACTCGTAATACGGCACTCCATCGCCCAGCCACGCGGCGCGAAATCCTTCTGCGCAAACGGCAGCACCTCGCCGGCAGCCACGCGGATCTGCCACTGCACCAGATCGAGCCCCATCACCAGCTCCGTGACCGGATGCTCCACCTGAATCCGCGTATTCATCTCGAGGAAGTAGTACTGCCCGTCCGTATCGAGCAGGAACTCACATGTGCCGGCATTCACGTAGCCGGCCGCCCGCGCGGCAGCCACCGCCGTCGCACCCATGCGGGCACGTAATTCCGGCGACACGGCCACGCTGGGGGCTTCTTCGATCATCTTCTGGTGTCGACGCTGTATTGAGCATTCCCGCTCGCCGAGATGGATGACGTTACCGTGGCTGTCGGCCAGTACCTGAATTTCGACGTGGCGCGGGCCTTCGATGTACTTCTCGATATACACCGCGTCATCACCGAAGGCGTTTTGTGCTTCACGCTTGGCAGAGGCGAGCGCGTCGGCCACTTCCGATGCGGCGCGCACGATGCGCATGCCCTTGCCACCACCGCCGGCGGAGGCTTTGAGCAACACCGGAAACCCGAACGTCTCGGCGATGGCGATGGCTTCGTCGGCATCGCGCACGCTCTCGGTGGTACCCGGCACGACGGGCACCCCGGCCGCTATCGCCAGCTGACGCGCGGCCGTCTTCGAACCCATCGCGTCGATGGCTTCGGCCGGCGGGCCGATGAAGACCAGTCCGGCATCGCGCACGGCGCGCGCAAACCACGCCCGTTCGGAGAGAAATCCGTAACCCGGATGCACCGCCTGCGCGCCGGTGCGGAGGGCGACCTCGATAAGTCGTTCACCGACGAGATAGCTCTGGCTCGACGGCGGCGGACCAACGAGGACCGCCTCATCGGCCTCGCGTACGTGCGGCGCGCGGGCATCCGCTTCGGAATACACGGCGACGGTCTTGACGCCAAGTTCCTGACAGGCTCGGATTACGCGCAGCGCGATCTCGCCGCGGTTGGCCACCAGCACCTTGCTGAACATCGGCGGCCTCACAGGGGAAGGTTTCCGTGCTTCTTCGCCGGATTGCGGTCGCGCTTGCCGCGCAGCGCATCGAGCGCATCGATCAGACGCGGTCGCGTGTCGCGCGGATCGATGATGTCATCCACATAGCCGCGCGCGGCCGCGTTGTAGGGATTGGCGAACTTCTCGGTGTACTCGGCCACGCGCGCGTCCATGGCGGCCTGCGGATCGCTCGATTCGGCGATCTCTTTCTTGTACAAGATTTCCACCGCGCCCTTGGGACCCATCACGGCGATCTCCGCCGTCGGCCACGCCACGTTGTAATCACCGCGGATGTGCTTTGAGCTCATGACGTCGTACGCGCCGCCGTACGCCTTGCGCGTGATCACCGTGAGCTTGGGCACCGTCGCTTCGCAGTAGGCGTACAGCAACTTGGCGCCATGCTTGATAATGCCGCCATGCTCCTGGGCGACACCGGGCAGGAATCCCGGTACATCTTCGAAGGTCACGAGTGGAATATTGAAGCAGTCGCAGAAGCGCACGAACCGCGCCGCCTTCATCGAGGCGTTGATGTCGAGTACGCCGGCCATGACCGCGGGCTGGTTGGCGACGATGCCAACGCTGTAGCCGCCGAGATGCGCGAAGCCGACCAGGATGTTGCCGGCGTAGTCGCGCTGCACCTCGTAGAACTCACCGTCATCCACGATGCGGCGAATCACCTCGTGCATGTCGTACGGTTTGTTCGGATTCTCGGGGATCACGTCGAGTAGCGACTCCTCGCGCCGTTCGCGCGGATCGCGTCCCGAGCCGCGTGGCGGATCATCCACGTTGTTCGAGGGCACGAAGCGGAACAGTTCGCGGATCTGCTGTAGACAGGCAAGCTCGGAGTCACAGGCGAAATGGGCGACGCCGCTGGTACCGGCGTGCGTGTCCGCACCGCCGAGTTGCTCCATCGTGACATCTTCGTGCGTCACCGTCTTCACGACATTGGGGCCGGTCACGAACATGTAGCTGGTGCCGCGCACCATGTAAATGAAGTCGGTGATCGCCGGCGAGTACACGGCACCGCCGGCGCACGGTCCAAGAATCGCCGAGATCTGCGGCACCACACCGGAGGCCAGGGTATTGCGCAGAAAGATGTCGGCGTAGCCACCGAGCGACACGACGCCTTCTTGAATGCGCGCGCCGCCCGAGTCGTTCAGGCCGATCACCGGCGCTCCATTCCGAACCGCCAGATCCATGACCTTGCAGATTTTGGCGGCGTGCGCTTCGGACAGCGACCCACCGAACACGGTGAAGTCCTGCGAGAAGACATACACGATCCGTCCTTCGATCCGACCATGTCCGGCGACGACGCCGTCACCGTAGATCGGCGTCTCGCCATCGGCGAGCGAACGGGACGTGACGAATCGGTCGACCTCGACGAATGAACCTTCGTCAAGGAGGACGTCGAGACGCTCGCGGGCAGACAACTTGCCCTTGGCGTGTTGAGCGGCGAGGCGATCGGCGCCACCACCCTGTTCGGAGGCATCGCGGGCGAGGGCCAACCGCTCGAGCTTCTGGCGCATGGTCGAAGACTGTGACATGGCGCGGGAAGCTAACGCGTCGCCGCCGAAAAACGAGGCGCCAATCCCCTCCAGGGGATCGGCGCCTCGCCGCGTTGGAATCGAACGTTACGGCTTGTAGATGATCGGGAGGACGACCTTGGTCTTCACGGCCGCCCCATTCAACTTGCCCGGCGAGAAGTCAAGTCTGGCCACAACCTTCCTGGCCGCTTCGCCCAAGGCAGTCTGCGTCGCGTCAACCACTTCGACGCTACCGGCTTCAACCTTGCCCTTGCTGTCGACGATGAATTGGAGCTCCACCATGCCACCGACACCGCGGTTCTTGAGGTCAGCCGGGTACGACTCGGAAATCAGGCGGGCCGCTTGCACCATCGAGGACAGCTTGGGCGGATTCGTGACTTCAGAAATGGGATACACCTTGTCGTCCTGAGCCGCAGCTGGACGGGCGAACGGACCGGCGAGCAAAAGAGTCGCAAGCGCGGGAAACAGGGAACGGCGAAGGGTCAGCGACATGGAATCGATTCTCGGAAGCGAGATGAGGGGCATTCGTTCGCTATCGCCCCGGCATCGGGGTGATGAGCCATGGCCTCGGTTCCACGCACGTGACGCGGCCCGGATCGGCACCTCCCTTCTATCGGTCCCCGATCGGCCAATCTGAAGCGTTCCTCACTATTCCCACCAGGTCCGTCACACTCCCGGCCCTCGCGCTACGGATCGGTCGAGCGCTATGCTTCTACACGCTGTTTGGTGACGAGTCGTATGTGACGGGCTTCACCTTCGCGTCGTTCTGGAACAGTATTCCAGTTAGACGAGATGCTGACCCGTGCAGCTGAGGCTGATGGAACACAGCTTGCACTGATGACGCACCATTGAAGCTTTCCCTTGTTGACGCTCCCACCCCCGCCATGTCCGACTTCCTCGATCTCCACGACGATCCGTCTGCCCGCCGCGTCCTGTATCTCGGTGCGATTCTCTTGGTCGCCGTGCCCTTTCTGCAGGCGGGTTCGCAGCTGTGGCCGCTGCAGTTAAGCAATATCCAATGGCGCTTCGGTGCCGCAAACGCGCTATCAAGTGTCTTGCTGCTTCCCTATCTCGGGCTTTCGCTGTTGGTATTGCTGTCGCGTGCACTCGACAGTCGTGGACTTGCCCGAACGGTGGGTGTGATCTCGGCAGTGTTTGCGGTCGGCCTGTTAGGATCATTGGCGCTTTTCGCGTTGGATGCGCTCCAGTTGAAGAAGATTGTGAACTCGGCGATGATGAACACGTTTAACACCACCGCGCTTCGCGTCGGGCTGGTCTCCACCATGTTTCTGGTAGCCTTCGCGCTGATGGCGCTCGCCTGCTTCAAAGCGCCGCGGAGTCGAAAGGCCGCTCCGTCCAAGAAGGGCGAGAAGCAGGCTGAAGAGGGCGTCGGCCTGATCGTCGGCCGCTAGTCAGCACGGGGGGCGCTAGCGGGTCCTGTTGCCCGTCAGATCGATCAAAAGCCCCCGACGCTCTCTACGCGTCGGGGGCTTTCTGTTGGGCGCCTGAGGAGCGCGTCTCACGTCAGCCGTGCGGAACGGCACCGGCGCCGCTCAGAGTATGAATTGCGGTTCATCTGCGACAGCTTAACGCGACAGATTTTGCTTGGCGACGAGCAAAAGTGAAGTTAATCGAGTTTTTTCGGTCATAATTACTTCTGCGTTCCGTATTAAGTGACCTTTATCACTGGCATGAAGACTGCTTCATGGGCGAGGAGAGAATACCCTCCTCATTCCTCAGCGCGCGGCGCAAGGTGATTTTGAAGAAGTTTTCGATGGCAGTCGGCGCGGCGATCTCGCTGGCGGGCTTGGCGGCTCCGGCCCAGGCGCAGCTCGTTCTCGGCGGTCTGAACGCGTGCTTCATTGCGCCCTCGGGCACCACAGGATCCACGTGCGCAAACGGAACGTCGACGGCCACATGGTCGATGCCCGGTTCCCTCAGCAGCGACGACGATCGCTTCGCGCTGCTGCGGGCGACGCCCGATGCGCCGGGTGGCTCGACGCTCACGCCGACATTCACGAACAATATGTCGAAGGTGTTCAATCTCGGTTACTTCACGTTCGACAATCGTGACAACACGTCGGCGAGCGCTCAAGCCACGCTTCGCTTCGAGCTGTTCTTTGGCAATAGTACCAACGTCGTCGGCCTCACCTACGATAACCTAAAGGTGAACTACTTCGACAAGGGAAATGCGGCGGAGACCTACAACTTCAGCGGTGGCGCGTGGTCGAACTGGTTCACCGCTGGCGCCGATCAATATCGCTTCGCGGTCGTCGGTTACGACACACCGCACCCGGGCTCGCCTGAGAACTACTGCAAGAGCTATAATGCGATGCCGGCCACGAGTGTCGGCAGCCAGTACGGAGAAGCGTCGAACGGCAAGCTGTGCGGGCAGTTCGAGCTGAAGGCATCTCCCAACGTCCAGACCACCGTTCCCGAGCCGTCAACCTACGCCCTTATGGGGGCTGGACTCCTCGGAATCTTCGGTTTCGCCCGTCGTCGCAACCGCACGGCGTAATCACGGCACGCGGCTCGATCTCTGACCAAAGGCCCCGCCAAAAAACGGGGCCTTTGGTGTAGGTGCGCACCACAAGTGGAGCACCATGACCCTCCTGCATGACGAAGGCCCCGGCATCACTGCCGGGGCCTTCGTCATGTTCCTTACCGCATGAGGCTTACAGTCCAATCTCGTCTTCGGAACTATGCACCTTGCTCGGCTCGGCCGGCTTGGGCGGCTGCTCTTCCGGGACCGACGTCACGGCCAGCACGATACGGCGGTGGATGGGATCCACCTCCAACACGCGCATCACCAAGTTCATCGTTTCCCACGCGAAGTCGGCCGGGTTCGTGACCGTGCCTTCGGGGTTGAGCTGGCTCACCGGGACGAAGCCCTCGATGTCGTTACCGAGATCGACGACCACACCCTTGTCCATCAGACGGACGACCTTGCCCGGAAGCTCGGTGCCGACTGGATATGTCTCACCGATGCGAAGCCACGGATCTTCCTCGGCCTGCTTGAGGCCGAGCGAGATGCGCTTGTTTTCGCTGTCGATGTTGAGGATCACCACGTCCACCGCGTCACCCTTCTTCACGACTTCCGACGGATGCTGGACGCGCTTGGTCCAGGACATATCGGAGATGTGAATGAGGCCGTCGATGCCCGGCTCGATTTCCACGAACGCACCAAAGCTGGTGAGATTGCGGACCTTGCCGTTGATGCGCGTGCCGACCGGGTACTTCAGCGGCAGAATCACCCACGGATCCTGCTCGGTCTGCTTCATACCCAGCGAAATCTTCTCTTCGGTCTCGTCGACCTTGAGCACCACCGCCTCGATCGCTTCGCCGATCGACACAATCTTCGACGGGTGGCGAACGTTGCGCGTCCAGCTCATTTCGGAGATGTGGACGAGGCCTTCGATGCCTGGCTCGAGCTCGATGAACGCGCCGTAGTTCGTAATCGATACCACCTTGCCGTTTACGCGGGTGCCGACCGGGTACTTGGCCGCCACATCCTTCCACGGGTAGCTCTGGAGCTGCTTGAGGCCGAGCGAGATGCGCTCGCGCTCCCAGTCGATATCGAGGACCTTGATCTCGAGCTCCATGCCGATCTGGACCATCTCGCTCGGATGCGAGATACGCCCCCACGACATGTCCGTGATGTGCAGCAGGCCGTCCACACCACCAAGATCGATGAATGCACCGAAGTCGGTGATGTTCTTGACGACGCCCTTCCGCACCTGATCCTTCGAGAGCTCCTTCATGAGCTTCTCGCGCTTGCCGGCGCGTTCCTGCTCGAGGATCACACGACGCGACACCACGATGTTGCGGCGACGCTTGTTGAGCTTGATGATCTTGAACTCGTACTTGTGTCCGAGCAGCTCATCGATGTTCGGCACGCGACGCAGCGCAATCTGCGAACCCGGCAGGAACGCATCGACGCCCATGAGATCGACCGTAACGCCACCCTTGATCTTGCGGGTGAGCATGCCGGGGACCTTCTCGTTCTCCTCGTACGCAGTCTTGATCTTCTCCCAGACGCGGAGGAAGTCCGCCTTCTTCTTGGAGAGAACGACGACACCGTCGGCGTCTTCGAGGTTCTCGAGGAATACCTCGACCTCGTCGCCTGGCTGCA
>NZ_JBKJRB010000088.1:0-11393 GCF_046594945.1 Gemmatimonas sp. | reverse complement strand
GTGGAGCGGAACACAACGTTCGAACCGACATAGATCGTGTTCGGATCATGCGGCGAGTGCACGATCGGATACGTCCACTGGAAGCGATACTTCGAGTCCTTGGCATCGTGACCCATGGGGTCGAGCGGCCACGGATCGATGCTGAGTGACTTGGCCGTCCGACGGTTCAGCACGTCCATACTGCCACCGTAGTTCGCGCCGAACATCATGTCGGGATCATCGGGCTTGCTGCTGATGTACCCCGACTCACCGCCCGCCACGCCATAAAACGTGGAGAAAGGCGACGGCGGCGCTGCCGGCGCACCACCACCGAATCCACCACCACGACCGAACGCCGGAGTCTCACGCACCGGTCCGCACGACGAACCGGCGTCCTGCTTGGCACCGCACACGTGATACGGATATGCACTCGTGAGGTGCACGTGATAGTACTGACCGGTGGGCGCGGCCAGAGCCTGGCGCGTGGTGCCACCATCCTTCGTGATCACGACGCCGTTGTCGTGCGCCACGGCAATGCGCTTCGGGTCGGTGGGATCGATGTAGATGTCATGATTGTCACCACCACCGAAGCCGGCCGCAAACGTCTTGCCGCCATCCTTCGACACCAGCGGGCTCACCTGCGGCGCGTACACCACGTTGGTGTCCTTCGGATCGGCGTACAGCTTGGAGTAGTACCACGACCGCTGACGCAGATTGCGATCACCGCTCATGAATGTCCACGACGCACCGGCGTCGTCACTGCGATACACGCCACCGTTCGCTTCATGCTCGAGAATCGCCCACAAGCGACTCGGCTTGGCCGGCGACACCGTAATACCGATCGCGCCCAACAGACCGGTTTGCGGCAAGCCTTTCGCGCGCGTGATCTCGGTCCACGTATCACCACCGTCGGTGGTCTTGAAGATGCCGCTGCCCGCGCCACCGCTCACCAGCAGCCACGGCTTGCGGCCAGCCTGCCAGAAGGTGACGTACATGATCTTCGAGTTCGACGGATCCATGATCATGTCCGCCACACCGGTGCTGTCGTTGCGGAACAGGATGTTCTTCCACGTGCGGCCGCCGTCGGTGGTGCGATAGACACCACGTTCCTTATTCGGACCGAAGACGTGGCCGAGTGCACCGACGAACACGATGTCGGGGTTGTTGGGGTCGATACGCACGCGCGAGATGTACTGGGTCTCCTTGAGTCCCATATACGTCCACGTCTTGCCGGCATCGAGGCTCTTCCACACACCGTCGCCATGCGACACGTTGCCGCGGATTGGCGTTTCGCCGCCACCCACCCACACCACGTCAGGATTGGTGGTCTGCACTGCGATCGCGCCGATGGTGCCGCCGAAGTACTTGTCGGTAACCGGCATCGCGGTTTTGCCACCGTCGGTGGTTTTCCAGACGCCGCCGCCGGTGGTGCCGAGGTAGTACTCGTCGGGGCGCTGGACTGAGCCGGCCACGGCGACCATGCGGCCGGTTTGGTTGGGGCCGATGTTGCGCCAGGTGACACCGAAGGTGGTGTCGGCGGCGCGGGCGGGGGAGGCACCGGGGGCTCGCTGCGCGGGCAGGGTGGCGGCGCAGAGGAGGGAGACGGCGGTTAAAAGCGAGCGGGAGGGAATTGGCACGTGCTGGGGTGTTGGGTTGGGGCGGGGGCTTGTGATGGCTGCTGGTTAATGAAACGGCTCGGGGGGTGGGAGTGCTGGTGGCTGTGGGCTTGGGGCGCTCGGCTCCCGGGCTTTGGGCTTGGAGGCTCTCGGCTCTCGGCCGTGGGCCGTGGGCCGTGGGCGGTGGGTTACAACTCAGAACCCGGGGTTAGAGCTCAGGGGAAGGCGGGGGAGCGATAGGCTTGGCGGCCGCCTACTACGGTGAGGAGGACCTTCGTTTTCAGTAGGTCATATGGGGGGATGGTCAGGATGTCAGCCGATAGGACTACGAAATCGGCGAATTTTCCTTTCGCCAGCGTGCCGGTTTCTTGCTCCATGAACGCGGCGTAGGCAGCGTCCTTGGTGTAATGCCGAAGGGCGGCTTCTACCGTGATCCGGTTCTCAGGATACCAGCCGCCTTTGGGGGTGCCCTGGGGGGTTTGGCGGGTGACGGCGGTGTAGATGCCGAGCAGTACGTCCATGGGGAAGACGGGGTAGTCGCTGCCGAAGGCTTGGATGGCGCCGGCGTCGTCGAACTTTTTGAAGGCGTTCGCACGCGAACTACGCTCGGGGCCCAAGAGCGGGGCGTAGTTCTGCAGGGTGGTTTGGTCGGGGGTGGCGAAGATGGCCTGGGTACTCGCGATCACGCCCAACTGCTTGAAACGGGGGAGGTCGGAAAGCGCGGGGACTTCGATGTGCTCGATGCGATGACGCCGGCCGTTGGTGCCGTTTATTCGTGCGGCGTTGGCGTAGGCGTTGAGGGCAGTACGCACGGCTTTGTCGCCGATGGCGTGCAGCTCAACCTGAAGGCCGGCCGAGTCATAGCGCGCGACACCGCGATTAAGGATGGCGGCGGGCCAGAAGGGGAGACCGGTATCGTCTGAACCGGCATAGGGTTCGAGCATCGCGGCAGTCTTGGCGTCCACGGTGCCGTCGAGCATGCCTTTGGCGATCCCGAAGCGCAGCCAAGGGCCGTTCACGCTGTCGCGCAGCATGGTGTAGCGCCGAACGGTGGCGGCGGTGGCATCGGGCGAGAACGGGACGGCGGCGCGGTAGCGTACGCGCAGGGTGTCGGCCTTAGCGGCGGCACGAAGGATCGCGAACACCACGTGCTCGGGCGCCCGCGGACTCGCGTCTTGAAGTAGTACGATACCGAACGATGCCGCCTTCCGGGTTTCTTCATCGATGCGTCGGGTAATATCTGCGCGTGAGGGCTGCGGTACGAGGCGGCTCACCAGCCCCGCCGCCGACTCTTTCAGGAGCCCGGTGGGCACGCCGCCGGCTTCGCGCTCGATCACGCCACGGGCGGGGTCGGGGGTGGTGGCGGTCACCTTGGCCAGCGCCAGCGCCCGCCCGTTGGCAATCGATTGATGGCCGTCGCGATCGGTGAGGATCACCGGCTGATTGGGAAAGGCGACGTCGAGAAAGCGTCGGTGCGGGCTGTTACTTGGGAAATCCGATGGCGTCCATCCTCGGCCTACCACCCACGCCCCGGCCGGCCGTTTGGCGGCCCAGGCTTTGAGACGGCGCACGATTTCCGCCGGCGACTTGGCGTCGGTGAGGTCGGCGCGATCGCTGGTATTGAGATGCCAGTGCGAATCGTTGAAGCCGGGCACCACACGCTTCCCCTGCAGGTCGACCACCCGCGTCGCGGGCCCGCGGAAGGCCATCGCGTCGGCGTCGGTCCCTACGGCCAGCAGTTTGCCATCGCGTTCGGCCAGCGCTTGGGCCGATGGACTGGCCGAATCGCCGGTCCAGATGCGCGCGTTGGTGTAGATCGCGCTGGCCACTTCGGTGGGTTGGGCGTGAAGCGTGGTGGCCGAGGCGGCGAGGGCCACGCCAACGGCCACGGCGGAGCGAAGGGAGAATGGCATCAGCGTGTCAGTCATGGGCTCCGATATAGTGTTCGAGGCTGCGGAACACTATATGGATCGTATCCGGTTCGGACCACGACCACTTGCCGCGCCGCTTCATCTTCCCGACTCCCCCTGCCATGCTCGTTGTTCAGGTGTTTGTGCACGTGCTCCCAGACCAGGTGAGCGCGTTCAAGGCGGCCACGCTCGACAACGCGACACACAGCGTGCTCGAGCCAGGCATCGCGCGCTTCGACGTGCTGCAACAGGCGGATGACCCGACAGGCTTCACGCTGATCGAGGCGTATCTCACCGACGACGCCCCCGCGGCCCACAAGGCCACGGCCCACTACGCGCGCTGGCGCGATACGGTGGAGCCCATGATGGCCTCGCCCCGCACGAATATGAAATACGAGTCCGTGTTCTTTCCCGTGTAAGCTTTTTCTCTTCTCCTCTTTTTCTCCTTTCCTTTGTGCGATCAGTACTGCGGCCTTACGGCATGGCTTGAAGAACTGATCACACAGAGGAAAAGAGGCTAAGAGAATAGGAGAACTGCAACAGCACATTTTTTGAGGATGTGATCGTGAAGATTCGTGCGATGATGGTGGTGATGGCGCTGATCGGCGTATCGGCTACAGCTAGTGCGCAGCCGAGCGCTCGGCTTGAGCTCACCGAAGCGTCGATCACTGAGGTGCAGGCGGCACTCACGGCTGGTCGGATGTCCAGCGTGCAGCTGGTGCGACAATATCTGGCGCGCATCGCGGCGTACGATCACGCGGGGCCTGAGCTCAATTCGCTCATTCGCGTGAATCCCAAGGCTGCGGCCGAAGCGGCGGTGCTGGATGCGGAGCGCAAGGCCGGAAAAGTGCGCGGGCCGATGCACGGAATTCCCGTGATCATCAAGGACAACTACGACACCGGTGACATGCCCACCAGTGCGGGGTCGCTGGCGTTGGCTACCAGTCAGCCTTCACGTGATGGGTTTGTGGTGAAGAAGCTGCGTGACGCAGGGGCGATTATTCTGGGCAAGTCCAACTTGCATGAACTCGCGGCGGGTATCACCAGCATCAGTTCACTCGGTGGACAGACCCGGAATCCGTACGACCCCACCCGTTGCCCAGGTGGCTCCAGTGGCGGCACGGGCGCGGCCATCGCGGCCAGCTTTGCGACCGTGGGCTGGGGGTCGGATACCTGCGGCTCCATTCGTATTCCCAGTGCCTTCAACGCGCTGGTGGGATTGCGGCCTACGCAGGGGCTGGTGAGCCGGCGCGGCATCGTGCCGCTGTCACACACACAAGACATCGGCGGACCACTGGCGCGCACGGTAACCGATCTCGCTATCGCGCTTGATGTGAGCGTGGGTTACGACAGCGAGGACTCGGCGACTTCCGTACTGCGCGACGCGCCGACGCCCAAGTTTGTGGCGGCATTGAACAAGACGGCGTTGCGTGGCGCGCGCATTGGCGTGTTTCTGCCGTACTTCCGCGATACCGACGCCGAGATTGCGGATACCGTGCGCGCGGCGATTGCGGCCATGCGCGCGCAAGGCGCTACGGTAGTCGACGTGCCGATGGCGGAGTTCGACACGCTGATGGCCAACACCAGTGTGATCAACCTCGAAACCAAGTTCGATCTGATCGACTATCTGCGCACCGTACCGAATGCGCCGGTGAAGTCGTTACGCGATATTCTCGATCGCGGCTTGTACGATCGTCAGCTCGAGGTGCGCTTCCGCGTGATCGACACTGTACTCGCGGCCGACAGTGAGCAGCATCGCACCGCACTGAAGCGACAAGCGGCGCTGCGGACACGCATGGAGCGTATCCTCGACAGCTTGTCACTCGACGCGATCGCCTATCCCACGGTACGGCAGAAGCCGACGCTGGTGGGTGAGGTGCAGAACGGCAGCACCTGCAACTTGGGCGCGCAGAGTGGACTCCCCTCCATCAGCGTGCCGGCGGGCTTCGCGGCTGATGGACTGCCGGTGGGCATCGAACTGCTAGGCAAGGGCTTCACCGACACGCGCCTGGTGGCCTTGGCCTACGCCTTCGAGCAGTCTGGCGCACGACGTATCGCGCCGAGCACCACACCGGCGCTAGTGGCGGGCAAGGCGCCGGTGGCGGCCCCGATCGTGGTGATCACGCGCGCGCGTGGCATCGTGGCCACCACCCGCGTCACGCTCGATCGCGTGCACAGTGTGCTGTACTGGTCGGCCACGGTAAACAACGCCGGCGGCGCACCGTTGTCGGCGCTGGTGCTGCGTCGCACGGGCAACGCGGGTCGTATCTCGGGCCCGATCTCCGGAGCTGCTGCCAGCGGCACGACGTCGGCCAGCATTGCCATTCCGGCCGGAGCAAGCCGAGTGAGTGCACGACTGCTGGGGCCTGGTCAGGCGAGTGGAAGCGGGTCGTTCCCGCTCACGTATGCCGATCGCGTGGCCTTTGACGCCGGTCGACTGACCGTGGCCATGTACACCGGGGCTGGCGTAGAGCCGGTGGAAGTGAAGGTGGCGAGATAGGCGAGATAGGCGCGACGACAACGACTACGGCAACGACAACAGCAACAGCTTTACCGCGGATTGCACGGATAATCACGGATTGGCGCCGAGCGTGCGACCGGTGCAACAGCGCCTCAACCGGTCGATGTTTCGCTGTTCAACAACAAAACAGCGCGCTATCGGTTTGCAACGACGACGGTCGCGCGCGCTGGACCAATCCGCCGATATCCGTGCAATCCGCGGTAGAGCTTTTGTCGTTGTCTGCTCAACAGCCCACTTCACACCCGTGACAGATCGCCCGCATCGCGCGAACTTTACGGTATGTCGATTTCCTTTACCATCCGCACCGCCCTGGCGGGTGCCGCCCTCGCCGGTGGACTCAGTGCCCGCCCCGCGCAGGCGCAGCATGCCTTCGCCGACCCCGGTGCTACGTTCGATCCGCGTGTGCCCACTCCCGCGCAGATCTTAGGCTACGATATCGGCGCCCGCTTTACTCCGCAGCGCGCCATGATGCGCTACATCGAGCGCATCGCTGCGGCGTCGAAGCGGGTGAAGGTGGACACCGTGGCTCGTACGTTCGAGGGGCGCGAGATGCTCATCATCACCATCTCGAGCGAAGCCAATATGGCGCGGTTGGCCGAGATTCAGCGGGATGCCGCGCGTATCGCCGATCCGCGGGGGGCCGGTGCAGGTGATATCGACGCGGCGGTGAAGCGGATTCCGAGCATCGTGTGGCTCGAGCACTCCGTGCACGGCGGTGAGGCGTCGGGGGCCGAGGCCGGTTTGGCGCTGCTGTATCAGCTGGCGGCCGGCACCGATGCCGATACCAGGCTGGCGCTCGATAGCACCGTGGTGCTGATCGACCCCAACGAGAATCCCGACGGACGCGAGCGGCACACGCACGACATCGAGCGCAGCTGGAGCGCGCAGGGTGTGGCCAGTGAGCCGGGGGCCATCAACAACGCCGGTACGTGGCCGGGGCCGCGCACGTCGCACTACTACTTCGATCTGAATCGTGACTGGTACGCGCAGTCACACCCGGAGTCGAAGGGACGCGTGAGCACGTACATGAAGTGGTGGCCGCACGTGGCGGTAGATCTGCACGAGCAGGGAAGCAGCTCGAGTTTCTACTTCGCACCACCGCGTGAGCCGGACAATCAGAACAATCCCAAGCACCTGCCCAAGTGGTACGACATTTTTGCGGCGGCGCACGGGGCAGCGTTCGACGCGCACGGTTGGTCGTACTTCCGCAGGGAAGGCTACGACTCGTTCTATCCCGGGTACGGCGAAGGGTGGCCCATGCTGACCGGCGCCATCGGCATGCTGTTCGAGAGCGCGTCGAGCTCGGGTGGTGCCGTGATGCGCAACGACGGGACGCTGCGCACGCTGAAACAAGCGGCGTTCGAGCACTTTACGGCCGAGTGGGCCACCGTGAAAACATCGGCCCGTCGGCGTACCGAGTTGGTGCGTGACTACGCGGCCGCGCGGGCGAATGCCATCACCATGCATGCCAAGGGTCCACTGCGGGCCGTGCTGCTGGCGCGTGACGCGCAGGGTCGTGCCGATTCGCTGGTGCAGAAGCTGCGCGACAACGGCATTGAGGTGCAGCGACTCACGGCCGATGTGTCGGTGGCCAACGCCAGTATGTACGCCGGCGGTACGCGGCCTACGATGACGGCAAAGGCCGGCAGTTATGTGGTCGATTTGGCGCAGCCGCAGGGGTATCTGGCAAAGGCGTTGCTGGAGCCCGATGCCGCTTTGGATTCGGCGTTCATCAAGTTCGAGCTCGAGCTCCGTCGCACGGGTCAGCGGAATCGTTTTTACGACATGACGGCGTGGTCGTTGCCGCTGGCGTGGCGCGTGGACGCGTACACGTTGTCGGCGATGCCCGGTTCGGTGTCGCTGGTCACCGATGTGCCGCGCACGTTTGTCGCGCCGGCGCGGTCGGTGTACGGTTACGCGTTCGCGCCTGGCAGCGAGTCGTCTATTCGGTTGCTGGCGTCGCTGCTCACCGATTCCGTGCGCGTGTGGTACGCCCCGTATTCGTTCACGTCGAAAGCCAACGCGTTCCCCCACGGCGCGTTCGTGATTCGCGTGGCGCTCAATCGCGCCGATGTCCACGACGTGGTCATGCGTCGCGCCGCTGAAGCGGGGGCGCAGCTGGCGTCCATTCCGTCGGCGGGTGTAGACGTGGGCACGGACCTGGGCAGCAACTCGGTGATCCCGGTTCAGCGGCCCAAGGTGGCGCTGCTTGGCGGGGCGCCGGTGAATGGCACATCGTTCGGCTTCAGTTGGTACGCGATGGATCAGCGCATCGGCTACGCCAGCACGTTGGTAGACGCGAACTTCGTCGCCACCGGTGACCTGAGCGCCTTCAACACGCTCATCATGCCCTCGGTGCAAGCGGGCGCACTCGATCGGGTACTGGGCGACGCGGGTCGCGCTCGCTTGGCCGACTGGGTACGCAACGGCGGCGTGCTGATCACGATCGATGCTGCGAGCGCGTGGGTGGCTCAGGAACGTGTAGGCCTCGTGCGCACACGTGTGAAGCGCGACTCCACGCGCGCGGACAGCACCGGCGGCGCACCGCTGCCAGGCAGCCTGCCGGGCGTCATGGCGCGGGCGACCGTCGATACGCTGTCGCCGCTCATGGCGGGCATCTTGAACCGGGAGATGGCGGTGTTCGCGAACAGCGATCGCGTGTTCACGATCCCGAAGGATTTGAGCGCGGGCGAAGCGGTGATGCGCTTTGCGCCGGCGGCGCGCGTACGCATTGCGGGCTACTACTGGCCCGAAGCCGCCGCCAAGATCGGCGGGTCGCCGTACCTGTGGACGGAGCGTGCCGGGCGCGGACGGGTGATCATGTTCGCGCACGATCCGGTCTACCGGGATCAGCTGCGCGGGACGCTACCGATTTTTGCCAGTGCGGTACTGTTGGGGGGGAGCTTCTGATTCGTCGATAGATCAGAACTGCAACGACAACTGCTGGAACACGGCACCGACGGATTTCACAGAAGGGCACAGATACGCGAACGGCGATTTTTGCTTATCTGCGCTGTTCCGTCAAATCCGTTTTCTCCGTGTTCCAGCTGTTGGCGATCCAATTGGCCTACGCGATACTTGCCGCATAGGCTTTCGCAAACCGCTCCGTATCGGCGGCCTTCATCCCACATACGCCCACCCGCAGCCCCTCGGGCATCGGCACCACGAACACGTTGGACGCCTGGAGTTTTTCGCATACCGCAAACGGATCGGGCGGCGCCGGCAGCATCACGAAAAATCCACCGTCCCAGGGCGCTCCCGGCAGCCCTTCGGCCTTGAGTGCGGCGTCGAGGGCCGCCACGCGCTCCGTGAGTACGCCGCGCCAATGCGCGTGCTCAGCCGCCAGCGCCCGTAGCGCGGCTTCGCTGTTGGTCATGCGCAGCAACACGCTCATCGGTGCGCGCGCGCAGTTGCTCCATGTGCCACGGCAGCTCGACACCAGGGCGCCCTTGAGCGCGGCGTCGTTGCTCCACGGAAACACGAGTGCGCCGGCGCGCGAACCGTACAGCGTAAAGGCCTTGCTGAGACTCAGGCTGGCGCACACCAGTACGCCCCGTTCGGCCCCGAACGCGGCGTAGTCGTCGAGCGCCTCGCGGACATCGGCCGGATTGCGCGCGTAGTCGAGATACGCGAAATCGAGCAATAGGGTGACCGGTCCCTGCGACGCGATGTCGCGCAACACCGAAATCAGCGTGCGACGATCGTCGCGCGAGAGACTGCGGCCGGTGGGGTTATGGCAGGGATCGTTCAGCCACACGAGTAAGCGCCCCTGCTCGTCGATCAGGTCGCGGGCCTTGGCTTCCCAGGCGCCGATATCGAGCGGTTCACCGGGCGCGGGGTACGGCGCCGTGTCCAAGCGCACCTGCGCTTCGGCGGTAATCGTGGCGTACGGGCCCCAGAACGGCCCGGCGGTGAGAACGGCCTGCCCGCGCTCCACGAAATTGCGCAACGAGAGCGCCAGCGCGCCCGATCCGCCGGGCGTTGCCACGGCCACGCCGGGGCTCGTAAGCGTAGGCCAGTGCCGCTGCGTGAGTGCCAGCAGGAAGGCTGGATCGCCGGCGATCGGGGCGTAGGGCGCGATCTCCATGGGCGTGAGTTCGCGCCACAGCGCCATCACGCTGTCGAGCACCACGAGCGTGCCGTGGTCGTCGAGCAGGGCGCCAACGGTGGCGTTGATAACCGGCGCTCCCGTGGCCGCCCGTTGCTGGGCGGCCGCGTTGAGCGTGAAGATCAGATCGTCGCCGGCGAGTCCCTGGCGCGAGTCGAGGAGATGAGAGCGCATCTCCCAAAGCTAATGTGGTCAGCGTGTGCTGATCAGCGCTTGCTTGACGGCGGGGTCATCCCCTTCATGCGCATGTACGTCACGATGTTGCCGTAGTGCTCACCATCGTGCACGGCGTTGAGTGTGAGGGCGCCGAACTTGGTGCTCTTGGAGCCGAACATGTCGATCGACGCGGTGCCCGATGCCGCCGGAATGTTGTACGCCTTCACGCAATGTGCGGTCGAGGCCTTGAGCGCCGCCACGAGTGCGGCCTTGGTCTTCGCACTTTTCTCGATGGCATCTTCGGCCGGCTGCTTCTCGCCCAGCACGGCCGCGCAGATCAGGTCCTGCGTGCCGGCCACATGTCCGATCAGTTCACCAAAGCTGCGTACGGTGGCCACCGGCTTGTACGCGTAGTTGGCCTCCGTCATTTCTTCGGCGGCCTTGGTGATGAAATTGATCTGCCCCTGCCAGTTTTCATACAGCGCCGCCATGGCGGGGTCTTTCGGCGCTTGTGCCGCGGCCGAACTCGGTGCGAACGCCACGACCGATGCGGCGACGATCAGGGTGGCGAATTCTCGTGCCCGATGTTGCATAGGAACCTCCGTGTTCCAGCAGTTGCTGGTTGAAGTGGAACCGCACCACCGTCACTCGCGGCGGGCGGCACGATCGGTAACCGCTGGAACACGGAATCGACGGATTTTGCGGAACCGCACAGATACGCGAACGACGACGAACAAGATCCGTTCACCGCGCCGTTGGCGTATCCGTGCCGTGCCGTGCGATCCGCCTTTTCCGTGTTCCCGCGGTTGCTGGTGCAGTGGAACCGCACCACCGCCACTCGCGGCAGGCGGCACGATCGATAACCGCTGGAACACGGAAGCGACCGATGTTGCGGAACCGCACCGATACGTGAATGGCGACGACCACGATCCGTTCATCGCGCCGTGGGCGTATCCGTGCCGTTCGGTGCGATCCGCCTTTTCCGTGTTCCCGCGGTTGCTGAGGCAGTGGAACCGCACCACCGTCACTCGCGGCGGGCGGCACGATCGGTAACCGCTGGAACACGGAAGCGACGGATGTTGCGGAACCGCACCGATACGTGA
>NZ_JBKJRB010000045.1:0-4083 GCF_046594945.1 Gemmatimonas sp. | reverse complement strand
GGAGGGTTACGTGCGGTCGCAAATGACGCGCGTATCGTGCGAATCGCTCCGCGATGCCAGTATCAATGCCGAATCGAATGACCGAGAACTGTTTTCGCGCGACTTGGGACCGTTACCGTCAGTGCGTTGAGGCTTTTTCTACAGCCACAACGCCGCGTTCTGCTGCGAACGCTCAAATAAAATGCGGCCGGACGGGCGGCGTGCGCCAGCACGGCGACCGCCTGCCGCACACCGCACCGCGCTGCCAGCAGCAACGTTTCGTTAGATGGCAGGTGCCTCTGTGGTTGTGGTTCGATCCAGCTCATCTGTTGGATCAAAGTGCAGGCAGTACAGAATCACGCGGTCCCACAGAAGCATTGCCCATCCATGCACTCGGAGATCATCCGCTTCGAAGCAGTGGTACTTATGCGCAAATACCGCCTGGTATCTGCCAAGAGACGGTGACGCCCTAACCACGTTCCAATATTCGTGAAAGTGCAGTGTGTCTCGATTTTCAGGTTCCTGTACTTCGATGGAGTGAGTAGTAATGTCGGGCAAGTGGCTCTTGAACGTTTGATACCAGAGACCACGAACGATCTTCCACACCACGCGCTTAATGCGTTTGCCGTCCGTGCGCATCGCGACGAGACCTCGGGGTAGATGCAACCCTGATGGGCGCTCCTCCATTGATCTCAGAACCGCGCGATGGAGACCTATACCACTTCCGGATCTTGCTTTTCGAAACCCGTGTTGGACTAACGACGCGGCTGTTGGTGACTCGCTTGCAACGGTCGATAGCACTCGAACCACGTACTCCTCGTCTTTAGAAAAGGCGGAGTTGCACGCGGGGTGGGTTGGAAGCGTGACCAGCTGATCAACGTTGAACTGTTTGCGAATCTCCGGTGACCAAAGCTGCTGCGGTGGAACGTGATCCCGATTCACCGAACTCTGCAGCCGCTGTCCGCACAGATAGCAGGTCATAGGTCAATGGGTTCGAAAGAGACATCTAACGCTGGCTTCTGCAGCGGGCGTTCAAATGAGATGCGCGCGCAGCGCGCTACCTAAACCACGCCCGACTGCAGCAAACATCGTTATGTGGTGGATTCAAGTGCTGCGGCGCGACGCTTCTGGAATGCGGCGAATCGTTCTTGAAAGGTGAAGACATACTCAACGAGTGCTCGTGTAAAATCGAGAATATCCTTTGCATCTTGCGGGCTGACGACCACTTCGACGTCATGCGCGGCGTCATTCCCAAAAAGGCGCAAAGAGTCCGCCCATTCGAAGAGCTTTCTATCGATGACTTCGGAGTCTCGGAGCTTCTCTAAAGACTTTGCCAGATTGCGCTCCCTAACGTTGTGCTCAGCGCAAATACCCTCGAGAGTCTTGCGGCACATAATTGCTGCAGCGGTGAAGGCCTTTGCCCGAATGCAGGTAACTGCCTCCTCAAACGCGGCACGAATCGGCTTCGGCAAGCTTCCCGCGACTCGATCTGCATGCACGGGATACATCCGAAACGGAGTACCATACCCCTCGAAGTCCCACGCCTCTGACGCTAAGAATGGCGCGTTGCACTTTGGGCATCTGCAGAGACTGATCCGATAGGTGTCTCCAAAAGGGGAATCGAGGTCATAACAATGCAACATCTCGGCGTCTACGAGGCAGGAGCAGGCTTCGCATTCGAGCACCATTCCGGATCTCCTTCAGCTTGACGTGATAGCCAGTGTTATCCACATAACGCTGCGCTCTGCTGCAGCGACTATCAACAAACAGCCGTGAACGGAGGCGCGCCAGCGCCGCAGTTACACGGCGTACCGCACCGTCGCTGTCAGCAGCAGCGGCTCGTTCGACGTCCCGCGGAAACACTCGTCATCGCAGTGTCTGGTCTGCGACGAAGCTTAGCCGTTGGGCTGCAGTTCGCTCGACAGCGTGACACGCTGGAGATATTTGCAGCTGCCACTGCGAACAACACGGACATTCTCTCGGGTCCACCGCGCGTAGCCGGGTGCTTCGACGACTATTGAGTATGACCCGGGGCGTTCGGCGGCCCCGGTATAGACTCCTCCACTCAGCGTCAGCGTCTCCCGGTAGTCACCATCCGTCACCGTCACGACCGTCCCACTCGGTATCTGATTTATTCGCTTATCCAGGACCGATATCTGGATACCCGGCACGCCGATGCTGACGCAGTCACTCGAGGTTATGAGTGAGCAGCCCGAACCTACAACGGCGACGAGTGCGACACTCACGACGGAGTAAACCGAACTTCGCATTTCCATACTTACCCCAAAGTGAACGTTTTCTCGCTGTCGAACGCTTCAGGTTCAGTTGCAGCCGAACCAAATAATGCGAGCGCAGCGAGCCCTCACTCGCTCGGCTGTCAACTGCAACCTGTTGTTCGGCGTCCTCACGGAATGTGAATCTCGATGAAACGTTCCGTAGCACATCGAGCCACGGCGTCGGCAATGGCATCCGTCACGGTGCGAATGCGCGGCCAGCTCGTGGTGGTCAGGACTACGATACCGATGCGCCGTTCGGTCAGGTTTTGCTGATACTGCAGGTTCTGATCGGTCGTGATCATCACCTCGAATCCCGCGTCTTCCGCCGCTCGCAGTAAGTCGCCGTTCCGCAAGCTGGCCCACCCCCGCTCGTGTGCCGTTTCGACCGAATGCTGCGGCAAGTCACGACGAAGGGGAGCAGGCATGCCCTGATCGAACAGAACGCGCACCTACGCCGCACTCAGTCCGCTGCGGGCCACGTGCTCGAGTACCGCGCGCACCTGCTCGATGGTGACGCCAGGAAACCAATCGACGAAGTCGTGCGCCGTGGCGTTGTCTTCAAGATTCTCAAAGAGCGCGGCGACAGGCACTCGAGTGCCGCGGAACAGCCAAGCTCCGCTGTATCGCTCTGGATCACTCTCGACCGCGTGGCAGGAAGACCAGTCAATCATGTTCGAAGGATAGCACAAACCGGGATTTTCGGTACGCCGAACAAGTTAGAGGTTTTGCGTCGCGAAGCCGACGCCAAACCTCCGTTGAACTGAACCGCCGACGCCGCCCTCTGGAGTTTGCACCCGTCGCTCCGTCCGCGCTATCCGGACGTGCGGGGGTCCACCGCCGCGGTCTGCGCGGGGTGTGCGGCGTGAAGGGCCGAGCGCCGCGCGGCGCGGGCGCGTTTTCGCGGGAATCGGGACCGTGTGCGACGCACGCGCACGACGCCTCGACGGCGCGCGCGTGCGCGCGCCGGATGGAGGCTGCGTCGTGCTGGCCGAGGCGACGAGCGGGCGCGCACTACGGCGGCCTCGCGAGCGCGCGGACGCGAAGCAGCCGTCGCGTCCGCAGGAGGTGGCCCGTGCCACACTGCGGACAGCACGGGGCGGGCGCGATGCCACCAGGCCCGTCGGCGACGCGGTCGCGTTGCACGGGGGCGGGTGGGGCGAGCTGCTGTTGCAACTGCGTCCGGGTGGCCGCCGCTTGCGGACGCCACCAGCCATAGTAGCGGACTTTGTGCAAGCCGCGCGGGAGCACATGCTGCAGAAGGCGCCGTAGAAACTCCTCACCAGCAAGGGTCATGGTGCGCCACGCGCGCGCCTGCGCCTCCTGATAGCGAAACGTGACCGTCCTAGCGTCCACGCGGACGATGCGCGCGTCGGTGATCGCCGCGCGGTGCACGTACCGCGCGAGGTAGCGCAACACGCAATCCGCGCCCTGCACGGTGGGCTTGGCGTACACGACCCACGGCCGCTTCCACACCGTGACGGGCACCACGACCTCGGGCAGCAGGCGCTTGAGGCGCATCAGGAAGCGCGCCCGAAATCCGACGGACAACGCGCGCACCGGTACCAAGTAGTGTCCGCGTGCGCGACGCCACGTCTCCCCATCGATCGCGAGGCCGCCACCGGGCACCAAGCAGTGGACAGGCGGATGATAGACGAGAGTGCGCGTCCACGTAGGCAACACGGCGAGCATCCCGACGGTGCCGCTGAGGTAGTGCGGATCGGCCGCGAGCGCCTGCCGTGCGGCAGCGGCCGTTTGCATCAACACCGGGAGCAGCACACGCGCGTGGGTGCGCACAATCGCGCGCAACTCGGCGGGGAGCGTGAAGACC
>NZ_JBKJRB010000141.1:0-2888 GCF_046594945.1 Gemmatimonas sp. | reverse complement strand
ACCGCCTCGCTGACGAGCCCCGTGCGCGTGCGCCGGCCAAGCGCAGGCAGCCGTTCGCGACGAAGGCACCTCGGCGCCGATCCTGCGCAGCCCCCGATCGAAGCCGCGAACGCTGAGAACTCGCCCCCGGCGTCGAGTCCACCGGCGCCCTCGCCCACGACCTCGTCCAAGACCTCCTGCTCGTGTTCAACGGCCGCTTGCACCGCGGCGTGGCCCGCCTACGGTTCGTTTCGACCGCGCCGGAGCGCGATCATCTCGGTCGGCCACGACGATCGCGCTCGGAGAGGCGTGGCCCGAACCGACAGGGTCCCGACGTTCAGCTTGGCCACCTCGCCCCTTCACCCGATTCGAGTCATTGCAACAACGTCCCGTCCCGTGGCGTCCCGAGGTGTTGCACGTTGACCGAGGACACGTGGGGGGACAGGTGGGGCCGGATCCATCCCGCCGAGCAGCGCGCCGCCTCGCCCGCCGTCACGCACCGTGCCGGTGTCGGCGGTACGGATCACCCAGATCGACGTCGTTTGCGGGCCTCGTTCGGTAGGTCTATATTCTGACCCATGAGCAAGGCAACCCGCGGCGTCGCGGCGCTTCAGGTCGCCGACGACATCGTCCCCATCGCGGAGTTCAAGGCCCACCTGTCGAGGGTGGTGCGGACCTTGCCGGCGCGGCGACGTCCGGTCGTGGTCACCCAGAACGGCAAGGCCGCCGCGGTCGTGCTGTCGCCGGCCGCGTTCGATCGACTCGCGCATCATGCCCGCTTCGTGGACGCGGTCCACGAGGGCCTCGCCGACATCGAGCGAGGCCGCGTCATCTCCGATACCGAGCTGGGCCAGCTGCTCGATCGACAGCTAGCCCTACTTTCGCATCGGCGGCGTCACGGTCATGAAGGCTCGTCGGGGCGGGCGCGGGTGGCCATACATGAAGCAAGCGCCGGCATCCAGCGCTCCAGCTCGAAGATCTTCACGGCGCGGCGCTGTCCCGTGGTCAGCTCCGGGGCGAGCGCCACCGTCGGGCGGCGGCCCATGCCGCCGGTCGTCGTGCGCACCAAGGTCGCGCGGATGTCGGCGAGCGAGTCCATCATCGTGCGCACCGAGTCCGTCGTGCGGAGCGCGATCTTGACCAAGCTCACGAGCATCAGCCCGACGACCGTCGCGAAGGTATGAAGGCGCAGCGATCCATCGGCGCGCTGGAACGACGGCCCCCAGGGCGCGATGCCGCCCTTCTTCGCCCGGCGGAACAGCTCTTCGACGTTCCACTGGCCACGGAAGGCGTGGACGATGCGTTCGGTGGTCCAGCTATGCTGATCGGTGCAGAGGACCCGGCGGCCCAGGCGGGTCTGCTCCAGGTGTTGTCGGCGGTCGGCGTCGACGTGCCACGCGAACGTCGGCGCCTGGTCGGTGCCGCCGACCTCGACGACGACGAAGGTCGACAGGTGTTCGCGCCGCAGCGCCTTCTTGACGCGATGCTCGAGGCTCGAGCGGCTGATGCGGCCGGACTCGGCGAGCCGCTGGAGCTTCTCCAGCTCCGCCGTCGCCTTGACGACCGCCGCGGCGATGCCGCGCTTCTGTCCTTCGAGCAACTCCTTGCTCTCGACGACGACGAGCGTCCGATCGAGATCACCCACCATGCCCCGGGTCCGCGCCGCGCGGACGTCCGTGAGCTTGCCGGCGAGCTTCTTCATCGCGCCGCGACCCGCTGCGAACGCGAGCGCGGTCTCGCCGGCGTTGTGGCTCAGCGGCAACGAGATGACGCTGTAGTACCCGACGACCTCCAGGTTCAGCTCGAGCTGCGGGCTCCAAAATCCACCGTCGCGGACGACCGTCCGCGACGCCGGCCGCTTCCGTCCCTCGGCCTCATCGAGGGCATCGTGCAACTCGCCGAGCCCCTCCAGGCACGAGTCGAGCACGCCCTGATCGGAGCCGTTGCCGGCATAGGTCCGATACAGGAGCGGGACGTGCCCGGTCTCGCTCACGAGCAAGCCGAGGCCGACGACCCGCAGGTCGCTGCGCTTGCTCTTGGCGTGACCGCGACGCGCCAGTTCGCCCGGCGTCGTCGTGGCGATGTGGGTGTCGAAGTTGGTGGTGTCGAAGGCCAGCACGTCGGTCGACAGCTTGAATCGCGCGACGGCCGCCCTGGCGAGCGCGACCTGGGCCACCTCCAGCTCGCGTTCGTTCACCGACTTGGCGAGACGATGAAAGGCCTGCCCGGTGAACGTGGAGGCGCGCAGGCACGACGCCCGTGGGATGCACTCGTCGAGAAACTCAGCCAGGTCGCGTTTCGCACCCGGCGCACATACTCGCTGCAACGCCACCGCCAGCACCATCTCGCCGATGGACGGTCCGCCCTTTGCGCCCTGACCTGCGCAGGCCCGGTTGATGTGCCCCACCAGGTCCAGCTGCTCGGCGACCCAGACGAGCGCGCCGACGTCGCCGACCGCCCGCGTTCCGACGGTCCGCGTCTCACCCAGGTCGACGGTCGGTGGCGGCCCGGCCGGACCCAGCACGGCCTGCCGCGACGTCGGGCGTCCAAGCTCGGAATCCCAGACGGACTGAGCGGCAAGCCGGTAACGCCGGCCGCCGATTTCGCGCTCGAAGAAGTGCACTTATTGCAGCTATCCGGACTCGACCCCGCGGGTCAAGAGGAAGCGGCGCTTCTCGACGCTGTGGCGCGCAGAACCCGCCCGGCGCCAGCCCGCGTTGCGAAAGTAGGGCTAGCGTCGAGGTCTTCTCGGTGTCTGCGATCCCCGATGCCGCGAACACGATGGAGGGGTACTTCCGCGTCGTCCGGATTGGTGATGCCGGTGCTACGCTTTCAGCGGCTACTGGGTCCCTCCCTATGTCGTCGCCTGCCTCCATGACGCGGCGCTGAGCCAAGTATGCGCAAGTTGG
>NZ_JBKJRB010000102.1:0-120226 GCF_046594945.1 Gemmatimonas sp. | reverse complement strand
GCAGCGACCCCGGAGCCCGTGTCAGCCGGTCGGGGCGGGTGGTTCCTGCAGCCGCCTCTGCGAAGGAGGGGCCGGCGCCGGGAGCGAAGCGACCGGCGCGCGGCCATCCCGCCGCAGGAAGCGGCGAAAGGGATCCACCCGGCACGACCGAACGCCACCCCAGCGCACTTTCCAAAAGCGCGAGTGCGAGGCACGACACCGATCTCTCGCGCTCACCACCGCAGCAGCGACCCCGGAGCCCGTGTCAGCCGGTCGGGACGGGTGGTCCCTGCAGCCGCCTCTGCGAAGGAGGGGCCGGCGCCTCCGGCGCGCGGCCATCCCGCCGCAGAAAGCGGCGAAAGGGATCCACCCGGCACGACCGAGCGCCACCCCAGCGCAGTTTCAGCGCCGTCTCAACGCAAAAAACAGCGAGCGATCAGTCGTCGTAGCCGACCACGAGGTTCATGCCTGCTTGCTGCGCGCGCTGCACCGCCGTGCCCGTCGCCGTGAGCAAGCCGTCCACACTGATCACCGAGTCCGTGACCTCCGCCACCCCCACCGATAACGTGCAGCGCACCCCCTGCACGTCGCCGCTGAACACATGACGCTGCATCCGCTCGCGGATACGCTCCGCCAGCACCAGACCGCCGGAGCGTTCCGTGCTCGGCAACAACACCGCGAACGCTTCACCGCCCACACGACCGACCACGTCGGTGGTACGTGATTCCTGACGGCACACCCACGCGATGGCACGGAGCCACTCGTTGCCGAAGGCTTCGCCGTGCTGCTCGTTGATGTCGCGGAAATTGTCGGGATCGACCAGCAGCATCGTGAGTGGCTGTCCGTACCGGCGCGCGCGCGCCACTTCGGACGAAGCCACGTCGAAGAAGGCACGACGGGCCGACACGCCGGTGAGATAGTCGGTCGTGCTCGAGGCGTCCTCGCGCAGACTTTCTTCGACCCGGCGACGTTCGGAGACGTCGTGCGTGACTACCGAAAATCCGTTGGCCTCGCCATCGGTCGCGCGCAACGCCGTCACGACGGTGCTGGCCCAGAACAGCGATCCGTCCTGTCGCTGACGATGGCCTTCCTCCTCGCACCAACCGTTTCTCGCGGCGAGCGCCAGGGTATCGTGCACATACGCTTCACCACCGCTGTCCGGCGACAGCAGCAGCGCGAGTGGCTGTCCCACAATCGCCGCCGCGGGCCACTGATGCACGCGCTCGGCCGCTTCACTCCACGAGTCGACCACACCATTCGCGTCGATCGTGAAAATCGCGTAGTCGCGTACCGCACCCTCAACCGCCCGCAGCCGCTGATCGGCACGCGACAAGTGACCGCGGGCCGTGGCCAGGGCACCGGCATCATTCACGACGGCCACGATGCGGCCCGGCGCCACCTTCACCAATGACAGATGTACCCCGCGCTGCTCACCGGGGGCAAGCAGTTCGAGCGCGTCCACGATCACGCCGCGCGGCGCGTCGAAACCACGTACCCGTGCGGCCAAGTCGGGAGCCACGGCGCCCAGCGCTACGAACAAGTCATCGAGCGACCCGGCGCGCGTGAACGGCGTGAGCAACGTGCGTGCCGCCAGATTCGCGACCTCGACCCGCCCCTCTTCGTCTACCTCTACGAGGCCGACAGGCGCCAGCACGAACAGATCGAGCAGCGCCTCGGGGGTCACGTGGTCGCCTCCGGCTGTTCCGACGCCGCCGCATCCGCGGCCGCGTTCGTGGCCGCAATCACGACATCCGCCGGGATGGCAAGCGTTCGGTCTGCGATTTCATGCAGCACGCGCGCGATGAAGGCGTCGGACGACATGATGTCCTGCTTCTTGCCGGCGCCGCGCGAACGCAGGGCGACGGTGTTCTCGTCCGCCTCACGACGGCCGATCACGCACATGTACGGCACTTTCTGCACTTCGCCCTCGCGCACGCGGTAGTTCAAGGTTTCGTTGCGCGCGTCGAGCGTGGCGCGAATGCCCGCGGCCTTCATGCGGGCCACCAGCGCCTCGGCGTGCTCGTTGTAGTCGATCGCAATCGGAATCACGCGCACCTGTTCGGGCGACAGCCACACCGGGAACACGCCAGCGAAGTGCTCAATCAGAATCGCGATGAAGCGTTCGAATGATCCGCTCACGGCACGGTGGATCACCACTGGACGATGCGGGGCGTTGTCGTCGCCCGTATAAGTGAGATCGAAGCGCTCCGGTGCGTTGTAGTCGAGTTGGATCGTGCCCAGCTGCCAGGCGCGACCGATGCTGTCCATGACATCGAAGTCGATCTTCGGGCCGTAGAACGCCCCGTCGCCTTCCTTCAGCTCGTACGGACGCCCAGTGCTTTCGAGGGCGGCGCGCAGCGCGGCCTCGGCGCGATCCCACAGCTCGTCTGAACCGATCCGCTGCTCGGGACGCGTGGCGAATTTGAGCTTCGCCGTGAGACCGAACGTGTCGTAATAGCCAAGGATGAAGTCCATCAGGAACTTCACTTCGTCGGCGATCTGATCTTCGCGTAGATACACGTGACAATCGTCCTGCGCGAACTGGCGAACGCGCGTGAGTCCCGACAGCGCGCCCGAGAGCTCGTTGCGGTGCAGTACGTCGAACGTGACGTAACGCATGGGGAGATCACGATACGAATGCTTGCTCGACGCGAAGTACAAATGGTGCGACGGGCAATTCATCGGTTTGAGCGACATGTCATGCTCGCCCGTCTCGCTGTCGAGCACGAGGAACATATTTTCCTTGTACTTGCCCCAGTGTCCCGACTGCTCCCAGAGCGCCTTGTTGTACAGCAACGGCGTCTTGATTTCCTTGAAGGCGTCCTGCTGACGCTCACGCACGAACGCTTCCAGCGTGTTGTACAACGTCGTGCCCTTGGGCGTCCAGAACACGGCACCCGGCGCGACGGGAAACAGCTGGAAAAGGTCGAGCGACTTGCCGAGCACGCGGTGGTCGCGCTTCTTCGCTTCCTCGAGGTTGTGCAGGTGCTGCTCGAGTTCGTCCTTCTTGAAGAAGGCCGTGGCGTAGATGCGCTGCAGCATCTGGCGCTTCACATCGCCGCGCCAGTAGGCGCCCGCGGTGGTGAGCAACTTGAAATGCTTGAGGTAGGACGTGTCCGGGACGTGCGGGCCGCGGCACAAATCGATGAACGGGCCGTCGGTGTACGTGGAGAGGACTTCGTCGCTGCCCTCGAAGTCGTCGAGACGCTCGAGCTTGAGCGGATCGTCCACGAAGCGCACGCGCGCCTCGGTGAGCGACACCTCTTCGCGCAGGAACGGGTACTTCTCGCCCACGACCTTCTTCATCTCGGCTTCGAACGCGGCGAGATCTTCGGGTGTGAACGGCTTCTCGACTTCGAAGTCGTAATAGAAGCCGTCGTCGATGGCGGGACCGAAACCGATCTTCGCATCGGGACGCAGTCGGCGTACCGCGGTGGCCAGGATATGGGCCCCGGAGTGGCGCAACACTTGAAGCGCGCGGGGATCCTTTTCCGTGATCACCACGAAGGAACCCGACGACCGCAGAGGGGTCATGAGGTCGAGCACTTCGCCATCCACCGCAACCGCCAGCGACGCCTGCAACAGGCGCGCCCCAATCGACCCCACGACATCGCGCGCCAGCGTCCCGGGCGGGACCTCGCGAATGGAGCCATCGGGGAGAGTCAGGACGATGTGCGCATGGGCAGCAGCGTCAGCAGCAGATTGCAAACCGGCAGTCATCAGGAGCGGGCAGAAAGGTGAACGCCCTCGCAGTGCGAGGACGGTCAAGTTATCCTTGCACAAGGAGTCACGCCAAGATCAACTGCGATCCTCTTCCCGATCGCGGCGGCTGGTGTGGAGTCACGGAGGTGGCATCATGGCACAATTCCCATTCAGGAAACGTCCGGCGCGTACATCGTCGGTGCTGTTGATGGCGCTCGGCGCCGTGGCCGGTGTTGCCCTCGGCGTGCTGGTGGCCGATCGGGTCGGCGGCCTGGACGGGTTGCTCCGCCGCGGCGGCCGCGGGAGCCGTCGTGCCCCGGGCCCCGAGGGCTGGCGTGGCGACGAGCGTCGCACCGATGCCTTTGACCAGCTGGCCGACGACGATTCCGAGCTCGCCGCCGAGTCGATTGCCCATATGCACGTTCGCCGTCGTGGCGATGACCACGCTGAACAGCCTGAGTCGATGCCCGACCGACTCTCGACCCGCGAGCGCCTCCGGGATCGCATGCGCGATCGCCGTACGCGTTCCACGGAGTCCGATCTCGCCATGGCCTCGTCGGGCCTCGGACGGCACTCGCGCCCCCCGCTGGCCGGCGGGTTGGCCGACGCCGCCGTGCTCCCAACCGGCCCATCGGTGCCCACCCACGAGGAGTTGGAGGCCCGCGTTCTCGAGGCGTTTCGCAATGATCCGGTGCTCGAAGCGCGCGCCATCGACATCGGCGCCGCGGGCGAGGGGATCATCGAACTGACGGGCTGGGTGGACAGCACGGGGGAGATCGCGCACGCGCTCACGATCGCACGGGGCGTCCCTGACGTCGTCTCGGTGGTCGATCATCTGGCCGTTCGAGGGCCCGGATCGATCCAGAGCCACCGGACCTCACAGTACGAGACACCACAGCGAGGGTGAGGCCGGCGTGGGTCAGTCGCCTGCCCACCCGTGTTATGTTGGGCCATGACTGCGCCTGATACGAATCCGCTGCCGACGACCTACGACGCTGCCGCTACTGAGTCCACGTGGTACGCCAAGTGGACCGAGCATGGTGTGTTCACTGCCGATGCCGACCGCGCCGCGACGCGCGAGCCGTTCGTGATCGTGATTCCACCGCCAAATGTGACGGCGGTGCTCCACATGGGGCATGGGCTCAACAACACGGTGCAGGACGTACTCATCCGTTGGCGCCGTATGGCGGGCGATGAGGCGCTGTGGTTGCCGGGCACCGACCACGCCGGAATCGCCACCCAGAACGTCGTAGAAAAGCAGCTAGCCGCCAACGGACAGACGCGCTTCGACCTTGGCCGCGCTCCGTTCGTGGAGAAGGTGGCCGAGTTCGTGGAGCATACCGGCGGCGAGATCCTGAATCAGCTCAAGGCGATTGGATCGAGCGCCGACTGGTCGCGCACGGCTTATACGTTTTCCCCCGCCCTCTCGAAGTCCGTGCGCGAAGCGTTCGTGCGCTTGCACGAGGATGGCCTCGTGTACAAGGGGCACCGGGTAATTCACTGGTGTCCGCGCTGCGGCACCTCGCTGTCGGATGAAGAGGCGGAGTTCGCCGACACGACGGGCAAACTCTATCACCTGAAGTACACGCTCGCCGACGACCCGACGCAGTCGATCAGCGTGGCGACCACGCGCCCGGAAACGATGCTCGGCGACGTGGCGGTGGCCGTGAACCCTGACGATGAACGCTATCAGGCCATGATCGGCAAGGACGTTGTGCTGCCGATCAACGGCGTGCGCATTCCGATCATTGCCGACACGTACACCGACGCCGCCTTCGGCACCGGTGCCGTGAAGATCACGCCGGCGCACGACGCGAACGATTTCGACGTCGGCAAGCGACACGGCCTGGCCATGCCGGTCGTCATCGATGCCCAGGGCATCGTGCGTGAAGTCGAAGATGCCGCCGGACGTGTGCCGGCGGCCTTATCTGGTCTCGATCGCACCGAGGCACGCAGCGCCATCGTAGCGATGCTCGAGGCAGCCGGGGCCTTGGTAAAGGTCGAGCCGCACGCCCACGCGGTACGTCATTGCTACCGCTGTGACACGGTAGTGGAGCCGCGCTTGTCCGATCAGTGGTTCGTGCGCATGCGTCCGCTGGCCGACAAGGCGCTTGATGTGTTGCGCGGTGGACAGCTGCGCATTCTGCCGGATCGCTGGGAAGCCGTGTACGTGAACTGGCTCGAAGGCATTCGCGACTGGAACATCTCGCGACAGATCTGGTGGGGCCATCGCATACCCGTGTGGTACTGCGACAATCCGGCGTGCTCACAGGAGCCGATCGTGTCGCGCACCGATGTGAGCAGCTGTCCGTCCTGCCAAGGAAGTGTGCGTCAGGACGACGACGTGCTCGACACTTGGTTCTCGTCGTGGCTGTGGCCCTTCTCCACGCTTGGATGGCCCGATAGCACGCCCGATCTGAAGGCGTTCTATCCGGGCGACGTGCTGGTCACCGCACCGGAGATTCTGTTTTTCTGGGTGTCACGCATGGTGATGTCGGGCTGCTGGTTCCTCGAACAGACGCCGTTTCACACCGTGTATCTGCACGGCACGGTGCGCGACCTGCAGCACAAGAAGATGTCGAAGTCGCTGGGCAACGGCATCGATCCGCTCGATGTCGTGAAGCTGTACGGCGCCGACGCGCTGCGCTGGACGATGGTGGCCGGTCTCGGTCTCGGCGTTGATGTCATGCTCGACCCCACCGATCTCGACAAGTCGTTCGCGCCGGGGCGCAACTTCTGCACAAAGCTTTGGAACATCGGACGCTTCCTGTTGTCGCGCGTTGGCACCGAGCCGCTGCAGCCGTTGTCGTCGATCGCGCCCGAGCGCCTCACCGCCGCCGATCAGTGGATCCTCGATCGTCTCGATCAGGCCATTCTCGACTGCGATGCGGCGCTGGGGCCGCCCCGCCCGGCCAACGGGCGCACGTGGACCGACGCCGAACGTGGTCGCGGATTGCGATTGTCGGAGTACGCCGAAGCGGCGCGCCGATTCGTGTGGAACGAACTGGCCGACTGGTATCTCGAAGCGCTCAAGCCGCGACTGTACGCCACCGAGGGCGACGATCGCGACGTGGCACGGACCGTCCTCGCGCACGCCTTCGACGGTGCGCTGCGACTGCTGCAGCCAATGGTCCCGTTTATCACTGAGGCGCTCTGGCAGCAGTTGCCGAACACGCCCGCCGGGGCGTTCCTGGCCCAAGCTGCATGGCCAGTGGCGCGTCGGGCCGATGGCGCGATATCAGCCGAGGCGCAGGCGTTCGATTACGCGCGCGACGCCGTTCAGGCGATCCGCAGCGTGCGTTCGGAGTACAACGTGAATCCAGGCGCGTGGGTGGACGCGATGCTGGTGGCCCCCGCGGGTATCGCAGGGCTGCTGGCTGCGCAGCGCGATACGATTGGCTCGTTGGCGCGCGCGCGCGTGACGATGGGGTCGGAAAACCCCGGGGGGGCGTCGGCACAGCTGTTGCTGCGTGACGGCGTAGAACTGGTCGTGCCGCTGGCCGGCATGGTCGACCTCGAGAAGGAGAAGCAGCGATTGCACGCAGAACTCACGCAACTCGAAACGCAGCTGAACGCCCTCGACTCACGCCTGGCCAACGAGACGTTCGTGGCGAAGGCGCCGCCGGCGCTGGTGACGGCGGAGCGCGCCAAGGCCGAAGAATGGCGGGCGCGGTGTGCGCTGATGCACAACAAGCTCGGTACGTTCGGCGCGTGAACACCGCGAGAAACGCCTGCGTGATCAAGGTTGGCATGATGAGGGCGGTCTCCAGGATGGCGGCCGTGCTGGTGCTGCTCACCGGGTGCGCCAATCAGACGGCACCGCCAGGTGGCGCGCCGGATCTGGCGCCGCCGCTCGTGCTGAAGGTGACACCCGACAACAACGCCATCGACACCAAGCCGAAATCGGTGGTACTGCAGTTCGACGAAGTGATCAGCGAGACACCAAAGGGCGCGAAGGATATCGCGGACCTGGTGTTCATCAGTCCGAAGAGTGGGGTGCCCAAGGTGGACTGGGGGCGATCGAAGATTGAGATCCGCCCGTCGAAGGGCTGGAAGCCGAACACCGTGTATTCAGTGGTCATCAAACGCGGCTTGCAGGACCTGCGGAACAACGGCATCGACAGCACGATTCGGCTGGTATTCAGTACCGGCGGTCCAATTCCGACCACGCGCATTGCCGGCGTGGCCTTTGATTGGGCGGCGGGCACCGGACTCTCGGGCGCGCTGGTGGAAGCGATCGCCCCCGACAGCACGACCTATCAAGTGGTCGCCGATTCCACCGGCCGCTACGTGTTGCAGTACCTGCCGCCGGGTCCGTATCTGCTACGCGCGTACGGCGACCGAAACACCAATCGAAGTCTCGATCCGATCGAAGTGTGGGACTCGGTGAGCGTCACGCTCACCCAATCGGCAGACATCGAGTTCTATGGGTTTTCGCACGACACCGTGGGACTTCGCGTGTCGGAAGTCACACCGCAGGATAGCGCGGTGCTGAAAGTGGTGTTCGACAAGCCATATGCCCCCGGACGCCTGTTCGGCCCGGAAGACGTGCTGATCAGGCGAGCCGATTCGTCGCTCGTGCGGATAAAGGCCGTGCAGACGGTCCCGCAACGCAGTCTGGCCGATTCGCTACGGGCGAAAGTACGAGCCGACTCGCTGGCGCGTGTGGCGTCACTCCGCGATTCGACGCCCGCGTTGCGGGCCCGTACCGATTCGCTGGCGCGGGTCAAGCGTGCGGACAGTCTGGCCGCAGTGGCCCGCACCGAGCGCGACGCGCGTGCGCGGTTGGCGGCCCGTCGTGGTCGTCCCGGTGCCCCGATTGATTCTACGCCGCCGCCCAAACTGCGTCGCCCGCTGCTATACAAGGAAATTTACGTCACGCTGGATACGGTGCTCGAACCGCAGAAGCAGTTTCGACTCAGCGTGTCCAACCTTCGCAGTCTCTCGGGAACGGTGCGGAGTCCGGCCCGCACGTTCACCACGCCGCGCGCGCCCAAGCCTGACAGTACGCGTGACAGCACCAAGCGGGACAGCGCCGCGGCGCGTCCGGCCCCACGCGACACGCTCGCTCCGCCGTTGCCGCAGGTCATGCGGTCGCGCGTCCGCGCCCTGTTCAGCAGTTCGTGATGGAGACGATCGCCGCAGCATCGGCGGTCCCCGCTCTCTTCATCGACCGTGACGGGACGCTGATCGCTGACGCGCACTACCTCGCTGATGCAGGCCGAGTACGGCTGCTGGCCGGCGCGGCCGCGGCGGTCGCGAAGGCGAACGCGGCGCAGGTTCCGGTCGTGGTCGTCACGAACCAGTCTGGCATCGCCCGCGGACTGATCACGACGTTCCAGTATGAAGCGGTGCGCGATCGAACCACGGCGTTGCTGAGCACGGGCGGCGCGGCGTTGCTGGCGACGTACCACTGTCCGCATTGGGGACCGCCGAAGGAACCGTGCGCGTGTCGCAAGCCCGGCCTCGGCATGTACCGCGAGGCGGCCGCCGCGCATTCGCTCGATCTCACGCACAGCGCGTATATCGGCGACCGGTGGCGCGACGTGCAGCCAGCGCTCGCGACCGGAGGCATTGGCATTCTGGTGCCTGGCATCGAGACGCCCGCGGCCGATGTGGAAGACGCCCGCTCCGCGCTTTCAGAGCGCATCTTCATGGCAGATACCATTCTGGAAGCGGTGTCCATCGCCCTAGCCTTGATCGGCCCGCGCGCCCCCCTGCAGTCGACCAAGCGCGGGGAGTAGCTTGGTCGCCATGATGATGCCGGCTTCTCCCCACACACCCGCGCGTATCTCCGTGCTCACCTCGGGCGGTGGATCGAACCTGCAGGCGCTGATCGACCACTTTGCGGGCCTCGCGGCCTGCGCCGGGGTGATCACATTCGTCGCCTCGGATCACGAGCGCGCGGGCGCGCTCCAGCGCGCGAGGGACGCGAGAATCGCCACCGGGGTGCTCGACGCGCCGCTCGACAGCGATGCCCTGCTCTCGTTGCTCGAGACGGCCAAAACCGATGTGCTGGTGCTGGCGGGCTATCTCAAGTTGGTCCCCGAGGGCGTCGTGCGCGCGTTCCGAGGTCGCCTGCTCAATATCCACCCCGCGCTGCTGCCCGCCTTTGGTGGACCGGGCATGTACGGCAAGCGTATTCACGCGGCCGTGCTCGAACATGGCGCCACGATCACCGGTGTCACCGTGCACTTCGTCGACGAGCACTTCGATCGCGGTCCGATCATCGCGCAGTGGCCGGTACCAGTGCTTCCCGGAGATGACGCCACCCTGTTGGCCGCGCGCGTGTTGCGTACCGAACATCGGCTGTTGCCGCTCTGCGTGGCCGCCGTGGCGTCGGGCGCGATCGTGCTGGGCGCTGATGGTCGCGTGCATGGACACCTCGACGTCCCCCAGTCTGTACACGCACCGGAGTGGCGCTTTGCGCTGATCGACGATAGCCCCAATCCGTCGCCGCCCGTTGCGACGGCGTTCACCACTGAAGTGGCGCGCCTCTTTCCGCGCTGATTCCGCGCGCATTCACTCCCGTCGTTCCCTTTCCTCTCCTGATCCCGTCTCCATGCGCGCGCTGCTTTCCGTTTCCGACAAGTCCGGTCTCGTTCCCTTCGCCACCGGACTCGCCCAGCAGGGATACGAGTTGGTCTCCACGGGCGGAACGGCCAAGGTGCTGCGTGACGCCGGCCTCGCGGTCAAGGACGTCAGTGACATCACGGGGTTCCCGGAGATGCTGGACGGACGCGTGAAGACGCTCCACCCGGTCATTCACGGTGGTCTGCTGGCGCGACGCGATCTGCCCGAGCACATGGACGCCATCAAGGCGCACGACATCGGGACCATTGATCTCGTGGTCGCGAATCTGTACCCGTTTCGCGAAACAGCCGCGAAGCCGAAGGTGCATCCGGAAGAGGTGATCGAGAACATCGACATCGGCGGCCCATCGATGCTGCGTTCGGCCGCCAAGAACTTTGCGTCGGTGTGGGTACTCGTCGATCCGACCGATTACGCGCATGTGTTGGAGATCGTACAGTCGGGCGGCGACGATCTGTCCTTCCGGACGTTGCTCGCGGAGAAGGTGTACGCCCATACGAGCGGCTACGACGCGGCAATCGCGCAGTGGTTCGCGCAGCAGCGTGGCGAGCCGTTCCCCGATCGGTATCCGCTCGCCTTCGAGAAGCAGCAGGCGCTGCGCTACGGCGAGAACCCGCAGCAGCGCGCGGCCTTCTACGTGGAGAAGCCGGGCGCCGGGTTGGGCGCGTTGGTACAGAAGGGTGGTAAGGAATTGTCGTTCAACAACTTGCTCGATCTCGAAGGTGCGCTGCTCGCCATCGAACCGTTTAGCGATCAACCGGCGTGTGCGATCATCAAGCACACCACACCGTGCGGCGTCGCCACGGGCATCGACGCCCTGTCCGCCTTCAAAAAGGCGTTGGCGTGTGATCCGGTATCGGCGTTCGGCAGTGTGATCGCGTTCACGGTGCCGGTAGATGTGGTGGCGGCGGAAGCGATCTCCAGCCTGTTCGTGGAGTGCATCGTGGCGCCGTCGTTTGCCGACGACGCCGTCGAGATTCTTGTCCGCAAGAAGAACCTGCGGGTATTGGAAGGGCGCGCCAGCTGGCCCACGGGTGGCATGGACTACAAGCGCGTGCGTGGTGGCCTGCTAGTGCAGGACCGCGCACCGGCGCCGATGGAGCCGGCCCAGTGGAACGTGGTCACCACGCGTCAGCCGACCTCCGACGAAATGATCGACTTGCACTTCGCCTGGAAGTCGGTGGCAAGCGTGAAGTCGAACGCCATCGTGCTGGTGCACGACGGCGCCACGATCGGCATCGGCGCCGGTCAGATGTCGCGGGTGGATGCCAGCTTCCTCGCCGTGCACAAGGCGACCAGCGCGGGCCACGTCACCGACGGCGCGGCGCTCGGCTCTGACGCCTTCTTCCCGTTTCGCGACGGCATCGATCAGGCCGCGGCGGCCGGCGTGAAAGCGATCGTGCAGCCTGGTGGATCGGTCCGCGACGCCGAAGTGATCGCCGCGGCCGATGAGCATGGTATCGCCATGGTGTTCACCGGCGAGCGTCTTTTTCGCCACTAGGCGTTCAATCGCACTTTTTTCCCCGACGCGGGTTCAAGCAAGGATGCCAATTCTCTCGGTCGGAGTTTTTGTGATGTCTCGACGCATGACGCGGGTTGTGGCCGCCACACTCGCCGCGCTCGTCACGGTGGCGGCGACGGCGGCGCCTCTGGCCGCGCAGTCGAAGTCGGTGAAGGCCGCGGTGTCCGCGTCGGCATCGCCGGTGCTGGTCGGTGGCTGGAGCGGCACCGCCACCGTGCCGCTGCCGGACAGTGTAATCGTGGTGCCCGTGCTGTACACGTTCACGCAGTCGGGAACCACCGTTGTCGGCCAGGCCATGGTACCCGGTCAGGGTACGGGGCCGATCTCGAACGTGGTGCTCACCGGAAAGCGCGTGCGCTTTCGCGTAACCGCGCCGGAGGGCAAGTTGCTCGAACATGACGGCACGTTCGGCGCGGACGGCAGCATTGAAGGCATGGTGAACATGGACAAGCAGCCCATCGCGAAGTTCAAGATCGCGCCGAGAAAGGACTCGAAGTCGATGCCGAAGAAATAGGCGTCACCGCTGTGGGCGGCTCGACCCGCAGCGCCTGAAAGGCCGCGTTGGAGACGAGACAGTACGCAGCGAAGCAGTAGAAGCCTAGGCCTGCCGTTGCCGAAAGATTGGCGGTGCCCTTTCCGACCAGCAGCGCGATGAGCATACCGACTGCAAAGACGTCGGCCATCGACCACTTGCTCATCGCCTGCACTACGCCGTACAACCGATACGCCATCGCGCTGCCACGCAGTGCGAAGATCGGCACCAGCAACGCCGCCTTCAGTACTGGGACGAGCACGCTGAACAGCAGGATGAGTCCGGCCACGAAGTCGTTGCCCGTGTTGTGCAAACTGCGTATCGCACTGATCACGCTACGGGTTTCATTGGAGAGCTCGCGCGTATTGCCGAACAACTCCATCGTGGCGCGGATGGTGAGCACCGGTTGCACGAGCCCAGGCCAGAGCAATACCAGCGACACCAGCGCTAGTACGATCGCAAGTTTGTTCCGTGAGGTCATGACGTTGCTCTAGGCCGCCAGCTGAGTGATCGCGCGAACGAACGCATCCAATTCGGCGGGCGTGGTGAACAGTTGCGGCGTGACGCGCACGCCGGTCACGCCCGCGGTATCGATCGCCACCGTGAAAATCTTGAAGCGGTCCATCAATGCCGTGGCAAGATCCCCCGGCTTCATGCCGTCGATCCCCACGGTGGCGATCGCACCCGTGCGCATGGGATCTTGCGGAGTGAACAGTCGCACGCGCGGCAGGCCGCGCACCTTGGTGGTCCAGTACTGCTGCAGCCAGCGCAAGCGAGCCTCCTTGCGCCGAATACCGATCTCCTCGTGAAAGGTGATTGCATCGTCGATCGCCAGATCAGTGTGCACCGGATGCGTGCCGGTGTGATTGAGTTTCGCGATGCTGGTCGCAGGCTGTCCTTCGTCGCCATATATCGGCCAGAGCGCTTCAATGCGGTCGCGGCGCACATACAGCAGTCCGGCTCCGAGCGGCGTCCCGAGCCATTTGTGCAGACTGGCGCCGTAGTAGTCGCAGCCGAGGTCGGGAATGCGGAAGTCGAGCTGCGCGAAGGCGTGCGCGCCGTCGACCATGACTGGCACACCGCGCGCCTGCGCCATATCGCAGATCTTCTTCACCGGCAGTAGCTGACCGGTAATGTTGATCATGTGGCAGACCATCAGCAGACGCGTACGCGGCGTGATGGCCCTGGCGTATACCTGCACGATGTCGTCGTCGCTTCGCGGATCGAGGGGCACCGTGACGGTGCGGGTCACGACGCCCCAGCGACGGCCCATCAGCGCGAACTGATCGAGCATCGCGCCATAGTCATGTACCGCCATGACCGCCTCGTCGCCGGCTTTCCAGTCGAAGCCCGAGATCACCGTGTCCAGTGACTCGGTGGTGTTGCGGGTAATGATCAACTCTTCGGGCGAGCACCCGGCCAGTGCGGCCAAGCGGGCCTGCACCCGCGCCTTGTTGGTGCCTTGCACCGTGCGCATGTAGCGTGAACTCTGGGCGTTCACAGCGCGCACATGGCCGATGAACTTCTCCAGCACCGGTTCCGACTGCATGGAGTAGTAGCCGTGCTCCAAATGGATGTAGTCGGTTGGGACGCGGTACTTGGCCCGAAGCACGTCCCAGAAGTCGGCTCGCGCCGCCAGCACATTTACGGGCAGGCGGGAAAACGCCCGAAGCTGGGCCGGCGTGAACAGGAGGCCCAGCGAGGCGCCGCCCAAAGCGCCGCTCACGGTACGGAGAAAGTCGCGCTTGTCCATGCGTCAGGGGAGATGAGGGGCCCGGACCGGGCGGGAAGCAGTTGTGCCCCCCGTCGCTGCCTGCGAACTTACCTGATTGTGTGAGCTCCGGCCGCCCCCGGTCCGGTGCTGTCCCACCTTCCGTCCAGTCCATGACCGTCGCAGCCACCGCTTCCGCGACTGCCGCTTCCCGGCCAGCCGCCGCCACGAGTGCCGGCGCGGCCGAGCTTGATTACCGCCCGTCGTACCTGGCCGCCGGAATCGCCGGCCTCGTCGTGTTTCTCCTGTACCTCGTCACGTTGGCACCGACGACGTCCATGTGGGACACCAGCGAGTACATCGCGGCCGCGTACGTCCTCGGTATTCCGCACCCGCCGGGCAACCCGTTCTTCGTGTTGATCGGACGCGTTTTCGCGATTCTGCCGATCGCGCCCACGGTCGCCATGCGGATCAACGTGCTGGCGGCACTGTCCAGCGCGGTGTCAGCCGGCGTGTGGTTCCTGATCACCGAGCGAGTGCTGGTGCAGTGGATGCCGCGTCGTTGGCAACGCATCGCCGGCGGTGCGCTCGCCGCGTTGATCGGGGCCACCGCGTTCACCGTGTGGAATCAGTCGGTCGTGAACGAAAAAGTGTACACGGTGTCGCTGGTTGGGCTGGCAGTCATCTGCTGGCTCACCGTGCGCTGGTGCGACGATCCGGAAGGCCCCGTCGCTGACCGCCTGCTCGTGCTGGTGGCCTACTTGCTGGGTCTCGGCTACGCCAACCACATGGCCGGTATGCTGGCGGCGCCCGCCGTTGGACTCGCGGTACTCGTGCGCCGGCCGTCGTCGATTCTGCGCTGGAAGCTGCTCGTGGCCTGCGCTGCCGCGCTGGTATTCGGCATGACGCCGTTCGCCACGCAGCCCATTCGCGCCGCGCACTTCCCGGCGATCAACGAGGGAGAGCCCACCGGCTGCGTGACCGAGCTGAAGCTGGATTGCACCTTCTCGGCGCTCACGTACGACCGCTTCATGTACAACTTCAATCGCGGGCAGTATGGCAAGCCGGAGCTCGGGGAGCGCCAGGCGCCGCTCACGGCGCAGGTCGGCATGTACTGGCTGTACTTCAAGTGGCAGTGGCTTCGTGACGCATACCAGGAGAATCCGGGGCTGCAGAATGGGCTCGCGGTGTTTTACTTCATTTTGTGCATCCTCGGTGGTTGGATGCACTTCAAGAAAGACCGACGCAGTTTCTGGTTCTTCGGTCCGCTCATCGGCACGATGACGTTGGGGCTGATCTTCTACCTCAATTTCAAGTACGGCCACAGTCAGGCACTGGAGCTCGGCGACTCGGTCCCTCGCGAAGTACGCGATCGAGACTACTTCTACTTGTGGAGCTTCTCGGCGCTGAGCGTGTGGGCAGCGCTCGGACTCGTGTATCTGTGGGAAACGGTGGCCAGCCTGTTTGGCGCCGATGAAGTGAAGCTCGGTCGCGAGACCGTGGTGGAGCCGCGCACGCGGAGCTTCCTCTTGGCGTCGCCGTTACTTGCGGTGGCGTTCATCCCGCTGGTGGGCAACTGGCAGCAGGCGTCGCGGTCCAATCAGACCGACACGACCGACTTTGCGCGCGACTTGCTCAACTCGGTCGAACCTTACGGCATTCTGATCACCGTGGGCGACAACGACACCTTCCCGCTCTGGTACGCGCAGGAAGTCGAAGGCATCCGCAAGGACGTCATCGTCGCAAACACCTCGTTGATGAATACCGACTGGTACACGCGGCAGATGATCCGTCGCCCGGTGTACGAGTACGATGCCGCCAAGGGTCCGGAGATCTACCGCCGCCAGCAGTGGAAGAAGCCGGTCGGTCCGCCAGTCAAAATGACGTTCGACGAAGCCGATGCACTGCCGCTCGCGATTCAGACGCCGCCAAACGCCGCGTTTCAGAAGGGCGACATCATCGCGGCGCCGCGTTCACCGCAGCTTATGCGCGCCGATCAGTTGGTGTACTTCATGATCCGCGACACCTACCCTGATCGGCCGATCTACTTCAGCCGCACGGCTGGTGGATACCCGTACGAACTCGGTCTCGAGCGCTACGTGCTCACGCAGGGCATGGCGAAGAAGCTGGTGGGTCAGCAGATCATCCCGGGACGTGACACCGTGCTCATTCAGGGTGAGGGCATGGTGGACGTGAAGCGCTCGTACGACCTGTGGACGAAGGTGTTCACGGCCACCAAGTCGCTGGCCGCCCGGAAGGGATGGGTGGACGACGCGTCGGTTGGCATCCCCGATCTGTACGTGATCAGTGGGGTCACGTTGGCGGAAGCGCTCGCGCAGTCGGGGCAGATCGCGCGCTCCGACTCGGTGTATCAGCAGGCGAAGGGCATCGCCACCGCCATGCGCCGCGCGCAGGTGTTCGGGTTTGATCGTCAGCCGGCGCTGCCCGTCACGCCGGGTGCCGACGTCGGTCCACAACAGCAGCTGTTGGTGCCGCAGTCCCGGCCCGACTCGAAGTAAGGCACATCGCTCTGTCAAAGGCCGGGGATCAACGACATGTTGATCCCCGTCTCGTATCCTACCTCAGGAGTCTGCCCGTGCGTCGCTCCCGTTTTGTGCTTGCGCTTTCCATCGGCCTCTCGCTGGCCCCATCCGCGTTGGCTACCGCCGCATTGCCGACGTGGATGTCGGCCCAGCAGCCGCCGGCCACGCAACCGCCGCGCCCTCCCGCCGGTTTTCGCGGCGGAACGCAGATAAAGCCCGGCGAGTCCTGCCCCGCCGGCATGACGGAAATCCGTCCGAATAACTGCCTCGCACCGGCCTCACCGCCGCCGAGTATTGTCGACTATCGGCCCAAGTCCACGCTGATCGTGCCGTCGGCCGGGATGAAGTGGAAGGCGAAATATCCGGTGGTCGACTTCCACGGCCATCCCTCAGGACTCCTGGCCAACGCCGACGGACTGGCGCGTCTCGGGGCCTCGATGGACTCGGTAAACGTGCGACTCATGATCGCGGCCGACAACGTGAGTGGCGACCGGCTGCAGCGCACGATGGAGTTGGTGAACGGCTCGCCAACGATGAAGGATCGCGTGCGCCTGCTCACCGGTATCAACCTGGGCGGCGTGGGTCCGGGGTGGGCCGCGAAGGCGGTGGCGCAGCTCGACGCCGACGTGAAGGGCGGTGCGGTCGGCATCGGTGAAATCGGCAAGGGTTTCGGCTTGAACACGAAAAAGGCCGACGGCACGCGCTTGCGGCTGAACGATCCCGATCTGGATCCGATCTGGGAGGCGGCGGCGCGTCTCAAGCTGCCGGTGTTCATCCACACCGCCGATCCGCAGGAGTTCTTCCGCGAGGTCGACAACACCAACGAACGGTGGCTCGAAGTTTCGCTCTTCCCCGAGCGCCTGTATCCGCCAGACCGCTATCCGAGCTTCAACCAGCTCATGGCGGAACGCGACAGTCTATTCCTGCGTCATCCGAAAACGACGTTCGTGGCCGCGCACCTCGGTTGGCACGCCAACGATCTGGGCCGACTGGGCCGCCTGTTCGACCAGATGCCGAACGTGCTCGCTGAAGTGGGCGCGGTGCTATACGACATCGGTCGTCAGCCGCGCAGTGCACACGACTTCTTCATCAAGTATCAGGACCGTCTGCTCTTCGGCAAGGATTCGTTCCAGCCCCAAGAATATCCGTACTACTGGCGCGTGTTCGAAACGCGTGACGACTACTTCGATTATTACCGCGATTACCACGCGTTCTGGAAGCTGTACGGCATTGATCTGCCGGATGTGGTGCTGAAGAAAGTGTACTATCAGAATGCGCTGCGGATCATGCCGGCGATTCAGCTTTCGGGGTGGCCGAAGTAAGGGCGGCTGAGTGACGGTGCCGACTCGAACAGATCACACAGAGGGACGGAGAAAAAGAGAAAAGGAGCGTAGGGAACGGGGACAGCTGCACAATCAGGCCCCAACGCTCAGCCTGCCGGACGCATGCTCGAATTCGGCATACAACTTGCTTCGCGTAGGCTAAAGCGTTCCGCGCGTCACGTTCCCCTTCGCCCCACCGCTCGTCCACGAGGACATCCATGCCCGGAGCTACGGCAAGCGCGACTGCTGCTGCGCGTGCCGAACTTCGCGCCGAGGGCGATGCCCTCGTCATTGTCTTGGCCGGTGATTGGTCGATCGAGGCGCCGCAGCCGCACTTCACGGAGCTGGTCAGTCGCGCGACCGTCGGGAGGAGCACGCTGCGCACCGTCACATTCGATGCCACCAATCTCGGCGTGTGGGACAGCACGCTCCTGATCTTCGTAGCACGATGTCAGGACTTCTGCGACGCCCAGAAGCTCGAGCTCGACCTGTCTGGCCTGCCGGAACAGATGCGCCGGCTGCACGCACTCGCGCAGGCGGTGCCGGAACGCGTCCAGGTCGCCGATCCGACGCGTGGATCGTTCGTCAGTCGCCTCGGCACGGCGGTGATCGGGGCGTGGAGTGGCCTCAAAGCGGCGGTCACGTACGTCGGTGACACCGCGATGGCGCTCAGCGGCATCGTCACGCGGCGCGTGCATATGCGATGGCGGGAGTTCTTCGTCGTCGTGCAGACGAACAGTTCGGGTGCGCTCCCCATCGTCACGCTGATCGCCTTGCTGATGGGCATCATCATCGCATTTCTCGGCGTCGTCGTGTTGAAGCGCTTCGGCGCTGGGTACTACGTGTCGTACCTCGTCGGCTTCGGCATGCTGCGCGAGATGGGGGCCCTCATGACGGGCATCATCATTGCCGGCCGTACCGGTGCCGCGTTTGCCGCCGAACTTGGCAGCATGAAGATCACCGAAGAAATCGACGCCTTCACGACCCTGGGCATTTCACCCATCGAGCATCTCGTGCTGCCGCGTGTGCTCGGCATATTCGTCATGATGCCGCTGCTCACGATCTACGCCGATTTCATCGGGATCGTTGGTGGCATGATGGTATCGGCGCTGTTGCTCGACTTGTCGTTCAAGCAGTTCATGAGTGGTATGCTGTCGGCGGTGACGATCTCCGACGCGCTGCTCGGCGTGTTCAAGGGCACGATTTTCGGACTGATCGTGGGCGTGTCGGGCACCATGAAAGGACTGCAGGGCGGCTCCGACGCCGGCGCCGTCGGGCGTGCGGCGACCGCCGCCGTCGTGCTGGGCATCACGTTGATCATCACCGCCAACGCCGTCGTGGACTGGCTCGCTGCCTTGCTTGATATATGACCGTCACCAATGCCTCGCCATCGCACGAGGCGCCCACGACGCGCCCCGTTGTACCGGCCATCGAAGTCCGCGGACTCACCATGATGTACGGTGAGCGCGTCGTGATGCACGATCTCACCTTTAACGTGGCGCGCGGCGAGGTCTTCGTACTCATGGGCGGCAGCGGCAGCGGCAAGAGTACGCTGCTCAAGCATCTCATCGGGCTCAAGACGCCGGCCAAGGGTCAGATCCTGTTCGATGGCGCGGACTTCGCCCTCGGCGACGACGTGGTGCGCAAGCGCGCGCTGCGTCGTATGGGGGTGCTCTATCAGAACGGTGCGCTGTGGAGTGGGCTCACACTCGCCGAGAATGTGGCGCTGCCGCTCGAGGAGTTTACGGACCTCGATGCCGACACGATTGCCGAAGTCGTCTCACTCAAGCTCGCACTCGTTGGGCTGCGTGGCTTCGAGGCGTTCTACCCGTCGGCCATCAGCGGTGGTATGCGCAAACGTGCGGCCCTCGCCCGCGCAATTGCCCTCGACCCCGACGTGCTCTTTTTCGATGAGCCGTCGTCCGGTCTTGATCCTATCAGCGCGAGCCGACTTGACGATCTCATTCTCGAGCTCAAGGCGAGCTTTGGTACCACCATCGTCGTAGTCACCCACGATCTCGACAGCATCTTTCGCATCGCCGACCGGGCGCTGTTTCTCGATATCGAAGAGAAAACCATGACCGCGCTCGGTCCCCCGAAGGAGTTGCGCGACAACCCGCCAACCCCCCACGTGCATCAGTTCCTCACCCGCAGCAGTGAAGGTGTTTCATGAGTACCCGCGCGAATCCGACTGCCATCGGGCTCTTTCTCATTGGTGCGCTCGCCATCGTGATCATCGGCGTCGCGGTACTGGCGTCGGCCACCTGGTTTCAGTCGCGGACCACGTTCCTCAGCTTCTTCCCCGAATCAGTGAACGGCCTGGAAACCGGAGCGCCCGTGAAGTTCCAGGGTGTGCCCGTCGGGCGCATCACCGCGATCAACATTCAGATCGATCCGCGCGACGATTCCTTTCAGGTGCCCGTCGAGTATGAGATCGACCTGCCGCGACTCACGACCTCGCGGGGGACGTTCGTGAATCTCGAGGACACGCTCGTCCTGCAGCAGCAGATCAAGAAGGGGCTGCGTGCGCAGCTGCAGATGGAGAGCTTCGTGACCGGCGTGCTGTACCTCGAACTCGCCTACCGGTTGGATTCCACGCCGCCACGACTGTACGCCACCGACACGACGCTCTATCCGCAGATTCCCAGTTCGCCGTCGCTCATGGCGGCCATCGGAGGCGGTGCAGGCAGCCTGCTCTCGGAGATGTTGAAGATCCTCAACCGCGTCAATGGCATGCTCGGTGACGTGAACATGCGCGAGATCAACACGGCAGTCGTGCAGTCGTCGAAGGCCGTGCAGCAGCTCGTGGAGTCTCCCGAACTCCGCGCAACCTTGCGCCAAATGCCCGCCACCACGGCGCAGCTCAATCGAACGCTGGTCGAAGCCGAACGGCTGGCATCGCGCGCGGGCGTGGCGCTCGATTCGATACGGCCGGGCGTGCAAGGCGCGAGCACCGAGGCCGTGGCCACTTTGAAGGAGCTGCGCCGAACGCTCGAGCAAGCACAGAGTCTGCTGTCGGCCGACACCGGACCGGGCTACGCGCTCACTGGTGCGCTGACGAGCATGCGGGAAGCCGCCGATGCGCTGCGCGTGCTCATCAACTCGCTCGAGCAGAACCCCGACATGTTGATCCGCGGCAAGAAGCCCCCGGCAAAGCGATGACTACGAGATGATCATGCGAAGCAGTATCCAGACATCGCGACTGGCATTCCCGCTCGTCGCGTTCCTGCTCGGCGCCCTCCTGCTCGGCGGATGCTTCAAGCTGTCGCGCGAGTCGCCCCCCTTACGGCAGTACGTGCTGAGCGCGACCGCGCGGCCCGGCGCCATGGCCGGAGCACCGGCCATGGCGCCGGCCGGCGGTGTCACGTCTCCAGCCGCGCGCGCAACACTCACCGTCGGACTTCGGCGAATGGACCTCGCGTCGTATCTCTCCGTTCAGTATCTCATCGTTCGGCGTGGGACGAGTGAACTGGTGACGTCGGAATTTCATCGCTGGGGCGAGGATGTCGGCGAAGGCATCAATCGCGTAGTGGCGGCCTTTCTCGCGGGATCGCCTCCGGTGCGCGCGGTGGATGTTGCACCGTGGCAACCGACTTCTCGGCACAACTTTCTGGTACAGCTGCACGTGACGCGCTTCGAGGGCGTCGCCGATTCGGCAGCGACCGAGGGTCGGGTGCATGTGATCGCGGGCTGGGACATCATCCGTCCGGTCGACGGGCGCGTGCTGTGGCGTGGCAGTACCGACGATCGCCGCGAATTGTGGCGCGTTGGTGACTACACTGGCCTCGTGCGCGGGCTCGATGCCGCGCTGCTGCACGTGGCTCGGGATATCAGCGCGTGCGTGGCGCAATTCCCGAATGATTCGACGCCGCCGTCGGCGTGTGTCGCGACGGATTCTACAGCGGGCGGGTCACGGTAGGCGCGGGGGAAGGGCCTGCAGAACAGATCACACCGAGCAAAAGAGAAAAAGGGGGAACGAGAGAGGTTGAGTCCTCACTTCCCCAACACCGACAGCGCGATCGCATCGAGCCCGCCACGCAAGGGATCGCACACCGGCACGCCAAGTTCGGTACACACGCGCTGCGCGTACTCGTGCCAGGCCTCCTCGGAGAGCGTCGACGAGTTGATGCTCACACCGGCCAGTCGCACCTGTGTGTTCGTCACGCGCGCTGCCGTGAGATACTGAGCGACGGCGTCAGCCAGCGGCGGAATCGGATGCGTCGGGCGGTACTCGATCGTGAGCCGCGACGGGTCGTGACAGAGCACCAGACAATCGGGCTGCGAGCCGTGCAGCAAACCCAACGTGACGCCGGCGTAGGCTGGATGAAACAACGAGCCCTGCCCTTCGATCACATCCCAGTGATCGGGCTCGTTGTCCGGTGACAAGACCTCGGCCGCGCCGGCGATGAAGTCCGCCACGACCGCATCGATCGCGATACCACTTCCCGCAATCATGATCCCCGTCTGTCCGGTGGCGCGGAACGTCGCCTTGGCGCCACGAGCCCGCAGGGCGTTGGTGAGCGAAAGGGCCGTGTACTTCTTGCCGAGCGCGCAGTCGGTACCGACGGTGGCCACGCGCATGCCGGCGCGCTTGTCGCCGGTGCCGGCGGGAAACGTGGCGTCAGTGTGCCGCACGTCCATCAAGCGCACACCGTAATGCTGCGCCGCGGCCACCAACGATGGGAATGAGGTGAGGCGCGTGTGCATCCCGCTCACGATGTCGAGACCATTGGCGACGGCCGCTTCGAGATCGGGGAGCCAGCTGTCGGGTACCCGTCCGCCCACTGACGCAATGCCGATAACCAGACTGCCGGCGCCACGCGCGGCGGCGTCGGCTGGCGAGAGGCGCGTGAGTCCAACGCTTACCGTGGCTTCCGGCAGACTCCATTCGCCGATCACATCGTTGGGGCACCAGTCGCGGAGACCGCACGCGGTCTTGGCATCGGTGGGATGTGTGCTGTTTCCCAGATACAGGAGATACGGCTTGCGGAGCTCGGGCATGGCGGGCGCGGTGTGAGGGAGATCGGCTACGCGGGCACAGGCGCCGTGAGCGCGAAGATTCGCCAGAAGCGATCGATCTTGCAACGAGCGCCAGCGCGGTGGACGCCGCCGCGAAGCGGGCCCACCGCTGGTCGCTGGTGCCCGCCAGCGCCCCGTATTGCCGCTGGACAGACATGGAGGCACACGTCGGCGTACGTGGCTGCAAACGGGGCGTGGGCGTTTGGGACGCATTTGGCGCATCCGGTGCGAATCAGGGCTTGCCCGCGCGAGGCTCTCGCCATTTTCTTCTGTGACGTCGATAGCGAACACGTCGCCCGACGTGAAGGCGTGGTGGCCGAGTGGTTTAAGGCAGCGGTCTTGAAAACCGCCGAACCTGAAAGGGTTCCGTGAGTTCGAATCTCACCTACGCCGTGTACACTTTACAGCAGACGCCCGCGATCGGTAGACCGATCGCGGGCGTCTGCTGTTCGAAGTAACGCTTACGGCGCGATCGTCGCGCGCAGCGTCACCGCCGAGTACGCGGTGTAGCCGATCACCGACGCGCGCCAGAGACCAGGCGTGAGCGTGGTCGTGATGGTGCACGTTTCGTTCGGACCACCAAGCTCGGACGCGCAGGCCGCCGTGGTCGCTCCCGGACGGTACACGAACAGGTCAGGATCCTGTGTGCCCGCGCCCGTGGTGGCCACGACCACGCTGGTCGTACCTGCGGGCACTTCGAAGAACCAGTTCAACGTGCTGTTGAGGGCACCGGTAATTGTCAGCGGCGTGCCAGGCAACAGCGGGTTGATCACGACCGTGCCGACCTTGCCTTCGCTGGTCGCGTTCACCACCACCGAGCCAGCCGTCAACACACTCACAAGGCCCGTCGCTGAGACAGTGCCGACCGAGGCGGCCGACAGCGTGGACCACGTCACCGTACGGCCGGTGACGACCGCGTTGTTCGCATCGCGCGTGGTCGCCGTGAGCTGCTGCGTGCCACCGATGGCAACCGTCGCATTGAGCGGCCCGACGGTGACCGTGTTGACCGGGAGCACGATTTCAACCGTGAGATTGTAGGTCGCGGTGCGCGTCTCGCTGGTCACCGTGATCGTGGTGCTCCCCGCCGCGATTCCCGTCACGACACCGTCGGCCGACACGGTGGCCACCGTTGGTGCCGACGACGTGAACGTGACCGGGCGCGCCAAGAGCGCGTTGCCCGAGGCATCGCGCAGCGTGTACGACAGCCCCAGCGACTCGGCCACACGCAGATTGCGTGAGAACGGCGTTACGCTGATCGATGCCACGGCGGCGACGCCCTGAAACGACGCGAGACCGGTCACGCCGTTGATCGTGGCCTGAATGGCCGTGCTCCCCGTCGTCAGCATAGTCACGAGGCCCGCGGACGACACCGTGGCGATTGTCGGCTCGGACGACTTCCACGTCACGGCGCCTGCCGAAACGGTGGCGCCAGCCTTGTCGACCAACGTGGCCGCAAGCTGCTGCGTCTGTCCGACGCGGAGGCTCGACACCCGCGGCGTGACGACAACGGTGTTGGTGTTGATGACCGGCGCCGTGACCGCATCGTCGTCGTCGGTACAGGCGGTCATTCCGCCCACGAGGAGCGTGGCGCCGAGAAGCAGGCGGGTCGCGAAGATTCCGCGACGAAGTGAGCGAAGCTGAGGCATGGTGAGAAGGCTGGAGGAGCACGGCGCGGAATCGACCCGATCCCGGTGATCTGCAACACCCTAAGAAGAGAATCAGTGATCCACGACTTTCGCTAGGGATTTCGGCCCACGATTGCGAGGGTAGCTTCTTGGATATGGCAAATCTCGGCAGTCGTCCCCGTCATTCGTCTCGATTATCGCTCTTGCGGTTGGGTTCGCTGACCGCAGGCAGCGTGGCCGTCGCCGTCGCCGTTACCGTGATCGTCTCCCCGGTGAGCGCCCAGACCGCCGCGCCAACCCCGACGTTGGCTCCGGCGGTACGAATTTCCGAGCAGACCAGCGGAACGTCCAACCTGTTACAAGCGGTGCACGCCGTCTCCGAGCGCGTGGTGTGGGCCTCGGGGCATGGTGGCGTGGTCCTGCGCTCGATAAACGGCGGCGATAACTGGGAGGCGCGTCCCACCGCCAGTGGCGACTCGCTGGAATTTCGCGATGTTCACGCCATCGATGCCGACACCGCGTGGATCCTGTCCGCCGGCAACGGCGCCAAGTCGCGGATCTATCGCACCACCAACGGTGGCGCATCATGGACGCTGCAATTCATGAACCCGGACACCGCCGCGTTCTACGATTGCATGTCCTTCGGCAGTGGATCAGGCCGCACCGGCGGTGGCCGCACCGGCGTGGCGTTCAGCGATGCGTCGGGCGGACGAACGAATATTCTGCACACTGAGAACGACGGCGTGTCGTGGCGACTCCTGGCGCCGTCGGTGGTGCCGGGTCCACTACCCAGCGAAGGCGCGTTCGCCGCCAGCGGTTTGTGTGTTGTGCATGGGGATGCGCGCACCGTGTTCATCGCCACCGGCTCGCCGGGCGCGCGGCTGCTGCGAAGTCGTGATGGCGGACGCACGTGGGATGTCGAGAACACGCCGTTCACGCGCGGCACCGTGGCCGGGCTCACCGGGCTCGCCTTCAAAGACGGCCAGACCGGCCTCGTGGTGGCCGCTGATATCAACCGCCTGCGCACCGACTCCTCCAGCGCCGTGGTCGGCATCACCACCGACGCCGGTCGCACCTGGGAGCTCCGCACACGTCCGCCGCTGCCTGGCGCGCTGGTGGGTGTGGCCTGGGTTCCGGGCGCTGGCGGCGAGACGGCCGTGGTCACCAGCTACGGTGGCGCATTTATCACGAGTGACGCCGCGCGCACCTGGCGCACACTCACGACCGCACTGACCACCGGCGTGAGTGCGGTCGGCACGAGCGCCTGGATCGTGGGCGGCGGCGGCACGATCACGCGGCTCGACTGGTAGCGGGCGACACGTCTCGCTCGAGTGGTCGCACGCGAGTGGTCGCACGCGACTGTTCGCGCTCGACTGGACGGTCTCGGCCGCGGAAGCCATGATAGGCCGATGGACACTTCATGGCTTCGGCGGCACGGCCGCCCTGCACGTTCCGCGCGCGCGATCGCCCTGGTACTGACCGCATCACTCGCGGCCTGCCGCCCCGGCGACAAGCCGCCGGCCTCGGAAAGCACCACCGGGGGCGACATGGCGTTGGCCCCTGCCCTCGCGGCCATCACCGCCGATGGTCTCATGGCCCACACCAAGGCCCTCAGCGACGATTCGCTCGAAGGCCGGGCACCGGCCACGCCGGGCGAAGAGAAAACCGTCGCTTATCTCCAACGGCAGTTCTCCGCGATGGGACTCAAGGGCGGCATGCCCGACGGCTCCTTCGTGCAGAAAGCGACGTTCGCCGGCATCACCGGCAAACCCGAGGCGTCGTTTCGCCTCGGCTCACGCGTGATGCCCCTGTCGTTCCCCGCCGACTACATCGCCCGCACGCGACATGAAGTGCCGGTGATCGACGTCGACGCCGAGATGGTGTTCGTGGGCTACGGCGTTGATGCACCCGAGTATGGATGGAACGACTACAAAAGCGTGGACGTGAAGGGCAAAGTGCTGGTGATGCTGGTGAACGATCCGGCCGTGGCTGATCCCAATGACAGCACGAAGCTCGACAGCATGATGTTCAAGGGGAAAGCGATGACGTACTACGGTCGATGGACCTACAAGTACGAGATCGCGACCGCGAAGGGAGCTGCTGGTGCGCTCATTATTCACGAGACCGGACCCGCAGGCTATCCGTTCGACGTCCTGAGTGGCAGCGCGGCCCTCGAGCAATTCGACATCGCCACCGCAGATGGCAACCGAGGACGCACGACGGTGGAAGGCTGGATCACGCAGCCGAAAGCAGAAGAACTGTTGAAGGCGGTCGGAAAGGATTTCGCATCGCTCAAGGCCGCCGCGAAACGCCAAGACTTCAGGCCGGTGCCCCTCGGCGCCACCGCGAAGATTCACATCAGCAACACCACGCGCCGCGTGGAGTCCCGCAACGTGGTCGCCACCCTCGAAGGCAGCGACGCGGCTCGCCAGAACGAGTACGTCATCTACAGCGCGCACTGGGATCACCTCGGTCGCGACACCACCATCAACGGCGATCAGATCTTCAACGGCGCGCTGGATAACGCGAGTGGCACGGCGCAGTTGCTGGAGATCGCGAAGGGATTCAGCGCACTCCCCATCAAGCCGACGCGATCCATCATGTTCGTCGCCCTCACCGCTGAGGAGAAAGGGCTGATCGGCGCAAAATTCTTCGCCGCGAACCCACCGGTGCCACTGGCCAACGTGCTCGCCAACATCAACATGGACGGCTTCAGCCAGTGGGGCCGCACCAAGGACGTGACGGTGATCGGTCTGGGCAACAGCACGCTCGATGATGTGCTAGCCGACGTGATCCGTCCGGCCGGCCGCATGGTGGCGCCCGATCAGGAACCGGAGAAGGGCTTCTTCTACCGTTCGGATCATTTCGAGTTTGCCAAGCAGGGCGTTCCGGCGCTCTACACCGAATCCGGTGTGCAATTCGTGGGTAAGGACGCCACGTATGGCATGAAGAAGCGCGAGGAGTACACGTCGCGTGACTATCACCAGCCCAGTGACGAAGTGAAGCCCGACTGGGATCTCTCCGGCGCGGTGGAAGACACGCAGGTGCTCCTCCAGGTCGGCTATCGCGTGGCCAACGGCAGCGTCTGGCCGACTTGGAAGCCCGGCACCGAGTTCAAAGCGAAGCGGGACTCGGTGCTGAAAGCCGCCGGAAAGTAACGCGCGCTACTTGGGCTCTGGTTCGAGGTGCGACTCCACGAACCAGAGCTGCTTGTCCGTCTCGCCCGTAATGCGGGTGAGCAGATCGGTCGTGATCGCATCATCGGCATCGTCCGCGGCGTCGATGTTCGCGCGCGCGGCGTTGGCGCACGACGCAAGCGCTTCCGCCACCACATGAACCCATTGGTCGGCGCGGTCGACGGTGAGCGGCGCCTTGGCCAGGCGACTCCGCTTGGCGATGACCTCCAGCGTTCCCTCGGCCGCCACCCCAAGTTGCCCCGCGCGCTCGGCGAGTTGATCTGACCAACCCACAGCCAGGGTGGCCGTTGCGTCGAAGAGTTCGTGCAACTGCTGAAAGCGAGCGCCACGGATATTCCAATGCGCCTGCTTGGCCTGACGCTCCAGATCGAGGAAGTCGGCGAGGCGCTCGTTGAGCAGAACGGCCATGGCAAGACGGGTCTCCGCCGGGAGGTCGATGCGCGTATGGAACTGCGTGCTGAGTTCGGACTTTTTTGACACGTCGCACTCCAGAATGGGCAGGAAACGGGACGACATCGGACGTTGTGATGCGAGACATGGTGCAAAGATCGCGCCCACGGGGGTCGCCGATTCCTCTGCCGAGACGGCCCGAACAGTCTGCCAGCAGCGCAACCGGTTGACCCCGGGGCGTCTCCGGGTCAGATTGCTGGTCTGTAGTACAACTGGCCTGCACCGCTGCCCTCGGGCACCGTCGGCAAGCTTGGGAGGGGTGGCCGAGAGGCTGAAGGCACCGGTTTGCTAAACCGGCATAGGGGGTCAACCTCTATCGCGGGTTCGAATCCCGCCCTCTCCGCTGCGCGGGTCCGCTGCTTTGTCGGCGGGCCCGCGTTGTTTTTATGCCCGATCCTGTTGCGTTCCCGATTCTTCGGTCTGCTGCGCCTATGTCGTCGTCTGAGTCTATCGTGAAACGCCCACGTGTGCGTTTCGCTCCGTCACCGACCGGCTTTCTTCATGTCGGCGGCGCGCGTACAGCCCTCTTCAACTGGCTCTACGCGAAGAAGTTCGACGGCGATTTTCTGTTGCGTATCGAAGACACGGATCGCGCTCGCAGCACCGACGAAAGCACCCGCGCGATTTTCGAGGGGCTCGAGTGGCTTGGCCTCACCTGGGACGAAGAGGTCGTGTACCAGGGGGCCAATGCGGCGCGGCACTACGCCGACGCCCACCGCCTGCTCGGTAGCGGCGCGGCCTATCGCGACTTCACGCCGCCGTCGGAAACGGAGCGGCTACGCAACGAGGCCGAGGCCCGTGGCGATTCGTACCGATTCGATCGCGACACCGCCCGGTTGAGCGACTCCGAGGTCGCCGAAAAGCTGGCCCGCCACGAGCCCTACGCGATCCGTTTCAAGGTGCCCGACGGGCACACCGAGTGGCCCGATCTCGTGCATGAGCGGATCGCGTTCCCCAACAAAGACATCGAGGATTTCATCATCCTCCGTTCGGACGGCACGCCGGTATACAACATGGCGGTAGTGTCCGACGATATCGCGATGCGCATCACGCTCGTCATGCGCGGTGACGATCACATCTCGAATACGCCGAAACAGATCTTGTTATACCGCGCACTCGGCGCCGACGTACCGCAGTTCGGACACGTACCGATGATTCACGGCGCCGACGGCAAAAAGCTGTCGAAGCGTCATGGCGCGACGGCCGTGAGCGACTATCAGCACCTCGGTTTCCTGCCGCAGGCGATGCTCAACTTTCTCGCGCTCGTCGGCTGGTCGCCGGGTGACGACACCGAAGTGATGCTGATGCCCGAGCTGATCGAGCGGTTCAGCGTGCATGGACTGCACGCGAAAGCGGCCATCTTCGATACGAAGAAACTGGAGTGGATGAACGGACAGCACTTGGCGCTGATTCCGATCGCCGAGCTGGCGCAAATCGTGGCGCCGTTGTTCGAGCAGGCGGGACTGGCCACCGTGTCCGATCTCGAGGTGCGTCGCGAGTGGTTTTACGGTGTGCTGGAGCTCCTGCGGGTGCGCGCGCGGCTCACCGACGAGATCGTGCAACTGGCCACCACCTTCTTCGGCGAAACGGTGGAGTACGACCCCGAGGCGATCGGCAAGCAGTGGCGAGATGCCCCGGTGACCGGCGACATCCTGCAGGCCACGCACGATCGACTCGCGTTACTCGAGTCGTGGGAGCCGGCGGCCATGGAAGAGGCGCTGCGCAAGCTGGCCGAGGAGAAGGGGATTTCGGGCGGCAAGATCTTTCAGCCGCTGCGCGTGGCGCTCACCGGCAAGACCGTGAGCCCGGGCATTTTTGAAGTGCTGCTGTATGTGGGGCGCGAGCATTCGCTGGCTCGGGTGGCGGCGGCGGTGGCGTTCTTGACGCAGGACGCGTAAAAGCCCTACCGGTCGCCGCCGCTCTTCAACGGCGCGGCCACCGAGGCACTCGGGGCCTTCAAGCGACTGCGCCGTTCAGTCTCTCGACGATCGCGCAGGTCGTTGGCGATCCTTCGAAAGTCCGCGTCGCCAAGGCCGCGCTCGGACATGCGCATGATATCGGTGCGCGACGCCGCCAAGCGGCGGTCGGCGTCCATCTGCGACATATTGCCGCTCATGCGGCCGGCGGTCGCCGCATTGAGCGGCAGCAACGCCAGCAACGCATTCGGGATCATGACTTTGCCCAAGCGAATGCCCTGCTGATCCCAGCCCCACTTGTCACCGTTCTTGCCGGTCTTGGTCCAGTCGCCGGGCTTGCGGCCCGTGCGACCCTGCGCTCGATTCAGCGAGTCGAGCGAGTCGGCCGCCTGCGTCAGCATGAAGCCCATGATGCTGTCGAGATTGTCGGCGCGATCGCCACCGCCGCCGCCCCCGGCATTCCCGACGACCACGGGATCACGCCACACACGACCATCGAAATACCCGGGGCGTACGCCGCGCACGTTGGGATCTCCGTTTCCGATTCCACTGCCGTCGCCCTGGCCCACTGCCGCGCCACTGCCCGTATCGCGCGGCGCCGACGCCGCGGGTACCATTTGCGGGACCGACACGACCGGTGCGGACACCGGCTGTTGCGTGGTGGTCGTGGTGGTCGTGGTCGGAGTGGTCGGCTTGACCTGCGCCACCGGCTTGGGCTGCTGGCGCGGCGCGACGTACGTGAGCCGCTCTTCGAGGGGTTGCTCAGGCGAACCGAATCGCAGCCACGAGGGAATGCCGTGACCGAAGGTGAGCATCTGCACCAACACTACGCCAACCACCACGTGGAAACCGACGGCAGCGAGTACGGCACGCGAGGCACGTTGCTTCTCGCGCACCGCGCCACCGGAACGCGCACGAGGGCTGAGCCCAGCGCGCTTTCGGGTGGAATCCGGCGTCAACCCTCCCCCCGCCGGCAGAACCAGCGGCCCATCGCCAAGAGAACTCTGGCGATCGCGGGAGGGAGGAGTCGCGGACATAGAAAAAAGATACCCTAAAATCCGGCTCAGGTGCCGGCGACAACCGGATTCGACACGATGCTGAGCCCCACGAGCTCCACCTCGACCACATCACCAGGGTGCAGGGCTTTCGTCCCCGCCGGGGTCCCCGTGGCCACGATATCGCCAGGCTCGAGCGTCATGAACTGCGAGATAAACGAAATCACCATCGGGATCGGGAACACCATATCGGCCGCGGTGGCCCGCTGGCACTCTTCGCCGTTGACTCGCGTGATCAGCGTGATGCCCGACAGGTCGGCCGGCGCCGCGCTTTCCGGGCCGATCGGGCAGAAGGTGTCCATCCCCTTGGCCCGAGACCACTGACTGTCGCTGCGCTGGAGATCGCGCGCCGTCACGTCATTGAGCGCCACCACGCCAGCAATGCCGGCAATGGCCTCTTCTTCAGTGGCCTTGGTGAGCCGCTTGCCGATCACCAGCGCGATCTCTCCCTCGAACTCGATGTGCGTCGAAATCGGATGCAAGACGATGGCGTCGCCATCGCGGATGATCGACGACGGCGGCTTGAGAAAGAACATCGGCTCTTTCGGCACGTCGTTGCCCATTTCAAGGGCGTGCGCGACGTAATTGCGGCCGACGCAAACGATCTTTGACGGAGTTGACATATGAGCTCGTAAGTCCTGAGTCGTGGAGCGGGAGTGGTGCCTCTCTGAACCTACCCCTTCGCCCGACCGCCCGCATAGAACCGTGACACTTCATCCCGGACCGTACCCCACGGCCCGGTCAGGCGTCTCGCGGGCGGCAGCGCATTGAGCAGATCGCGTCCGTAGCGCTTGGTGACGACGCGTGGATCGCTGAGGACGACTACGCCGGAATCGGTGGCCGTACGGATCAGGCGACCGAAGCCTTGCTTCAGTCGCAGCGACGCGTGCGGCAGCATGAATTCCACGAACGCGTTGCCACCGCGCGCTTCGATCGCTTCGCACTGGGCTGCCACCATGGGCTCGGTAGGGACGCGAAACGGCAGCTTCGCGATCAACAGGCCGCGGAGCGCGTCGCCGGGTACGTCCACCCCTTCCCAGAACGTGGCCGTACCCAGCAGCACGGCACGACCGGAATCGCGAAAACGTTGCAGCAAGACATCACGCGGCTCTTCGCCGTGCACCAAGAGCGGCGTGCGGCCGTCCAGCCCCACATCGCGTAACTGCTGCGCCATCTCGCGCACGTCGCGATGACTGGTAAACAACCCAAACAGTCCGCCTTCACTTTCCACGATCAGGTCGCGCATGTGCTGCACCACCGCCGCGAAATGTTCCCGCGGATGCTCGTTGGGCGCGGGCAAATCGGTCGGTACCACCAGCAACGCTTGACGCGGATAGTTGAACGGCGAATCGAAGATGGCCGAACGCTTCGTAAACGTCCCGTCGTCGAGACCGAGTCGTTGCTCGAGGAAACCGAAGCCGCCGTCGGTGGCCAGCGTAGCACTGGTGATCACCGTGGTCTCTACACGCCCGAACAGATCGTCACGCAGTACCGGCGCCAGATCGAGCGGCACGCAGTGCACCGCCACGTTGCGCTCGGTGGTCGTTGGCTTCCCCTGAAACTCCATCCAGCGCACCACGGGATCTTTGTCCTTGGGCGGCTGCAGTCCACGTGACAACGAATCGCCGGCGCCCGCCAACCGTCGCGTCACGGCCCGCACTTCGTTCAGCAGCGGCGCCATCTCTTCACTGCGCTTCTGATCGCTCTCCAACCGTTCCGTGACCAAGCGCAGTCCGTCCGATAATGCCGCGATCTCCATCAGCAGCTCGGCCAGGGTGTCTTCAATGCCGTTGATCCAGAGTGGATGCTGCTGAAACTCGTCGGTGAGACGCAGAATGGGCGCACCGGTCCCCTCGAGCACGGCCGACAGCAATTCGAACAACAGCTGCGTGCGGTCACGGGCGGTCGCGGCGCTCGACACCATACGCTGTTGCACGAGATCGAGACTGGCCACGCTATGGAGATCACTGAATCCGCCCAAACGGGCGGCGAGCGCGGGTAACAGGCCTTTGCCGCGCCGCTCGAGTCGGTTGAACAAACGAGCCAGTGCCCGTCGCGTAATCGAGCTGCCCAAATGCGACGCGGCCGCATCCTCGAGATGGTGTCCTTCGTCGATCACCAGCCGCTTGTAGGCCGGGAGCACCGCCGAATCTTCCCAATTCTGCGCCTGACGTCGCACGGCGACATCCGACAGCAGCAGATGATGATTCACCACCACCACATCGGCCGCCGCCGCTTCTTTGCGCGCTTTGAACAGAAAGCACTTCTCGTAGAACGTGCACTTCATGCGTCCACACAGATCCGGCTCGGCCGCCACCTCATCCCACACCTCCGGACGCGGCGGCGTGGGCAAGTCGGCCAACGAGCCGTCCTGCGTTTTCTCCGCCCATTCGGCGATCTGCTCCACATCGCCGGCGCTGGCGGCGTCGAACAGCGCCGCCCCCGCCCCGCGCGCCTGTTCGAGACGCATGAGACACAGATAATTGCGCCAGCCTTTCAACAGCGCAAAGCGCACCTTTTGATCGGTGAGAGCGTGTTGCAAAAACGGGAGGTCCTTGGCAACGAGCTGCTCCTGCAGCGTAATCGTGTTGGTCGATACGATCGTGCGTTCACCGTTCGCCGCCGCCCAGCGCAGCGCGGGCACGAGATAGCCGAGTGACTTGCCGACGCCGGTGCCGGCCTCGAGCAGCGCCACGCCGCCACGGTTGAACGTCTCGGTTACCGCTGCCGCCATCGCCCGCTGACTCGGCCGGTCTTCGTAGTCGCGCGACCCGCCTACTCGCTGCATCATCTGCGCAATCAGGCCGTACGGCCCCAGGGTGACGTCGACATCGTCAAGCGATACCGGCAACTTCTGCTTGGATCGCGGCACCTCAGCCACCACGTACACTCGCGTGGCCTCGTTGTCGACGATCGCGAAACCGACGCCATTCCCGTGAATGCGCGCCGCCACTTCAAGGTCGGCGTCGCTGGGTTCGAGCAACCCCGATGGATGATTGTGCAGCATGAGCTCACCGCGCTCGGCCACACCGGGAAGTGCGAGTACGCTGCGCACGTCGCCGCGGAAAACCACGCGTGCCGTCGTGATCAGGTTTTCGTCGTCGACCGCGCACACGAAACACACTTCGTTGCCGCCGGCCAGTTTGATGGCCACCCGTACGGCGCTCGCGGCCTTCGGGGACAGACGCGTCTCCCCGATCGTCTTCGCGCCGGCCCTCATCACGCGCTTACCGGTCACGTCTTTCGCGGCTTCTTCTTTGCAGCGGGGAACAGGACGTTGTTCAGGATGAGACGGTAGCCGGGTGAGTTCGGGTGCAGCGAGAGATCCGTGGGCGCACTGCCGATGGCATGCTGCGCGTCTTCGGGATCATGACCGCCAAGAAAGGTCCACGCACCCTTGCCGTGGTCACCGTGCAGATACTTGCTCCACGGTGCGCCGTCTTCGCTGGCGAGCACGGTGACACCGGGCTTCACGATGGCGCGATTGAAGCTCGTGGTCACGCCGTAGAAATCAGCCACCACCGAGCGGTGATTCTGCACGAGCATCGTGGCCACTGGATCCAGCTTTGCCGAAAAGTCGAACAACGTGAAGGTACCCAACGGCTGCCGACGCGCGGGCACGTTCACCTGATGACCGTCGATGTCACTGAGCGCATTGATGTACGGCGACGGCTCCACATGCGCGCCGGTGAAGGCGAGGGCGCGCGTCCAGTCCATGCGCGCGTCGGCGTCGGGGGCCGGCGGCGTGCCGTCGGAGAACGGTCCGGCGATGTCGACGGTGAACGCCGCAATGGCGAGATCGAGTGATTCGGTAGCGCCACACATGGCGAACAGAAAGCCGCCGCGATCGACGAACCCCCGGATGTTGTCGGCCACCGCCTTCTTGAGCGCAGGCACATCGGCCTTCCCGAACCGCTTGGCCATCGCGATGTCGCGCTCGCGCTGCGCGACGAACCAGGGCGCGTCACGATAGGCGAGGTAAAGCTTGTTGAACTGGCCCGTGAAGTCTTCGTGGTGTAGGTGCACCCAGTCGTACTTCGACAAATCGCCCTGCATCACGGCATCGTCCCATACCGACGTGAACTCGATGCCGGCGTAGGTGAGGGCGAGCGTCACGGCGTCGTCCCAGGGTGGCTGATCCACGGGACGGTAAATCGCGATCTTCGGCGCCCGCTCCAGCACGACGGCGTCCATGTTGCCGCCGGCGACTTCGGCGCGCATGGAGGCGACGGCCGCATCGGTCATCAACTCGATGCTCACGCCGTCAAGCGCCGCGCGACGACGCAGATCGGGCGCGTCGGGCAACAGGAACGAACCGCCGCGATAGTTCAGCAACCACTCCGCCTTCTGACCGTTCTTCAGCGCAAGGTACGTGACGCCGTAGGCCTTCAGGTGATTGCGCTGACTGTCGTCCATCGGCAACAGCATGGACTGGGCCGAAAGCGAGCGCGCCATGGTGAGCGACACCATGGTTACGAGCAGGGCCGCCATCACGCGGCTCCAGCGAGCTAGTCGAACGAACGAGCGCATGGAGGAAATGTACCCGCGGGAGCTCATCGAGTGTCGAACGAGGACACGGCCGGCGGCACCTGCCCTTTCATCCGTTCGAGTTCACGACGCGCCTGTGGTGCCAGCGCGCTGGTGGGATAGTCCACCAACAGCGTTTCGAAACGGGTGGTGGCTCCGGCTTTATCGCCGGAAGCGAGCAATGCGCGCGCCGAGGCCAGCAGCGCCTCCGCCGCCTCGGGACTCTTGGGCCAGGTCGCGATGATGCGATCCCACAGCGTCATTGCTTCGGCGCGCGGCGACAAGCGCGCGGCCAAGGAGAGCAGCGCCGGTGCCGCCGGTCCAACGGAATCGGATAGCAAAATGAAGCGCGCGGCGGCGCCGGCGGAATCGCGACGCGCCAGGGCGAGAAACGCCGCACCGAGTCCGGGCGATCGATCGACTCGCGTGCGGGCGAGAATACCCAGGGCGTCGACCAGTTCACCGCGTTGAGTCGCGGCACGTACCAAGCGCTTGCGGGCCGTGGCCAGATCGCCGTCGTACAGCGCCAGCCAGCCAGCCGTCTCGTCATCGTCTTCGAGGTCCGTGCCCTTCACCGCTTCCTTGGCGCGCGCGAGATCGCCCGCCCGCAGATACGCGCTCACCAACGGGCGCGCCATCGCCGTTCGGGCCGTTTCGTCGAGCAGCTTACCCGAGGCGTCGATGCGTTGCTGCGCCTCAGGGGCACGACCGAGCTCACCAAGGGCCGCGATTTCGATGGGCAGCAGCGCGCGGGCGCGTACCACGTCCGTGCCCGGCCCTCTGCCTTTCGCGAGCCGCAACGCGCCGTTCGCATCGCCAGCATTGAGTGCGGCCTGTGCGGCCCGCTGCTGCGCTTCGAGATCTCCGCGCTTCTCGAATACCGCACTCCACGCATCGCGCGCCACGAGCCACGACTGCGCGAGTTCGGCCCGTTCCCCGAAGGCGCGCCACGCGGCGGAGGTCGAATCATCGGCCTTCACCGACGACAACGCGAACCACGCGCGCCGGGGCTCGCCCCACGCCAACTCGAGCGCGGACAGCAAGCGACGCGGCGCCAACAGCGCGGGGTCGGCGAGCAACACGGTGCGAATGGAGTCGCGCGCCGGCGCCGGTGCGCGATTGAGCGCGAACATGGCCGCCGTTTCGAGATATGGCTCGTCGCGCAGCGCGTCGCGGAACGCCACGGCAGCCGCGTTCCATCGTGCAAGCGCCACGTGCAGCTGTGCCACTTCGCCGGAAAGCGCACCGCCAGTGCCCAGCAGGCGTCCCGCTTCACCGAGCACGGAGTCGGCGGCCTGCGCCCGCCCCTGTTGCAGCAGCAACCGCGCATACTCGCGGAACGGTGCACCGTCGTTGCCGGCCGCGCGACGCCAAGACGTAAATGCGATACGCGCTTCGTCGTCACGCCCGATGCCGACCAGCGCGCGCAACTGAATGCTGCGCGCCACGGGATCGGTGGGACGCAGCTGCACGACGCGTTGCACCACGGGGATGATGGAATCACGCATGCCCAACTCGGCCCACACGCGCTCGAGTCCCAGCAATGACAGCGCCACCTTGTCGCCGTCCGAATTACCCGGAATGAGCGCGCGCTGCAGCACCTGGCGATAGGCGAGGGCCGCCTTCTTCATGTCGCCTTTGTCTTCCGCGTCGAGCGCGGTGCCCAGCGCGTCAGCGCTATCGACACGCGTAGCCGCCGGTCGGGCCCCGCCCTGCGCCCGCGCCACCGCGGCCGGTGCCGCCGAGAGCGTCGAGAGCGCCAGCGCCACCAAAAGACAACGTGACATCGTCGGCATTCCGATCATCTTACGGCGGCGTCGTGCCATTGAGCCGGCGGAAATACTCGATCACGATGCGCCGCTCATCGGGGCCGAGGCCGCGCAGTTCATTCCAGGTGGGTGGTGCGAACTTGTTCGCCGCCTTACCCGACTGTGCCCCATCGACGCGCCCCGATGCACCGTTGCCGTTGGCGGCCTTCGCTTCGCGCGGTCCCTGATCGTCGCGCTCGTCCTGCTCCAGGAAGCGACCGGCGTCGAGCAGTCGGCGGTACAGCTGTTGCTGACGCGCCGCCACCGCGGGATCGATGCCGTTGCGTTCGATCTGCTGCGCGAGTGTCTGCGCCTCCTTGGCCAACGCATCGGTGCGCCCGGTTTGATCGGCGTCCGACACGTCGTTCAAGGAGCGCGCAACGTCACGCTGCTGCTTGGCCAACACGCGCGACTGCTGCCGCGCCGCATCACCCTTGGCACCGCCGGGCAACATATTGAGCCCCTGCATCTGACCGTTCAGCTGACCCTGCTGCTGCGCGAGCTGCTTGAGCTGCTCCATCATTTCGGTGAAGCCTGATGCCGATTGCGCGCCGTTCATCTTCTCGCGATCGCGCACCAGCGACGAGAGCGCCTGATTGAGCGCCTCGCTGGCATCCTTCATCGCGTTCTGCGCCTGCTCGCTTCCGCCGGGCTGTCCCGATTGCTGCATTTGCTGGGTGGCCTGTTCTACGCGTCGCTGCGCTTCGCCCATCGCCTTTTGTGAACGCTGCGACAACAGCGACGAACTCCGGCCGGCCTTCTCGAGCCGTTCGGCCGCCTGCTGCACACCTTGCTGCAGTGCGCTCTGTTCGCCCTGCATCCCTTGGGCGCCCTGGCTACGGGCCTTCTGCTCGAGCTCCGCCTGCTGACGCGCGAGCTGCATCGTTTCGTTGATCGACTGATCGAGCTCGCTCGATAGCTCGGTCTTCCACGCGTCGACCTGCGCATCGCGCGCCGCCGACAACTGCTGTGCGGCCTTGTCCATGGCGTCGGCGGCCTTCCGGGCCTGATCGCCCGGATTAGCCCCCTCTTGCCCCGCCTGCGGCTTACCACCAGACTGGTTTTGTCCTTGCTGACCGGGCTGCGGCGTGCCCTGTTGACCCTGCTGCCCGTTCGGCTGCGCGCTCGACTTCTCGGCGCCTGCCTTCTGTTCGCCCTGATTGCCCGGCTGTTTCTGGCCCGCGGCGCCGTCTCGACCAGGCTCCTTGCCCGCGGCATTCGGGTCCTTCTCGCCTGGCTTGGATTCACCGGATTCGCCCGACTTCGGCTCACCGGCCTGAGTCTGCGCGGCTTTCTGCGCCGCCTTCTGCATTTCGTTGGCGGCCTGATTCACCAACGGCTGCGCCGCGCGCGTTTTCGAAGCGCCTGGTTTCGCGCCCGCATCTTCAAGACGCTTGGCCAGCGCCTGCACTTCACGCTCGAGCTCACGGGCACGATCCGACAAGTCCTTCGGACTGGACGCCGCCCGTTCACTCTGGCGGCTCTCGCTCTGACGCCCATCCATGCGGTCGGCCGCCTGCGTCTGCTCCTTCGCCAAGTCTTTCGCGTCGTCGCGCAACGTCTGCATCGCGCCTTCGAGCGCCGCGCGCTTCAACATCTCGGCGCTTTTCTCCAGCTGCTCGCGCATTTGCTTCTGCTGCTCGCCCAACTGCTGCATCGACTTCTGCGCGTCCGTTCCGCTGAGGCGATCGGAATTTTTGCTGAGCTCCTCGAGCTGTTTCTGCATCTCGGGCGTCATCGCATCGCGTAGCAGTTTCTGAATGTCCTTCATGCGCGACGCCAGCGCGGTGTCGAGCGCGTTCGCGTTCTTCAAGCGCGATTCGAGTTCCTTCGCATTCTGCCGCAACGCGTCCACCTTGGCGCCCAGCTGCTGCTGATCCCGAGCGAGCTGCTTCGCCTTTTCGGCCGCCGAGAAGCTCATCGACTGGCTCTTGCCGCCGTCGCTCTTCGCATTGCCGTTCGCCTGCGCCTCCTCCGACTTGCCACCACCCTTCAAATCGCGATTCCGGGCGGCATTATCGGTGTTCTGCTGCAGCCGCTTTTCCTGCTGTGCCAGTTGCTGTGCCCGCGATGCCAGCGAGTCGGCCAAAGCGCGCGCCAGGGCGCGCTGTTCGGTGAGACTTGGCACGCGCAGCAAGACTTCCGCGCTAACCGTGGACTGACGCCACGGCGAATCGTCGGTAGCAATGGCGGTTACATGCAAACGATCGCCCGGTTCGAGCTTGCGTCCGTCCAGCGTAATCGACGCACCGCCTTCGAACAGCGGCGACGCCGGCGATGCGACATCGATGCGCTCCCGCGTGATCACGCCGGTTGCTCCCGCGCTCTCCCGCCACACCTGGAGCGACACGTTGCTCACGCCATGATCATCGCTGACGTCTACATAGACCGGCACGATACCGGTCGGACCAATCGCCGTATCCGATACCGGCGACACGATCGAAACGTCCGGCGCCTTGTCCGGCACCACCGTGAAGGCGAGAGCATCGGGTAGTTCCGGCGGCAGTGTCGCGGCATCGGCGCGCGGCGTTGCCGACGCGATCCAGCTCCAGCTGCCATCGCGGTCGAGCGCCAGAATCGCCGACACCGCCGCGCCGTTTTCTGACGCCGGGAAACGCACCGTATCACGACCATCGGTCAGCCGCGCATCCCGCGCACCGCCACGCAGCATCGCGGTTACGCGCACGCGAGTGCCGCGCGGTACGCGGAGTGGCGGCACTGGCTCCATCGCCTCATCGGTGCGCCCCAGATACGACGGATAGTCGGCGAACAGCGCGACGTCACCGATCCACCCACGATCGGCCACCGTGATGATGCCGTTCAGTTCGGGTGCCCGTCCGTCGTTCACGCGCACGGCGATCGGCGCCGAGGCGGCACCGAGGGCCAGCGTAGCCAGGCCATCGGCGCGCACCGCCAGTGTGGTGTCACGCCACGCTTCGCCTTCAGCACGTCGCGAGATGGTAACGCTGTTGCGTCCGTCGGCCCGCACGCGCAACGACACCGGCATACCTCGCGGCACGAGCGTCGGGAGATCGTCGAAACTGAGCGCCGGCAGCAGCGTACCACGCCAGGCGCGCACAGGATGTACGGTGGCCGCGAAGCCATCGGGTGCGCGACGCGCCGACCAGGACAACGCGCCCACCGTGATCGCGGCGGCAATTCCGGCAAACGTAACGGCGCGCCCGAGCCGCTGTCCCACCTGGGGCGCGAGGGCGCCCGGCGCCAACCGACGAGCGACATCCTGCGAGGCGCGCTCGCCGAGCGCACCGGCACCCGACACCTCCAGCGCACCGCGCAGCGAGCCCGCGCGCAACGCCTGCTCGCGTTCGATCGCCGCAGCGAGTGAGGTGAGCGAAAGCACGTCGGCGTTGCGTTGACGCAGCCGCCACACGAGACCGGCGGCGGCGGCCAGTGCACCGACCCACATCGCGAGCGGCACGGCGCGCGGCAATGTCATCCACCGACCGTCGGCCATCAGCCACGCACTGGCGACCAAGGCCAACGCGATCACACCGATCACGGCCAGCACCACCGCGGCCATCGAGCGGGCCCGCAACGTGGACTGTTCGCGGGCGAGTCGCGCCTCGAGTGTGTCGGCGACGATCGCCGTGGTTTGCAGCGCAGGGGCAGTCATGGTGTCACTCGGCTCGTGACCGCGTACGTGAACAGATTCACGCCCATGCGGATGGCCTGTTCGTGGAGCAGCGGCGGATCGGGATACGTGCCGACGTCTTCCCATCCGTTGCCGAGGTCGGCGGAGTAGGTGTAGTACACGGCGAGTCGGTTGCCGATGAAAATGCCCATGCCCTTCGCCGGCGTGCCGTCGTGCTCGTGCACCTTGGGCGGCCCATTCTCGAAGTTGTACACGAGATGGTAAATCGGGTGGCTGTACGGCACATCCCCCAGCGGTCGATCGGGAAACACCCGTTTGATTTCGCGACGGAAACTGTCGTCGAGCCCGTAGTTGTCGTCCACATGCAGGAATCCACCGCGCGTGAGATACTCACGGAGTCGCTTCACTTCGATCTCGCTGAGTTTCATCTCGCCGTGTCCGGTGATGTGCAGGAACGGAAAGTCGAAGAGCGACGAATCGGTGAACGTGACCTTCGCCTCGGTGCGCTCGATCGGCAGCGCGGTGCGCTCGGCGATCGCGCGGATCAGGTTGGGCAGACTGGATGGATTGGCATACCAGTCACCGCCGCCTTCGTACTGCACGCGGGCGATCGCCAAACGACCCGGACCACGAAGCGCATTGATGGTCACGTCTGCAGTCGTCACGGCGCGCGGCGCGAGCGCCAGCGACACACCGGCAACGGCGGCAAGCAGGACGTAGCGGAGGGAACGGCAGGCAAGAAGCCGCATCAGGTATCGTGAGCGAGTCGGTAGGCGAGATTGCGGCTGGCACCATGTTCGTCCATGAGACGCTGGACAATTTCGCGAGGGCGGAACCCTTCCTCGCGCAGTGCTACGGCCACGGCCTGAAGTCCGTCTTCACTCGGGGCGTCGACCGACGCGCCACCCAGAACGATCACGATTTCCCCGCGCGGTGGCGTGCCCTCGTAATACGCGGCCACCTCCTCAAGCGTTCCGCGTTTGACCTCTTCAAAATGCTTGGTCAGCTCCCGGGCCACCGCCACGGGGCGGGTGGTTCCGGCAATGAGAGCCAGATCACGCAACGTGTCGACGAGACGGTTGGGTGATTCATACAGCACCACGGCATGGGGTAGTCGAGCGGCGAGCGCCAGCTGCTCCTCCCGCTCCTTCCCCTTCCGCGGCGGAAATCCGAGCATCGTAAATGGGTGCGGCACCATGCCGGAGGCCACGAGCGCGGCCAGCACAGCAGACGCGCCTGGAATCGGCACGACACGCACCCCGGCGGCAGCAGCGGCTTGAGCCAGTCGGGCCCCTGGATCGGAGACCAATGGGGTGCCGGCATCACTGATCAAGGCGATCGCTGCCCCCTCGAGCAGTCGGGCCACGAGCCGCGGTAGGACGCTGGCTTCGTTGTGCTCGTGGACCGCGATCGTCGGTGTGCCGATGCCGTATCGGCTGAGCAGCGTTCTCGCATGCCGGGTGTCCTCACAGCAGATCACCGAGGCTTCCTTGAGCACGGCGAGGGCGCGCAGCGAGATGTCTCCCAGATTCCCGATCGGCGTGCTGACGATATGCAACGCCCCGGGGATGGCCGCGGACGGCCAGAGCGTCGCCGCCCGGTCGGCGAGATCGGAGGCGATGACCTCCGATTCGGCCGAGCCGGGCGCGTCGCCCACCTCGGTCAGGCGTGCTCCTTGAACTTCGCTTCGAGCGCCGGGCGCGGGACCGCGCCGACCACTTGATCAACCAGCTTGCCATCCTTGAAGAACAGGATTGTCGGAATCGAGCGCACGTTGAAGCGGGCGGCGGTCCGCTGATTATTGTCGACGTCGAGCTTGGCGACCTTCGCCTTGCCTGCGTACTCCGTCGCTAGCGCTTCCACGATGGGCGCGATCATGCGGCACGGCGCGCACCACGTGGCCCAGAAATCCACGACCGCGAGCCCTTCATACTGCTCGATCTCGGTCGCAAAGTTGTCATCCTTCACTTCAACTGCGTTCGCCATCATGTGCTCCGTTGGCGCGGCTTCCGGCGTCTACCGGTTGCTCTCGCGCCCGTCTGCAGGATTAGAATTCGGAATTCGTTCACGCCCGCATCGACTCCACCGACCATGACCGACTCCGTACGCCGCGGTACGCGCATCGCCCACATCGGGATCGCCGTGCGTGCCCTCGACGAGCTGCTTCCCTTCTACCGTGATGTCCTCGGCATGCCCGAGGTCCCACTAGACGATGCCGACGGCGCCACCATAGCGGGACTGGCGGCCGGCGAATCGCTGGTGGAGCTCCTCGAGGCGAAGGCCGACGACTCTCCCATTGGCAAATACGTCGCCAAACGGGGTCCCGGTATTCACCACGTGTGTTTCGCGGTGGACGACCTCGACGGCACCTTACAGCGCTGCCGTGACGCCGGCCTCCGACTTATCGACGAAACACCACGCGTGGGAGCGGAGGGCAAACGCATCGCGTTTCTCCATCCGAACGCCACCGGCGGGGTACTCGTCGAACTATCTGAATACTAGTCTGGGTGTCCAGCATCACTAGTCCAGTACGCTACCCGTCGACGCCAAAGGTGCCGGCCGCGCACTCAGCGGCAGAACTCCTTTAAAGGGAGGAGATTGATGTCCTCCACGAACCAGCGGCCACCGGGACCGCTGACCGTCACGATAGAGGTTTTAGCGCTACGCGGCCCCTGTGTGAGCTCGATCTGGAACTCCTGACGGCCGCCCGTCTGCAGCCGGGGGCGATCCTCGAGGAAGACCCATCTATCGTGCGTCAGTGTGCACTGCATGATGATCAGGCGCTTCTCGAGATCTTCGCGCTTCATCTGATCACGTGCGGCACCTTTAACGGTGCCCCAGATCGCACTCATGGTCTGGAGATCCTGCGCCTTGACAGCCCTCAGAAATCCTTCCACCGCGACCTTTCCGGTCGCCGCGCCAACGGCGTCCGGCGCCTCGCCGCGCACCGACGGTGCCGCCGCGCCCGGAATCGACGTTTCGGTGCTCTGGATAGTGCGGGTACAGGCACTCAGCCCGGTCGCCGCCGCAATCAGCAGAGCAGAGTACAGGAGCACACGATTCCGCATCATCTTACGCTGCACAGTACGCTGCACGCAGGCCTCCTACCCACGGTGTTGACCATCTTGACGGATCGGCATCCGGCGGGCCTGTGGTCCACAGGCACGAAAGACGGTCCCGTCCGTTCGTCGGGGAGAAAGGTACCCCACACGTTCTTCTACCGGATACCCCAGTGACGTCGCTTCGCTACCAGCGCCTCTATGTGAACATCGATCACGTCGCCACGGTCCGGCAGGCGCGTCGCAGCGCCGAGCCGGATCCGGTGGCCGCGGCCGTGCTGTGCGAGCGGGCCGGGGCTGACGGGATTACGGCCCACCTCCGGGAAGACCGGCGACACATTCAGGACGCGGATATCCATCGGCTCGCCGCCACCGTCACCACGGCCCTGAATCTGGAGTGCGCCGCCACCGACGAGATGTTAGCCTTGGCCGAGGCCCTCCGCCCGGTCGCGGTCACGCTCGTGCCCGAGCGCCGCGAAGAAGTGACCACCGAGGGTGGCCTCGACCTGGTCCGCTCAGCGCCCCAGCTGCGGGAGTCGATCGCCCGTCTGAAACGCGTGGGGGTGCGCACCAGTCTGTTCATCGATCCTGCGGCCGAGGCCGTTCGCGCGGCGCACGCACTGGGCACCGATGCCGTCGAGTTGCACACCGGTCAGTACGCGCACGCGCCGGGAGATCCGCGCACGTTGCGGGCGCTGGCCGAGTCGGCCGCGCTGGCATCGTCGTTGGGGATGGCCGTGCACGCTGGTCACGGCTTGTCGGTGCAAAACGTCGGACCGGTCGCCGCAATTCCGGAGATCGAAGAATTGAACATCGGGCACGCGATCGTCGGACGCGCCATCTTTGTCGGACTGGCGGAAGCCGTACGCGAAATTCGTCAAGCGATGGACGACGCGCGTGAGGCCGACCGTTTTTGAGTCATCACTGGATTCACCTTCTTCGCCCGAGCCGCCGCGCATGAGTGCACCGCACGCCCTCATCGAGTTCTTCCAGAAGGAAGCGATGGAGTATCTCGGCCGCCTCGACCAGATGATGGCCGACGCGGAGGAGCAGACGCCGGACGCCGCGGCGTTTCTCACAAACGCACGAGCACTCCGCGGCAGCGCGACGATGACGCGACTGGAAGGACTGCCGGATCTCGCCTCGACGATCGAACGGATCGCGACGGGATTGCGCGACAACGAGCTGCGATGGGATCAGCGTCTGCACTTCGCGGTGCGCGGCGCGCTGGTGGAACTGCGCGCGCTCGTGGAGCGGGCGGGCGTGTGGACCGACGCTGAACAACGTCGCAGTCGAACGCAGTCAGTCGCCCTGGCGGCCGTCGCAGCCGGCTATCTGGCCACCGACACGCCGGCCGCGTCGCCCGCCACGCAGGTCGTGCCGATCGCACGCTTCTTTCCTGACGACGGCATGCCCGCGATTCTGCAGCGCAACGCGGAGCCGCCGATCACGTTGGCGCAGCGCTTCCGCACCGATATCGCCGCGGCGGCGGATGGCGTGGCGCGCGAAGCCGTGGCGTTGGCCACCAGCAGTGCGGGTCCGTCGCAGCTCGCGCTGGCCGACGGGGTGCGCCGCTCGCTGTTGGGATTGGCCGATGTGGCCGAGAGCTATGGTGCCGCGAGCATCGCGAATCTCGCCACCCGCATGGCGCGCGCGCCGCTGGCATCGGCGCATGAGCGCCAGGGTGTACAAAGTGTGGCACGCCTGCTGATGGATCGCGAGATCACCGATCAGCAGCTGGCGCAGCAGGTGAAGCAGGCCAGTATCAGTTGGGCTGGCACGCTCGCTGCGGAACCAGCGGTCGCCCCCGCCGTGATTCCCATCGAGTCGCTGCTCTATCGTGGCCATTCGGCCATCACGCGCGCGCGAAAAGTGCGCGACGAACTCAAGACGCATTGGCAGCGCGGCACGCTCGCCGAGCCCGCGGCGCACTCCCTGTTCGAAGAGCTGTCGGATTTGCTGGATCTCGCGGTGACCACGTGACGTCTGTGCGGCGGCGAACGCGGTGAAGGTGGACTGGAAAAGCGGACTGGGGTTCGCGTTCAGCGCGGTCCTGCTCTGGTGGTCACTCAAGGGTGTCAACCTTGGTGACGTCTGGTCGGTGTTGCGCACGTCCAACGTGCTCCTGTTTGCGCTCAGCCCGATCGTCGGCACCTGCATCTTTCCGCTACGCGCGCGACGCTGGCGCACGATTCTCGAACCGGTCGCCGGGCGCATTGCGTTCGGCCCGCTGTGGCGGAGCACGGCGATCGGGATGATGATGAACAACGTCTTCCCGTTCCGCGCCGGCGAGTTCGCCCGCGCCTTTTCGCTCACGCGCGAAGTGCCCCGCTTGCCCGTCACGACGGCGCTCGGTTCCCTCGCCGTCGATCGGATCTTCGATGCGATCGTCATCTTCGCGATGATGTTCGCGGCCATGCTCGATCCGCGGTTCCCATCTGGGGTCACGCTCGCCGGTCGCACGGTTCCGCAACTTGCCCAGTTCGGTGTGGCGGCGATGCTCGTGCTGCTCGTCGTCTGCTACGCCATGGTGATGCAAGCCCCGCGTGTTCTGTCGATCGTGCGATGGTTCGCGCATCGCGTGTTGCCACGCTTTGCAGACGCGATCGTAGGCTTCGTCGAGAACGCGATGGGCGGGCTGGCAGTGCTCCGCGATGGCCGTCGCTTTCTGGCCGTGCTCGGGTGGGCGATCGCCCACTGGGTGGTCAATGCACTCGCCATGTACATCGGGTTTGTAGCCGTCGGCATGGATATCCCGATCAGCGCGGCGTTTTTCCTGCAAGGCGTCGTGGCACTGGCCGTGGCCGTCCCCAGTTCGCCCGGCTTTTTCGGCGTCTTCGAGCTGTCCTCGGTGCTGGGTCTGGCGGTCTACGGCGTGAACGACAAGCTGGCGGTCAGCTGGGCGCTCGCGTATCACCTGCTCAGCTTCATCCCCATCACGATTATCGGCGCCGTGTACTTCGCGCGCCTCGGGCTCAGTGTGGGCACGTTAAGCGGCAAGCGCACCGAGGTCGCGCGTTCGTGATCGGCGAATCGCGCACCGAATGCGCCTACGCGAAAATCAACCTGGTGCTCAAACTTCTGGCGCGTGAAGCCAGTGGCTATCACGGCATCGAAACGCTCTTTCAACTGCTCGACCTGCACGACCTCGTGCAGGTACGTGTGGGCACGATGACGCCGGCACTCACCTGCGCCGGCCCCACGATACCCGCTGGCGGCCTCGGAGCGGTCGAGCAGAATCTGGCCTGGCGGGCGGCGGTCGCGTACACCGCTGCCAGTGGCTGGCAGACCGGCTGGGACATCCACATCGAGAAGCATATTCCGGTGGGCGGCGGACTCGGTGGCGGCAGTGCCGACGCGGCCGCCGTATTGCGCGCCCTCGAAGCAATGAGTCCCACGCCGCTCGGCGCCAAGCAACTGCTCGCCCTCGCCGGTACGCTTGGCGCCGACGTACCCTTTCTCGTAAGCGGCCACTCGCTGGCGTGGGCGTGGGGACGCGGCGACCGCCTGCTGACGCTGCCCGCACTCCCGCGGGCGGTCGTGTGGTTGGCCACCTTCGCCGAAGGCGTGAACACCGGCGCCGCCTACGGCGCGTTCGCGCAGGCACGCGAGGCCAACGGCGAGACTGCGCCGGCCTTCGCCTACCCGGCGTCGGCGTTCGCGAGTTGGGACGCCATTGCCGCACTCGCGATGAACGACTTCGAACCGGTGGTCAGCGCAATGCACGCCGGCGTTGCCGCCATCCTGCCGGGCTTTCGCGCGATCGCGGCCGAGAGGCGCGCCAGCGGCTCACCGGCGATCGGTATGATGAGCGGAAGCGGCGCGACCTGCTTTTTGTTGCTGTCGGAGGGCGCGATGGGCCTGCAGACCGACGGGTCGGCCGCCGTGCTCTGGACGTCCACGCGATAATCAGAACATCGCGACGCGAACCGGACGTTCGGTTGCACTCGCCGCGCGCGTAACGAGCCAGCGGAGTTGCTGGCTTCATTGGGCGACAGACTCAGGAAGGCGACGCAGGACAAACATTGCGCCAATAATCGACTGCCACGTCGAGCGCCGTGGCATTCACGCGGCGGGGAGATACACCTCAAACGTCGACCCGCGCCCAACAGTTGACTCAAGAAGGACATCGCCGGCAACCTCTTTCGCAATGCCGTGCACGGTGGCGAGACCGAGCCCGGTGCCCTGCCCAACCGACTTGGTCGTGAAGAACGGCTCGAAGATCGAATCACGAATCTCGGACGGGATGCCCATGCCGGTGTCGGCCACGATCAGCCGTATGTACTCACCGGGCGCGAGCGAGTTTCGGGGGCGTCCGGCTTGCGGCAGCGACACGAGATCGAGCGACACGGCAATGCGCCCGCCGGCGTCGCTCGCATCACGCGCGTTGGCCACGAGGTTGATCACGATCTGCTCGAACTGCGCCGGGTCCATGAGCAATGACGCGCCGCGTGCCGACGCCGACAGTTGCAGTTCGATGGACGCGCCCGCCATCACGCGCAGGAGCGCGTCCAGTGAATGCAATCGGGCCGCCGGATCAAAGTGCACCAGTGCCGTGGGGCGCGCCCGCGCGAACGTGAGCAGCTGCGCCGTCAGTGAACGCCCATGCTGCATCGCGGCGCCCACTTCGCCGTGCGCATCGCCGCGCACGTCGCCGCGCGCATCACGCGGCAAACGCTCGCGCAGCGATTCCAAGGTCAAGCCGAGCACCTGCAACACGTTGTTCATGTCATGCGCGACCGCCGCCGCCATGCGTCCCAGACTCTCCATGCGTTCGCCCTGGGCGAGCCGCTGCTGCACCCGCGCCAGCTCGGCCGCCTGTCGTTCCATCAGCACGACTTCCTCGGCCGTACTGGCGAGCAGCGCGAACACGCCGGCCGCAGAGACGAACAACACGTCGAGCGTGACGATCACGATCACGCCCGACAGTGGAAGGTCGGGCATGCCCACGCGGAGTCCGAGCAGCACCGCGAACAACTGGCGTGCGGCAAGTGACGTCAGACCGATAAATAACAGCTGCAAGGCAGCGTGATGCTCGCGCGCATTACGCCACGCCCGCCACGCCATCACGGCCGGTATCGACAGCACGATCAGCTGTGTCACACGACTCCAGCTCACCGTGAGCACCCGGAACTCGGGGAAGAGCGTCGCCGATCCGAACACCCCGACCGCGTAGAACAGCAGCACGGCGACGCCCCACTGCAGCGCCTTGGACGCAATGTTCTGGCTCGGCGCCGCCGGCCGCAGCAACGACGTAATGGCCCGCTGCACGAACGGTATGCCGGCGGCCATCGCGGAGACCGACAACGCCGTGATCGCGCGCGACAGCGTGCGCTCGTTCCAGACCGCGCCGCTCCACGAGGAAAAAATGCTCAGGAATACGGCAAGAGCGAGGAGCGCCCAGTAGCCGGCGATGGCCCGCATGCCCGGCCGGTCAAAGTGCCGCGCCACGCCCTGTTGCGCGACAGCAAATCCGATGATCACGGCGCTCTGCAGCAGCGTCGAGCCCAGATTGATCTGATCGAACGACGGCAGCGAATCAAACCCGCTCAGCAACGCCAACGAAACTCCGGAATACAGAGTGATGAACGGCTGCCTGAGCGGGGCATCACTGGCAAAGTAATCCTCACGAGGCTTCGTCTCCGCTCGTCAACGTAGCGCACCACTCAGCATCAGGCCAGCGCCACCTGCGCTGGCGGAGTGCCGCGATCACGGGTTTGACGGTACTCGCCGTCGGCCTGCAATTCCCAGGCGGTGCCGTCGCGCAGATACGCCTCCAGAATTGCATCGAGCCGGGCATGGCATGACGCGCCGGGCACCGGCACCAGCACCTCAACGCGCCGGCGCAGATTGCGCGAGCGGAGGTCGGATGACCCCAGAAGATATTCCGGCTCTCCGCCGTTCTCGAAGCGGTAAATGCGCGAATGTTCGAGCAAGCGTCCCACGACGGAGATCACGCGGATGCGGTCGGAGACGCCGGGAACGCCCGGTCGCAGGATACAGATGCCGCGCACGATCAAGTCCACCTCCACGCCCGCCTGCGAGGCCCGTTCGAAGGCGTGAACCATCTCGCGGTCTCCGAGTCCGTTGATCTTGATGGTGATCCGCGCGGGCGCGCCGGCCTTCGCGTGCTGAATCTCGCGTTCGATGCGCTCCAGTAATCCGGTCAGCAGCTGTTGCGGAGCCACCAGCGCGCCGTGCGGCAGCGCCGTCGGTGGCGCGTGGCGCTCGGTAAGTCCGGCGAACAGCACGTCCATTGCATCGGCGAGATCTGTCCGCGCGGAGAACAGACTGAGGTCGGTATACTGTCGACCGGATCGCGGATTGTAGTTGCCCGTGCCCACGTGGACATAGCGCACGGTGGTGTCGCCCTCCAGTCGCGTGACCATGGCGACCTTCGCGTGCACCTTGAGACCCGCAATGCCGTACGTCACATCAACGCCCGCCGCCTCGAGCGCACGCGACCATTGCACGTTGTGCACTTCGTCGAAGCGCGCTTTGAGTTCGACTATCACCGCCACTCGCTTTCCGGAGCTGGCCGCCTGTACCAGTGCGTCCACTATGGGCGACGGGTTCCCCACCCGATAGAGCGTCGCTTTGATCGACGTGACAGCGGGATCGGCGGCGGCCTGTTGAAAGAAGCGCACCACACTGTCGTCGAAGGCATCGAACGGATGATGCAACAGTAGGTCGCCATCACGCAGCAGGGCAAAGATCGAACGCTCACCGACGGGCAACCGGGCCGTCATTGGCGGAAATTCAAGGGCATGGTCATCGGGCAGCGGCAGCGACTGCAGACAGCGCAGGTCGAGCAACCCGTCCACGTGCTGCACCGACTCCACCGTGAGCTCCATATCGCGACCGATCGCCTCACGTCGCAACGTGTCGAGGATCAGCGCGCCGACCGCGTCGGGCATGCTGCGCTCCACCTCCACGCGCACCGCTGGATTGTGCACCCGTCGTTCAGTGGCCAACGCCACGGCGCCGAGCACGCTGCCCGTTTCGTCGTCCATGATGGGCAGGTCGCCGCCGCGTGTCACCCGGAACAGATACGCGCTGTCGACGATCGTGCCGGGATGAAGCAGGTGCGCGTTCGCCCGCAACACTTCCTCGATTGCGATCACCGCACCCACGCGATCCGGCACTGCCAGCAGGCGCGGCATGTCGACCGGCAGATCATGCTCGGCCAGATGCAGTCGCTCACCCTCAGCCCGGCGGAACAGCACCGCGAGAAAGAGTCCGAGATGCGGCAGATGCGGCAGTGGATGCCCAGGACTGAGCGTGATCGCCAGCGGTCGCAGATCCGGTTGAATGTCTTCGAGATACTGCACACGCAACAGATGCTGCTCATCGACGGTCAGCTCGCGCCACGAGAGCAGCCGCACGCCCACGCGCGCCGCCTCGCGCAGGCACTCCGTCGCGCAACGTGACTGCCGCACGATGAGCGCATCGATGCCACGCTCCACCGCCAACAACCGCTCGGTGGCCTGCCCAGCTTCATCGACCGCCGCGCGGCGCAGCTCGGCCATGCGCACCATGTACAGCTCGTCGATGTTGCTGGTCACGATGCCCAGAAAGCGCAGCCGCTCCAACAATGGCACGGCGTGATCTTCGGCCAACGCGAGAACCCGACTCTGAAAGGCCAGGAGACTCAGTTCGAGGTCGATCTCCACGTCGTCGGATAAAATGGTGGGCATTCGCGACCTACAACCGGATGATATCAGCGAAGCTACAGTCCGCACACCCATATTGCAGCATGCCCGACCGATCCGACCATCCCATGCAGTTCGAGCCGCGTCCAGGTGATCCGGCGCCGCGTCGCATCCGGCGGATCGGACGACTCATCGCGATCCTCGCGCTGGCAATCGGGTTTATCGGCCTTCTTTGGGTGTTCACCGGTATTCCCTCTCCAGTGGCCACGGCGATGGATGACGCCCTCTGGAAGCCGTGCCCGGCGCAGTACTTGGACGCCCGCACGGCCATCGACTCCGGGCTGGCCGATGGATACGTGTTGCGCCCCCGCACGCGCTTCGAACGGGCCATCACGTGCGGCAGCGAGCGTCGCCGTCGCGGGAAGTAGGGCGTGAGGAGTAGGGAGAAGGCCGTAAGCCACGCACGGCTTTCGGCACGACCCTCCGTGGTGGATTATTCAGGATGTCCACAACACTCCCCGCCGTTCCGACGATCGACGATATCCGCGCGGCCGCCGCCCGCATTGCACCGCATGCGCAGATCACGCCGCTGCTGACATCTCCCGCCCTCGACGCGCGCGTCGGCGGCCGCGTGTTACTCAAGGCCGAAGTACTCCAGCACACCGGCTCGTTCAAGTTGCGCGGCGCCCTCAATCGCCTGCTGCAGCTCTCGGACGACGAACGCGCGCGCGGCGTCGTCGCGTACTCGTCGGGGAATCACGCGCAGGCTGTGGCGTATAGTGCGTCGCTGCTGGGCATGCGTTCGGTGATCATCATGCCGACAGACGCCCCTGCGCTCAAGATCGAGCGGACCCGCGCTTTCGGCGGCGAGGTCGTGCTGTATGATCGGTACACCGAAGACCGCGTGGCCATCGGCAGCGCCATTGCGCAGGAGCACCGGCTCACGATCGTCCCGCCCTTCGAAGATCCGCACGTCGTGGCCGGGCAAGGCACCCTGGCGCTCGAAGCACTCCTGCAAGCATCGGCGATGGGATACACGCCCGACACGCTCTTGGTGTGCTGCGGCGGTGGTGGACTGACGGCGGGTTGCGCGCTGGCGGCGGAAAGCGTGTCGCCGACCACGGTGGTGCATCCCTGCGAGCCGTCCGAGTTCGACGACATGGCGCGCTCCCTCGCGCTAGGGCATCGTGTGGCGAACGCGCCGGGGAAGCGTTCGATCTGCGATGCGATCGTAACCGAGATGCCGGGGGAGTTCACCTTCTCCATCAACCAGCCGCGCGTCGGGGCCGGTCTCACCGTGACCGACGACGAGGTGCTGGCGGCCATCGCGTTCGCGGTGCGCGAACTCAAGCTGGTGGTGGAGCCGGGCGGCGCGGCGGCGCTGGCCGCGCTGTTGGCCGGTAAAGTCGAGACGCGGGACCGCACCACCATGGTGGTGGTGACCGGCGGCAATATCGATCCTGCGATTCTCGCGAGGGCGATCGGCGCGGCGTGACCGCTTACGATCGTGATTTCGTGATTCCTTCCGGCATGCGAGAGGCTTTGGGAGCAGGGCCCGACCGACCGGCGACGGTGTTGCTACTGCCCGGCCTGTACGACTCCGGACCCGAGCACTGGCAGTCGCGCTGGCAGGCCCAGTCGTCGGCAGAATCTCCGCTGTTCGTTGAGCGCGTCGTGCAACAGGAGTGGGCCGAGCCGCGGTGCGCCGACTGGGTCGCACGGCTCACGCACGTGATGCAGGAGAGCGTACACGATGTGGTGCTGGTCGCGCACAGCACCGCCTGTGCCATGGTCGCGCATTGGGCGCGCGGGGCGTCGCTCGAACACATCATGCGCGTGCGTGGTGCGCTGCTGGTCGCGCCCAGTGATCCATTGGCGGCCGCCTTTCCCAGCGGCCCCACGGGCTTCGCCCCGGTTCCGCTCACTGCGCTGCCGTTCCCCAGCACGGTGGTGGCCAGCCGCAACGACGAGTATGTGACGTACGAGCAGGCGGAGCGCTATGCGGCGGCGTGGGGCAGCCGTGTCTGGGACGTGGGCAAGGCCGGCCACATCAACGCCCACGCGGGCTACGGCGCGTGGCCCGACGGCTGGCGCGCCGTGGAAGCGATGGCCGCTGCTCCGCACTGCCGCGTGGCACGCTATGCCGACGTGCCGCCACTCACCGCGCTGATCGACCTGTCGGTGCGCCGCCTGGCCGCCGGATATTACACCGACGCGCAGATTGCGTCGTCGCTGGCGTATGTGTTCGGGGTGGACTCCAGTCTCATTCACGACCGCAGCTATTTCGTGCTCGCACAGCATGGCGACCTCGTGGCCGCTGGTGGATGGAGCGATCACCAGACGTTGTTCGGCGGCGATCAGTTCCACCACCGTGACGAAGGGCGCCTTCATCCGGCCAGCTCACCAGCGCGCATCCGCGCCTTCTACGTGCACCCCGATCACGCCCGTCGGGGTTACGCCAAACGCCTCTTAGGCATCTGCAGCGCCGCCGCCCAACGCGCCGGCTTCACAACACTCTCGCTGATGTCAACGCTCCCGGGCGAACCGCTGTACCGGGCCCTGGGCTTCGTGCCAGACGCGCGCGTGGAGTATCCGATGCCCGACGGCACGACGCTGCCGGTGATCCCGATGACGAAGGCGATTGGGTAGGCCGCGCCGATCGCAACGACAAAAGCAACGGCTGGAACACAGAAACAGCAGATTGCACAGATCAGCACCGTCAAAAGAAAAAGCGCCGCTTGCGTATCAGTGCTGTTCCGTGCACTCCGTCGACTCCGTGTTCCAGCTGTCTACTGAGCTTCAGGCGTCGTCGATGGTCGAAGACCAATCCGCCCCGATGTCGGAAACGAAGCGACGTGCTCCAGTGTTTCAATATTGAGGCAGTGATTGCCCGTCCGTACCACTCTCGTCTCTCCATCAAACAGCCCCACCCATGATCGCTACCACACACGTGACGCGCCTCGCCGCCGGCGCTGCGCTCCTCCTTGCCGTCACCGCCGCCGCGGGCGCCCAGAGCACGAAGGCCGCCCAGCCCGACTATGCCGCCGCGATGCATCGCGAGCACCTGAACGAGACCCCGACCGCGTCCGCGGGCGCCCACATCGCACCGCGTGTCGAGGTCGTCGGGAGGACGGTGACCTACGCCACCATCAACGGCAAGGCCATCAAGGGCTTCCTCGCCAAGCCGGCCGTCGGCGCCAAGACGGGAAAGGCGATCATCATGGTGCACGAGTGGTGGGGCTTGAACGACGGCATTCAGGCCATGGCCAAGCGCTACGCGGGCGAAGGCTACACGGTGCTCGCGGTCGATCTGTTCGGGTCGGTCGCCACCACGCCCGATGCCGCGATGAAGCTGTATCAGGCGGGCATGGCGGACATCGCCGGTGGTGAGAAGAACCTCGGTGCTGCCATCTCGTATCTGAAGAAGGCGGGCGCCAAATCGATTGGTTCGGTGGGCTACTGCTATGGTGGACACTGGTCACTGCGCACCGGTCTCGTGGGCGGCAGTAAACTCGACGCCGTGGTGATGTACTACGGCGCGCCGATCACCGATCCGGCGCAACTCGCGCGCCTCAAGGCGCCCGTGCTGGGACTGTTCGGCGGCAAGGACACCGGCATTCCGCTCGACAGCGTGCGTGCCATGGAAGCGGCCATCACCAAGCTCGGCGGTTCCGTCACGATCAACGTGTATGCCAATGCGAATCATGCCTTCGCCAATCCCACCGGTCAGGCCTACGACAGGACGGCCGCCGAAGACGCGTTTGCCAAGACCGTCAGCTTCTTCAAGGCGAACCTGAAGTAACTCGTAGGACCCACGCGTGACCTGATCCGTCGGTGGCGATACATTCGTGACATGACTACTCGTCGCGATTTCCTCGTCACCGGCGGCGCCGCACTTGGCGCGCTGGCGATCGGCCCGACTGCGCTGCGTGCCCTGCCCGGGTTCCACTCGCTCCCCGCGCTCTACACCGACGCCGCCACCCGCGAACTCATGATGGAGGCGCTCAACGCCGCCAAACGCTACGGCGCCTCATGGGCCGACGTGCGCATCTCGCGCAATCGCAACAACAGCATCCAGACGCGCGAGCGACAGGTCACCGACGTCGTCGACACCGACACGATGGGTTGCGGGGTGCGCGTGCTGGTGGACGGTTGCTGGGGGTTCTGCGCCACCCAGGAACTCACCAAAGAAGGCGTCGGCACCGCCGCACGAGAGGCCGTCGCTATCGCCAAGGCGAATCGCATCGCGCGCGATCGTCGCGTGGAGTTGGCGCCGTCACCGGCGCATCCGAACGCGACCTGGCGCAGTTCCTATCAGATCGACCCGTTCACCGTACCGGTGGAAACCAAGGCCGACCTGCTCCTGCGTGCCAATGCCGAAGCACTGAAGGTGCCCAACGTACGCTTCGTGAACTCCGGCCTCTCGTTCGTGAAGGAAGAGCGCAACTACGCGAACACCGACGGCTCGGTGATCACGCAAGATTACGTGCGCAGCTGGGTCACCATGAGCTGCACCGCCGTGGCGCCTGATCGCTCGAACACCGCCGTGCGCGGTCCCGAAGTCGTGCAGCCCGCCGGACGAGGCTGGGAGTATGTGCTTGAAGCAGACATCGTGAAGAACGCCACCAAGTGGGGCGAAGAAGCGGCCGAGAAGCTCACCGCCAAGCCGGTGGAGCCGGGGCGCTACGACCTCATTCTGCATCCGTCGCAGCTGTTCCTCACCATCCACGAATCGCTCGCGCATCCCACCGAACTCGATCGCGCGATGGGCTACGAGGCCAACTACGCCGGCACCAGCTTCATGGCGCCGCCGGAGAAAGTGCTTGGTTCGCTCAAGCTCGGGCCCCCCATGATGAATCTGGTGGGCAATCGCGATGAAATCGGCGCACTGGCCACCATCGGCTACGACGACGACGGCGTACAGCCCGACACCTTCCACATTGTGAAGGACGGCATTCTCAACGACTATCAGACCACGCGTGAACAGGCGCCATGGCTGGCGTCGTGGTATGCCAAAAACGGCAAGCCGGTGCGCTCGCACGGATGCTCGTACGCGCAGAGCTGGGCCGACGTGCAGTTCCAGCGCATGCCGAACGTCTCGCTGCAGCCGGGCGCAAAAGATCTGAGCTGGGGTGATCTCATCGCCGCCACCGACAAGGGCATCGCGATGATCGGTCGCGCGTCGTACTCCATTGATCAGCAGCGCTACAATGCGCAGTTCGGCGCGCAGCTCTGCTACGAAGTGCGCAAGGGCAAGATCGTGGGCCAGGTGAAGGACGCCGCCTATCAAATGCGCACGCCGGACTTCTGGAACACCCTCGACATGCTCGGCGGCAAGAGCAGCTACGAGTTCGGCGGCACGTTCAACGACGGCAAGGGCCAGCCCGGGCAGTCCAACGCGGTGAGCCACGGCTGCCCGCCCACGCGCTTCAAAAACGCGACCATCATCAACACGGGACGCACGGTATGAGCGAGTCCATGAGCGACACCAAAGCCATGGCCGCCATCGGAGTGCTCTCGCGTGACCAAGCGCAGGCGATCGTCGAACGCGCGGTGAAGCTGTCCAAGGCCGACGCCGTGCGCGTGTCGGTGAACAGTTCGCGTGAAACCAATCTGCGCTTTGCCGACAATCAGATGTCTACATCGGGCGTTACCACCAACAGCACGATCCGCATTCAAAGCGTGTTCGGAAAGCGCAAAGCCAGTGTGGTCACGAACGACCGCAGCGACGAAGGACTGCGGCGCGCGGTCGAGCAGTCGGAAGCGCTCGCGCGCTTGGCACCGGAAGACCCCGAGTATCTCGGTGAACTACCGCCACAGATGTATGCGCCGGTGAATGCGTGGTTCGATCGCACCGCCGATCTGTCGGCCGAGGATCGCGCCAAGGCGGCCATGACCGCACTCGCGCCGGCACGCGCGGCCCGGGATCTCACCGTGGCCGGGTTCATCATCTGCAACGCGAGCGCCAGCGCGATCGGCAACAGCGCCGGGCTGTTCGCCTATCACCGCGGCACGAGCGCGAACTACACGCTCACGGCGCGCACCACCGACGGCACCGGCTCCGGCTGGGTCGGTAGCGAGAGTACCGACTGGAGCGCGATCGACTTCCAGTCTGTCGCGACGCGCGCCATCGACAAGGCGCGTCGCTCGCGTAATCCGGTGGGCATCGAACCCGGTCGATACACGGTGATCTTCGAACCCGAAGCGACGGCCAATCTCGTGAGTCTCATGGGCGGCGCCTTTCAGGCACGCTCAGCCGACGAAGGACGCTCCGCCTTCTCGAAGGCCGGTGGTGGCACGCGCCTCGGCGAGAAGATCGTGGATGAACGCGTGTCACTGATCTCCGATCCCGGCGACCCGCTCATTCTTGGCTCACCGTTCGATGGTGAAGGCATGCCCACGGGCAAGCAGACGTGGGTGCAGAACGGCGTGCTGAATCAGCTGGCGTACAACCGATTCTGGGCCAACAAGCAGAGCAGGACGGCCACCGGCGGTGCCCAATCGCTACGCATGGCCAGCGGTAGTGACACGATCGAATCGATGATCGCCAGCACCACGCGTGGTGTGCTCGTGACGCGCCTGTGGTATCTGCGTCCGCTCGACGCGCGCACGCTCATGTACACCGGCCTCACGCGCGATGGCACCTTCCTGATCGAGAACGGCAAGATCGCGCGCTCTATCAAGAACTTTCGCTTCAACGATTCCCCGCTGTTCATGCTGAACAACCTCGAGGGCGTGGGCGCGGCGGTACGCACAGCCGGCGGTGAAGGTGGTCCCGGCGTGGCGATGCCGCCCATCAAGGTGCGCGACTTCAACTTCTCGAGTTCGTCGGACGCCGTATGATTCAGCCGCGCGAGGCGCGCCGTATTCGGCTGTCAGTGCGATACGTGATGCTGCTGATCGTATTCTGGTCACTCTATCGCGCGGGTCCTCGCCCAAGCGTGGAGTGGAACGAGCCCGCCACGTATCCACCAGCGGTGCACGTCGTGGCCTCTGCCCTTCCTGACTCCCTCGCCAACTTTCCAGCGTGGTTTGCCCAACAGGAACGGGCAGCCGGCGTTACCGACCCAGACGTGGCGAAGCACGTGGTGTTCGCCGACAGCATGTCGCCCAAACGCACGCCCTGGAGCGTCGTGTATCTGCACGGCTTCTCCGCGACGCGGCAGGAAACCGCCCCGCTGAGTGCAGAAGTAGCAGAAGCGCTTGGCGCCAATCTCTACGAAACGCGACTTCGCGGACACGGTCTACCGGGTGACTCACTCGCCAACGTGCAGGCGAGCAACTGGATGAACGACGCCGCGTTCGCACTCGACGTCGGCCGACGGCTTGGTGATTCGGTACTCGTCATCGGCACCAGCACGGGGGGCACACTCGGTGTGCTGCTTGCGACAGTGCCCAAGGCGGCACGCGAAGACCTACGCGCGTTGGTGCTTATCTCGCCCAACTTCGGCCCGAAGGATCGCATGGCTGGGCTGCTCACGTTGCCGTGGGCTAGCGTCGTGCTGCCGAGGTTCATTCCTCGTCGCACGTGGACGGCGGCCAATGAAGAACAAAAGCGCTTCTGGACGATGAGTTATCCGTCAAGCGCTCTCTTTCCGATGCAGGCGCTGGTGGAGTATGTGCGCGCGCTGCCACTCACCGGTTATGACACACCAACGCTCGCCCTCTACAATCGAAACGATCAGGTGGTGGACGCCGAGCGCACGACACATTGGCTCGATGCGCTGGACGCCGAAGGCATGGTGAAATCGCAGCGAATGCTCGTCATTCCAACCAAGGGCGAAGACGGCCACGTGATCGCGGGGCGCATTGTATCGCCGAGTCAGACGCGGGCCGTTCGCGATCGCATCGTGGCGTTCGTCAGGCCGTAGACAGCGCCACAGGACGCGCAACGTACCTACGCGCCGTACTTCCAGTTCCGCGCCCTGCCTTGGGCGAGCATGTCGATCGCCTGCGCGACTCGTTTCGTCTTCGTCTCGTCGCGCTTCGCCTCGGAGATCCATTCGCCGTACTCGCGGCGATGCGACGGGCTAAGGGCGTCGAACACCGCCTTGGCCCCTTCTTCGCCGGCGAGTGCCGCAGCCAGTTCAGGCGGAACCACGATTGGCTTTGCGGTCGTCGCCCTCCTGGCTGCCGGTCGTGACCGCTTCACGTCGGCATCATTCAGCGCCATCGCTTTCTTGATGTACGTCGTCAGCATGGTCTTGTTCGGCAAGTCCGTGACGCGCGTGATCCGACCGAACTGTCCCATCGCCTCGTCGCTCATCTCCTCGCCAAGCACTTGCCGGCCGAGCCAGAAGGTGAGCGCACAATGCGCTTTGAACGACGCCGTACTGCACATCATACCGTGGTAGTCGAAGTGCGGGAAACCCCACTTGATGGTTTCCTCGGCGTGGGGGCACGCCTCATGCACGACCGCACGAAGGTGCTCGAGAATCGGCTGGGCAAACAACGCCGATTTCGCGATGTAGGCATCGATGCGGGGGTCGCGCGTTCCCATACGGCGTGCTCCGAATTAGACAGGACAGGACGGGTACAACGCAGAGGACAATACTGGGCAGCGCGCGGAGCGTTAGCGAATGGACAGCAGCAGCATCGGCATCATCTTCGTGATCGCGCTCTTTGCTGTCGGCTTCCGGCTGCTCGCCGACCGCTGGGACCGCGACCGTATTCAACAGTACGTGGCCGAGCGCGGCGGCGCCGTGAACGACATCACGTGGCAACCGTTCGGCCGAGGATGGTTCGGCGAGAAAGGCGATCGCATCTACGAAGTGGAGTACACCGACCGCGACGGCGCGTCACCCAGCGCGTCGTGCAAGACCAGCTTGTTTAGCGGCGTCTATAGTTACCGACGACCGCACCACCTCCGGTGTGCAACCACTGGCGATTACGCGCGCCGACCGCGAGATCGCCTCACTGGAACGCGAAAATCAGCAGGTGCGCACCGAGATCGAGCGGCTTAAGCATCGCGGAGCCTGATCAGCCCTTCCTGCGCCACCGACGCCACCAACGTTCCGTCTTGGGTGAAAATCTCGCCACGCACAAAGCCGCGCGCCCCTGCGGCCGCAGTACTGTTCATGCTGTACAACAACCATTCGTCACAGCGGAACGGCCGGTGCATCCAAATCGTATGGTCGAGTGACGCCAACTGAAGCCGCGGATCGCGATACGACACTTGGTGCGGCAGCAGCGCCGTGGGCAAGAATCCGTAATCGGAGGCGTACGCGAGAATCGCCTGATGCGTGATCGGATCGTCGGGCAGCGTGTCGATCACACGGAACCACATGAAGCGCTTCGAACCGCGCGACTCGTCCGTACCCGGCACATGGGACGTAAACGAGCGGAAGTCGATTGGACGATCCTGCGTGAGCACCGTGCGCAGCTCGGGCGGCAGCACTTCGGCACGCTCACGGATCTGATCGAGCTCCGGCATTAAGTCTTCCGGCGGCGGCACGTCGGGCATCACACTCTGATGTTCGAGGCCGTCGATGTGTACGTGAAAGGAGGCCGACAGATGAAAGATGGCCTCGCCATGCTGTATGGCGGTCACCCGGCGGCTGGTGAAGCTGCCGCCATCACGAGGACGGTCCACGAAGAAGACGATCGGGGCGTTGAGGTCGCCGGCGCGCAGGAAGTAGCCATGCACCGAGTGCGCCTCGCGCGGCTCGTCCACGGTGCGACGGGCGGCCACCAGTGCCTGCGCGAACACCTGTCCACCGAACACGCGGCCGGTGCCGAGATCGCGGTTATGCCCGCGATAGATATTGACCTCGAGCTTCTCGAGCTCGAGTAACGACAGTAGTTCTTTGACGACGCTCATGCGGTGAAATATGCGCCCGAGTTGTGGCCGGAGCGACGCGGCGATAGCATGGGCGCATGAATCGTGCGCTTCGCTCCTTCCTGTTGGCGCTGGTCAGTGTGATTGCCGCCTGGATGTTCGCCCGCACCAAGGGCGTGTCGCCACCGCCCACGCCCACGCCCACGCCCACGTCCGCTCCGTCCGGAGAACCTACCGCGCCCCCGCCGGAAACGTCGCCAACCCGACGCGTGGGCTTCCGCTCCAACGCGCGGCTGGTAGAGCACTTCGAGAAGCACGGACGGGAGTTTGGGACGGTCTCGCCGGAGCAATATCTGCAGTTGGCGCAACGATTGCGTGATGCACCCGTGAGCGGAGACATCGTCGAAGTCGTTCGGTCATCTGACGGCGTCATCTCCCGCTTCGACCGGGGCAGCGGGGCGTTCTTGGCGGCCGACGCCGACGGCACGATACGCACCTTCTTCAAACCCAATGACGGGGAAGCCTATTTCCGCCGTCAGGCCCGTCGCACCCCCCGATCCTGAACCGCCAATGATCAGCGCCGACCAGCTCCTGGAGCAATGGGCCCGTACGGTGGACGACGTGGAGCACGGCTACGCGCTCACCTACGAGGACTTCCTGAACGATTTGGACGTCCGTCGAGCGCTCGATGATGCCCCCCTGCCCCACGCCGCCGTGGAGCGCCTCGCGGCCCTCGACGCGCGGTTCCAGGAGGCGACGTTTCCCTCTGGGGCGTGCGTCTGGGGGGTCGAAAATGAAGAGGCCGAGGGGTGGGACCGGGTATCTCACTGGTACTATTGGCGGCTGCCCACTCACCCCGGATCGGCCTTTCACGACGAATGATCGATTAGCTTTCAGGGTTATGTCCCAAAGTCCTGACTCCCTGAACGCCAGTCTGAGCCTGTCCGAGCGTGTTTTCGCTGCGACCGAGCTGCTCGAACAGTTCGCCGTTAACCGGGCCGAGCTGCTCGTGCTGTCCGAGGACGCTCGCACCCGCCTGCTTAAGGCGGCCGGCGAGGTCTCGCGCCCTGATGCGATCCTGCGCCGCCAGATGGTGAAGGCGACCAAGCGCAAGAAGCGGGTCGAAAAGACGATGCGCGTGCACGAAGCGGAGTCGCAGTTGCAGGAAACCGGCATTCGCCGCCTGCGTCGTCAGACGGTGTTCACCACGCCCAACTATCTGCTGCCGGCGACGGACGAGCAGACCACGGTCGAGATCGAGCCCGACTTCCGCGAAGCGCTGGAGGCGCAGCACTGCTACGTGTGCAAGCGCAACTTCACCGTGCTGCACCACTTCTACGATCAGCTCTGCCCCCCGTGCGCCGAGTTCAACTACCGCAAGCGCGGCGAGTTGGCCGACCTCACCGGACGCACGGCGCTCCTCACCGGCGGCCGCGTGAAGATCGGCTATCAGGCCGGTATCAAGCTGCTCCGCGCGGGCGCGCATCTCATCGTGACCACGCGCTTCCCGCGTGACTCCGCAGCGCGCTACGCCGCCGAGCCCGACTTCGATCAGTGGGCGCATCGTCTCGAGATCTTCGGGCTCGACCTTCGCCACACGCCGAGCGTCGAAGCGTTCTGTCATCACCTGATGGAAACGCACAACCGCCTCGACTTCATCGTGAACAATGCCTGTCAGACGGTGCGTCGTCCGCCCGACTTTTACAGGCACATGATGGAGGGCGAGACGGCCGCGCTCAGCAGCATGCCCGAGCAGGTGCGAAAGCTGCTCGGCGCGTATGAAGGCGTGCGTGGCTATCACATGCTGCCCGGCTCCACCGATGCGGAAGACGGTGAGATGCTCACGCCGAAAACGTTGCCGCGGGCCTTGGCCGAGGTGGCAGGTATCACGCACGCCGCCGAGCTGTCGCAGGTCGCGCTGTTGCCCGAAGAGCACACCGATCGCGAGCACCTCTTCCCCGAGGGCAAGCTCGATCAGGACATGCAACAGGTCGACTTGCGTGACCGCAATTCGTGGCGGTTGCTGATGCATGAAGTGCCGAGCGTGGAACTGCTGGAGGTGCAGCTGGTGAACGCGATCGCGCCGTTCCTGCTCAATGCGCGACTCAAGCCGCTCATGTTGCGCACGCCGGAACGTGACAAGCACATCGTGAACGTGTCGGCGGTGGAAGGACAGTTCTATCGCAAATTCAAGACAACGCGGCACCCGCATACGAACATGGCCAAGGCCGCGCTCAACATGATGACGCGCACCTCGGCCGCCGACTACGAACACGACGGCATCCACATGAACGCGGTCGATACCGGATGGGTGACGGACGAGGATCCGGTGCACATCGCGGAGAAGAAGGTGGCCGAGCATCGCTTCCATCCGCCGCTCGACATCGTGGACGGTGCGGCGCGCATCGTCGATCCGATCATCGACGGCATCAACACCGGCGAACACGTGTGGGGCAAGTTCCTCAAGGACTACGCGCCCACGGACTGGTAGCCAAACCGGGCTCGCCGTGGACCGCATCAAGGCGAGGGTCGCGCGGCTCGGAGGACCAGCAGAAGAAACAACAGAAACAAAAACAAACTGGGTCGCGCGAAGCTCGCGAACGCAGTGGCTTTTGTTGTTGCTGTTTACAAGGAAAGCCCGCGCAGATACTCGAAGTTCGCCTTGGCACTCGCCAGCTCATCGGCGGCGCCTTCCTGCTCCACAAAACACGGCTTCTTGGCCAAGTCTGGCACAGCCGCAAGGAACGCCCGCAGATCGAACGTGCCGGTACTGAGCTCCGTGTCTTTGGTGTGGTCGGCCACGACGTTCTTCAGGTGGAACGACCCGATGCGGTCCTTGTAGCGACTCAGGTAGTCCATGGGATCGCCGCCGCCCATCAACATGTTGCCGACATCGAGCTGGAAGCGCACGAACTTGGGCTCGGTGCGCTTGAGGAACAGCTCAAGCGGAAACTCGCCCTCGATCTTGCGCTGGTGTTCCGGCTCGTTGTGGAACGCGAGCCAGATGCCGGCACGGCGCGCCTCTTCGCCAGCCACGTTGAACCGGTCGGCCCAGATCTTCCATGCATTGATGGATCGCTTCGTTTCACTGGGAAGGCTGGGCACCACCAAGTACTGGTGTCCAAGCAGCTTCGCGGTGCGCAGACTCTCCGACCACTCACTGAGGATCGTTTCGGGGGCGATGTGGGCCGAGGTGGCGGTGAGCCCCTCGGCCTTGAGTGTCGCCTTCACTTGGCTTGGCGAGCGATCGAAATTCTTGAAGCTCCACAGCAGCTCCACATCGGTGTAGCCGATGGCGCGGATCGCGGCCAGCGTCTTCTCCGGGTTTTCCTTCATCGCCTTCCGCACCGCGTACAGCTCGAGACCAATGCGATCCAGACGGCTGGCGGACGGCACACGGGCACTGGCCCCGGCGGCACAGGAAGACAGCAGCGCGCCACCGCCGAGGGCACCAGTGCCTAGCGCGGCGAGAAACGAGCGACGGGGGATCGGGTTCGTCATCTCTTGAGGTTACCGGTGAAATGCTGAACGCGCGACCGTGGGGGCGCGTAAACTTTGCGAGAGTCTCTCCCACCTCCGGAGTCGAGCATGTTTGTGATGTCCCCCCGCCGGGTTGCGTTTCATCTGGCAACCGTCCTGGTCGTATCGGCGCCGGCGATTGTACAGGCGCAGAATTCCAACGCCGGTTGGGATGCGCAGCAGATCCTGCGCACCGAATCGTTCGTGAAGCCCCCCGACAATCTCGTGCGGATGATCACGACCCCCCGCGTCGATATCTCGTTCACGAATGCGAGCCCTGATCGTCGCTGGTTCCTGCGCGCCTCCGGCAGTGACCGCGGCGACATCAAGGCCTACGGCGCGCCGCACATCTGGCTTGGTGGCGTCCAGGTCGACACGCGGGCCAATCGCGCGCGGTCGCTGACCACCAGCAATCGCACCGGCCTCACACTCGTGGACCCGAAGACCGGTACCGCACACGCCATCAGCGTGCCCGCCGGAGCGTCGATGTCGTCGCCGGTGTGGTCGCCGCGCGGAACACAGGTGGCGTACATCGCCAACTTCCCAACCGGTTCGTACGCGTACCTGGCCGATGTCGCGAACGGCAAGTCAGTGCCGCTGTCGCGTCGCGCACTGCTGGCCACGCTGGTGACCACCATCGAGTTCACGGCCGACGGCCGCTTTATCGTGGCCGTGCTGGTGCCAGAGAATCGCGGCTCGGTTCCGGAGCACGGCGCAGGCGGCATCGAAGACGGACCGCAGGTGCGGCTCACCGACGCGCGCGCGGTTCCGCAGCCGGTACATTTCAGCCTGCTGCAAGATCCGCATGACAAAGCACTGCTGACATTCTACACCAAGGGGCAGCTGGCGCTCATCGATGTGAACAGCAAAGCCGTGCGTACGATTGGCGCACCGGCCACGATTCGCGAGATCGATGTGGCCCCCGACGGTGCCCTCGTGCGCGTGACGCGCATGACGGAGCCGTACTCGTATCTCGTGCCCGCGTCGAGCTTCGGTTCGGTTGACGAGTTGTGGGATGCGAGCGGCCGTGTGATCACGACGCTCGCCACGACGGCGCTGCGCGAAGGGGCACCGGCCGACAACGGTGATCCCACCGCCACCCCGGCCGCCGCCGGTGCAGCACGTCGCGGACCTGGCGCGGACAGTGCCAAGCGCAACATCCAGTGGAACCCCATCGGCACGGGACTGCTGTATGTGCAGACGGGTAAAGTCGTGCAGTGGCGCGCGCCCTTCGGCGTGAACGACACCACGGTAGTGCACCGCGGTAGCACACAGCTGTCGACGGTGCTGTACAGCAGCGACAGCAGCACTATGTTCGTCACCGACAGCGGGTCGACGATCGCGATACGCGTCAAGGACACGTCTAAGCGCTACAACCTCGGTCGTACGGTGTCTTTACCGGCTGCGATTGCGCGCGTCGGTGGTGGTGGCGGAGCCGGCCGCAGTGCCGTGGACTCCACGCAGGGCACGGTGCTGCTCCGCACCGGTGCCGGCGGACGCCGCTACGTGCTGCTGGCCAACGACGGCAAGTCGATCGCGATCTCCGGGACCCGCGCGTATGGGGCCAAGTGGTCCACGCAGGCGCCGCGTCCTTGGGTCGACAAGCTCGATATCGAATCGAAGACCCGCACGCGCGTCATGGATAGCCCAGCGAACATGTACGAAGAGTTCGTCGCGCCGCTCGACGACGACCTGTCGCAATTCATCGTGACGCGCGAGTCGAACACGACCATCGCCGACGCTTGGCTGCGCACCGCCGGCAGCAACGATGCCAAGAAACTCACCAAAAATCTCGACGTGGCCCCCGAAGTTACCGGCGCGCCGTTCAAGCGACTCGAAGTCACACGCCCGCGCGACGGCACGAAGTTCTGGGTCGAAGTCACGGTGCCGCGCGACTGGAAGCCGGGCACGAAGCTTCCCGGGGTGATCTGGTTCTATCCGCGCGAGTTCAGCAGCGAGCAAGATTACGAGCGGTCACGCTATAGCACCAACATCAACAAGTTCCCTGAAGTCCCGTCAGCCCGTCCGGCCACCGCCACCAAACTGTGGGTCAGTCAGGGCTACGCGTTCATCGAACCCGATATCCCGATCTTCGGTGACGTGGGCAAGATGAACGACAACTACACGCGCGACTTGAAGGAAAACCTCGATGCCGTGCTCGACGCGGTCGTCGAAGCCGGCTTCGTGGATCGCGACAAGATGGGCATCGGCGGTCACAGCTACGGCGCGTTCAGCACGGTCAACGCCCTCACGCTCATGCCAAACTTCAAAGCGGGTATCGCCGGCGACGGCATGTACAACCGCACGCTCACGCCCTTCGGCTTCCAGGGCGAGCGTCGTAATTTCTATCAGGCACAGGACACTTACCTCGATATGTCGCCGTTCCTGCGGGCCGACAAGATCTCCGGCGCGCTCCTCATGTATCACGCGATCGAAGATCAGAATCAGGGCACCGATCCGATCAGCTCTCGTCGGATGTTCATGGCACTGCAGGGGCTCGGCAAGCAGGCCGCGTTGTACATGTATCCGTACGAAGATCACAGTGTGGCCACATACGCCAGCGACCTCGACCTGTGGGCGCGTTGGGTGGCGTGGATGGACACCTATGTGAAGAATCCGAAGCCAACGCAGGCCAAAGCGGCGCTCGTTCCGTAAGTTTCGGTGGTGACGCCGCCACCGACTCCGCCCTACTTCGCCAGCGCCGACGACTTCCGGCGCTGGCTCGAAACCCACCACGACTCGCATCGCGAGCTCGTGGTGGGTTTTCATAAGGTGGGCACCGACTCGCCCTCGATGACGTGGACGGAATCGGTGCGGGAAGCGCTCTGCTTTGGCTGGATAGACGGCGTGCGTCGTCGCGTGGACGAGGCGCGCTATTCCATTCGCTTCACACCGCGCAAAACGGGCAGTATCTGGAGCGCCGTGAACCTGAAGCACGTAGAGTCGCTGCTCGCCGACGGCCGGATGCACGCCGCTGGACAGGCGGCCTACGAGGCCCGTACGGATGCCAAATCGAAGGTGTACGCGTTCGAGCAGGCCGAGGTCACGTTTTCGAGCCAAGACCGCGCACAGTTCGCCGCCACGCCACACGCGCTCGCGTTTTTCGAACGACAACCGCCCTCATATCGAAAGACGGCCACGTGGTGGGTGATCAGCGCCAAGCAGCCTGCCACACGCGCTCGACGCCTGTCGCAGCTGATCGCCTGCTCGGGAAATCAGGAGCGGCTACCGCAGTACACGCGCTAACGTCAGGCTCTTGAGAAGCCCCGCTTGCGCAATTGTTTAGTCTTGCCTAATTTTTTGTTATGCCAAGGCAATATCTAAATATTCGTGTACTCGTGACCTCCGCCCTCTCGACGACGGCCCTTTCAGCATCGGCGCTGGTCGCGCAGCGCGCCCCCGCCGACAGCGCGAAGCGCGATACCACCGCCCGCGCGCTCCCCACCCTGCAGGTTACCGCGACGGCCGTCGCCACCGAGGCCCGCCGTATCGCCCAGCCCACGGCCCTGTTGAGCGGTGCCGATCTCCGACGCGCGAATTCCGCCTCGCTCGGCGAAACGCTCCAGCAGATTCCCGGCATTCGGTCGCTCTCCATGACCACGGGCATCGGCAAACCCGTGATCCGCGGGCTCACCAACAATCGCGTGGTCACGCTCGCCAACGGCCAGCGCACGGAAACTCAGCAATGGGGACACGACCATTCCCCCAACGTCGAATCAGCCGACGCCGAACGCCTCGAGGTCGTGAAAGGACCGGCCAGCGTGTTATACGGCTCCGACGCGCTGGGCGGCGTCGTGAACGTGGTGCGCCGCCCGCTTCCGATCGCCCAACACGGTGAGCGCGTGGCGCGCGGCCGCCTCGCCACCGCCTGGAACAGCGCCGCGCATTCGCCGTCGCTCACGCTGGTGGGTGAGGGCGCGAGCCAGGTAGGTGCCGGCTCGCTCGGCTGGCGACTCAGCGGCACCGGTCGTCGCGCCCTCGACCTGCGCACGCCGGGCGGCATCGTGTCAAACACCGGCAACATCACCGGCTACACCGAAGGCGCACTGGGCTGGCAGGGTGCGCGCGTCGATGTCACCGGCACCGGCTCGCTGCGCGATGAGCGCATTCAGGTGGCCGATAATCCGATCACCTCACCCAACTACACCGGCCGCCAGCAAATCCGCACGCTGCGCGGCACGATAGACGCCAACGTGCGTCGCGGCGGACAGCGCGTGCAGTTACAGGCCGGTATCGAGCAAAACCGGCGAGCGGAATTCGGCGATGAGCGCACGCAGGATGTTGCCCTCGGCCTACTGTCGCGCACTGCCTCGGGGTTCGCGCACTGGCACCACAGGCCGATTTTCGGTGCTACCGGTGTGTTTGGCCTCGCCGCACAACACACGCGCTTCACCACCTTCGGTAACGAAACGCTGATCCCCGACAACAGCGCGCGCTCGTTGGGCGTGTACGCGCTCGAGCAGCGCACCGTCGGCGACTTCGCCCTGTCGGCTGGTGCGCGCCATGATTGGCGCACCCTATCCACGCCTGGCAACCGCGTGCTCGGCCTCCAGTCAACCGCGCGTGCGTTCACCGCCACTACGGGCACGCTCGGCGCGGTGTATCGACCCACCGCGCCGTTATCCGTGGCCGTGAACGTGGCGCGCGGATTCCGCTCGCCGAGCGCGTCCGACTTGTTCGCCAACGGCTTTCATGAAGGAACGCGTGCCTTCGAAATCGGTCGCGCCGATTTGCGCGTAGAGTCGAGCGTGAACGTCGACGCCGCTCTCCGACTACGGACCGCACGCGTAACCGGTGAACTTACCGGCTACGTGAATCGCATTCGCGATTACATCTACCTCACACCCGTCGGCATGCCCGGTCGCGCGCTCGATTCGTTGCAGATCGAACAGGGCAACGCCCGACTGGTCGGCGCGGAATTGGGAGCCACGGTATCGCTCACACGCACGCTGTCGCTGCAGACCACCGCCGACATGGTCCACGCCACGAACACCAGCGACGACACCGCCCTGCCCTTCGTGCCGCCGCCACGCGCCGTGCTCACCATGCGCTGGGACGAGCGAGCACCGGGCCGACATGCTTCGCTCTCGAGCGAGTGGAATGCCAAACAGCTGCGCACGTTTCGCGACGACTTCGCACCGGCGGCATGGCACGTGGTGTCGGCGTCGGCCGGCTTGAGCCGTCTCACACCGCGTGGTCTCGTCCATGTCGACCTGAGCGTGCGGAATCTGTTCGACACGCGCTACCGGGACTTCATGTCGCGCTACAAGCACTTCGCGGACGCGGCGGGACGCGCCTTCGTGTTGCGCGTCTCGGCTGATTTGTAAGGAGCCCGACGTGGATCGTGGTGCGGATTCGCTGCGTTCGGTGATACGGCGCTTGGATCGGTGACGAACATGCGGGGTGGGCGCGCAGGCTCACTGCCGCGTCGCCGCCTGTGCATCCGCAAGCACATCACCCATCCGGAGCAGCGGCGCTAACTACGAACTTTCAAGAGCACCGCCGACACCACCTGCGCGTTCACATGGCAGGTCCCAACCGTCACGCGCACACCCGACGTATTGAAGTTCTGGTAGCCGGTGAGCCGCACTTCCACGCTGTACGTGCCCGCACGCTCGTACGCCGCCGCGCGCGAATCGGGACCCGTGAGCGTCAACGAGTCCACATACGCGCCGTCCCGCACCACACCGCGCGCATTGGCGGCCAGCGGCGCCATGGTCTCGGCGTCTTTGATCGTCACCGTGATGCCGGCGCGAGCGGACGCATCGCACACGATCGGATCGGTCGACGAGCTCGAGCAGGCTCCAAGGGTGAAGAGCGCCATGAGGGCGAAGGGAACGGCACCGGCCACGGAAAGAGTCGAAAAGGGTCGCGTCATGGCTGTATCATATCGCCGTCTCGCCATTTCGGTTCCGCATGTCAGTTCGGCATTCCACGCCCTGCACCTTGTCAGCTGCCGTCCGCGCAGCAGCTTCTGACTATGCTGACTTCCCGTTCCCTCGCCCTCGTCGCCACGGTCCTCCTGGCGACCGCCGCCCGCTCCGGCCGCGCACAAACAGCGCCCGCCTGGGCGGCGCGCCTCGATAGCGCGGCCCGTGCCGCCGTCGTGAGTTCCAACGCGCCTGGAGCGACCGTGGCCGTGGTGGTCGACGGCAAGCTCGCCTATGCGCAGGGCTATGGCGTGGCGAACGTCGAGACCCAACAGCGCATGACGGCGGATATGCTGCTGCGCGTCGGGTCGGTGACCAAGATGTTCGCCGGCACGATGTTGGCGGAGCTCGCCGAGCAGAAGCGCATCGATATGGCGCAGCCGATCGGCGAGATCGTCCCATCGCTCAAGGGGAAGCGGGTTGGCGCCGTGACCACCCAGCAGCTCATGACGCACAGCGCCGGATGGCTCGACAACGCCGTGGCCTACGGCCGTATGGGTGAGGGCGCACTCGGCGAAGTGATGCGCGAGGTCAGCGATACCATGTTCTACACGGAGCCGGGACGCACGTTTTCATACTCGAACCCTGGCATCTCGATGGCTGGCTACGTGGGCGAAGTGGCTGGCAAACAACGCTTCGCGGCGCTGGTGGAATCACTCGTGATGCGACCAGCCGGTATGCGCCTCAGCACATTCAAGCCGCTTGAAGCGCTCACCTATCCGATCGCGCTGGGCCACCAGCCCGGCGCGGGTGGCATGCAGATTGTGCGACCGATGACGGAGAACACCGCGCAGTGGGCCGCCGGCTTTCTCTTCGCCTCCGCCCCGGAGCTGGCGCGATTCACGATCGCGCTAATGAACGGCGGCATGATCGACGGCGCGCAAGCCTTCTCGCCCGGTGCCGTTCGGCGGGTCACGACCGGCTATGTCGCGCATCCGGGAGGCTCAGGTCTCGACTCGGCGATGTACGGCTACGGAGTGGTCGTTGGTCGTTCCGGCAAGGATCGTGTGTGGACGCACGGGGGGGCGATCAACGGCTACAACGCGCGGATCACGATGCTCCCTGACCGAAAGGCGGCGGTGATCGTGCTCGTGAACGGCCCAGGCTCTGGGATCGACGCGATTGAGTCGGCGGCGCTGCAAATGGCGACCGGATACGTCACGCAAAACGTCGCGCCACCCGCGCCGAGGGAGGCGAATGCTGCCGAACGCGCCGCGCTGGTGGGACGCTATGCGCAGGGTCGGAACGTGCTCGAAGTGCTCGAGCAGGACGGCCTGCTGAAGGTAAAGCAGGGCGTCGCCGTGATGCCGGCGAAGCTCGTGGGCGCGCGGGAGCTGGTGGTCACGCCACCGCAGGGATCCCCGCGGCACCTCTACGTGCGGTCGGAGAACGGCCGAGCCTCATACCTCTACTCCGGCTCGCGAGCCTTCGCCCGGCAGTAGCGCGCGGCAGTAGCGCGCGGCAGTAGCGCGCGGCGCGGCTTGCGCGGGTCGGCCAACACGCCGCGGCTTACGCCGGGTGCATGTAGGCCGAAAAGAGCGAGACCATGTCCGGCGGGATGCGGGCAATGCGTCCCGTGTCACGCGCAATCAGTGTCCACAGCGACCGTCCCCGGGCCAGCACGTGATCGTCGGCGGTCCGCACGATTTCGGTGTGCCGTTCGAAGCGGCGCGAATCGACCGCACCGATCCAAGTGCGCGCCACGATCGCGTCGCCGAACACCGCCTCCCTTCGGTAGTCGATTTCATGGCGCGTGGCGACCCAGCCGTACACCTCCTTCATCCCGTCGGAGGCGCTGGCGTTCCAGTGGGCCAGCGCGACATCGAAGATCCAGCGCAGATACACCACGTTGTTCACGTGGTCATTGTCGTCGATGTCCGCCGGCAGCACCGTGATCGGAATATCGAAGACCTGCAGGCCATGTTTGGCGAACGACATGTAGGGAGAGGGGTTGAGGTCCTTGGAGTAGGAGCGGAAGTTAGCACGATGCGATTCTCATCGGGACGAGCCCTCCGCGACCAACACGCCCATGCCGTGACCTTTTTCGGCATGTCCGGCGTCGGCAAGACGTCCCTCGCCGGGCTGCTGCAGAAGCGCGACTGGTTCCAGTACTCCGTCGACTACCGCATTGGCACGCGATACATGGACGAACACATCGTCGACAACTTCAAGCGGGAAGCGATGCGCAATCCCTTCCTGCGCCAGTTGCTGCGCTCGGACTCGATCTACATCCGCTCCAATATCTCGTTCGAGAATCTGAGTCCGCTATCCACCTATCTTGGTACACCGGGCGATTCAGTCCGCGGCGGCCTGTCGTTCGGCGAGTACCGGCGGCGTCAGGCCCAACATCGCGTGGCCGAAATCCGGGCGCTGCTCGACGTGCCCGAGTTCATCGAGCGCGCGAAGCATATTTATGGCTATTCGCATTTCGTCTGTGACGCCGGTGGCAGCCTGTGCGAGGTAGTCGATCCGCACGATGGGCAGGATCCTGTGCTGCGCTGTCTCGCCGATCACACGATGCTCGTGTACATTCGCGGCACGCCGGAACACACGCGCATGCTGGTGGATCGCTTCCGTGCGCACCCGAAGCCGATGTACTACAACCCGACGTTTCTCGACGCGAAGTGGGCCGAGTACAAGACGCTTCGCGAGATCGTGCACGACACACAGGTCGATCCTGACGACTTCGCGGTCTGGGGATTCGAGCAACTGCTCGCCCACCGCATCCCGCTTTATGAGGCGATCGCCAAACGCTATGGCTACGTGATCGAGATGAACGATGTGCCCGACGTGCGCACCGAGGCCGACCTGCTCGATCTCCTGGCCCGCACCATCGATGCTCAGGTGACCGCGTGAGCGCGCCGGTCGCGCCGGTCCCGGGCGCCCCGAAGTCAGCCGGCAGCCGTCTGCGCAACATCGTGGGCGGATCGGTCGGCAACCTGGTGGAGTGGTACGACTGGTATGTGTACTCCGCCTTCTCCCTGTACTTCGCGAAGAGTTTCTTTCCGCCCGCGAATCAAACCGTGCAGCTGTTGAATGCAGCGGCGGTGTTCGCGGTCGGCTTTCTCATGAGGCCGGCCGGCGGTTGGCTGATGGGTCGCTATGCCGACAAGCACGGACGTCGCGCCGCGCTCACCTTGTCGGTGCTGCTGATGTGCGGTGGATCGTTGTTGATTGCCGTGACGCCGAGCTACGCCAGGATCGGCGTGATCGCGCCCACCATGCTGGTGCTGGCGCGCCTGCTGCAGGGACTCAGCGTGGGCGGAGAATACGGTGCGAGTGCCACCTACCTCAGCGAGATGGCAGGCAAGACGCATCGCGGCTTCTGGTCGAGTTTTCAGTACGTCACGCTCATCATGGGTCAGTTGTTGGCGCTGGCGATGCTGCTGCTGCTGCAGCGCACGCTGACCCCCGCCGACCTCGAATCGTGGGGCTGGCGCATTCCGTTCATCGTCGGCGCGGCCTTAGCCGTCGTTGCCGTCGCCATGCGACGCGGCCTCGAGGAGACGTCCGCCTTCGAAAAGGATCGCGCGTCGCGACCGCCGCAGAGTGCGGCGGCAACCGCGCGCGGTCTCATGGCCCATCCGCGGGCCGTGCTGACCGTGGTCGGTCTCACCGCCGGCGGTACCGTCGCCTTCTATACCTTCACGACGTATGCTCAGAAGTTTCTGGTAAACACCGCCGGCTTCAGCAAAAGCGACGCGACCTACATCAACGCCATCTCGCTCTTGGTGTACATGATGCTGCAACCGGTGGTCGGCGCGCTCTCCGACCGCATTGGTCGTCGACCGGTGCTCACCGCGTTCGGCGTACTCGGCACCCTCGGTACGATCCCGCTGCTCACCGCGCTCGAAGGCGCCCGCACGATTCCGCAGGCGCTCACGCTGCTCATTATCGCGCTCGTGGCGGTGAGCGGGTACACCGCCATCAACGCCGTCGTGAAGGCGGAGCTGTTCCCCACCAGTATCCGCGCCCTCGGCGTTGGCTTCCCGTACGCGGTGGCCGTGTCGGTGTTTGGGGGAACGGCGGAATACTTTGCCCTGTGGTTCAAGAACATGGGGCACGAGCGCTGGTTTTACTGGTACGTCACCGGCTGCATTCTGGCGTCACTGGTCGTCTATGCGACCATGCCGGAAACGCGCGACAACACGCATATGGACGAGTAAGGCACGGCCCCCATCAGCGACTACGGACGCCACACCACGTCCGTACTCGCGTTGCCCACCTTATCGATTGCGTTGATCACGACACCGTCGGTACCGGTCGACGGCACGTCAGCCGTGAGCGCGGCTACCCGCTGCAGTCGCTGCGACCAAGTCCCATTGGTGCGCCAGCGAATCAGATACCACGCCAGCGGCTCACTCGTGACCGGTGTAATCGACACGCGCAGTACGGCGCCCAGCGACGTCACGGTCACGGCGGGCGCCGGCGGGGCGACGGCGTCCAGCCACGCGGTGGCGGGCGGCAGGGCGCGCGCCGCAAACACACCAGCAGCAAGCCCCGATCGCAGGCCGCCGCGATCGTTCAGCACCACCGTCGTGTTGTACAACACGGAGCCAGTTGAGCCACCCGCGGACGCGTTCTGCGCCCTCGTGAGCTGCACCTGCGCCGGAATCTCGGCCGCAGCATAGGCGCTCGAACTGCCGTCGCTCACGCGATAAGCGGCCAGCCCGGGCCACAGATGCCGACGCATGGTGTTCTGTTGTCCCCACCACGACAGCAGCGCGCCGAAGCTCTGTCCGGTTGAGGCGATCGACCAGTAGAGCTGTGGCGCGAAGTAGTCCACCCACCCGCGCTGCAGCCACGTGCGCGAGTCGGCGTAGATCGATGCATACGCGTCGAGCCCCACAATGCCCGCCGGACTCCCCGGACGCCAGATGCCGAACGGGCTGATGCCCACCCGCGCCGTTGGGGACACCACGTGCGCCTCACGATACAACCGCTCCACGAAACGGTTCACATTGTCGCGACGCCAGTCGGCGCGAGCCAGCAATCCGCCACTCCGCTGATACGTTGCGAACGTGGCGCTGTCGGGAAAGTCGAGTCCCGCACATCTCGAGTCGGGATAGGGATAGAAAAAATCATCGAGATGAACGGCGTCGACATCGTAACGCCGCAGCACATCGGTGATCACGGCGACCGCTTGATCCTGCACCGCCGCCTCGCCGGGATCGAACCACAACTGCGTGCAGTACTTTCGCGTGAGGTCAGGGCGACGCACCGCGAAATGCGTACTCGCCAAGCGCAGCGTATCGCTCAGATTCGCCGCCCGGAAGGGGTTGAACCAAGCGTGCACTTCGATGCCACGCAGGCGCGCCTGCGTGATCGCGTACGCCAGCGGATCATATCCGGGGTCGACGCCCTGGGTGCCGGTCAGTGAACGCGACCACGGCTCGAGGGTCGAGGAGAAGAGCGCGTCGCCAGCCGCGCGAACCTGGAGCACGATGGCATTCAGCCCGGCCTGATCCGCCGCATCGAGGATGAGGGAAAATTCGGACTGCTGTTGCGCAGCCGAGAGCCCGCTGCGAGAAGGCCAGTCGATGTTCGCAACCGTCGCAATCCAGAGCCCGCGGAATTCGCGCGCCACTGCCGGCACGGTGAATGCGACCGGCGGCGGTGGGGGCGGGGTCACGGGCGCTGTCGGCGCGTCGGTCGTGGCGCACGCGCCGAGCAGCACCGCGGACCAGGCCGCGGTGAAAAAACGTGGAGTAGCCTTGATCCATTGCATAGCGTAGCTTCGCCCAATGGACGGCATTCCGGAAGCATCGGCAACGCGATTCCGACCGTCGCCGACCCCCCTGACAAGGTTTGTCATGTCTCTTGCGCCGTGTTCTCTGCACCGGTGTGCGATCGCGCTCGCCGGTGTGGTCCTTGCCAGCACTCCGCTGCGTGCACAGTCCGCACCGAACTTGGCCGTGGCGCGCGCCCGCACGCCGCTGCGCCATGGATTCGCGATCGATCGACTCGCGCGCATCGATTCGATGCTCGATGCCGCCGTGGCGCAAGAAGAGATCGGCGGCGCCGTGGCGCTGGTTTTGCGCGACGATCAGGTGGTCTATGAGCGCGCCGTGGGCTGGAGTGATCGCGAGACGCAGCGACGCATGACGCCCGACGCGGTGTTCCGAATCGCGTCACAGAGTAAAGCGCTCACGAGCACCGCCGTGCTCATGCTGCTCGAGGAGGGACGGCTCACGCTGGACACACCGGCCAGCCGCTTCCTGCCGTCGTTCGTACGCACGACCGTGGCCACGCGGACCGACAGCGGGGTGGCAATCGTGCCAGCCAAACGCGCCATCACGATTCGCGATCTACTCACGCACACCGCCGGTATCTCCTACGGCACAGATGCATCGGTACGCGCCCGCTACGACGCGCAGGGCCTCGGCCCCGCCGCCGGCTGGGGATGGTACACCGCCGACAAGTCGGAGCCCGTGTGCACCACCATGGACACACTCGGTGCGCTGCCATTTGTTGCGCAGCCGGGCGAGGCGTGGGTGTACGGCTACAATACCGACATCCTCGGATGCATCGTCGAACGCGCCTCAGGTATGTCACTCGACGCCTTTCTACGGAGCCGCATCACGCAGCCGCTCGGCATGCGCGACACGCATTTCTTTCTACCGGTCGACCAGCGTAATCGACTGGTCACGGTCTACGCCAAAGACTCAAGTCGCGTGCGCCGAGCCCCTGATGGCGCACGCGGCCAGGGGCACTACATCGATGGTCCGCGCATCAGCTTCGCTGGCGGCGCAGGCCTCGTGTCCACCGCCCGCGATTACGCGCGCTTCCTGCAGATGCTCACCCACCGCGGACGTTGGAATGGCCAACAGTATCTCGCGCCGCATACGGTGGCGCTGATGACCAGCAACCAAGTGGGCACACTGCACGGCACCACCACCGGTTTCGGACTCGGCTTCGAAACCACTGAGCGCTACGGCGCCACCGGGGCGTCGTCGGTGGGCACGTTCGGATGGGGTGGTGCTTACGGCTCGAACTACAAAGTGGATCCAGCCGAAGGACTCGTCATCGTGTTCATGATCAACCAGTTACCCACCGGAACCGACGTGGTCGCACGGTTCCAGTCCATGTTGTACGGCGCGCTTATCGATGCGCGGGCGCACCGCTAGCACATCGGATCAGCCGCCAGCCGGCTGATCCAGCAGATGGCGCACACGCCGTGACAATTCCTGAATGTCGAACGGCTTGGTGAGCAGTTCCACCCCATCGGGTACGACGCCATGCCGCGTTATCGTGCCCTCCGGATAGCCGGACAAGTACAACACGCGCGTGGTCAGCGACTCCGCGAGATACTCCCGCGCTAACGACACACCGGTCATGCCGGGCATGACCACATCGGTCACCAGCAGATCCACCGGCCGGCCCAATTCGCGGCCAAGGCGCAGCGCTTCAATGCCACCCGGCGCCTCCAGCACGTGATAGCCGCGTCGGCGCAGCGTCGCCGCCGTGACGCGTCGCACCGGCTCATCATCGTCGACCACCATCAGTGTTTCATGACCGTCGGCGGCCGGCTTTTCCGGTATCACCGCGGGATCGGCGGCGCCTTCGGCCACGGGGAGCACGATCTTCACCACGGTGCCCTGTCCCACCACCGAACTGATCGACATGGTGCCGCCTGCCTGGGTCACGATTCCATAACTGGTAGCGAGGCCAAGGCCCGAGCCCTTGCCGGCGTCCTTGGTAGTGAAGAACGGCTCCAGCGCCCGACGGCGTGTCTCTTCCGTCATGCCCGCGCCGGTATCGCTGATCTCGAACACGACGACGGCGCCGATCGGGGCATTGGGCACGGCCATCGTCGCCTCGTGGCTCGTGCGCACTCCGCATCGAATCAAGAGCACACCGCCGTCCGGCATGGCGTCACTCGCATTGACCGCGAGATTCATCAGGACCTGATCGAACAGTGCCGGATCCAAGCGCACGCGGCCGACGTTGCCCGCGACATCGAGTTGAAGCGTGATCCGCTCGCGCAGGAGTCGACGAATAAGGGGAACGGCGCGTTCGATGATCGCGGTGACCTCCACGGTACGAGGAGCCATCACATGACGGCGCGCAAAGCCCAACAACTGCCGGCTGAGCGCCGCACCGGATTCGGCGGCCGCGCGAATCTGTCCCGCGCTGATGGCCACGTCGCCGCCCGGTTCCGCATCGAACTGCAGCAAACTCGCTTCGCCGATGATCGTGGTAAGCACGTTGTTGAAGTCGTGCGCGATCCCACCGGCGAGTTGTCCGACGCTCTCGATCCGCTGCACCTGGCGTAGCTCATCTTCCAAACGACGACGGTCGGTCACATCGACGAACACGCCGTTCCAGATCGTTTCGCCGGTTGCCATGCGCTGCGGAAGTGCGTGCCCGCTCAGCCAGCGCCAACACCCGTCTTTCTGTCGATCGATGACGCGGAAATCATACACCCACGGTGTAAGATCGCGCTGCGAGCGGGCGATGGATTCGAGCACGCCAGGCCAGTCGTCGGGATGCACGCGGCTCCAGGCTAATTGGGGCGATCGCATGATCGACTCCACGTCCGCTCCGATCGCGCGCTCGGCGAGTCGACTGATGTACGGAAACGATTCTTCGCCAGCGGCCGTGCGAACGTACTGGTAGACGATGCCCGGCATCACCGATGTGATCTGCTCGAGCCGTTGATCGCGAGCCCTCAGCTCACGTTCCGCTACGATCACGTCCGTAATATCGGTGACGCTGAACACGATCGCTTCGATTGCTCCCTTGGCATCGAACAGCGGTGCGCCGTTGATCGACAGCACTTTGCGTCTCCCGTCAGGCCATGCGATGCCGTGACGCACGTCGAACACCGGCTCGCCGCTGCGACGCACCTGCGCGAACGGCTGGCGATCGTCCGGGAATGGGCCGCCGTCGACATCGGTGTGGTGCCATTCGGGGGCATCGAAGCGACGCCCCTGCACCTCGCTCACCCGCAGACCGAGCACGTCCTCCGCGCGTGCATTCGCGAAAATAATGGCCCCGGCAATGTCCACCACGATGACGCCGGCGATACTGGTGGCGAGAATGCCCTCCAGGAGATCGCGTTCAGCGCGTTGCTGCACCTGGAATCCCTGCGTCGACGCGTGGAGCTCGCGCACGCGCGCCAGCGCACCGGCGAGTCGCGATTCGCGCTCCAGCGCACGCAGCTTGCCGTTGCGCAGCCGCCCCCCGTAGAACGCCACGACCAACACCAAGATGAAATACACCGCCAGACGGTACCCATCCGGGCCCAGCATGATGGCCTGCGCATACTCGGCGTCAAGCAACGTCAGCGTGGCCGCACCCCACCCCGCCACCAACAGTGGTCCCACGCCACCCAGCGCCAGCAGCGCCATGGTCAGGCCCGCCAGGAAGGGGAACACCAAGCCGAACCTGTGATAGGCGATCAACACCAGCGCCGCGCCGATCACCGCCGCCAGTACGGCCAGCGCATACCATCGCCCTCGGACGCGCGAGCTGGTCATCGACTCGCGCAGCGCCGCCGCGGCGGTCAAATGCTCTGCCGTTGACCCTAAGACTTCACCGATCGGAGTGGTGTCGGAATCGATTGCCTTCGGAGCGGGAGACTGCATCTGTGGAGAGTACGTCCTGTGACCCGTGGCAGCCAGTGCACGCCAAAGCACATCGACCGAGAAATCTGCCAGCGCCGGCTAGTGCGCGCGGCCCTCGCAGACGACAATTTCCGCCATGCAGATCGGGATTGACCTGGGCGGCACCAAGATCGAAGCCATCGCGCTCGACGCGACGGGCGGTGAGCTCGCGCGCCTGCGCGTCGCGACCCCTCGTGCCTACACCGATACGATCACCGCCATCAGTACGCTAGTTGCCCAGCTCGAAGTGGCCACGGGACAGCGCGGCACCGTCGGCGTCGGCATTCCTGGTGCGGTGGAACCGCTCACGGGCCTCGTCAAGAACGCGAACTCCGTCTGGCTGATCGGTCAGCCACTTGGTGCCGACCTCGCAGTACGTCTGCGGCGCGAGGTCCGGCTCGACAACGACGCGAACTGCTTCGCCCTCTCAGAGGCGAGCGATGGCGCGGCGGCCGGCGCTGAGGTGGTCTTTGGGGTCATTATGGGCACCGGCGTTGGCGGCGGCATCATCGTGCGCGGGCGCGGTCTCGCGGGGCGCAACCTCATTGCCGGCGAGTGGGGACATAATCCGCTGCCGTGGCCGCGCCACGACGAGTTGCCCGGCCCGGCCTGCTACTGCGGCAAGCACGGATGCATCGAGAGCTGGATTTCGGGTCCGGCGGTCGCGGCCGATCACCGGCGCGTCACCGGTCAGTCACTCCCCACGCCCGACATCATGGCGGCGGCCGAGTTGGGAGATGTCGCCGCGCTCGCCACGCGCTCGCGAATGATGAGTCGAACGGCGCGCGGTCTCGCAACCGTAATCAACCTGCTCGATCCCGACGTCATCGTACTCGGTGGCGGATTGTCGAATGTCCCTCGGATCGCCGACGATATCGCGGCGCAGCTCCCGGCGTGGGTGTTTTCCCAGCGCGTACACACGTTGGTTGTGCGCAATCGTCACGGCGATTCGAGCGGCGTTCGCGGAGCGGCCTGGCTGTGGCCCGCGTCGTAGGGGCGCTGTTCTGTTTGCTGGTCCTGGCCGGCGCCCTGTGGGCGACGCGCCGATACGCGCACGGGTTCGCGCGGCGGGCCGGACGACGCACCGTGATGCACGCGCGCGTGCGGATCGACCGCTACAAGCTCACGCGAAAGGCCTACGTGATCGACGCGCTGCTCGCCGACGAGGCGATCGCCGCAGCCGTTCGCGCGCACAGCGAGGACAGCGGGACGACTGAGGCCGAGACGTGGGACCGCGTACGTCGCTATCTCGACGAGATCGTGCCGTTTTTCAACATTCTCGCTTACTACCGGCTCGGCTACTGGGTAAGTCGTGCCGTGCTCAGTCTGTTCTACAAAGTGTCGGTGGAGTACGAACGGCCCGACCCGTTCCGTGGCGTGCCGCGCAACTCGGTCGTGATCTATCTCATGAATCATCGTTCCAACGCCGACTACGTGCTGGTCGCGTACGTGATGATGGGGGCGGTGTCGATCTCGTACGCCGTCGGCGAATGGGCGCGCGCATTCCCGCTCGAAGTGCTGTTCAAAAGCTTCGGGTCGTACTTCATCCGTCGACGCTATCGCGAGCCGTTGTATCACGCGGTTTTGCAGTCGTACGTGCAATTGATCACGCGCAACAGTGTCACGCAGGGGATCTTCCCCGAAGGCGGTCTCACCCGCGACGGCGCATTACGCCCCGCCAAGATTGGCCTGCTCGACTATGCGCTGGGTGTCGCGCGCGATCCCGACGTGCGATCGCGCATGTACGTGGTGCCGGTGGGCATCAACTACGACCGCGTGATCGAAGATCGAACGTTGCTGCGTGAGCTCGAGACCCGGAGTCAGGTGCCGACCCGCGACCGCGTCGCGCAGGCCGCCAACGTGGGACGTTTTGTGCTCTGGAACCTCGGTCGACTGGTCACCCGACGATGGCGCCGGTATGGTCGTGCGGCGGTCACCATCGGGTCGCCCATATCCGTGGATAGCTGGCTCACCGGCCTCGAGGCCGAGGGGGTGTCACTGTTCGACGCGCCGCGGGCCGACCGGCTGCCGCTCGTGCAGCACTTTTGTGATGCCGTCCTGAAGCGGATCGGCGCCATTATTCCCGTCACGCCCGTGCCGTTAGCCTGTGCGGCCTTGCAGAGCTTCGACGTCGACTTTGTGTCGCGGGAAGCGCTCCTGGAGCGCATGTCGGCCATGCGCGACGTCCTTGCGGAGTTCAACGCACGCGTCCTGCAGGCCGACCGGGACATCGAAGCGACCTTCGATCGAGCGTACCGGATGTTACGGATGCGTCGCGTGATCGCCCGGATCGGCACCGGGTTCCTGATCCTGCCCAACGGGCGGCCGCTGATCACGTATTACGCCAACAGCATCGTCCACCTGCTGGGGCCCTTTGGCGAGGGAATGCGGGCCCGGGACGCGCTGCCGTTGCATGACTGGGAGCGGGACGCGCTTGTCCGCGGTCCGGCCCCGGGATAGCATACGAGTGTTCGCAGGTGGCCTATCGTATAACGGCTATTACCCCGGCCTTTGAAGCCGGAGATCTTGGTTCGATTCCAAGTGGGCCTATCGAAAGTCGATAAGACGAAGGGCGAGGGAGCGGTGTGCTGCTCCCTCGCCCTTCGTCTTTCCAGTCAGACCGCCTCAGAACTCAACACCGATAGCGCACGCCCAGCTGCATCTGGTACCGGTTCCCAGCCTTGAATGTCCGTACCCGTCACACGGCCACCGGCAATGGACGACGACGTGATGATGCCGCCGGTACCGGCGCGCGAACGAGTCGGCGCAAGAATCGCCAGATCGGCGAACGAGCGGTCCTGGATGGGAAGCTGCCGGATCTCCTGTTCGGTCACCACCGTGCTGCCGCCCACGCGCTTCGCCCGCTTGCTCTCGCGGTCGGCGCGTACATCGATCGCGGCCAGCTCGGTCGCGGCAGGATCCAATGCGAGATCAAGCGCTACGCGATCGCCCAGATTCAGCATCAACCCACTGCGTTGAGCGGGGCGGAATCCGAGCTGGCGAACAGTGACCGTGTACGGTCCGCCGATCGGAAGCTGCGCGAAGACATACCGACCGCGGGCGTCGGTCTGCCGAGTTTGCTGGGTACCCGTGGCTTGGTTGCGCGCGGTCACGGTCGCGCCCACGACCGCCGCGCCTGAGGACGCCCGCACCTGTCCGGCCACGAACCCCTCCGTGCCTTGGGCGCCGGCGCCGAGATGGGGGAAGCCGCCTATGACGATCGAGAGTAACGTCCACACGATGCGGCAGACACCAGGAATTCGCGTAATCCGTCAGGGGATGAGAGGGGGCATCGCCAGCTTGGCGACGAGCCGTACAATTCGACCCAGCGGTGACCGTCTGACGACAACGCGACCACGGTTCGGTCACGGCGCGATGCCAAATCTCCCTACGGGCTGAGCCATACCCACTCCCTGTAAGCGTCTGGACTGGCTATGTTATAAGGCTGTCCCGGGACGGAGACACCGCGCCTCAACGAGGTACCGGTGACACTCCGCCCCATTTGTACTGGTTCTGCGCAAACACCCTTCACGCAGGTCGAGACCTCCGGATGACTCCGTCTTTGGACGCACCGTCCCCGTCACCGCGCGGCTTCAAGATCCTCTCCGGCACGGCCAATCAGCCGCTCGCGGAAGAGGTGGCGAAGACGCTCGGCACCGAGCTGTGCAAGGTGACCTGCACGCGTTTCGCTGACGGCGAGGTGTTCGTGCGTATCGACGAGAATATCCGCGGTGCGGACGTGTTCGTGCTGCAACCCACGAATCCGCCGGGCGAAAATGTGCTCGAGCTTTTACTGCTGATCGACGCCGCGCGCCGTGCCTCGGCCGCCCGCGTGACCGCGGTGCTGCCCTACACCGGATACGCCCGGCAGGACCGCAAGGATCAGCCGCGGGTCGCCATTGGCGCCAAACTCATGGCCAACCTCATCGAGACCGCCGGTGCCGATCGGGTCCTCGGTCTCGATTTCCATGCGCACCAGTTGCAGGGCTTCTTCGACGTCCCCGTCGATCATTTGTACGCCGCCCCGGTGTTCACGAACTATTTCCGCAAGAAGGGGCTCAAGGACCTGTGCGTCGTGGCCCCCGACGTGGGATCGGCCAAGATGGCGCGCGGCTTTGCCAAGCGTCTCGACGCCACCTTCGCCATCATCGACAAGCGACGTCCCAAGGCCAATGTGGCCGAAGTGATGAACGTCGTCGGTGAAGTCGAAGGCCGCGATTGTCTTATCCCCGACGACATGATCGACACGGCCGGCACGGTGTCCGAAGCCGCCCGTGCCCTGAAGAATCTCGGTGCGAACGACATTTACGTGTGCGCCACGCACGCGCTGTTCAGCGGCCCCGCCGTGGAACGGTTGACGAACGCACCGATCAAGGAAGTCGTGGTCACCGACTCCATCAACCTCCCGCCCGAGCGTCGGTTTCCGTCGCTGCATGTACTGTCGGTGGGCGAGTTGCTGGCGAAGGCGATCCGATTCACGCATGCCGACCAGTCGGTAAGCGTACTGTTTGAATAACAGCAGAGTAGGGAGTAGGGAGTAGGGGGTACCCCGTACTCCCCACTCCCTACTCCCTACTCTGCTGTTATCCAATGGCCGGGCCGACCATTTCCGGTTACTCCCGAACCACTTTTCTCAGAGGTCGTTTCAATGTCTACCGCTTCTCTCTCGGCGTCCGTTCGCACCGAAACCGGCAAGGGCGCCGCTCGCAAGATTCGTCAGGCCGGCAGTATCCCGGCCGTGATCTACGGCCACGGCCGCGATCCGCAGTCGCTCACGATCAACGCGCGCGACACCGACAAGCTGCTCAAGAGCATCGCGATCAGCAGCACCGTGATCGAGCTCGCCATCGATGGCAAGAGCGCCCGCACGCTCATTCGCGAAGTGCAGCGCCATCCGTTCAAGCGCACCATCACGCACATCGACTTTCAGGAGCTCGTGGTTGGCGAGACGGTGTCGGTGCAGATCCCGATCGTGTACGTCGGCGTGCCTGAAGGCGTGCGTCTCGAAGGCGGCCTGCTCGACCAGATCATGCACCAGCTGCATGTCGAAGTCGATCCGTCGGCGATCCCGAACCACATCGATGTCGACGTGTCGGCGCTGAAGATCGGCAACACGCTGCACGTGTCCGATCTCGTGCTCCCCGCCGGCGTCAAGGTGCTCGACGAAGCGGGATCGACGGTCTGCATCGTGCAGGTGCCGAAGGTGGCCGTGGAGCCGGTGGTTGATGGCGCCGCCGAGCCGGAAGTCATCCGCGCGAAGCCCAAGGCCGACGAGAAGTAAGCTCGGCCTTCGCTCGTCTTCGTTCGATCGTACGGGGCGCGGAGTCCGTTCAGCATGGTTACCCCACGCTGGCGCATTCCGCGCCCCGCCCGTTTACCCCTGCGCATGAAAGTCATCGTCGGACTCGGCAATCCCGGCCGAGAATACGAACACACGCGACACAACGTGGGCTGGTGGCTGGTCGACCACCTCGCCCGGCACTGGCATTTTGATCCCTGGCGAAAAGATGGCGACGCCGTCACCACGCAAGGACTCGTCGGCGGCAAAAAAATCAAGCTCGTCAAGCCGCAGACGTTCATGAACCTCAGCGGCGCGGCGCTGCGCCCGTATCTCAAGCGAGAAGGCTGGACGGCGGCCGACGATCTCATGGTCATCGTCGACGAAGTGGCCGTACCCGCCGGCGAATATCGCTTGCGCGCCGCCGGAAGCCCCGGTGGACACAATGGGCTCAAAAGTATCGAAGCCCACCTCAAGTCGCCCACCTATCCGCGACTGCGCATCGGCATCAAGCCGGTCGATGACCGCCGGCCGATCGGTGACTTGGCCGACTTCGTACTGCACACCATGCCGCGCGACGAGCGCGAACTGGTGGAAGCGCTCTACTCGCGCATGGTCACCGCGCTCGAGCTGTGGATCGCCGACGGCACCGAGAAGGCCGTGAGCACCATGGGACGGTAAGCGCTCAGCGCCTGGCGCTGATGTGTTGTTTCGTCCACAGGACGACCACCGCGCACTGATTACCCGCCGTCTGAAAGCGCGCCGGCGCCTGCATCTCGTTGTTGAAGATCTCGACCGCGGCGATTTCGTCCTTCGGCAATCGGGCAATCAGGTTGTCGGGAGTATTCGGCTCACGCACGGCGTTCACCCACAGCGATGCCATGCAGTCACCGCGACCACGGATCACGAAGTCCCCCGGGGCGCGCCCCACCTGCGTCCGAATGCCGGGCAACAAGTCGAGCGCCTGACGGGTGCGGTCGTACTTCGCGAAATGCGTCGAGTCCACGAACCGTCCAAGCCCCGACACTTTCCGCTCGTCGAGCTCCGTGGCATCCCGCGACTTGATGCGCGTGGAGCGGATGGTCACCTGCTCCACCAGCGTGCCTTTCTCAACCAAAACCTCCAATCCGGTTACACCCCTTTCGAGCACGTCGAGCTGCTTGGCCACCGTCACGTAGCCGATCTTTCGTGCCGACACCATGCGGCTGCCGGTCGGCACATCGCTGATCGTGAAGCGGCCATTGGGCCCCGACAGGATTTCCGTTTTGAAGCCGCCGAAAGTGACCGTAGCAGCCGGCACCGAGGCGCCGTTTTCGTCGACCACCCGACCCTGCACGGTGGCCGTGGAGGCCGGACCGGCGGTCGCGCCGAGTAGCAGATCCACCCGACGCAGCGAGGCGGCGTCGGCACCCACCAGCACGTTGTCCGTGCGGAACTGCGACGACGACGCAACCAGCGCCGCCGGACCGAATTCCTGCACGCCGCAGAAGATGTAGCTGCCCAGCGAGTCGCTGCGCACCGTCATTGTTTCGAACGTCGGCGTGGTGTCGAGCAAACTCTTGACCGCCTGCCACTGCAGCACGAGTCCAACGCCTGCGACGCGCGTCGTGGCATCGGCCGCCATGGTGGACCCGAAGAGAATGCCACCCATACCGTTGGCGGGTCGACGCTGTCCCAGGCAAAGCCGCGTCCAGGCCGTGTTCATGCCCGGCGTGGCGACGATAGGACGTTCCCACGCACCGTCACCGGCCGGACGAGTGGCGATTAACTCACCAAGTCCGAGTCGGTCGGCTCGTTCGTGAAAGGCGACGAGACGCATGACGCGCTGCGCGCTGTAGATCGTGAAGCGCCCCAGCGAGTCGCTGGCCGCCGACTCACCGCCGGGTTCCGCCGTGATCAGCGCGCCCGCCATCGGACGGAACGCCAGACTGTCGTAGGCGAGTCCGCGAATCGTGTCGGGGCGTTGCGATCCGGGCGCGATCTGCGCGCTCACCGACGGCCCGACCCAAAGCCCCGCCAGCACGAATGACGACACCGTCACCGACTGCCAGAATCCACCACGTATCACGCGCTATCCCCGAAGAAAGGTCTTGGTCCGACTGAACCTACACCCGTCATCATACACCGGCCGACCGGAATCGACCGAACGCTGCGCCGGCCGCTGAACGGCAGCAGCGAAAGCCAGATCAATAGCCAGAACAACGACACCACGAATTTCACGGGCAAGGCACGGAATGAGATAAAAAGCGCAGCACGGTGGATCTTGTCCGTGTTGCTTGATTGTGATCGGTGGTATCCGTGGTCTAGCGGTTGCCGTTTTTTCGCAGAACGCGCAACGTTCATCCATGCTACCCCAATCTCCGGCTCGCAGCCTACTCCTCGCCAGTTTCGTGATCGCCGCCACCGCCTGTGGCACGAGCGACAAAACCACGGCGGCATCGGCATCAACCGCCATCCTCGGCGCCGTCGAAGTGATCCCCAGCCCGGCACCGCCCGGCAGCAAAATGCCGTTCGTGATCGCCGACGACAGCGGTGCCGCCTACGTGTCGTGGACGGAACAACGCGCCGACTCGTCGTTCGCGATTCGGCTCGCGAAGTGGAACGGCACCACGTGGGATTCGTCGCGCACCATCGCCGCCGACCGTCCGTTTTTCGTGAACTGGGCCGACTTCCCCGCCATCACGAAACTGGGCAATGGCGACCTCGCCGCGCACTGGCTGGAGCGCGAAGGCACCGGTACCTACGCCTACGGGATTCGCTCGGTTCGCTCGAATGATGACGGACGGAGTTGGAGTGCGCCGGTCACGCCACACACCGACGGTCTGGAAGCCGAGCATGGGTTCGTGTCGTTGTGGGCCGACGGCGGTCGCAACGTCGGCCTCGTCTGGCTCGATGGACGCAAAAGCGCCATGAAAGACTCTACGCGCGAAATGACCGTTCGCACCGCCGTGGTCCGCGATGACGGGACCCTCGCCAAGGAGACGGTGCTCGACGCGCGCACCTGCGATTGCTGCCAGACGTCGAGTGCCAAGGGATCGCTGGGTCGGGTGATCGTGTACCGGGATCGCTCCGACAAGGACATCCGCGACATCGCCATCGTGCGCGAACTGGTCAGTGGCTGGAGTCCGCCGGTGCTGGTGCATGCTGACGACTGGTACTACCCTGGCTGCCCCGTGAACGGGCCGCAGGTGGCCGCCAGCGGAAAAACGGTGGTCGTCGCCTGGTACACCGCTGCCCACGACACCGCACGCGTGCTGGTGGCCACCTCGACCGACGGCGGGGCCACCTTTGGCGCGCCGGTACGGATCGATGAAGGAGATCCGATTGGCCGCGTCTCGATAGTACTCGACAGTCGGGCCGAGCCGATTGTGGCGTGGCTCGAACAACGCACGACGGATGAAGCCGAGGTCCTGGTGCGTCGCGTGACTGGTGCAACGGTCGGTGAAACCCGCAGTCTGGCCCGTACGTCGGGAGCACGGCAAAGCGGCTTTCCGCGACTCGCGGTGCTGCGAGATACGCTGTTGGCAACCTGGACGACCACGAAGCCCTCACCGCAGGTCCACGTGGCGCGACTTCCTCTTTCTTCGAGTGCTCGATGAGGTCAGCTGTGTTCACGACCGTCCATCACACGCTTCGCCTCGGTGGCCTGTTGGCGATCGGGACGCTGGTGTCGGTATCCGGGGCCACCCTATCCGAGGCGCAGGACACGCCCAAGCCGCAGCCCGTGGCCGCTACCGCGGCTCCCGTGGCACCACTTCCGCTCAAACTGGCGCCGCGCCCTACCAAGAGCGCGATCACGGCCGACGACCTCATGACGCGGCTGTACATCTTCGCCGACGACTCGCTGATGGGCCGTGATGCCGGCACCGAAGGCAGCTTCAAGGCCACCGAGCTGCTGGCACGCGACGCCAAACGACTTGGCCTTCAGCCGGCCGGCGACAGTGGCACGTTTTTCCAGACGCTGCCGCTCAAGAGCAAGAAGGTCGATCCGCTATCCGCGTTTATCGCGGGCGGTGCATCGCTCGAACTCGGCAAGGAGTGGGGCTTCAAGGGCGGCAGCACGATGACCTTCAACGACACGCCGGTCGTGTTCGGCGGCGTGATGGGCGAGGCCTCGTTGCTTTCGGCCGACTTGGTGGCGGGAAAGTTGGTGGTGCTCACCGTGCCCCTGTCGGCCATTCAGCAGTCGGTGGAAGGTGACGTTGCTGTGCCCGCCGGCGCCGCGGGCATTGTGCTGGTGGTGCCGCAGCAGGCAGCGGGCATCTTTGGCTACGTGCTGCGCCCCAGCGTGTTCGTGGATGATCCGGCCTTCGGTGGTCCGCGCCTGTTCGTCGCCTCCGGCGCGATCGCAAAGTTATTCACGTCGCCGCTCAGTGATCTGAAGGCCGGTACCCTTGGCGCAACCGTGACCGTGAAAGCGATCCTCGACGTGACCCCGTCGCCGTTCCCGGCACGCAACGTCATCGCGATCTTGCCGGGGAGCGATCCCAAGCTCAAGAACCAGTACGTCGCCGTGGGCGCGCACAGCGATCACGTGGGCCGGTCGCGTCGCGCGGTCGATCACGACTCGGTGTTGGTGTTCAACCGGATCGTGCGTCCCGGTGGCGCCGAGAATGACGACAAGATGGGGAATGCGGAACAGTTTGCACGGATCAACGCTGAGCTGGCGGAGATGCGAAAGTCGAGTCCCACCCGTCTCGATTCGATTTTCAACGGCGCCGACGACGACGGCTCGGGCTCAGTGGCGGTTCAGGAGATCGCTGAACTGCTGTCCACCATGAAGACCAAGCCCAAGCGCTCCACGCTGTTCGTGTGGCACGTTGGTGAGGAGAAGGGATTGTGGGGCTCGAAGTTCTTCACCGAGCACACGACCGTTTCACGTGACTCGATCGTCGCGCAGCTGAACATCGACATGGTCGGCCGTGGCTCCGCCACCGATCTCACCGGCGTGTCCAAGGAAGGTCAGGAGCTGCGCGGCGGCCCCGACTATCTGCAGCTGGTCGGTTCGCGACGCTTGTCCACCGAACTCGGTGATCTCGTCGAGAGCGTGAACACCACGAAAAAGCACAACTTGAAGTTCGACTACGGCATGGATGCCAACGACCATCCCATGAACATCTACTGCCGCAGCGATCACTACGAGTATGCCAGATGGGGCGTCCCGGTGACGTTTTTCACGACCGGCGGCCACTCGGCGTATCACCAGCTCACCGACGAGCCGCAGTACATCGACTATCCGCACATGGAACGGGTAGCGAAGCTGATTGCCGATGTGGCGATCGACCTCGGGAACCGAGCCGGGCGTCCGGTGGTGAACCAGCCCAAACTCGACCCGCGGGGGGTCTGCAAGCAGTAGTCAGACGTGGCCCTGTGGCGTATCCTTTGTGGTTATTCCACCTCCCGGTGACCCAGGGCACGAGTCCGGTCATCCCAATCCCCTCCAGCCACACCGACATGTTCGACCAACTCCCGCTGCTGTCGTTGGGCGCGGGCGTCGTCGGCCTCATCGCGACGTTCCTGACCTTCGGCGGTATTCGCCGTCTCTCCCCCGGTACGCCGGCCATGCAGGAACTGGCCGGCGAAATCCACGTCGGCGCGATGGCCTTCCTGCGCGCCGAATACGTAGTCCTCCTGCCCTTCCTGCTCATCGTCGCCGGCCTGCTGGGCTGGGCGATCGGTGTGAAGACGGCCATCGCCTACATCATCGGCGGCCTGCTCTCGGTGGCCAGCGGCTGGATCGGCATGCAGGGCGCCACATCCGCCAACGTCCGTACGGCCGAAGCCGCACGTTCCAGCGGCCAGGCGGCCGCGCTCCGTGTTGCGTTCAGCGGCGGGTCCATCATGGGCCTTGCGGTCGCGTCGCTCGGGCTCGCCGGCATCGCCATCGTGTTTGCGTTCCTCGCCAAGGGCGAGATGACGAACGATGCCAAGATGTTCTCCGAAATCATCTCCGGCTTCGCGATGGGCGCCTCGTCGATCGCGCTGTTCGCGCGCGTTGGCGGCGGCATCTACACGAAGGCGGCCGACGTTGGCGCCGACCTCGTGGGTAAGGTCGAAGCGGGGATTCCGGAAGACGATCCGCGCAATCCGGCCACCATTGCCGACAACGTCGGTGACAACGTGGGAGACGTGGCCGGACTAGGCGCCGACATTTTCGAGAGCTACGTGGGCGGCATTGTGGCCACGATCGCCCTCGCGGCCACCAGCACGCTGATTCCCGAAGCAACGCGCGTGAGCGCAATGCTGCTCCCGGTGGCGTATACAGCGGCCGGACTCGTGGCGTCGCTGATCGGCATTTTCGCCATGCGCATTCTCGCCAAGGGAGATCCGGCCAACGCGTTGCGCCTGGTCACGTTCATTGCGGCAGGCCTGTTCCTTGTGTTCGCGTATTTCATCACGGCGATCGTACCGCTCGGGATGACGATGGCTGACGGTACCGCGCTGCCGGCGCTCGGACCGTTCTTCGCGGTGATTGCCGGAACAGTATCGGGCATTTCGATTGGTCTCGTCACCGAGTACTACACGGCGGCGGGCCCGGTGCGACGCATCGCTGAAGCCTCACAGACGGGTCCGGCCACGAATATCATCGCCGGCCTCGCCGTCGGGATGGAAAGCTGTATCGTGCCGGTGCTGCTGATCTGCGGAGCGATCTGGGTGTCGTTCACGTCGGCCGGCCTGTACGGCATCGCGATCGCTTCGGTCGGCATGCTCGCCACCGTTGGTGTCACGATGTCGGTGGACGCGTATGGTCCGATTTCGGACAACGCTGGTGGTATCGCCGAGATGAGCCATCTCGGTCCGGAAGTCCGCAAGATCACCGACGGCCTCGACGCCCTCGGCAACACCACGGCCGCGATCGGCAAGGGCTTCGCCATCGGGTCGGCGGCCCTCACGGCGTTGGCATTGTTCTCCGCCTATGCCTCGGCCGTGAACCTGACGACGCTCAACCTGATCGACCCGATGGTCGTGATCGGCATGTTCGTGGGCGGCGTGGTGCCGTTTTACGTCGGCGCCGCGACGATGACCGCCGTGGGTCGGGCGGCGCAGGGCATGGTGGAAGAAGTCCGTCGTCAGTTCCGCGAGATCCCGGGTCTGCTCGAAGGCAAGCCAGGCGTGAAGCCCGACTCGGCGCGGTGCGTCGAGATCTCGACCAAGGCCGCCATCCGCGAAATGATCGCCCCGGGCCTCGTGGCCATTTTGCTGCCCGTTCTCGTGGGCAAGTTCCTCGGCGTCACGGCGCTGGGCGGCCTGCTGGCCGGTGCGACGGTGACGGGCGTCATGATGGCGTTGTTCATGGCCAACGCCGGTGGCGCGTGGGACAACGCCAAAAAGATGATCGAAGGCGGCATCCTGGGCGGTAAGGGCTCCGATCCGCACAAAGCCGCCGTCGTGGGTGACACCGTGGGCGATCCGTTCAAGGATACCAGTGGACCCGCGATGAACATTCTCATCAAGCTCATGAGCGTGGTGAGTTTGGTGCTGGCGCCGTGGTTTTTGAGGTAACTGCGAAGTAGGGAGTAGGGAGTAGGGAGTACGGGGTACGGAGACATTGTCTTCGTACCCCGCTTCATTTTGTCGGGCGCCGTGTGGACGCCTCGTGCTGCGCACGTACGCTTCTCGGGAGCGCGATCAGCATACGGCGGATGGCGATCGTCTCAGCAGCAAGCGTGTCGTGTACGTTCGGCGCGATCACGCCGAGCCGCTTCGCGAATGACAGATGGCTTTGCGACTCCGATGCTGACGCGACGGCGATTTGCAGGTACCTCGCCAACTGAGGGCGCGTCCCCGATCGACAGCCTTCCGCGATCGACGCGTGAATGGACGCTGAGCTTCGTGCGAGCTGGGACTGGACGTCCCGATACGCGCGCACGCCTTCGACTCGCAGTGCGGCGCGCACGTCCACGGCGTAGTCGAGCGCCCGACAGTACACCAGCAGTCGTTCGGGATCCTGAATCGAGTAGTTATCCACCCCGCCAATGTGCGCCCGCCAGGGCCGCATGCCGCACCATTCCATCGCCCCCCACTACATTTCACCGCGGATGGAGCGCCCCGCGTCTCCCTACCCCCCACTCCGTACTCCCTACTTCGCTTTTATAACGTGCTCCAACTCGGCATCGTCGGCCTCCCCAACGTCGGCAAATCCACGCTCTTCAACGCCCTGACCTCGGCCAAGGCTGAAGCGGCGAACTACCCCTTCTGCACGGTCGATCCGAACGTCGGCATGGTGGAAGTGCCCGACGCGCGTCTGGCGAAACTTGCCGAGATTGTGCAGCCCAAGCGCACGCTGCCGGCGGCGGTGCAGTTCGTCGATATCGCCGGGCTCGTGAAGGGCGCGTCGCAGGGCGAAGGGTTGGGAAACAAGTTTCTGCAGAACATTCGCGAGACCGACGCGATCGTGCACGTGATTCGGTGCTTCGCCGACGACGATGTGACACACGTCATGGGTTCGCCGGATCCGGCGCGCGATAAGGAAACGATCGAGCTGGAACTCGCCCTGTCCGACCTCGCGGTCGTAGAAAAGCGTTTCGACAAGGTGAAGCGGGCGGCGAAGGCGAACGACAAGGATGCGCTCGCGGAAATGCCGGCGTTGGAAGCGGCCTTCGCGGCACTCTCCGAAGGCATGCCACTGCTTCGCGCGGGGTTGTCGACCGAACATCTGCACTCGCTGGCGGGGCTCCAACTGCTCACCGCCAAACCGGTGCTTTACGCAGCCAACGTCACCGACGCCGAGTTGGCGGGTGACGAAGGGCCGTATCTGAAGGCGTTGCGCGCGGCCGTGGCAGCCACTGGTGAACATGCGGAGATCGTGGCCTTCTCGGCGAAGATCGAAGCCGAACTCTCGGAGCTTCCGCCAGAGGAGCGCAGTGAGTTTCTGGCGTCGCTCGGCATCGAAACGGCGGGCCTCGATCGACTGATTCAAGGCGGCTACCACCTGCTCGGCCTGCAGACGTATTTCACCGCTGGTGAGCAGGAAGTGCGCGCCTGGACGATTCATCGCGGGGACACGGCGCCGAAAGCGGCGGCCGTCATTCACACCGATTTCGAGAAGGGCTTCATTCGCTCGGAAACCGTGTCGTATCAGGACTTTATCACCCACGGTGGATGGAAGAACGCGCGGGAGAAGGGGGCGGTGCGTTCGGAAGGGAAGGAGTACGTCGTGCAGGACGGCGATGTACTGCTGTTCCGCTTCAACGTCTAGCCGACCCTTTTCGCCCGACATGGGTAGCAGGTCGCCATGAGGATCGTATCGATACGCACGGCGCTGGTCGCCGCGGTGGTGCTCGCGGGCGGTACGTTCCCGCTCGCGGCCCAAGCCCCGGACACAGCGGAGAGTCGCGTGGAACAACGACTCCCAGCCGGGGCGCTGTCTGTGCCATTCAAGGTGGGCGAACGGCTCGATTACGAAGTGCGCTTCGGCTCGCTCAAAGTCGGCAACGGTAGTATGGAAGTGCGAGAAATCGCCGAGGTTCGCGGTCGTGCAGTCTGGCATACGATCTTCAAAATCAACGGCGGCATTCCGCTGTATCGCGTGAATGACGTGTATGAGTCGTGGTTCGACGTGCGCACGCTGAATTCGCTGCGCTACCACCAGGATGTCGACGAAGGGAGCTACGAGCGCAGGCGTCGCTTCGAGATTTTCCCCGAGCGCGGTATGTTCAAGGAGAACGATCGTCCGGAAGAACCGACCGTGGCGAGCCCGCTCGATGACGGTTCGTTCCTGTATTTTGTGCGCACATTGCCGCTCGAAGTCGGCAAGTCGTACGAGTACGCGCGCTACTTCAAGGCGGCGGGAAATCCGGTGCGAATTCGCGTCGTGCGCCGCGAAACAATCACCGTGCCCGGCGGGACGTTCAAGACCGTGGTGCTGCAGCCCACGTTTCAGACCAAGGGCATCTTCAGCAAGAACGGCAAGGCTGAAGTGTGGATTACCGACGACGATCGCCGCATGATGGTGCAGATGAAGTCGAAGCTCAGCTTCGGGTCTCTCAACCTCTATCTGCGCGGCGCGAGCGGCACGAAGTAGCGGCTCACGGCGTCAGGGCGCCGCGCGGCTGGCATCAATCGTCGAAGAACTGTTCGCTGCGGTGCTCGTCGGCGCGCACCAACGGAGTCGCACACTGTGCGTCATCGTGGCGGGTGGCGTTGACCCACGTCTTCACCTGATACGCGTGCAACGTGCCGTCGTACGGCCGGAGCAGACTCGCCGCGTCGGCGGGCGACGTGTCGGGGTCGAGCCAGGCATCCACGTTGCTGAGTGGCAGAAGGACGGGCATGCGATGGTGAATCGGCGCCATCGTCGCATTTGCCTCGGTCGTGATGATGCAGCAGGTGAGCACCGGGTCGGCAATGGGGTCGTGCTTGGGCTGCCACCGATCCCACAGCGCGGCCATCAGAAACGGCTCCTCGTCAGGAAGGCGGATGCACCACGGCTGCTTCCCTTGGTGACCAGGCACCACCTGCCATTCGTAGAATAGGTCGGCCGGCATGAGCCCGCGCTGGTGCTTGAACGCCGCTCGGAAGGCAGGCTTCGCGGCAATGCCGTCCGCGCGGGCATTCGCGAGTTTGTGGCCGATGCCTGGGTCGTCAGCCCAGAACGGGATCAGTCCCCACTTGGCCATGCCGACCTCGCGCACTTCGCTTGCCTGCATCACCAGCGGCACCACTTGTGACGGCGCCACGTTGTAGCGGGGAGCGAGTGCGGGAAAATTGACGCCCAGAGGGAGCGTCCCGAGTCGCGCGGGGTTGCCGAAGCCGTATCTGCCACACATATGCACCCAATGTAGGGCAGGCTTCCCTTCCCTTCCATCCCCAGTCGGGCTAGGCTTAACGGCTCATCTGGAACTGATCACCGTTCCTCTGACCCTCCTCCCGCGGATCGGCACTTCGGGGGGCACCTTAGACCACAGGGAGGATTGCCGAGTGGCAAAGCTCAAAATCCGCCGCAACCCTACGCGGCGTTACGAAGCCGTGTATATCATCGATAGTGCAATCGAAGATGCGGCCATTCTGGAAAAGTTGGACAAGCTGCAGAGCCTGTTGAATCTCGCCGCACCGGCTGAGATCGAGCATTGGGGCCGTCGCCAGCTCGCGTACAAGATTGGCCGCCACGACACCGGCTACTACGCGATCGCCCGGTTTGAAACGGCTCCGGCCGTGCTTCCCGAGTTCGAGCGTGCGCTCAAGCTCGATGAAGGGATCATCCGCTATCTCATCTCGCTGGCCGAGCATGAGCTGGGTGCCCCGAAGCTCAGCGATGAAGAGCTCGCTTCGCGCCGTCGCGCGGGCGATGACGACGACGACGACGAGGATTAAACCATGCGCCGCCAAAAGAAGCCCTGCCCTATCACGGAAGCGGGCATCCGCTACGTCGATTACAAAGATGACCGTCTGTTGGCCCGTTTCATCACGGACTACGGCAAGATTTTGCCGAGCCGCCTGAGCGGTGTCGACGCGCGTCACCAGCGTCAGCTCTCGAAGGCCGTGAAGAAGGCGCGCTTCCTCGCGCTCCTTCCGTATGTGAAAGGACAGACGGGCTGAGTATGACCGGAGCGGTCGCGTCGGAGCTCGCCGCGACCGCTCCGCAGGAGCGTGGGTGGCGGTGGTTCGTGCTGGCGCTGGTGCTGATGGTGCTCGTCACCGCGGCGCCGGCGTGGCCCGCGTCACTGTCGCTCTTCGCCGGCGCGATCCGGCTGCTGCTGCCAGTCGAACAGTTTGCCCTGCTCGTCCTCGTCGTGATCGCGTCGTGCGCGATCGTGGGCTGGTGGTCAGGGGGTCGGCTCGTGTTGGCCCTGCTCTGGGTGGCAGGAGCCGGATACGTGATCTGGAAGGTGCCCCTCCCGTTCTCGGGATACGGTGCCTTCGGGCGGGGATGGGCGCTTACGCTGGGCGCGTCATTCGGACTTGTCTGTCTGGCGTCGCCCAGAAAGTCGCTTCTCACGCGGGCGCTGGGATCGATCGGGTTCGCGGCCTTCATTACGGTTACCGGATTCACGACCCGCACCAGTGGTGGCAGTATGTTGTTCGATGGTCCGGCGCAGATGCTCACCCGGGAGTATCAGCGCCGACTCGGTGAGTCGTTGCAAAGCTGGCGCAGTCGGTCGGACACGGAGTCGTGGCGCGCGTTCGCGCAGCGATTCCCCGAGGCCGCCGATCGCGCCACACGGATGGAAAACCTGCTGGTCGCACTGGCGGAACCGCTTTCCGGAGCGGGGTCGACGCGAGGACTGGTCCCCGGTCCACTGGTGTCGATGGCGCCGGCGTTGTTGGCGCTCGAATCGCTGTTGGCGTTGGCGCTGGGGTGGGCCGCGTATCACCGCCTCTCGAGGGTGCGCATTGGTCGGCCGCTGGGTGCGCTGCGCGACCTGCGCTTCAACGATCAGTTGGTCTGGGGGTTGGTCGTCGGTGTCACGGTGCTGCTGCTCCCGACGCTGGCTGAGTGGCGTACGGTTGGTGCCAATTTGTTTTGTTTTTTCGGGTCGCTGTACGCCCTTCGAGGCGCCGGCGTGCTCACGTGGTGGATCCCCGACCGACTCGCCGTTCCGGCATTGCTCGCGTTGGTGGTGCTGGTCCCGATCCTCGGTCCAATCTGGGTCGTGGTCGCCATGCTGGCGGTCACCTTCAGCTTGGGGCTAGGTGACACCTGGCGTGACTTCCGAGCCGGCGCGCAACCGCGCCGTTCGTCGCCACGCTGATTTCACACACCTTTATCGCAGGACCCGGAGCTCCCATGGAAGTCATCCTTCGTAACGCCGTCGATAAGCTCGGACATCCTGGTGACATCGTCTCCGTGTCCGCCGGCTTCGCCCGAAACTTCCTCATTCCCCGTGGCTTCGCCTTCGAAGCCACGACGGGCAATCGCAAGCGCATCGCGCTGGAAAAGGGCCGTCTCGAGGCGCTCGAGTCGGAGCGCGTCGCCGCCGCCCAGACCGTCGCCGATAAGCTGGCCGAGGTCTCCGTGACCTTCGCGGCGCGCGTTGGAGAAGAAGGCAAGCTGTTCGGTTCTGTCACCACGGCCGACATCGCCCACCAGCTGGAAGCGCAGGGCTTCCACATCGAGAAGCGTCAGATCGAACTCAACGAGCCGATCAAGACCCTCGGCGTGTATCGCGTCGGCATTCGCCTGCACGCCGATGTGAAGCCTGAAATTAAAGTCTGGATCATCAAGCAGTAATCGGCATCACCTTGCCGGCATTGGGGGAGTCCGGACTCGGACTCCCCCTTTTTTGCCCCTGTCCGAGTCGCCGTCCACCGCGCAACCTTCATTCACCCGATGGGGTACCGCATACAGACTGCGGCTTTCCATCACTCGAATTCTCCCGACTCCATACATGGCAGATCGTCCGCCAAGCCCCGGCGAATCCATTGCTCGCATCGCCGCTGCCCTCGCCAATGACATGAAGGCCAACGATATCCTCGTCCTCGATTTACGCGGAGTGACGGATATGACCGACTTCTTTGTTATTGCCAGTGGGACATCCGACACGCATGTCCGCGCCGTAGCAGAACACATCCAGGCAGGGTTGAAGGACGGTGGCGTGTCTACCACTATGACCGAAGGCCTCACGCAAGGACGGTGGGCGCTGCTCGACTATGCGCACACGGTCATCCACGTTTTTCATCCGACGTTGCGTCAGTACTATCAGCTGGAACGGCTGTGGGGAGACGCAACGCCGGTACCTCTGAATCTCGAAGCCACGCAGGGAGCCCGGTAAATGCCGCAGGCGCAGCGCTGGACACGATGGGGAGCCGCTCTGGTTTTCGCGATCATCTCGATCGCCTCGCCGCTCCACGCCCAGTACTTTGGGCAGAATCAGGTCCAGTATGATCGACTGCGCTGGCGCGTCATTGAAACCGAGCACTTCCAGGTTCACTATTATCCCGAAATCGCCGACGTCGCGCCCGATGCCGCGCGCATGGCCGAACGGTCGTACGCGCGGCTGTCACGCCTCATGGCCCACCAGTTCCGCGAGAAGAAGCCGGTCCTGATTTTCGGCTCGTCAGGCGATTTTGCGCAGAGCAACGTCTTCGGCGATCTCGGCGAAGGCACCGGCGGTGTCACCGACCCGCTGCGTCAGCGCATGGCGCAGTTCTTCAGCGGCGACTGGGCCAGCTTCGAACACGTGCTCCAGCATGAAATGGTGCACGTGTTCCAGTTCGACATTTTCTCGCGCGGTCGTGCCGGCGCTGGTCTGCAGAACCTGGCGATGGTGAATCCACCGCTCTGGTTCATGGAAGGACTCGCCGAGTACTTCTCGATCGGCCCCAACCACCCGTGGACCGATGCGTGGGTGCGCGACGCCGTCACGAACAACGCGCTCCCCACCATCTCGCAGATGACGGAGCGCCCGGACAAGTACTTTCCATATCGCTACGGGTTGTCGGTGTGGCAGTACGTCGGCGCGCGCTGGGGTGACGAGGTTATCGGCGAAATCATGAACGCCGTGCCCAGCCTCGGCATCGATCGCGCCTTCCGCCGCGAAATCGGCTTGTCGCTCGACGACCTCAGCGCCGAGTGGAAGCAAGCGATGCAGAACAAGTTTCTGCCCACCGTCGCCGAACTCCAGCGCCCGCGCAGCTTCGCCGAGCCCCTGCTCTCGCAGAAGCGCTCCGGCAGCATTGCCAGCCTGTTCGTGGCGCCGGCGCTCTCCAACGACGGCAAGTACATCACGTACATCGCGTACGGCAGCTTTCTGCGCGGGGAAGTGTTCCCCGAGATGTACTTGGCCAACGGAGAAACGGGCAAGCGTATCGCGCGCCTCGTGAAGACGACCACGAATCCCGACTTCGAACAGCTGCGCTATGTCTATTCGCAGCCCTCGTTCTCGCCCGACGCGAAGTTGCTCGCCTTCACCGGACAGAGCGGCGGACGCGACGTGCTGTACGTGATGGACGTGCAATCGCGGAAGATCCTGAAGAAGTTCGATTTCGAACTTGACCAGGTGCTCAGTCCGAGCTTCTCGCCCGATGGGCGTCGCATCGTGTTCAGCGGCATGCGCCACGGCTCCAGCGATCTGTACATCGCGTCGCTCGATGCCGACGGCTACACCCAGATCACGAAGGATCCGTTCGGAGATCTGCAACCGCAATGGTCGCCCGATGGACGCACGATCGCCTTCACGAGCGATCGCGGAGAGGACACCGATCTCGACATCCTGAAAATTGGGCAGTGGAAGCTGTCGCTGCTCGATCTCGAGACGCAGAAGGTCACGATCGTTGACGGACAGGGCGGACGCAGTCTCAATCCGCAGTGGGCGCCCGACGGCAAGTCGCTAGCCTACATCACCGATCGCACCGGTATCGCCAACATCTTCCTGTACGATCTCGAGTCGAAGCAGCACTACCAACTCACGAACGTCCTGGGTGCTGTCACGGCCGTGGCCGAACAGTCGCCGGCAATAACCTGGGCACGCGGCGCTGACGTGCTGGCCTTCGTGTATTACGAGAAGACCGACCACGCGATCTGGAAAATCAAGAATCCGCGGGCACTCAAGAAAGAACCGTATCGCGAGCCGGTGGTGGTGGCGCAGGGCGGCACGCCCGGCAAGCCGCCTACCGGGCCGACCACGCCCGTGAAGGTAGATCCCACGGCGCATTTGAACCGCGCCACGCTCGGCGACACCGCGGCTGCCCGTCAGTCGTTCTACCGGCCGACGGTCGGAGTGGCGGCGCGGGCGTCGGACGATCTGCCGGCGTCGGTCGCTTCACGTATGTCCGAAACGGTGAGCGTGCGCGCGTTGATGGACAGTTTCGACTTCAATCTTCCCGACTCCACCAAGTTCCGCGATTACCGCTACAAGGCGCGTCTCACGCCGGAGTACGTGGCGCAGCCGTCCATTGGGTATCAGCAGGGTGGGTTCGGCCAAGGGACGTTCGGCGGGACCACGGTGGTGCTCAGTGATCTGCTCGGCGACCGGCGTCTCGCGCTCTCCGGCGCGATCAATGGGCAGCTCAGCGACGCGCAAGTGTTCGTGGGCTACACCAGTCTCGGACGCCGCCTGCAGTACACCACCGGTGTGATTCAACAGCCGATCTACCTGCTGTCGAATTACATCCAGCAAGATCTCGGCAACGACAAGTTCTCGGAATCGCAGGAGATCACGCGGCTCGTTGTGCGGCAAGTGTTCGCGGCCGGCCTCTATCCGCTCAACCGCTTCACGCGGTTCGAACTGGGGGCGCGTTTCCAGAACATCGACCAGCAGGTGTTCCCCTTCACCCGTCTGGTGGATTATCAGCAGGGGTTCGCTACCGGTTTCGAGCGCGGTCCGACCCGTAACGTCGCGTCGGCCAATACGATCTCGCCGTATCTGGCGTTCGTCACCGACAATACGCTCTTCGGATACACGGGGCCGATCTCCGGACGCCGTCTGCGTCTCGAGGTGGAACCGAGCGTTGGCACCTGGAAGTGGACGGAGTATCTGGCGGACATTCGCGGCTATTATCCGATCCTCTTCAACTACGTCACGTTCGCCACGCGATTCACCGCCAACATGTCGGTGGGTCGCGACGAGCTGCGCTTTCCGAAGTGGATCGGTCGTCCCGATTTCATCCGCGGGTACAACCGCGAGAACCTGGGCTCGATCACGTGCACCGGTCTGCCCACGGACGACGGCACGTCGTGTAATTCCGTCGAGCTGATTGGTAGCCGGGTGGCCTTCGCGAACGCGGAACTACGCTTCCCGATCATCCGGAGCTTCGGCGGCGGTCGCCTGCCCATCGGACTCCCCCCCATCGACGGCCTGTTCTTCTATGACGCCGGCGTGGCCTGGTCGAAGGGCCAGCAGGTCGTGGCCAGTCGCCCCGAGGGGTACGACTTCTCCCGCCAGCGGGCGTTGCTGCAGAGCTACGGCTTTGGCGTTCGGTTCAACCTCTTCAACATCGCCATCGTGCGCTGGGACTGGGCGGTACCGATCAGCCGGCCCGGCACGAAGGGCTTTGGGACCTGGTTCTTCGGCGCCAGCTATTGAGTCGGTGGCCCCGTTTGAACGGGGATTGAGAACAAGGGGGGACGATGGGGGATTTCCCCTACCGTCCCCCCTCCCTGCTCCCGCCTTTGACAGGTACTTTTCGCCCGTGCGCACGCTCATCGCGTCGGCGCTCGTGCTCCTCGCGTGCGGTGTTGCCGGCGGCTGCGCCGATCGCTCGTCTCGCCCTTCCGGAGCCGACGCCACTCCCAGTATTCCCGGTGGACCGGACCCGATCGTGTTGCGCGTTTCGCGCGACGGCGGTGTCATGAGCGCTACCCGGTATCCAGATCTCGATTCCACGCTGTGGCGATCGAGTGCCCGCGTCCCTGCCCTCGATCGGATCATCGCGTTCGGCGCCGAAGACGGGTATCTCGCCGCTGTGGATACGAGCGGGGCTCCGGTTCGCATCGATATCCGCCTCGGCACGGTGACAACCTCGCGCACGGACGACGTCGCGGTGGCCTCGTCCGCCGATGGTGGTGCGATCTACGCCCTCACCACCGATGGCGAGATCACGCGCTACACGCCGAGCGGAGGCGACTGGCGCTTCAAACCCGCGCTCCCGGCGCATGCCCTCTATGCGCAGGCCGACGGCTCGTTGATCGTGGCCGGCGCCAAGGGCGATCGCGCGATCGTGTGGCGCGTGCGTCCTCCAGGCCATGACGTCACCGACAGTCTGTCGTTCGACATCGGCGGCAACGAGACCACGTTGCGCAAGTCGCTTGGCGCCACCGCTGGCGCGGTCGGTGATCGCCTGTTCTTCGGCGGCAACGAAGAAGTGATCGCGGTGCGCACGCGCGATCTCGCGAAGGCGCTCGAAGTCGATATCGGTGACCCGGTGACGGCGATTGCCGCCACGCCAAGTGGTGACCGTCTTTTTGTGGCGATCGAAAACGAAGCGCTGCTGCGCGTCGTTGATCGGTTCGAGGAAGGCGTGAAGGGCAAGATTACCTTGCCCGGTGTGCCGCGTGCGTTGCGCATGGATCCGCTGGGTCGCGTGCTGCTGGCGCGCGGTGGCGCCGATTCCGTGTACGTCATCAGTCTCGGCAGCGACGCCGTGATCGGCGTGGTCCGCAGTGAGTGGCGTGGCGATTTGCCGCTCGTCTTGCCCGACGGCGCGATCGCGACCACGCGTGGCGACGATGTGGTGTTTGCGCATCCGTCGTCGCTGGCCGACATGAAGACGGTCGAAGGTGGCGCGCGTCAGTTCTGGTATACCCTGCGCTGGAACGGTTTCCGTCCGCGCGCGGCCGGGCTCGATCAGCCGGTACAATTTCGCACCAGTGCGCCGCGCGACTCCGTGGACTACGCCGATAGCGCCGCCGCGCGAGATATTGTCCGTGATACCGCGCGACGTGACACAGCGACCAGCGCAGTCTTCACGGTATCGTTTGCCGCGGTTCTCAACGAGAAGCAGGCGCGTCAAGTCGCGTCGCGCATTCGTGTAGACGGGGAGACGCCGCGTATAACGACGTCCGATCGTGCAGGGAAAACCTTGTATCGCGTCGTGCTCGGTCCGTACCCGACTCGTGCCGACGCGGAACGCGTCGGCAAGTCGTCGGGGCAGAGTTTTTGGATCTTCGAGGGGGCTCCGTGACGTCGCTCAGTCTGACCGAATCGTGGGAGATGGAGGGTCGCCGCTTGTCGCCCCTGCTCGACGGCATCTGCTCCGTGGTCATCGCGGCGACCGATTCCGCCTTGGCGACGTCGATCGCGCTTGGCGTCGCGCGAGCGCAGGGGCAGCGCCGGCGCGTGGCCGTCGCCGACTTGATCGGCGAGGCGCCGGCGATCGAAGCGCTGCTCACCGGCGATGATCCGCACGGCATCTCCGACAGCTTCCTGTACGGCGTGTCGCTCAACAAGATCGCGCGCCCGATGAACGGTGCCGACAACGTGTTCCTCATGCCGAGCGGCACGGAGGCGGTGGCGCACGACGCGGTGTATGCGAACGAACGGTGGCGTCGTCTCGCCGCGGGCTTTCATCAGGTGGGTGCGTTGCTCGTCGTCGTCGCCAATCCGGCCACCCCGGGCTTCGCCGACTTGTGCGCGTACGTCGGCGCCCTGATGCCGGTCGGTGACACGGTCTTCCCCGCGCCCCCGGGTGTGCCGCTCATTGCACCGCCCGCGCCGCCCCAGCCCGAACCGCCGCCGCGAACGCCGCGGCCCAACGCCGCGCGCGCACGCGCCGCGGCCGCCCAAGACGAGGCCAGCCGCCGCCGTCGCTTCTTCGCGATCGTAGCCGTGATCGGTGCGATCGCGGTTGCCGTTGGCGCCTCCTGGCCGCAGCTGCTCGCGCGCCTTCCGGAACCGGTTGCGGAACTGATCACCGGCCGGCAGCGTGGACCCGACAGCACGGCCGTCGTGGTTCCACCAACGCCGATGGACACCTCGGTGCGTGGCGACAGTGCGAAGCGCGACTCGCTGCTTCGCGATTCCACTGGCACCATCCGGCCGACAGCGGATAGCATCCATCCCGCGGGTCCACCACTCACGGTGGAGAACGTGGCCGACTCAGCATCCGCCTCCCGCTACGCCGTGTACTTCGCGACGGCCAACACGCGCGCCGCCGCTATGCCCGATGCCCGCGTGCGGGCACTCGATGCGGTCGCGTTGTCACCCGTGGCCGAGGGCAGCGAGCAGTGGTTCCGCGTCACGGTGGGCGCGTCGGCCACGCGCGCGCAGGCCGAGTCGTTGCTGACCAAGCTGCGCACACAACGGATCGTCGGATCGGGAAGCATCGTGTCGGTGCCGTATGCGCTGCGACTTGCGCGCAACGTGAGCCCCACGTTGATCCCCACGCGACTCGCCGAGCTGGCGAATCGTGGCATCATCGCGTACGCGCTCCTGCAGCCTGATGGCAGCGCGCATGTGTATACCGGCGCTTTTGAATCGCCGACGCAGGCGACCCCGCTTGCGGATTCTTTGCGCGCCCTGCGCGTCGCGCCTGTGTTGGTTTATCGAACTGGGAGAGCGTTCTAGTGCGTTTGACGAAGCTCGAAGTCCATGGCTTCAAAGCCTTTGCCGATCACTTGGAGTTTGTGTTCGAAAAAGGAGTGACGGCCATCGTCGGTCCCAATGGGAGCGGCAAGTCGAATGTATCCGACGCCGTCCGGTGGGTGCTGGGCGAGCAGCGCGCGCGCGCGATGCGCGGCGCGAAAATGGAGGATGTCATCTTCCATGGTTCGTCGTCACGCAAGGCCGTGAACATGGCCGAAGTCTCGCTGCACTTCGATAACACCGACGGCGAGCTGCCCGTTCCGTTCAAGGAAGTCGTGATCACGCGGCGTCTGATGCGCTCGGGCGAGAGCGACTATCTCCTGAACCGTGCGCCGTGCCGTCTGCGCGACATTCAGGACTTGGTGCGTGGCACGGGCCTCGGTGCTGATTCCGGCGTGGTGATCGAAAGCCGGATGATCGATGCCCTGCTCTCCGACCGCCCCGATGAGCGTCGTGAGCTGTTCGAGGAAGCGGCCGGTGTCGGACTGTATCGCGATCGCCGTCGGAGCGCCGAACGCCGTCTCGAAGAGACGACGGTCGACCTCGCGCGCCTCGACGATTTGATCAACGAAGTGCAGAGCCAAGTGCGGTCGCTGGCACGTCAGCGTCGTCGCGCCGAACGGCATGCCGAATTGATGGCGCGTCGGTTCCAGGTCGAGATTTCGCTGGCCACCCGCGAGATGGCGGCGTGGCGCGAGGAGCTCTCCGCACTCGACGGCCGTCTTGAAGCGTTGCAGCAGGACGTCCCGGGTGGTGAAGAGGCGATCGCGCAGGCGGAAATGCTGCGTGAGCAAGCACATGGCGCACGTTCTGCAGCCGAGGCCAGCCGACTCGAACTGGCACGCCTCTCCACCGAGCAGCGCGACAAGACCCAGAAGCTCGAGCGCGAGCTTGCAGTCAGCGAGGAGCGTCAGCGTAGCACGACCCTGCGCAAACTGCGTGCGGAGGAAGAACGGAAGGAGAATGAAGCGTTCGGTCGTCGCCTGCGCGAAGACCGTGAACGCGCGGTGGGCGATCGCACCACGCTCGAACAGGAACTGGCCGACGCCGGTGAAGCGCTTCACGAGCGTCTCGCGGTGGAGCAGACCACGCGCGAGGCGGTGCAGCAGTCGCGCGCCGTGCTCGAACAGCTCGAGCGGCAGGTGCGCGAGCATCGTGATCAGGCGCGTCGCATCGAACTCGATCGTGACGGCGCGGCGCGCGAGCATATCGAAACACAGCAGCGCCGCGAAGCGCTCGAGATCGAGCGTCAGCAGCTGGCTGATGCACTCGACGTCACCGAGCGTGAATTGATCGCCGCGCGCGAGCAGGTGCAGCTCACGCAGGCGAATGCGCAGGATGCGCTGCATGCGCTCGAGGGCGCGCGCTTGGCGGCCGCCACGGCGCGTACCGCCGATGCCGAATCACGCAGTGCGCTGGCCGGCGCGGTGCAGTCGCGCACGGCGCTCGAAGGCCGCTTGAGCGCGCTGGCGGCGCTCGAGCGTGAGCGCGTGGGCCTCGCCCCGTCGGCCGCGAAGCTCTTGAAGGTGCGCGAGCGCTTCGGAGAGGGATCGGTGCTCGGCCCACTCACCGACTTCCTCACCGCCGATGGCGATGCCGCGAAACTGGTGGAGCGCTACCTCGGTGCCACCATGCACGCGATCGTCGTCCGCGATGCCGATGCGGCGGCCGCCGTGCGTCGATGGCATGCCGATACGCAGCCCGGTCCGCTGCTGCTGCTTCCACTCGATGTCGTCACGGATCTCGGTGCCGACGCCGATGCGCTCGCGGGCAGTGTGCAGTCGTCCGGCGCCGCGGCGCGCTGGGTACGCGCGTTGCTGGGCAAGGTGCGCGCGATCGACGGCGGTGAGGCGTTCATTGATGAGCGGGGCGCGGTGTTCCTGCCCGGTACGGCCACGGGCCCCGGCCCGCTGCAGCGCCGGGCCGAGATCACGCGACTCGAGTCGGATCTCGCCGCCGCCGACGCGCGTCGCGACGAGTGCCTGATGGCCGCCGAAGCGGCGCGCCTGGCGCTGGGAGAGGCGGAGCGTGCGCAGCAGGCGGCCATGGAAACGTCGAACCGCGCGCAGCAGGACTCGCGTCGCGCAACCGATGTGCAGCAGGAAGTCGAGCGCCGTCGTGAACGCGCCGAACGTGAGCTCCAGCAGTCAAGCGCCTTGGCCGAACGGCTGATCTCGCGTCTCGAGGAGCTCGACTCGCGCACGACGCAACTAGCGCAGCAGGCCGAGGCGCTGCACGCGCGCGCCGGCGAAGCCGACGCCGACATCACCGACGCGCGTGAAGCGATGTCGGTGGCCGAACGCGATCAGGAGCAAGCACGCGAAGCACGGGCCACGTGGCAGGTTGCCCAGGCGCAGGCGCAAGCGCGTCTCTCGGTCGCGATCGATCGCGAGAAGCGATTGAATGAAGAGGACTCCACCGCCGCGGCACGTCTCGAGTCGCTGGCGCGTGAGCTCACGAATCTCTCGGAAGCCGACCAGACTCTGGCGCAGCAGCTCGATGGATGGCGCGCGGAACTGGAGACCGAGCAGAAGACGCTCGCCGACGCCGACGCGCGACTGGCCGGCGCCGAGCATGCGGTGGCCGCCGCCACCAGTGCACTCGACGCCGCCGAGCGCCTGCTCGATGAAGCGCGTCGTCGTGCCTCGGCATTGGGTGAGCAGCTGCACGGAGCGCAGCTGCGTCACACCGAACTCTCGGGCCGTCGTGAAGCGATTCGGCAGCGTCTTGAAACCGAATGGCGTCGGACCCTCGAGGATCTGCTGTCCGGATTTGAAGAACTCGATCTCGAGACGGATGCGTTGCGTACCGAAGCGCAGCAGCTGCGCGAGTCACTTGATGAGCTGGGGCCGGTCAATCCGCTGGCGATCGAGGAACACGAGGAAGAGCAGCGTCGGCTCGAGTTTTTGACCGGACAGCGAAACGACCTCGTGGCCGCCAAGCAGTCACTGCATCAAGCCATCCGCGAAATCGACGGCACGGCGCGCGAGCTCTTCCTGGCCACGTTCTCGCAGGTCCGCGAAAACTTCCGTCAGATTTTCCTGCGGATGTTCGGCGGTGGCGAGTGCGATCTTCGTCTCGAGAATCCCGATGCGCCGCTCGATTGCGACATCGAAATACATGCGTCGCCGCGTGGCAAAAAGACGCAGCGCATCCACTTGCTCTCCAGCGGTGAACGGGCGCTTGTGGCGTTGTCGCTGCTGTTCGGCATCTTCCTCACCAAGCCGAGCCCCTTCTGCCTCATGGACGAAGTCGACGCGCCGCTCGACGACCAGAATATCGGCCGTTTCGTGAAGATGTTGAACGACTTCAAGTCGCGCACGCAGTTCATCGTGATCACGCACAACCCGCGCACGACGTCGGAAGCTGCCGATGCGGTGTACGGCGTGACCATGCAGGAACCGGGCGTGTCGTCGATTGTGAGCGTGCGCCTGCGCGGGGGTCAGCAGGTCGACGAAACGATCGTGCCGGACGATGCTATTGCCGGCGACATCGGTGGCGAGACCGGCTCCGAGTCCTCGGCCGCGAATTCCACCGAGGACTCCACCGAGGACTCGGCCGCCGAACCGACGCCGGCGTGATTTCGATCGCGCGGCGGCGTTGGTTGAACGCCGCAGGGGTGTGCTGCGGTGCAGCGTTCATGGTCATGCCCCGACTCCTGTCAGGGCAGACCGCCGTGGTGGATGGCCCGACCGCCGTCGCGTTGCCGACCTTGACGCCGTCCCTTGTGGTGCGCGCGCTGGGGTTTGCGGATCAGCGTCCGCTGCGCGTGCGTGTCCAGATCGCCACGTCGGTGGACTTCGGGGCGGCATCGCTCGCCGTCGACTCGACGTTCTCGACATCGGACACGACCATCGCCGTGCAGATCACGCGCGCCCTTCCCAGTGAGGCCACGGTGTACTGGCGTGCCACTGTGCAGGGCGCGTCGGGCACGATAGCCGTGTCGCCCATCACGGGTCCGCGTACGGTACCCGCGTGGCTCACGCTCATTGCTCCGAATCCAGCGGGCGAGGGCTTGGACGTGCGTCGTCCACTGTTCGTGTGGAAGAGCGCGCGCATTACGCCCGCCGCCGGGCCGTGGCGCTACGCGCTCGAAGTCACATTGGTCAGTAATGGACGTCCCGAACTCGGTGCCGCCGGCCTGAGTGACACCACGTTCCGCGTGCCGACCAACCTGCAGGCGAATACGTCGTATCGGTGGAACGTGCGCGCCACACTCCCCAACGGCGACTTCGTGCGCGTGGCCAGTCCGGGGTCGTTTCTGATCACGGATCCGGCGCTGCCCACCACGACAATTTTGTATCAGAACTTCCCGAATCCATTTCCGTCGGCCACTTCATTCAGCACCTGTTTCTGGTTCGACATTGGAGAGCCCGGTGGTACGGTATCGCTCGACCTGCTCGACCTTCGCGGCAACGTGGTCCGCACGATCGTGCCGGCCCTTGACGGCGTGAGCCAGTTTACGGCAGGTCGTTACGGTCGTGGCGCGCCGGGAGCCGGCAGCAATTGTGACAACCGCTTCGTGTGGGACGGCACGGCCAGCGATGGCCGAACCGTCGCCCCAGGTGTGTACGTGGCGCGCTTCCGCAGTGGCACCAGCGCACCGACCTTCCGCCGCATCCTGTTCAAAGGGCGCTGATCATGTGCTCAACTCCGAGTGGCTCGTGAAGCTCACGACCATTGGCACCGGCACCGCCGCGCCGCACGGTGCGCGCGTGAGCGCGGCGCATCTGGTGGAATCCGGCCACGGATCGGGCGCCGTCCGTCTCCTCCTCGATTGCGGCAGCGGCGCGGTGCATCGCATGGCGTCGCTTGGCGTCGACTGGCCCGCTATCACCCACGTTGCCATCACCCACTTCCACGCCGACCACATCGCCGATTTGCCCATGCTGCTCATGGGCTGGCGGTGGGGTCAGCTGCCGCCACGCAGCGCACCGGTCACGCTCTATGGGCCGCCAGGTACCGGCGCCCTGATTGAACGCATGGCGGGTGTGTATGGCGCCTGGATGCTGGCCCCGGGGTTCCCTTGCACCGTTAGAGAACTCCTCCCCGACGAGATCGTGCGCGTGGGCGAACACGTCACCCTCAGCGCGCACCCGGTTCCACATACGGCTGAGAGCGTAGCATATTCCGTGTGTGACGGGGAGCGTCGTCTCGTGTATACCGGCGATACCGGGGTGAGCGAGGCGCTCGGGGCGTGGTCGACGGGCTGTGACCTGCTGTTGGCCGAGTGCTCACTGCCCGAGTCGATGGTCGTTCGCGAGCACCTTACACCGCGTCAGGCCGGGCAGCTCGCCGCGCACGCGGCGGCGTATCGTCTCGTGCTCACACATTTCTATCCGCCGGTGGAAGCCGTAGACATTCTCGGCGAAGTGGCGGAGTGTTTCACCGGTCCGACGGTCCTCGCGACCGACGGCTGGTCCATCGAATTCTGAGGACGTGACATGCTGGTCGTAATGCAGCCCAACGCGAGCGCCGCTGACATCGACACGGTCTGCGACGAGATCGTGCGACAGGGCTTCAAGCCCCTCCCCATGCCGGGCGCGGTGCGCACGGCAATCGGACTCCTGGGCGACGACGCACAGGTGGATTGGTCGTACATCGAGGGGCTCCCCGGCGTGGCGAACGTCCTCATCGTGCAGAAGCCGTATCGTCAGGCCGCGCGCGAATGGAAGAACGAAAACACGATCGTCGAGATTGCACCGGGCGTGCGCGTAGGCGGCAGCGATGTCGTGGTATTCGCGGGTCCGTGCTCGGTGGAGAGTGAAGCGCAGATCCTCGCGTCGGCGCATGCCGTGCGCAACGCCGGCGCGCATGCCCTCCGCGGGGGCGCCTTCAAGCCACGCTCATCGCCGTACGCGTTCCAGGGACTCGGCCTCGAGGGACTCAAGCTGCTCGCCCTCGCACGCAATGAAACGGGACTCGCGATCGTGACGGAAGCGATGGACGAGCGTGGCGCCGACATGGTGGCCGAGTACGCCGACTGCATTCAAATCGGCGCGCGCAACATGCAGAACTATTCGCTGTTGCGGCATGTGGGCAAACTCGGCAAGCCGGTGCTGCTCAAGCGCGGCATGGCGGCCACGATCAACGATCTGCTGCTCAGCGCCGAGTATGTACTGTCGGAAGGCAACCCGAACGTGATTCTCTGCGAACGCGGTGTGCGCACGTTCGACAGCGCCACGCGCAATCTGTTCGATCTGACGGCGATCCCAGTGGTCCAGAAACTGTCGCACTTGCCGATCATGGCCGACCCAAGCCACGGCACGGGACTGCGCGACAAAGTCACGCCGATGGCGCGTGCCGCCGTCGCGGCTGGTGCCGATGGCATTCTCGTGGAAGTGCACCCCACACCCGACAAGGCGCTTTCCGACGGCGCGCAGTCGCTCTATCCGGAGCAGTTCACCGAACTCGTGCGTCAGCTGCGCCTGATCGCGGGAGCGATCGACCGTGAGCTCGCACCGACTCCGCCGCTGCCCGCCGCGCAGGGCTAAGCGCGGCGAGCGCGGCCCCACAATGGTGATCCACCGCACAGTACGAGGTTCGGCCGGTGTCCGACCGGGGCACCTGCTCTACCCACGCGTGTAGTCACTCTTATGACCATCATGAATCGAATTCCACCGCACCGTCGCACGAGCACGATCGCGAGCGCCTTTGCGGTGGCGCTTCTCAGTGCCGTTCCGTCGTGGGCGCCGCTGTCAGCGCAGAGTATCGCCGACGCCGAAGCGGCCTATGCGCGCGTCGCCAAGTCTTGGTCCACCACGCGCACATTGCAGGCAACCTTCGACCAGAAGATCACGAACCCGATTCTCGGTCGCACCGCTGCGTCGCGAGGCGTCTTCGTGCAGGAGCGGCCGAATCGCGTGTCGATCACGTTCACCGAACCGGCCGGCGATCGTATCGTGGGCGATGGAAAGAGTCTGTGGGTCTATCTCCCCAGCAGCACCCCGGGACAGGTGCTGAAGCTGCCGGCCGATGCCGACGGCGCGATCGTGGCCGATCTGCTCGGTCAGCTGCTCGACACACCGCGACGTGCGTTCACGATCTCCGGCGGCGAAAGCATGCCGATTGACGGGCGCAGCACGCGCCGTGTGCAGCTGGTGCCGAAGAGCGCGAGTTCGGTGCCCTTCAGCAAGGCCGTGCTCTGGCTCGACGACAAGGACGCGCGTCCGGTGCGCGTCCAAGTGCTCGACGCGCAGGGGGTCGATCGCACCATAACGCTCACCAGCTGGGTGCCGGACGCCGTGCTGCCGAAGGATTCGTTCAAGTTCGTCACGCCCAAGGGGGTGAAGGTCTCGACCAAAATCCCCGGCAGCGTTTAGCGAATCGCTGCGGGCACTTCGACCGCGCGCTTCTCGAGTCTCGAGAACACATCACGCGGGCTGCGGGCGCCCTGCAGCAGCTCCATGGCGCGCTGCAGGGCACTGTCGTCCTGTGTGCGGCGCATGAAGTCGGCGTCGGCACCGAAGGCCACGCGCGTCATCTCGTAGCCTAGCGACCGGGAAATCCACGGCGACGCGCTGTCGAACACGGAGCGTGGCGGCGCCACACCACGGCTGACCAGATCCGCATACAGGGCATCCAGCATCGCCGGCGTGACCGGATCACCCGGGCCATTCATCCGGCCCTTCTGCGCCTGCGCCTGTTTGGCCACCGCGTCGCGATACGCCCCGGCGTTCTTACCCATCGCTCGCGCCAGCGACTGAACCTGCGTCGGCGTCGTGGTATCGCCCGTGATCACGTCCGGCGTGATGCCACCGCCGCCGAAGACGGTACGACCGGCATCGGTGCGAAAGCGCGGTCGGATCGTATCAGGCAGCGACACTTCAGCGCTGTCGTCGGACTCGTCATCGCGGTCCCGCGGCGCTGGACGGTTGATGCTCCGCCCCACCGGCGTGTACCAACGGGCCGTGGTCAGTCGCAGCGCTCCGCCGCTCGATAACGGATACACATTCTGCGCACTGCCCTTTCCGAACGAGGTCACACCAAGCACAATCGCGCGATCGTGATCCTGCAACGCGCCCGCCACGATCTCCGAGGCGCTCGCGCTGGCGCGGTCTACGAGCACCGCCAGCGGTAACGTGGGCCAGCGTTGCGGAACACTGTCGGTGAAGACCTGCGGTTGCGAGCCCGGACGCGCGCGCAACTGCACAATGCTCTGCCCGCGATCGAGGAACAGCTCGGCCACCGCCACACCCTGTTCCAGCAGTCCACCAGGATTGCCGCGCAGATCCATCACCAGCGAACGCGCGCCGAGTTTTACCACAGAATCCACCGCTGCACTGAGCTCGGTCGCGGTCTGCGCGCTGAACACATTCACATCCACGTAGCCCACGCCGTTCGGCAGCAACTGCACGCGCTGCACGGCACGCAGATGCACCTTGTCGCGCGTGAGCGTGAAGTTCACGCGCGAATCGCCTCGTTCCACCGTGAACGTGACACTCGATCCCGGCGCGCCGCGCATTGCCTTCGACGTTTCGTCGCGCGACCATCCACGCGTTGACTCCTTCCCCACAATCACGATGCGGTCGCCGACCAATACGCCGGCGCGCTCCGACGGACCACCCACGATCGGCTCGATGACTACCGGCCAGCCGTCGCGGATGTCGATCTGCAAACCGACTCCGGCATACGTGCCGCTGATCTGTTCGTTCAATCGGCGCAGTCGGTCTTCGGCCAGATACGTCGTGTACGGATCCTTCAGCTCGCGCAACAATCCGGCCACGGCCTTTTCATAGATCGCGCTGCCATCGAGCGAGTCGACGTACTTCTGCGCCACGGCGGCCACCACCTGATCGAACAGCCGCGCGCCACCGAGCGGCGCACGCGCCTGACGAGTGCCGGCCGTGAGATCACGACCGGCCCACCATCCACCCAGCGACAACAGCGCCACGAACAGCCCGGCCGCCGCGATCGAGCGTGACCGTTTACGGGAGCTGCGCGGCGTATCCGGCAGCGGTTCAGCCACGAGACACCTGTCCTGCAGACAACGAACGCTCCACCTGCACCTCGGAAAATCGATGAGGCCATTTCGTGGCCAGTGCCGCCAGACAGCGCCCCGTGACCACATCGGCGTCGCCGGCAGCGTCGACGGCAACAACCGGACCGATCTCGGGATGCTGCGCCTGCCACGCCGGCTGCAACGCCTCGTCGAACGCGACGCGCACCCGACGATGGAACGCATCCCCTTCGCGCTCCATGCGATCGACGCTGCCGCGCGCGTGCATACGCACCATCGATTCATCGAGCGGCAACGACAACAGCAGCGTGAGGTCGGGCGCCAATCCGCCGGTGGCGAATGCATTCACCGCCTGCAGCGCCGATACCGACAACGCGCGCCCACGACCCTGATACGCGTAGGTCGACAGCAGGAACCGGTCCACCAGCACCACCGCGCCTCGCTGCATCGCAGGGCCGATGACGTCGCGCACCAACTGCGCACGTGACGCGGCGAACAGCAGCGCCTCAGTTTCCGGCGTCAGTGCCGACGTCGGATCGAGCAGCACGGCCCGCAGCGCGTCACCGGCCGGCGTTCCACCGGGTTCACGCAACGCCACCACATCATGACCCGACGCCGCAAGCCGCTCGGTCACCCGACGCCACTGCGTCGTCTTGCCGACCCCCTCGCCGCCTTCCAGCACGATGAAGCAACCGCGAGCGACTCCCGACATGGCGGACGGGTCAGCCAAGGATGATGGAGCTGGTGGCACCAGCGCGGATGCCATCGGCAATCCACTGATTCACGCGCAGCATGAGCTTATCGAAATTGTCCTGCGCCGAAATCGCGGCTTGATAGGCGCTGTTCACTTGGACCTGCTGCAGCAGCGTATCGAGCTGCTGCTCCATTTCGTTCGTCGGCTCCTCGCCACGATCGATCATCGCCTGCGCGTCCTGACGGATCTTTTCCATCTGCCGCAGCACCGTGGTCGCGTCGCGATCGGCGTTCAACGCCTCGCTGCTGCGCTTCACGGCTTTGTACTCGTCGCTTTGACCGATCGTGCGGCCAAGGTCCTTCGCCTTGCTTTCGAGCATAGAGATCGGCCTCCTCGGCCGAGTAGAAGCAATGAAGTGAGATTTACGCCGGAACGTGCTGTGCCAGCAGAACGCGCTCTCTGCCGGTGAGATCGCGTACAACCTGCACCTGTTGATACCCACGGGTCGTTGCCAGGGTCGCGATCTGCTGCGCACGTCGGGCATCCACCTCAAAAACCACCCAGCCGAACGGCTCCAATAATTCATGTGCGCCCGCCAGGATCGCCTCGTAGCGGGCCATGCCGTGATCGGCCGCGAACAGGGCAACCGTGGGCTCCCAGTCCCGCACGCTGCGAGGGAGGGCAGCCGCTTCGCTGTACGCAATGTAGGGCGGGTTGGACACAATCACACGGGCCAGCACACCTCGCAGCGGGGCCAGATCGGCCCCCTGACGAAACTCCACCGGCGCCGCCGTGGGTTGCGCAAGGGCAATCTGTGCCGCGTTCGTCGTGGCCACGGTCAGCGCGTCGTCGGAAAGATCCGTCGCAATGACCCGCTCGAATCGGCCCTCCGTGGCCAGGCTCAGGGCGATCGCCCCGGACCCGGTCCCGATATCGACGGCAACACCGCCCGGGCTGCCGGCGGTGCTTCGAAGCGCCTCCCCCACCACGATCTCCGTTTCCGGACGCGGAATGAGCACCCGCCGGTCCACCTGCAGGACCAGATCGCGAAAGGGAGCCGTACCCACGCAATACGCCATCGGTTCGCCGGTTGCCCGTCGACGTGCGGCCCGCTCGATCTTGACCGCGTGCTGGTCGGACACCGGCTGGTTGACCAGAAGCAGTCGGCCCAGTTCCCCTGGTGCGACATCCATCACGGCCGACAGCAGCCACCGGGCCTCGCGGACGACATCGATGGGCGCCCCGTTCGCACCGGCTTCCTCGACCAGCGCCGACGACACGGACAGCAGCCGCGCGGCGTCGTCCAGCACATCGCGCAGCAGCCTGCCGGTGTCACCCACTCAGGCTCTCTTCCGCGTTCGCCAACGCGATGGCGTCAAGGAACGGAGTCAGATCGCCGTCGAGTACACGGTCGATGTCGTACAGCGTGACGCCGACGCGGTGATCGGTGACCCGTCCCTGCGGGAAGTTGTAGGTGCGAATCTTGGCCGACCGGTCGCCGGTGGAGACCTGCGATTTGCGCATGCGCGACCGCTCCGCTTCCTGCTCGGACAACCGCAGGTCGAGCAAACGCGCGCGCAGCACTTCCATGCCCTTGGCCTTGTTCTGCAGCTGCGACTTCTGGTCCTGCTGCGACACCACCAAGCCGGTCGGGATATGCGTGATGCGCACCGCCGAGTCGGTGGTGTTCACGCTCTGCCCGCCCGGTCCCGACGAACGGAACACGTCGATGCGCAGATCCTTGTCTTCGATTTTCACGTCGACTTCTTCGGCTTCAGGCAGCACCGCCACCGTCGCGGCAGAGGTGTGAATGCGTCCCTGCGATTCCGTGGCCGGTACGCGCTGTACGCGGTGCACGCCGGACTCCCAGCGCAGCAAGCCGAACGCCCCGTCACCGATCACCTTGAACACGGCTTCCTTCACGCCGCCGAGCGTCCCGTCGGAGTACGAGATGCCCTCAATGCGCCATCCCTTCCGTTCGATGAAGCGCGTGTACATGCGCAGCAGGTCGGCGGCGAAGAGCGCCGCTTCATCCCCACCGGTGCCGGCGCGCAATTCGAAGATCGCCGGGCGATCGTCCAGTGGGTCCCGCGGAATGAGCAGCGGCAGCAGCGCCTTCTCCAGCGCCGTACATTCCAGCTCGAGACGCTCGACTTCGGCCTTGGCCTCGGCGGCGAAATCAGCGTCGTCTCCGTTGGCCATGTCACGGGCGTCCGTGAGCTCCGCCTCCGCCTTGGCGTAGCGGTTCACCTTGTGAACGACCTCAGCCAGACGATGGTGCTCGCGGCCAAGTGCAGCAAGCCGCGGCGCGTCCTTCACCGTTTCCGGATCGGCCAGCAGCTGCTCCACTTCGGTGGCACGACGCAACGCGTCGGCCATGCGGTCGCGAAGATGGGTCAGCATGTTGTGAGTGTGCTCGAGTTCGAAAGTCGTCGTGATGTCGGTCACGGCGAGGCACGTGACCTGCATCGTAGTCTTCTCGCGGGTCGGAAATATCGACCGAAGCGCGGACCTACATGGATGTCGCGGGTATCACTGAAAGATAACCGCGTTATGCGATCCAGAGCAGGTTCGGAGGCCTCGGCTGTCCGCTTGCCTCCTTCTTCCACCTTGGTACCTTCACGGGACACCCGCGAGGGCACCGGCCCCCCCGAGGTGACACACGATGGTTACATTCGGAACTACTCCTCTGCGATTCACGCCGCCCACCATGAGCGTTTCGCTCGATCGCATTACCGACTTTCTCACCACGGTCCCGCTGTTCCGCGAGCTCGAGCGATCTGCCGTGCGCGGATTCGCTGAGCTCACCCGTGAACAGCGGTTTGCCAAGGGGGCCATGATCGTCACCGAAGGCGACCCCGGCGACGCACTGTTCGTCGTACGCTCCGGTGAAGTCAAGGTCGTCCTCATCGGCGACGACGGCCGAGAAGTGATTCTCAACGTCCTCAATGTCGGCGATCACTTCGGTGAGCTGTCGCTGATCGACGGGCGACCGCGCTCGGCCCACGTGGTGGCCACCCAGCCGTCGAGTCTCCTGGTCCTGCGCCGCGCGGATTTTCGCCGCCAGGTGGAAACAAGCCCTCAGGTGGCTTGGGGACTCATGGTCGAGCTCTCGCGCCGTTTGCGTCAAGCCGATGGGACGATCGGCAGCTTGGTGCTACTCGACGTGCCGGGGCGTGTGGCAAAAGTGCTGCTGGAGCATGCCACGCCCGGTGAACCGGCCACGCTCGTGAAGCAGCTCACCCATCAGACCATCGCGCAGATGATCGGCGCCAGCCGTGAGACGGTGTCGCGGGCAATGGCCGAGTTCCAGGAGAAGGGACTGATTTCGGTGCAGCGTCGTGTGGTCACGATCGTGGATCGGGCAGCGCTCGAAGCGCGCGCGCGTCCGCGCGGCTGACGGCTCCACCGATCGCGCTGCCGATGCCGTCGGGGGTCTCGCCGCGGTTCCGAATACGCTTCTGGGGAACCAGGGGTACCTGTCCCAGTCCGGGACCGCGCACGGTGCGATACGGTGGCAATACACCGTGTGTGGAGGTGCGCGCGGCGGATGACGGCCTGCTGATACTCGACGCCGGTACCGGCATCCGTGCTTTGGGTGCGCAACTCATGAGCGACGGGGATGCGCGCACGGCGCACATTTTTCTGTCGCATCGGCACAGCGATCACGTGCTCGGACTATCGCATTTCGCGCCGCTGATTTCGCAAACGCGCGAAGTGCTGATCTGTTGCGGCGACGGCGAAACGGCGTCGCTCCAGTCGTTCGTGGATGCGCTACTGTCACCGCCGATGTTTCCGTATGTGGATGGCATCCGTAGCCGGCTTGGTGTGTGCGATTGGCAGCATTCCGCCGCCCGCCAGGTGGGCACGTCGGGCGTGCATCGATTCGCCGCGCAGCACCCCGGTGAAGCGGCCGTGCTGCGGATCGACGACGCGCAGGGGCCGGCCGTGGCCTATGCGCCGGACAACGAGCTGGCCTACGCCGATCAGTCGGAAGCCACGGTCAGGTGGCGCGCGCGACTCGCGGCGTTCCTGCGCGGCGTGCCGGTGTTGGTCCACGACGCCACCTATCGCGACGAAGAACTGCCCGCGCACGTCGGTTGGGGCCATTCGTCGTCGCTCGAGGCCACGCGCTTGGCGATCGAATGCGGCGCGGGGATGCTGGTGTTGTTTCACCATCATCCCGATCGCGACGATGAGGCGGTGGAGCGCATGGTCGAGGAGAGCCGCGCGATGGCGATGCAGGCGGGGAGTGCGTTGCGCGTGCTGGCGGCGTGGGAAGGGTTGGCGTTGTCGGTGTGAGATCTTGGAACTACTAGGAGCGCCAAGAGTGCACGGCGCTAAGAGTCAACAGCGCTAAGAGTAAAACGCGCGAAGAAGTAAGAAGCGCGAAATGCACTGCAGCGCCCTCGCCGTACACTCGAAACGCAATCAGCCGAGTCCCATGAGGATGCCGTAGTCCCTACGGTATACAGCCGATCAGTGAACAGAGTTTTGCGTGTGCTTTTTCTGACAGCGGCTCTATCCCTCTCTGCCAATATGAGTGAGACACCGATCCATCCCGAGTTTAGTGTACGAGGGTGATCGAGGCTGTTCCCATGTCGTCTGCTCTTTCCATGGCGCCGTTGCTCCAACAAGATACCGGGGTGTCACCGACCCGGACCCGTCGTCAGTTC